>NHFJ01000014.1 GCA_002172545.1 Fidelibacterota bacterium TMED108 | reverse complement strand
GCTTATGGTGAAATATATTTTAATGCTTATCATAAGACCATTGAAAATGATGTTAACACTGATGTTATTATAGCTGGAAGATATCTTGACCGTTATGGGAGAAGAGATGGCGTTTGGAAGATAGCCTATCGATCAGAAGTTAATGATTGGTCAAAAACCGAACCAACAAATGATCCTTATTTTGATGACTCAGATTGTCATAGGGGCAAAAGACAAGATGATGATGTTTATCATAGAGAAAAGATGCACTGGCCAAAAAACTAAATCGAGGCCTTTTCTTCAAGTTCTCTTCTTAGCTCTTCATGTCTAGCTTGTGTTAAAGGATATTTATAAAGAACTAAAATAGTCGCAACAAAAAATATAGAAGTGCTAAATGAATAAACTAACTTCAGCCCTAGCACGTTATTACCTTCATTAACAATACCAGGAGTAGGGTCAAAACCTATATAAGCCAACATCATAAATGCAAACCAAGGGCCGAATGAATAAGAAATTTTTGTTATAAAAGACCATACTGCAAAAAAAGATGCAGCCCTATCTTCACCTGAATTTAATTTATCTAAATCAATTACATCAGCCTTCATAGAGTGAGGGATAACATAGCTAGTTGCCCCTCCGAATCCAGTGATCATCAATCCAAGCATCATCCAGTAAATATCACCTGGACCCAAAAGCATATAAAATGGATTTGTAAAAACAAAACAAAGTAAGCCGAGAGTCCAGGCCCAATGTTTGCCAATTTTTTTACTAATTATAACCCAAAGCGGTATCGCAAAAAGTGTTATAATATAATATGAAAGAAGCAATGCTATACCAGCCTTCTCTTCCTGGAGAACACCTCTTATAAAAAATATAAAAGTAGCACTTGAGACAGCCACCCCAGTTGTATGAAGAAAGAATGCTAAAACTAATCTTTTAAAAGGAGAATTTTTCCACATAATTTTTAATCCCTCTAGAAGAGAAAGTTTAGGAGCAACATAATCAATTTTTTCATCAACATTAGAGACGGTTAACAAAATTGTTAGAGGTATAAGAATTATCATAAAAATCCCTATCATCTGTACGACTTCTCTAGTTCCTCCATATGCGAAAAAAAATAAAGCAAGGGTTGGAATTGATTTACTTAAAACATTTCCCGCCATACCAAGCCAACTCCTCCAGGCAGTTATAGTTGTTCTTTCATTATAGTCTGGGGATAATTCTGCAGCCCAAGCGTAATAAGGGATAAGAAGCATCGTCCATCCAAGCCAAAATATTACTAACCAAAATAAAAGATATGTTGCGGTAACTGTTTCTTCATTAGGGAAAAATAAGAAATAAACAGCAGGAACTAAAATTGGTATTGATGCAACCATCCATACTCTTCTTCTTCCCCATCGTGTTTTTGTTCTATCACCCAAGTAGCCAATAAGCGGGTCAGTAAAAGCATCAAATATTCTTGCAATAAGCCAAACAGTTCCTATTGCCGCTAAGCTTATTCCAACATCTGAACCGTAATAATTTGGTAAATATGTGAGCAATGGGAGAGAAGCAATAGAGATAGGCATTTCCGAAATGCCATAAAAAAAAAGTTTTTTATTTGTTAATTTTTTTTCAGCCATTAGAATTCTCAACAATTTTCGTAGCTTCTTCTTTTTGTTTTTCTAGTCTTTTACGAATATCTAATTGAACATCCTCTGTGATTGGGTACTTTCTTACAATCAATAAAACAATAAAAAAGCAGATTGGACATGCGAAAGAAAAAAGTAATTTTAATCCTAAAATTTGATTATCACTATTAATTGCGCCAGGCGTTGAATCAAAGCCAATTAAAGAAAGGAGCATTAAACCTAAAAAGGGACCAAAAGAGAGAGCAACTTTTGAAGCAAAAGACCAAACAGCGAAAAATTGACCCGCTCTATCCTCTCCTGAGTTTAAAGTATCAAGGTCTATTACGTCAGCTTTCATAGAGTTAGGCATTACATAAAAACTTGCCCCAGCAAATCCAGTTGTAGCTGTTATTGGAAGCATCCAGTAAAAATCTCCCTGACCAAGTAACATATAAAATGGGCTCATAACTATGAAAAAACTTAGGCCAATCATCCAGGCGTTATGTTTTCCTATTTTACTAGAAAACCATGCCCAAAAGGGAATGCCACATAAATTAGACGTATAATAAAAAAGAAGAAAAATAATTCCAGCCTCTTCTTCCCCAGTAACACCTCTTATATAAAATAAAACTACCGCTGTAGATAATGCCGTTCCCATACTTGTAAAGAAGAAGGCAAATACTAGTCTTTTAAAAGGACTGTTATTCCACATAACTTTTAAACCTTTTAAAATTGGTATTTTAGTTGAGGTATAATCTCTCTTTTCAGGCACATTATAAGTTGTTAAAGAGATAGCCACAGGTATCAAGAAAAGTAATCCCCAACCAATCATTTCAACAACTTCTTTTGTACCTCCATAGGAAAAAAGCAATAAAGCGACTACCGGAAGAACTTTTGTTGCAACATTTGCAACCATCCCAAGAAACATCCTCCATGCCGCAATTGTAGTTCTTTCATTATAGTCAGGTGATAATTCTGCAGCCCATGCATAATATGGAATAAAAAGCATTGTCCATCCTAGCCAAAAGATAACAAGCCAAAACAATAAATAACCAGCATCAACATCTAAGGATGGAAAAAAAATCTTATAAACGGATAACATAAGGAATGGAATTGACCCAAGCATCCATATTCTTCGCCTTCCCCAGCGAGTATCAGTTTTGTCACCTAAATATCCAATTAACGGATCCGTGATTGCATCAAATAGTCTAGCGAATANCCATACTGAACCTATTGCAGCCAAACTAACACCAAGNTCTGCCCCATAATAATTAGGAATATAAGCAGCAAGAGGAACATTTGCCACTGATAATGGCATATCAGATAATCCATAAAAAAATAAAATTCTCTTTGAAAGTGGTTTTTTAGACATTTAGATTATTTAACTTATTTTAGACCAAAGAGAGTCTTTGCTAATCCAATTATCTACCCAGTCATGAAAGTGCTGGAGCCTCTCCTCATCATTACTTAATGTAGCGCTATCAAAACCTTTTGAATGCATACCAGCCTGCATGTCATTTAAATAGTGAATATCTTGATCTATTGTCACAGTTAAGGATTTTCTTCCTTGAACAACATCCTCTCTGGTAAAAATATCATGTTCAGGTCTAGAACCAGTTTGTTCATAGAAAGACGACCCCGGAAGTAATTCCAACTCCTTAGATTCATCTCGAACTTGATGTGTTGGTATTTGAAAAGACCACTTAGTGAAAGAACATTTATTTGGATCAGAGTNATGAGGCTTAGGACCAAAAATCCATAATCTTTCAGGATGAATTGTCATAAAAATATTTGGAAAAATATCGTATTGAAGAACATCCGAAACCTGATCATCTGTAAACTCAGAAAAATCAAAACCTAACTCATCACCGATGACTCTTTTTTGTTTTTGAATAGCCTTACGAATCTCGGGGACTTTTCCATGAAAATCATCTGGGTTTAATCTAAGGCCTTTGAGATAATCCTTCATAAACTCTGGTGGTTCTTCTGGGGTTGAATACCTTGGGTTAACAACAGGGCTCGTGACCATTGTTCTTGTATGACCAAAAGGCCATAAATCATTTTCTGCATCACAACAATCAACAAAACTAGCATGCTGAGGATGAATAAAGTCGACATGATATTGTTCTAAAAAATTATCTCTAACTGTTTTCCAGTTAGTCTCCAAAAGAGAAACAGTTTGATGCTTAACAAGATTCATTTTTTCAAATTTATAGGGCTTTAACTGATCCACTATTGGTCCAAGGAAAGTTTCTAATGAAGATGAATTTTCATCCATATTAATAAAAACTAAACCGGCCCATACCGAAACCTTAACAGGCTTTAGAGATTTTTTGTCACAAGGGACACCTTCTTTAAATAATTCCCTATCCGGTACATGCTCTAGAGTCCCATCCAATCCATATGTCCATCCATGGTAGGGGCATGAAACCTTGCTAAAAGAACCAGATTCCAGAGTAACAATTTTATTTCCCCGATGCTGACATACATTATAAAAGGCTGAAATTTCATTTTCATCATTACGAGTAATAACAATTGACTCACGACCAATATCATAAATAAAAAAATCACCAGGCTCTAAAAGATCACTTTCCAAACCAGCAAATAACCATGCTTTAGTCCATATACCTTCCCATTCGGATTGCATAAAATCTTTAGATATATATCTATCCTTTGATAAAGATGCAGATTTATCAAGAGTTGCAGTTAGCTTTTCGCTAAAATCAATATAATTAAAAGTCTGTGGCATTTGACTCCCCTTCTAAATTCACTCTTTATCATTATAATGTAGTCAGATTATCACCATAGTAAAGATATGAAAATATATAGATAGGTAAAATTCTACATCAATTAAATTTAGTATCTTGACCAATTAGTTTTTGAGGTCTTGAATAAGGCTTCGAAGGGAGGGAATAATGATAGTAGTTAATGCAAAAGCTAAAACAACTAGTGAAAATATTTTAAACTTAAAAAATGTGATCTTTGATCTTGAACAAGAAACATTAAAAGAAAAAGGATGCCTAGATTATGCTTTTAGTGCAGATATTAATAATCCGAATGTTATGAGAATTACTGAACTCTGGGAAGATCTCCAGTCACTAAAAGATCATTTAGAAACAGAACACGTAGCAGTATTTAGAGAAGAAATGTCAAAAAACCCAATTGATGTTGAAGCTCATTTTTATGAATCAGAAGAAATACCGTATCCAGGATAATAATAATGAAAAATAAAGTAAGTTCTTGGAAAGTTGGCGATGTGAAAATAACTAGAATAATTGAAGGTGAAAGAGCTGGCCCTATGTTTGTTGTGCCAGATGCTATTCCTGAAAATATTATAAAAATGCCATGGCTTCAACCTTACTTTTCAGATAGCAAAGGAAATACCATTGTAAGTGTTCATGCGCTTGTTATAGAGACCAAAGAAAAGTGTATTATTGTTGATACTTGCCTTGGTAATGATAAAGAAAGACACATCCCTTCATGGAACAATCTACAAACTAAATTCCTTGAAGACTTAGAGAGCGCTGGATATAAAACAGACGATATTGATACAGTATTATGTACTCATCTTCACACAGACCATGTTGGTTGGAATACCATCTTAGTAGATGACAAATGGGAACCAACATTTAAAAAGGCAGATTATTTATTTGGTAGAGAGGAATGGAATTATACTGAAAAACAATTAGGAAACCCTCTTTATGCAGAATTTATAAATGACTCGATCATACCTATTATTGACTCTGGCCTCGTTAAGTTTGTCGAACTTGATGAAAAAATATGCGAGGAAATAACCCTTGAGCCAACATTAGGTCACACACCAGGGCATGTAAGTATAAAAATTTTATCCAATGGTGAAAAAGCAGCTATAACTGGTGACTTCTTGCATCATCCATGCCAAATGGAAAAACTTGACTGGATTTCGTCTGCAGACTGGGATCCAGAACTTGCAAAAGAAACTAGACGAAGAAAATTATTAAATTACGCTGATGAAAAAACCTTAGTTTTTGGAACACATTTTGCATCTCCATCAGCAGGTTACGTTGTTAAAAAGGATGATCATTTTATTTTTGAGGTAAAACATCCATTATAAATATATACCAAACAATTTTTAATAATGATTTACTAAGATATAAATTTTTTTTAGATTAATTGATAAGATTGGTTTTAAATTGAGGGAGAAAATCAATGAGCTTAAATGAAGAAACAAAGCCTGGGGATGCGAGGTGTCCAGATCACCCAAGCACTAAAGAATTAATAAAAAATGATAAAGGCGGAGCACCTAAACCGTTGCTGGAAGAATCTTATAATTTTTTAGGTGATGAAGATATTCCATATGAAAGATATACTTCTGAAAAATTTGCAAATGCAGAGGATGAGCATATGTGGTCCAAAGTTTGGCAATGGGCCTGCAGAGAAGAACACATACCTGAGCCAGGGGATTATTATGTTTATGATGTTGGAGATCGCTCAGCTATAATCGTCAGAACAGAAGATAATGAAATTAAAGTTTATTACAATTCTTGTTTACATAGAGGTACTCAATTAAAGCCTGCAAATAGCTCAGGCTTTTGTAAAGAGCTTAAGTGCCCATTTCATGGTTGGTCATGGTCTCTTAAAGGCGAATTAGAATTTTTACCATGTGATTGGGATTTCCCTCACGTAAATAAGGAAGAATTCTCTCTTCCGGAAATCAAGTTTGATATTTGGTGTGGTTTTATTTTTATTAACTTTGATGAAAATGCTAAACCTCTCAGTGAATATTTGGGAGTTCTTCCTCGACATTTTGAAAATTGGAAACTTGAGGATCGTTATATAGAAACTCATGTAATAAAAAAGTTACCTGCAAATTGGAAGGTTTCTGCTGAGGCCTTTTTAGAGGCTTATCATGTTTTAGAAACTCATTCGGAAGGAGTTTATACTGCAGGTGATGCTAACGCGGATTATGATATTTTTGGTGATCATATTTCAAGATTTGTTCATACTATTGGATACACAAGTCCTCACATAACTGAAAATCGTCCTTCTGAGCAAGAGATTTTTGATATATTGATGGGTAAAAGAACAGAAGAAGGTGCAGGACAAAAATTACCTGAAGGAACTTCAGCCAGAGAGGCTTATGCGGAGCATGTTCAGGAGACAATGAAAGAAAAATTCAAACAAGATTTCTCTCATCTCACTGTTACTGAGACAATTGATTCAATTGAATATTTTGCTTTTCCAAATGCATTTTTTTTCCCAGGCCTTCAATTATCAATGGTTTATAGATTTAGACCAAATGGCGTTGATGGTGCCCTTTTTGATTTACTATTTCTCAGACCAAAACCTATTGATGGGCCATGCCCACCTCCGCCAGAACCTTTTGCACTAGAGATAGAAGATAGTTATACAAAATGCCCTGGAACAGAATTCTTAGGCGCCGTTTATGATCAAGATACAAATAATTTGCTATCCCAAACAAAAGGATTTAAATCAAGTTTCAAAAAAGGACAATCACTTGGAAACTATCAGGAAGCAAGAACGAGACATTTCCATCAAACAATAGATAAATATTTGGAGAATATTAATGGGTAAGCTGGACGGAAAAGTCGCCGTAATATTGGGAGCATCATCAATAGAGGGCTTAGGAGGTGTTATTGCAAAATCCTATGCTAATGAAGGTGCAAAAGTAGTTATAAGTGGACGCCGCCAAGAACCCTTGGATGAGTTGGAAACTGAGCTTAATGGAAAGGCTCAAACTTGTGATATTACTGTAGATGGAGATATAGAAAACTTATTTAAAGTAGCAAAAGATACTTATGGTAAAGTTGATATTGCAATAAATACGACAGGTATGTATGAGCCAGGGCCACTTAATGAGCTAACAAGGGATCATTTAAGAAAATATACAGAAGTAAGCTTTATAGGGCCAACAATTTTTATCAGAGAAGCTGCCAATATTATGGAAAATGGTGGTTCAATCATAACAACAACATCTGTCACAGTTGAATTATCAGCTGTTGGTCTTTCCGCCTATGTCGGAACTAAAGCAGCAACTGATAAAATTGTTCAGATAGCTGCAAAAGAATACCAACATAAAGGACTTAAGATTAATTCATTGTCTCCAGGTCTAGTAGATACTCCTATGACAGGAGCTTTGTTTGATATGGACGGTCCAATAAAAGCAATGACAAAAGAGTCTCCACTTGGAAGACTTGCGAATGTTCAAGATGTTGCTAATACTGCAGTATGGATGGCATCAGATGATTGCTTTACTACTGGAGATTTAATTCGAGTAAGTGGCGGTATTCAACTGAATCGATTGCCGACTCAAGAAGAAATGTATGGTCAATAATTAAAATATATAGGGAGAAAGAATATGACAGGAAGACTAGAAGGAAAAGTAGCGATTATAACAGGTGCAGCTATGGGTTTAGGTGCAGCTGATGCTGAACTTTTTGCCTCAGAAGGAGCTAAAGTAGTTTTAACTGATATCGCAGAAAAAGAGGGTCAAGCCTTAGCAGATAAATTAGGTGGAACTTTTTTTAAGCATGATGTTACTGATGAAGATCGATGGGTAGAAATCATAAATGAAACAGAAGAAAAATATGGCCGTATTGATATACTTGTAAATAATGCTGGTATAGTTAAACCTGGTAATCCTGAAAATCAAACAACTGAAGAATACAGATTCACTATGTCAGTTCACATGGATAGTACTTTTTTTGGATGTAAATATGTTATACCAGTGATGGCTAAAACAGGTGGTGGATCAATAGTAAATATGTGTTCAATCGCTTCAGTTCAAGGAGAGTCATATGTTGCTGCTTATTGTGCAGCCAAGGGTGCAATTGAAGCCTATAGTAGGGCTGTAGCAGTGCACTGTGGTCTAGCAAAAAATGGTGTTCGTTGTAATACAATTCATCCATCCGGAATAGCAACTCCAATGGTTGCAAGCGTTCCGGCA
This sequence comes from Fidelibacterota bacterium TMED108, assembly GCA_002172545.1. GTDB lineage: Bacteria > Fidelibacterota > Marinisomatia > Marinisomatales > TCS55 > TMED108. The sequence continues at coordinate 2,911 of NHFJ01000014.1, read as the reverse complement.
CTTATGGAAGAAAAATTTGGAGCCTCACCTGTTGTCCAAGAGGCTCCAGTAGAAAGTAATAAAGTTGGTGAACCTCTAGATATTGCAAATGCTGCATTATATCTTGCCTCAGATGAATCTAAATTTGTAAATGGAGCTCAAATAAGAGTTGATAATGCAATGTCAGTTGTTTCCGGAAATATGCCAGAATAATAGGAGTTATGAATGGGAAAAGTTATTGATTATTTTGATGATGATACTCGCCTAGAAGGTATTTTCTTTCCTCATGAGAGCAATGCGAATGCTCCCGTTGTTTTAGTTGTACCAACTTATGCAGGTAGAGATCAGTTTACACTCGACAAAGCAAAGTCGATGAATAACTTGGGCTATTCTGGATTTGCTGTAGATATGTATGGAGAAGGGAAAACTGGAAGCTCACCAGAAGAAAATATAGAATTAATGAATAATGTTCTTTCTGATAGATCAAAACTTCAAAAAAGAATGCTATCAGCAATCGATGCAGTAAAATCAGAAGCTGGAGTAGATAATTCTAAAATTGCTAGTATTGGTTTCTGTTTTGGAGGCCTTTGCGTTCTGGATGTTGCAAGAATAGGCTCTGATATAGCTGGTGTAGTTTCTTTCCATGGTATTTTTAATAAGCCTGGAAATACTGACGGGAACATCATAAATACAAAAGTTCTTGTTTTACATGGCAATGATGATCCTATGGTTCCACACGAAGATGTTAATGGGCTTGCAAATGAACTCACAGAGTCTAAGGCTGATTGGCAAATTCATGCTTATGGATCAACTTCTCATGCATTTACAAATAAAGAGGCAAATTCGCCAGAAATGGGAATGGCATATAATCCAGATGCAGATAGACGTTCATGGAAAGCAATGCAAGACTTTTTAAAAGAAGTGATTGGCTAAATAAGTCTCTAAGGATATACAATAGAATCATGACCGAAGAAAAAGAACTTGCTGTACACGCCTTTGTTATACCGGTTACTCCGTTCCAACAGAACTGTTCTATCTTATGGTGCACAGAAACTAAAAAAGGCGCTGTAATTGATCCGGGCGGAGATATCGATCAAATAATTACCGCAATAAATAAGTATGATGTGAAAATTGAAAAAATACTTATTACACATGCGCACTTAGATCATGCAGGTGCAACTGCTGAACTTTCCCGTAAACTTAATGTTCCAATAGAGGGTCCTCATAAAGATGATATGTTTTTAATTGAAAGTCTTGAGGAACAGGGAAAGAAATATAATTTTTCCCCTGCAGAGTCTTTTGAGACATCAAGATTCCTAGAGGGTGGTGATGAAGTAACAATAGGAAATCAAATATTTGGTGTTCGTCACTGTCCTGGTCATACTCCTGGGCATGTAATATTTTTTCATAAAGAAGCAAAGATAGCTGCTGTTGGTGATGTCTTATTCCAAGGATCGATAGGGAGATCTGACCTACCGAGAGGAAATCATCAGCAATTGGTTAATTCCATAGTTAATGAATTATGGCCCCTAGGTGATGAGATAAGATTTATACCTGGCCATGGTCCAATGTCTACTTTTGGAAACGAAAGACTAACAAACCCGTATGTCTCAGATTTTGCATTAGGAATTGATCGAGAAGTTTCTGATGCAGTAAAAAAACAAGAAACATCAATGGAGTAGATCTTTGGTTCTTTCTAACAGCCGTCTAAATAGACGTGTTGGACTTTCTTTTTTATACTTTATTCAGGGTGTGCCCCAGGGCCTGATTTATTTTTCTTTAATAGATTGGTTGGCATCTAAAGACTTTTCTATAGGTGATATTGCTATAATAACCTCAATAGCCTCCTTACCATGGACACTTAAATTTATCATTGGGCCATTTGTCGACTCATATCAATTATCAAAAATGGGTAAAAGAAAACCCTGGATATTGAGTTCATTAATACTATTGAGTCTTATTTTTTTATTTTTATCTCAATTTATTTCAATACATTTATCCCCAGTACTAATAGGATTATCATTATCTCTAATAATACTCAGCACATCAATTCTTGATGTAGCAACAGATGGTCTCGCAATAGACATACTTGATAAAGATGAAAGGGGTATAAGCAATGGTTTTATGTGGGGCGCAAGAACCCTTGGTGTTAGTATTTCTGCTCTTATAAGCTCAATCTTAATTAGAAATTATGGATTAAATCAAACTTTTGAATTGTTCGGAATTACATTATTAGCAAGCTCTCTTTTTATAATCTTCCAGAAAGAAAATATTACAGATAAAATGATTTCTTTTTCACAGCTATCAAAAAAAGAACAGGCCATAGATTTAAAAAAAGCATTATATGGCTTATATCAAACATCAGTTACTCCTCTAATTTTTATGTTAATATTATTTTGCTTAGTATCTAATATTTCTTTTGGAATGCATTATGTTAGCATATCTAATCTATATACAAATATTGCTGGTTGGGATCATGAAATTTTAACAAAAATACGTTCTCTTGGGCTATATATTGGAATTTTCTCAGCTATAGGCGGAGGTTATTTATCGGACAAATACAGTCCCTACAAAATTATCATAATATCCCAGCTTATAATTGCCCTGACAATGATCTCAGTATTTATTTTAAGCGGCCAAATTTCTAATTTATATATAGGCTCCTTAATATTGATATTATTATCCGTAATGGGTTCATTTGTGATGTCTGCAAGCCTTTCACTGTGTATGGGTCTTTCAATTAAGGCAATAGCAGCTACACAATTTGCATTTTTAATGAGCATTAGGCACTTTTCTCGAATAATCGGTGAGTGGCTAGCAGGTCTTTTAGACTATCTAAGTATATCAATTGATGAAATATACTTAATAATGTTTTTACTATCATTTTTACCCATATTAACAATACAAAGAATGATGGTTTTAAATAAAATAA
>NHFJ01000013.1 GCA_002172545.1 Fidelibacterota bacterium TMED108 | reverse complement strand
CAGCTGAAGAAGAAACTCCTAAAGAGGAAGAAGCTCCAGCTGAAGAAGAAACTCCTAAAGAGGAAGAAGCTCCAGCTGAAGAAGAGACTCCTAAAGAGGAAGATGCTCCAGCTGAAGAAGAGACTCCTAAAGAGGAAGATGCTCCAGCTGAGGAAGAAAAATGATATTTTCCTGGAGAGGTGGCCGAGTGGTTTAAGGCGCTCGCCTGGAACGCGAGTTGGGTTCACGCCCTCGCAGGTTCGAATCCTGTCCTCTCCGCTAGAATTCGAGAATAATTATTTGTAATTTATATTCATGAATTGCAATTTTATCTATTTTTTATTATTTATCATTCTTCCAATATCTTATTCTTGCCATAAGCCTTCATTGCAAGAAGAAAAAAAGTTATTACCAAAAAATATTAAGGTTTTCGATCTTAATATATTTGGCTCAGCAACAACTTCTGATTTAAAGATTATTCATGCTGCAAAAATAATGGCTCAATATTTAGATAATGATGAAGATGGTATTGTTGATAATAAATTAGTGCACGAGATGCTAATCTCCCGGAATGCAACATTATTGATGTTTAATAATGAAAGTGAAGCTGAAGCTGCATGGATGTCTGGTGAATATAATTTTTCAAATAATTCCCAATTATTATTTGACGATGAAACCATTCCTTCATTTAATTCAAATGCTCCTAATAGAAGATTTGATGCATCATTAGAAGAGGTTTTGCATTTGATCACACATGAAGGCTATTCCTATGTCTATCCTGATCTTAAGGAAGTTAAAGGATCTTCTATAGCCAAAGCAATGGATGAAGCTAGGGGAGGGTACTTTCAAACACCTCCATCACAATACCCTTCAAATGCTTGGTATAGCTATGATGATATTACCTGTACATATGATTGCATGATTGTAGAATATTTTTATTGGGCACTAACTAGTATTTTAGGCGCACAGTCTTATCCTGGAAGAATCAATGAAATTGGTCACGAATGGAAGTTGAACACCAAGGAGAAGGTTGAAAATCTAGATACTTTAATATTTACATTAATGACTAATTTAGATTTTAATCTACCCAAAGTATTGCCTGATAACGATTACAAGGGTTTTGAAATTAAACTAGAGAATTAATTCATTGAATATTCAAATATAAAGATCTAAGGGTTTAAGTATTTTTTCTACATATATAAACAGATTTGAAAAGTATTTTACTTTAGTTATTTCATTTTTGCTTGTCATTTTACCCTCAATCGAGGTAGTTGCTAGAATCTTCAAAGGAACGGGTGTTATTGCATCTTCGGTAATTGTTCAGCATCTTACTTTGTGGATAGGTTTTTCAGGTGCAATTATTGCTGCAAGAAAAAATCGACTTTTATCTTTAACATCAACTCCCTTATTTAATAGCGAAAACTCTATAAAAACATATAATTATATATCTAAGGTTATTTCTGTTTTTATTGTTTTTTGTTTAGCTTACGGTGCCTGGCATTTAGTAAAAGTTGAAATGGAATATCCTATGAATATATCTCCATTAATACCTAGATGGACCGCTCAATTAATCATGCCAATAGGCTTTCTTTTAATTGCATTTCATTTAATTCAAAATTCCTATAGCGCTTCAAAGCATAAGATCTATCTGATTTTATCAATTTCGCTATTGAGTATATTATTCTATTTCGATTTTTTTCGTGAAAATCCATATTTAATTTGGATTATCATTCTATTTTTGATGATTTCACTTTACAGAGGCGCTCCAATATTTATAGGTTTAGGTGGTTTAGCTATATTTTTATTTTGGAGTGATTGGACCCCTTTATCAGCAATTTCAGCTGAAGCCTATAGAATAGTTGTTTCCCCAACATTACCCACTATACCTCTTTTTACCCTTGCTGGCTATATTCTTGCTGAAAGCAAAGCATCGGATCGGTTAGTAAGGCTATTTAGATCTTTTTTTGGTTGGATTCCTGGTGGAACACCAGTAATTCTTGTGCTTTTATGCGGTTTTTTTACAGCATTAACTGGAGGATCCGGTGTTACAATTCTTGCTTTGGGTGGATTATTTCTCCCTCTTTTAGTAAAAGAAGGTTATTCAAAATCATTTTCATTGGGCCTTGTTACAGCTGCAGGTTCGCTGGGTTTACTTTTTCCTCCTAGTCTTCCATTGATACTTTATGCATTAACAGCTGGAATATCCGTTAAAAGTGTTTTTATAGCCGGCCTTCTTCCTGGTTTAATTAGAGTTGGTATAGTTAGCGGGTGGGCAGTTTGGCAAGGACGAAATCATTCTATATCTCGGCATAGATTTAATTTAAATAAAGCCATACAAGCATTTAAAGAAGCTAAATGGGAGATAATTATACCCTTTTTTATATTATTTGGAATATTTGGTGGTTTTACTACACTAGTTGAAACCGCAGCAATAACAGTAATTTATGTGATATTAATTGAAGTAATAGTTTATAAAGATTTACGTTGGAAAGATTTAGTAAAAATTAGCAACGAATGTGGTACATTGATTGGTGGAGTGTTAATAATTCTTGGTGTAGCTATGGGGTTGACAAGTTTTCTTGTTGATGCACAGGTTCCTCTCCAATTGCTTGATTGGGTTAAAAGCAACATCTCATCAAAATTTGTTTTTTTAATAATGTTGAATATATTTTTATTAGCGATTGGATGTATGATGGATATTTTTTCTGCAATCATNATTNCAGTTCCNCTAATTNCNCCNATTGGTGCNTATTTTGGANTTGANCCNNTNCATTTAGCNATTATNTTTATNGCNAATNTNGAATTAGGTTTTNTAACNCCTCCNGTTGGTATGAATTTNTTTCTNTCNGCNTATNGATTNAANGANGATATGCCAACNATTTATNNNTCAACGNTACCNTTNTTCATNGCNATGNTNNTNAGNGTNATNGCNNTNACATATNTACCNATTTTATCTACTTGGGCTATCAAATTAACANTATNATNNTATTTTCTTGCTTGANTAGAGANNAAAAGTTTAATTTNNANAAATANTNACAGGAGTGCNATNTACATAACGCTAACGGTTGATTCGTTTCTCANANAAACATAAACANAATNATCCCATTNNGGGANAGGACTTTTTATGAAACGTATNTTTTCAATTGTGGCGGCTCTTCTGTTCTTCAGTAGTCCGTCTATTAACGCTCAAAGCGATGCAGGNGCTATATTCCTTTTAATTTCACCTGGCGCCCGTGCCGGTGGTATGGGTGAAGCNCAGGTAGCAGTTGCTAATGATGCATATGCTAGTTATTGGAACCCTGCTGGACTTGCATTCCAGGAAGGATCAGAGCTTGCAGTTATGCATGTAAATTGGTTACCTAGCTTAGCTGACGACATGTATTATGAATTCTTAGGATTTAGAAAGCAATTTCCTACTCTAGGTACATTGGGTGGACATCTAATTTACCTTAACCTCGGTGAGCAAGTACGAATGGATGAATATGCTCAATATCAAGGAACATTTACTTCCTATATGATGGCAGGTGCAATGTCATACAGTACACAACTATCACCGTCTTCTTCATTTGGAATGAGCGCAAAACTTTCCTATCAACATCTTGTCGAACTTGGAACAGGTTCTGAAAAAGGAAAAGGAACATCAATGGATTTTGGTTTTGATCTTGGTTATATGAAAAAGGGCTGGCTCACACCTCAGCTAGATATGGGTGTAACTATGACAAATATTGGCCCAAAAGTTTCATTTATTGATCCTGATCAGGCTGATCCTCAACCAACAAATCTTACCTTTGGGTTAGCTTATAAAGCTTTCGAAAATGATCAAAATAGNTTTACCCTTGTTTATGATGTAGATAAACTTCTTGTGTCTTCTTATCCGGATATGGACTGGGATGGTGACGGTTCTATTGGTGGTTATGATAAAAATGGCAATGAGAGCATAAAGAATAACGATTATAATAAAAACGGTAAAATGGAAATAGCGCACAAAGATCCACTTTATAAAGCAATTTTCACATCTTGGGTTGATGACTGGTTGCTTGGAGGTGATATAGATAGATCTCCTGCTGGTGAAGATTCTGATCGTATAATTGGTGGTTGGGAATGGGCAGGTGATGCAAATGGAAACGGTTCTAGAGATGCTGATGAAATGATAAATACTTCTGTTGAATACGGTGCCTCTTTTGGAGATAAAAATTGGGGTAAATATAATGAATGGGGTCAAAAAGAGGTAGGTTCAGCGGACGATAGATCACTGCAAGATGAGCTCGACAAGCTTGTNCATAATATAGGAATGGAATTTTGGTATTCATCATATTTTGCTTTGAGATCTGGTTATTATTTTGATAAGACAGGTAAAATATCTAACCCCACGTTTGGCGTAGGTTTTCGTTTCTCAAATTATGGTTTTGATTTTGGTTATACATCTGGAGCTGTTGGACATCCACTGACAAACACGATGCGCTTCTCCATGAATATGCAGTTTTAAGCTTTAGAGTTACTGATGAATTTCACCAGTTGCATGCGCGCAGCTGTTTCTTTATTGATAGTAATGAGCACACTCCANGCCGAAGTGGTTGGTGGTCTCAAGATTGCTTTAATTAGAATATCTTTCGAAAAAGGAGACTTTCCCGGCTTTACAGGCGATGGCGATTTTTTAATNTCNCCNACAGANATTTGCGGTGANTATATCATTGANCCACCTCCACATAANAANAANTATTTTAATTCTCANCTAAGAGCTGTAAANAATTANTTTAGAACTGTTTCTNATAACANCTTCGGAATAGATTTAGATGAATCAAATATTTATCCTGCATCGAANGATTCAAGCTATCNATTAANTCGATCNATGAATTATTATAATGAGCTTGGAATGGAAATTGAACATGAAAAGAGAATTACTACTCTGCTCAAAGATGCAATCGAAAAGGCATACGAGGTCGATCAAATTGATTTTAATAATTATGATTTGATCGCAGTTATACATCCAGGTCTTGGCCAGGACTTCAAGCTTCCATTCTTAGACCCAACGCCGGAGGATATTCCTTCTACTTTTGTTGATAGTAGGATGATTGAGAAATATTTTGATAAACCATTAGTGGTCGGAAACTCCACGGTCAACAATGGATTAATTCTTCCTGAATCCCAAAATCACCCATTGATGGACCCATCTATCTTTAGCGCTCTGTCAAATCCTTGCGATATACAGTATAGCATTACAGGTACTTGGGCACTAATGATAGGTTTTGCTGTTGGACTGCCCCCACTTTGGAATATTGACACGGGTGAATCTGGAATTGGAATATTTGGATTAATGGATCAAGGTTCTAATAACGGTAGAGGGATGATTCCTTCTATACCTAACCCCTGGACAAGGATTCACGCGGGTTGGGAGAATCCCACTGAATATTCGTCTCCACAAACAATAAAGCTTACTAATCTTAAAAAAAATAGTATTGCAAAAATATTTCTTAATGATTCCGAGTATTTCTTAATCGAAAACAGAAACAATTGGTTTAGACAAGGTGTAGATATTGATTCAGCAAGATTAGCCGTATGGGAAAAAACAAAAATTTACCCTAGTTATATTGATGTGCTTTTTGATTCTTCGGGAGTTATTAAAAATGAATACGGTGTAGTAACAAAAATAAATAATTATAATATGGGTATGCCTGCTTCAGGGTTTTTGATATGGCATATTGATGAGAGCAGGATCTCAAGGAATATTAATTCTTATAAAATAAATTATGATAAACTAGCAAAGGGAATTGATCTTGAAGAGGCAGATGGCGCACAAGATATAGGCTATGTTTCAAACCTATTAACCGACCCATCGTCTGGTTATTGGGGCGATATGTGGTTTAATTCCAACAATCAATATTTTAGATCAAATACAATAAATAATTTAGAATTTTCTAATTATACATTTCCAAATACGCAAACCAATGATTATTATATTTCATCTATTCGTTTAGATAATTTTTCTAAACCAGATACCTCATCGTCTTTTGATCTGAGCTATTCGAGTAATAGAAAATTTTTTACTGAAAAAAATAAATCCATTCTTTTTCAATGGGATGTTGATAATGATGGCATATTAGACTTTATAGGTTCCGGTGATAGTTTGTGGTGGTCCAAAGACCTTGAAATTTTAAATCAATTCAAAAAAACATTATCAGATGATGTTCAATTATGTGTAGTAAAAAAATCAGAACCCCTTTCTCTTGCTTTAATAGAAAGAACTAGAACCACATACATTGTAAGCTGGTACAATTTTGATTCAAAAATAGAAAATTTCATTAAATCTTGGGATGTTGAAATAGCTTCAAATGATGAAATTATTTTATTAGGAGCTGAAGGTGGCATTATTTACATAGAGCAAAGTCATCAGTTTTTTAAGATTGATACGAACGGTGCCTTAAGGCTTCAAAGTGCTCCTGAATTAACAGAATTTTATGGGCCCGACAGCTCTAAGATCAATCTATCTGTCGACAATTTGATGAATTATAATTTTTTGCCTAAGAATAACAGTTTTAAGTCATTCTCATTGGCTGATTTAGATTTAGATAATAGTATTGATATTATTGGTATTGATACTACAGGCAATATTTATGCTTTTGATATAAACTTCAAAAAGAAGAATGGTTTTCCTGTCGCCGCTTCAGCATTGGGGACAGTTTTAGTTTCAGATATTACAGGTGACATATATCCAGAAATTATTTTTGAACAAACCGATAGAAGTATGATTGTGATGGATAATAACGGCAGAGAAGTATCATCATCATCGTTACCAGTAAACTCACATTTACAATCAATTGGAGTTTATAAGAACAAAAAAGCAATTATTTTATCAAATCATTTAGAATTTTTTAAAGAATCAAAAGGATCTGTTGTTTACAATGAATGGACATATCAATATGGGTCACCCGATTTTTCTCGATCGGTAAAAATAAATATATCTGGAAATGTTGATATTGCAAAATTATTAAACAAAGATTTAACATACGCTTATCCTAATCCTTCCTATGGTGAAAATATTACAATTAGACTAAATGTTGGTAAGTATGAAACAATAGAAGTTGATATTTATGATATTGCCGGATTTAAAGAAACTTCGCTAAGCAAACTTCCATCGGAAAACTCATCGGGTTTTGAATCAGTCGTTGAAATACCCTGGAACATTCAAAGTGTTGAGTCTGGAATTTATTTTGCAAAAGTTAAGGTTTATGGTAAAACTGGATTTGATCAAAAGTTAATTAAAATGAGCGTAATTAAATGAGATATTTTCTATGCTTTTGTACAATTTCATTAGCTATGAGTCAGGCTCATTATAATCACCCTGAACTTGATTGGCAAACCTTTGAAACTGATAATTTTAGAATTCATTTCTATACTGAAACCGAAACTTCGGCAAGGAAAGGTGCCATTATTGCTGAGGAAATATTTATTCCTTTAACATCTTTATATAACTATAAACCTCCAGATAAAACCGATATCATTTTCACAGATACTGATGACATCTCTAATGGGGCAGCATATTTTTATGATAATAAAATTATCATTTGGACAAGCCCACTAGATTTTCCTTTAAGAGGGTCACATCGATGGCTACAAAATGTTATTACTCATGAATTTGCTCATATTATTTCCATACAAAGTTCACAAAAATTTGGGAAATCAATACCTGGAGGATATTTACAGTGGATTGGTTATGAAAAAGAAAAAAGACCCGATGTATTATATGGATACCCTAATGTTCTTGTAAGCTATCCAATACCAGGCACATCAGTCCCTCCTTGGCTCGCTGAGGGTGTAGCTCAATACATGTATCCAGGTGCTGACTGGGATTATTGGGATTCAACTAGAGATATGATTTTGAGAGATCAGGTCTTGAATAATAATATGCTTTCATGGAATGAAATAAATACATTCGGTAAAAGCGGTATTGGTAACGAGTCTGTATATAATTCTGGATTTGCTTTTTCTAAATATATAGCCTCAAAATACAGTAATACATCTTTAAGTGATATTATGAAATCGCTAAGCAGTCCTTTTAATTTTTCCGTTAGAAAGGCAATGAAAGAGGTTTTAGGAAAAGATGGGAGGGAGGTCTATACTGATTATATGAATTTAATTAGTCAAAGATATAGCGCCCTTTCTCCATCTTCTAATCTATACGATCAAAACATTAGGTATATTGATGATAATGGTACCGCCAACCTTCTTCCTAAATGGAGCGATGATGGTGCAAAAATTGCATATTTATCTAATCAAAACCATGATTATTTTGGATCAACAGATCTTTTCATTTATAATTTAAAAAAAGATGAAAGTCATAAGATCATGGACGGAGTCACTTCTAGACCTACCTGGAATGGAAATACAGTTATCTATTCAAAAAGATCTATTACACCAAATAAAGATGGATCAAGGTACTTTGATCTATATGAATATGATTTATTTACCAAAAAAGAAACGCGATTAACAAGAGACTTGAGGGCTTTTTCTCCGGTTTTTAGTAAAAACGATAGCGCTATTTATTTTTTATCTACTTACGATGGAACTCAAAATATTTTCAAAATAAATTTATCTTCAAGTACTTCAGAAAAAATATCCAATTTTAGCGATCATGAAATAATAAATAATTTGACATTTGATCCTTTGAAAAATCAATTATTATTTGATATGACGGTTAACCATAATAAAAGTATTTATTTTTTAAGTTTAGCTGACAGTACGCTGGGTACTTATATAGATGCCGCATCCTGGGATGCAAGAAATGCTGATGTGTTTGATGAAGGTATTGTTTATAGCGATGATAGAACTGGAATTTTCAATCTGTTTTATATAGATGATAAAAAGCAAGGATATATATCAAATACTACCGGAGGTGCTTTTATGGCTGATTATCATAATAATGGCAAGCTAGTTTATTCGCATTTTCAAAATGGAAAATTCAGTATAGCTCTTATGGATTCTATTAAAATTTATGATAATGAGCAGATTGGCTATGCTAATGATTACTATAAAAAAAATGAGTCATTAGCGATAAATATCATTGGTTCTGCTGCAGATACATCGGCAAGCTACAAAGATCATTTCCCTCCAATGTTTTTTATGCCTAGAGCTACAATGGACTATGGCAAGATTAAACTTGGAAGTTATTTTTACTCATCTGAAATTTTAGAAAAAGTGAGTTTAATTGGGGGTGCATCCTTAAATCATTTATTTGACCAAGACATCTTTTTTCTAATGGAATACAAGCATTTATATCCAACGTTATTTTTTGAAACCTACTATATGACAAGGAATAAAGAAGAGAATGTTAATTATTCTGCTTATAGTCTTAGAAATAATATAAAATTTAGACTTCTTGAATTTAAAGCGGGCACAAGATTTCCGTTTTACGGTACTCAGTTTGAGCTATTTTCAAGCTGGTCTCAATACAGAGCATCTATCAAAGAAAATATCCAAGAAAAACCCGAAATTCGCTCAGGTTACGGATATGAATATTACAAAGGGTCTCAGGTTGGTTTGAATTGGTTTATTCAGCGATACAAGCAGCGTGTTGATAGAGCTATTAATCCAATCGGATTTAGCTTTCGCCTATCAGCAGCTAAAGAGTTCAATCAATTCATAGAAGGATTAGATCTTTCCGATTCAGGTACGCTCACATCGTCTTTTGGAAAACATGACCTGTTTAGAACAAAGATTGAAAGTGAATATTCTTTCAATATATCTAACACCAACAGATCGTCTATAAAGATCGGAGCAAAAATTGGCTCAATATCTAATATAAATGCTGATTCTTTTTTCTATTTTTTTGGTGGAGGCTTTACTGGGTTAAAAGGGTATCCTTATTACAGTTTACAAGGATCTGAATTATTCATTGCTGATCTAGGTATAAGATTTCCTATTTTTAAAGAAAAAAATTATTCTTTTGGGTCATTATTAGTTAATAGCGCACTTATTGGCTTCGAAAGTCAAGCGGGTGATGCTTGGAAAAGAACAGATGCATTTAATTTTAAACAATCCTATGGTGCACATATCAGAATTTCTGGCTATTCTTTTTACAATTATCCTACAGCGATTGGCTTAGAATATCATAAACCGTTAAATGAATTCAGTATAGATATTGGAGACAATACTGAAATTATGTATGGAATGGAAGACAGGATTTATTTTAACATCTTATTTGGTTTTTAATGAGAGGGTTGCTAATAATTATCTCAACCATAAGCATTGTATTTAGTCAGTATAATGTTTACGATATAAATAATTATAATTATTTCCAAGACTCAGTCCGCGTTAATAGCCCTATTCCAATGTTTAAATCTTTTATTTTTCCCGGATGGGGACAGTTTTCTAAAAATGACCCTAAATGGAAACCATTCCTATTCTTTGGAATTGAGATCATTGCAGTTACTTCAAATGTACATTACAGTAAAAAATCAAATGATTTTAAAAATAGTTTTGAAAGTCACGCTGACAAACACTGGGATTTAAAGAGGTGGTATGAAAACACTAAAATAATTTTTCCAGATAAATGGAGCGACATTATTATTGGTACACATAAGCTTGGGTTAAAAATAAATGGAGACTATTTCAATACAAATTCACTTGTGAATCTATCAAATCAATATTTATGGTCTGATATTGAGGTTGTCAGAGATCGTGATTTTTATGAAAATATCGGTAAATACGATCAATTTGTTGGTGGCTGGGACGATAAATTCGATAATCCTTTTGACAGCGAGGGTAATTGGTATTCAGAGAAGAAGGGTAATGTTGAGTCTGTAATTTTAACAAAAAATAAGAATCATTATCGAAATTTACGCTATAAAAGCAATATTAATTCACATTATGCTCGTTATGCTATTTCCATATTAATGCTAAATCATTTTATAAGTGGACTAGATGCGTTAATTAGCCCCACTAATGTTTTACAAAAAAATAGTAAATTTTCAATAAAATTAACCCCATATAAAACCTATAATGAAGGTGGTGTTCTGTTAAACTTATCGTGGTAAATTATGATATCATTTTTATTCAAAATAAATAAGCAAATCATGAGATATTCACTTTTTATATTAATTCTAATCTTGATATCATGTTCAGGTACATCTACTCGAAGAGATTTAGATTATAGCGAGGAGTTTGAAAACGGAAAAATAGCATTAGGTAAAAAGAAATATATTAAAGCGCAAGATCACTTCAATACTGTTGTCATTGGCGCTTCTCACACAGAACTTGGTGACGACGCACAATTTTATTTAGGTGAATCCTTTTTTTATTCGAAAGAATATCTAATGGCTATTTCAGAATACGATCGACTGCTTAGAAAGATGCCATTTAGTCCTTTTATTGAAAAAGCCAGGTATCGTATTTGTGAAGCCTATCTCACTTTATCTCCAAAATATTTCAATGATCAGACTTATAGTGAAAAAGCGCTAGAAAAATTACAGGAATTTATCGATGATTATCCAAATTCAGATGAAAGAGAAAAGGCTGAAGCCGATATAAAAAAATTAAGAGATAAATTATCTCAAAAGGCTTTTGAGTCAGGTGTTCTTTATATGAAAATGGAAGAATATAAAGCAGCTCTATTGGCATTTAAACAAGTAGTAGAGCTGTACTATGATACTGATTTTATAGAGCTCGCACATTTAAAAACCATTGCCTGCTATATCGAAACAAATGATTTTGAAACTGCATCAGATTATTATAAAGATAATCGCGTACAGATAGAAGATATAAATATGGAAGATTTAGTAGATGAGTGGTTTGTTCAAAAACGCGTATTTGATAGAATTGAGCTAGAATGAAAGTTTGCCTTTTTGGTGGTACATTTGACCCGCCCCACCTAGGACATCTTATTATTGCTCAAACTATATTTGAAGCAGAGAATTTTGACCAAATCGTTTTTATTCCTGCATATCAACCACCACATAAAAAAGGGTTAAAAATCTCACCAGTTGATCAAAGATTAGAAATGCTAAATTTTGCTATCAAAGAAAATCCTAATTTTATTATGTCAGATTTAGAGATTCAAAGGAAAGGGCTTTCCTATTCTATTGAAACTATAATGGAGTATAAAAAACAAAATAATATCAAGTCGAAAGATCTTTTTTATCTTATGGGAAGCGATTCATTGAAACAGTTTAAAAAATGGAAAGAACCTAAGATGATCATAAATGAATCAAGGGTTATTGTCGCAATTAGGCCAGGCTTTAGACCTTCTGATATACCAAATTGGATTTTAGCCAAAATTCAATTTGCAAGTATACCAAGAATTGAAATTTCATCTACAACCATAAGAGATAGATGGGCAGAGGATAAAACTATAAGATACATGGTAACTGAATCTGTTTGGCAATATATAAATAAAAATAAATTATATATATGATAGAGAGCATTGGTTTATTGATATTTGGCTCTATAATGCTATATTTAGGCTCTGAATGGATAGTTAAGGGCGGTGTAGGTATAGCTGAAAAATACGGAATATCAACAATAGTAATTGGCTTAACCGTTGTGGCATTCGGAACTTCTCTTCCAGAACTACTTGTAAGCTTAAATGCTGCTTTCCAAGGAAGCCCTTCTTTAGCTATTGGAAATGCTATTGGATCCAATATTGCTAATGTTGGATTAGTCCTTTCCATAAGTGCTCTTATATTTCCAATAAAAATGAAATACGCTTCAATTCGGCGCGATTTATATGTTTACTTTTTTTCTTGTGCTATTTTCGTGATATTTTCTTTAGATGGTAGATTGAGTAAGTTTGAAGGAGCTTTTTTTGTAAACACTTTACTATTTTATATCATATATAGTATCAAAAAACCTGTTAATAGTGATGTTGAAATTGAAGATTACGAAAGTGACAATTTAGGTGAAATGTTTTTATTTGTTATTTTTGGCATAGTTGGGCTTTCTCTTGGCGCAGATCTTTTCGTTGATGGATCTGTATTCATAGCTAGATTTTTTGGAATTTCAGAAGTTGTTATAGGTATGAGTATTGTTGCTTTTGGAACATCATTACCTGAGCTTGCAACTTCTGCTATGGCAGCATACAAAAAACAAAGCGCTATTTCTATTGGCAATATAATTGGATCAAATATCTTTAATATATTATGCGTACTCGGAGTTACATCAGTAGTTCAGCCTCTAAGCGCAAAATGGGTTGATATTAGATTTCAGGTTGGTATAATGATTGTATATGGACTCCTTGTTATGTTAGCATCCCGGTTAACCCAACCAATAAGAAGACCCCTCTCAATATTAATGTTAATGGGTTATTTCATTTTCATTTATCTACTGTTTTAAATTTGTTCATTAACATTAGATTATACGCATGATAAACATAGATAATGTATCATATAGCTACAAAAAGGGGGGTGGTGTATCAAATATAAATCTTACCATTCAAGATGGTGAATTTGTCTTTTTAATTGGTCCAACAGGTTCTGGAAAAACTACAATATTAAAACTTTTATATATGGATCTTTTTCCTAAAGCGGGAAAAATTACTATTGATAAATTTGACTCTCAGAGTATTAAAAAAAGAAAAATACCTTATTTACGAAGGAGGGTGGGGGTAATTTTTCAACACTACCACCTTCTTGAAGATCGCAATCTCTTTGAAAATATTGCTTTACCATTACATGTTTTGGGTTATGATAAAGAAGAGGTCGTTGAATTGGTTAATGAATCTATTGATGAAATTGGATTATCTGGTAAGGAGTCACATTATCCTCACGAGTTATCAGGGGGTGAGCAGCAACGCGCATGTATAGCTCGCGCATTAATCAAGGATCCTGAAATTATTCTAGCTGATGAACCAACAGGCAATCTTGATCCCGTAGCTTCTTTTGAGCTAATAAAGCTTCTTGAGCAAATTAGCAAAGAAGGAACTTCCATTTTAATGGCTTCTCATAATTACAACTTAATTAAGAGTAGAGGCCATAGAATTGTTGAGATGCAAAACGGTTCGGTTAGGCAATAAATGAATAAACTTATTTTTATTTTAGCGGAAGGTTTTAAGAATGTTTGGAGGCATAAGTCTTCAGCTGTGTCATCTGTATTTTCAATCTATCTTACATTGATTGTTTCAGGTTCGTTATTAATAGTTAGCCAAAATACAAATAAATTGATAGAATATCTTCGTGACAAATATAAAATTGAAGTTTTTTTTAAAGATAGCGTTACAGAAAAAAGAGTGGAAGAGCTTACCGCTGATTTCAAATCAATTAATGGTGTAAATTCCATAACGATTATTTCAAAAAAAGATGCCGAAAGAATTTTTAAGTCACAATTTGGAGACGATATATTAAGTATTTTGGGCTACAACCCACTTCCTATCAGTTGTGTGATAAATTTAAAAAAAGATTGGCCCTCTAGAATTGATATAAAACCAATAATTTCAAATTTGCGTAAATATCGTGAAGTTGACGAGATTAACCATCAAGGAAAATTGATATCAAGGATAGAGAATTATTATGAAAGTTTTTTAGAGATTATGGTTGTTATTGTATCAATAACATTGATTATAGCTGTTTTTATAATATCTAATACAGTCAAATTGACCATTCTTTCAAAGAAAGAGCTTATCAGGTCATTACAGTTAATAGGAGCTACTAAATCCTTTGTTAAGGGGCCATTTATAATTGAGGGAGTAGTTCATGGTCTTTTAGCTACAGTCCTATCATTCTACACTATTATTGGCGTTTTAAATTTTAGTAAGTATTTTATTTATGATTTAACACGTTTTGACATTTATTATGATCAAGTTTTTATTTTTCAAGTACTTCTTTCCTTGTCTCTTCTTGTTGGCTTTATAGGCTCAAATAGAGCGATATCTAGGTTTCTTAAATAATAAGCTTTACAAGATTTGATTTAAGCACTTAAAATCATTTAATTTTATACTAATGCCAATTCAAAAATATAAAAAACTAAACCAAAGATTTAAAGCTATCCTTATTGCTATAGTTGAGGGCTATATAAACAGATGCATACCTATTTCTTCAACGTTTGTTCAAAAGAAAATTGATACAGCTCTTTCTACAGCCTCCATAAGAAATGTGATGTCATTATTGGAAAAAGATGGATTTTTAAAACAAATACATAAATCCGGTGGAAGGGTTCCAACAGATTTAGGCTATAGATTCTATATTAATACAATTAAGGCCAATATATCCTATTCAGCAAAAAATATTTCAAATTTAGAAGATGAATTAAAAACAATTTCAAATAATGTTGATGAGCTTTTTAATGCCACAGCCTCTATGATTTCAAAATTAAGTAATATGTTTGGAGTTGTAACAATAACAGATTACCACAATAGTGTACTTAGAGATATTGAATTGGTAGAATTAAATAATAGCCGCGTTATGCTTGTGCTAGCTATGGACAATGGACTAGTTAAATCAATAGTGTTAGACCTTGATTTAAAAATTGCATTCAAACATATGCATGCCATTACAAAACTGCTTAAAGATAAACTAACAGGTCTTTCTTTAAAGGAAATTCAAGATACAATAACTGATCGTTTGAATGATAGCCTTATATTTAATCACGAGCTTGTGCAAGTTTTAATAAATGAACGCTTTTCATATTTTTCTATTGCAAATAATAAATTAATTTATACATCACCAGTTAATGTTTTACTTGATCAGCCAGAATTTCAAAATATAAACAATTTACAGCAAATATTGCCAGCCTTGGATAAAAAGTATTTAAATATGTATTTAAATAATAATTTCGACACTAGCAGCGATTACGATCTTATTGGCAAAGAAAATAAGGATAAGATCTTTAAGGATTGTGCGATTTTGACTTCAAAATTTCAAACCAATGCGATATCTGGGAGGATAGGAGTGATTGGCCCCAAAAGACTTAACTATATTAATGTGAAAAATATTCTAAATACTTTTAAAAAGGTTGTTCAAGATGCCATCTAAAAAGACACCCAAATTAACTCAAAAAAAATCAAAGAAGTTGTCTCCAACGGAAAAACTTAAAAATACTATTTCAGAATTAGAGATTTCTCTTAACGAAACCAGTGAAAAACACCTAAGACTTAAGGCAGAGTTCGATAATTTTAGAAAAAGAAAAGATAGGGAAATTATAAGTCTTCTTAATTACGAAGGAGAAGCGGTAGTTAAAAGCTTTCTATCGGTTTTTGATGATTTAGAGAGACTTAAGGATGCATCATCAAATAATAACAACGAAGATTCTAACAAATTAACAGATGGAATAGTCTTAATTATGAATAAAATCGAGAAAGAATTCCAAAAACTTGATGTTAAGCCTTTTACTAATGTTGGTGATGTTCTTGATCCTGAGCTTCATGACGCCCTAATGATAAGAAAAGAAGATGGAAAAAATGAAAATGAGATACTTGAGGTCTTTGAAAAAGGTTATCTTTACAAAGATCGCGTCATAAGACATGCTAAGGTTGTTGTAAACCAAACTCCTTCATGAGAGACTATTATGAAATACTAGGTGTACAGAAGGGTGCAGATTCTGACACTATTAAAAAATCATATCGTAAAATTGCAATGAAGTATCACCCTGATAAAAACCCTAATGATTCAGAAGCTGAAAAAAAATTCAAAGAAGCAGCTGAAGCTTACTCGATCCTATCTGATGATCAAAAGCGCCAGCAGTACGATCAATTTGGGCATGCAGGCATAGGGGGTGCTGGTCAAAGCGGTTTTCAGGGCGGAATGTCAATGGAAGATATTATAAATAATTTTGGAGATATTTTTGGCGATAGCTTTGATCCGTTTGGTGGAATATTTGGCGGAGGTAGAAACTCTCGCGTTAAAAAGGCTCGCGATTTAAAAGTAAATCTGAAATTATCTTATGTAGATATTTACAGTGGAGTAAATAAAACATTAAAAATTAAACGTTTAGAACATTGTGGCGCATGTACTGGAAGCGGGGCCAAGCAAGGCACAATGCCAACATCATGTGAACAATGCAATGGGGCAGGTCAAGTTAGACAGGTATCTCAATCTTTCTTTGGTCAGTCTGTTTCTGTTAGAGAGTGCCCAGTTTGCACAGGTTCAGGTCAAATTATAAAAAATCCATGCAATAGCTGTGGCGGGAGCGGTTTAAATCGTAAAGATGTTGAAATTAAAATCAAAGTCCCTTCAGGCGTATCGCATGGAAACTATATGACGTTGAATCAGCAGGGGAATAAAGGACCCAAAGGTTATCAGTCGGGAGATTTAATAATTTTTTTCGAGGAAGAAGAGCATCCAGTATTTACACGCAATGGAGAGGATGTAATCGCAGAAGTGGTTATTCAATTTTATGAAGCAGCTTTAGGCTTAACCGTGGAAGTGCCCACTCTTGATGGAAAAGCAAAGCTCAAAATTCCCGCTGGAATTCAATCATCTCAATTATTACGAATGCGAGGTAAAGGGTTTCCTAGAATGCGCGGATCCTCAAGAGGGGATCAATTAATGAGAGTTCATGTGGATACGCCTCAAAAACTTTCGTCTAAGCAGAAAAAAATACTTGATGATTTAAAAAATACTAACAAAAATTTAAATCCTTCATTCAGACGCATTGAGCTTGATTGATTTCAAAATTCACTAGATTAACGTATGTTTGCGAGCATAAATTGGCTTATTGTCTTTTTAAAATGAAAATATAAATTTAATCATTACACCACTAAACAGAATCGACTATGAATAACAAATTAAACAACTTGTCCAATGAGAAAAGAAAAAACTTTTCTGACTTTCTTGAGCTAGGTATAGTTATAGCTTTTATATTTTTAATAATTTGCATTTATGTTCCAAGAGCGATTTGGGATGAAGAAGAATCTTTCGAAGATAAAAGCCAATTTTATATGGAAAATATGTTCGATGTGCAAAGTTTTTATAAATCTGTAATGGGTGAATTTTCTTCTGATGGTCTGTGGGCAGTTCAGGTTGTGAATTCAGTAAGAGATTCATTATCTGGTGACTCTACATATATTGGCAATCAGTCCATAACTTTAAATAGTAAAACATTTAATGTTAATGTTCCTAAGGGTTATGATATTGAATTTGATACAACCTTTGGTTTTCCTATGATGCGTCGCGACACAATTTCAGATACAATATCAACTATTGTTATGTATTCTGAAGATTTATCTCGAAATGACACATCGTATGTACAGAAAAAACTTTTAAGTAAATTTGTTGCTGATTCTAATTTTGTAGAGCTTGTTGAGGAAGTTCCTACTGAAAGAGTTGAGGTTGTAAATTATTATGATACTTATATGCCTGACTCCGCAATGTATTTTTGCCCAGTATCTGAAAAACCTTTTCTTATATCATTGAAAGATGAAGGTAATATTGTTCGCGTTGAAAGCCCGATTGAAGAACCTATAGTGCGCAGAAGATATGTTTTATTTGCTTTTAAGGCCGGTAATCATGGTTTTATTGATGATGGCTCAAAAAGCTGGGATAGGTAAAGCGCATCTGTGATTCATCTCTTAGTATCAAATAAGCATATACAATGCGTTAAATGGAGACATGAGGATGGCAAGCCATCTCTTTTAGAGGTTTTATATGCTCCCTATAAATCAAAAAAAATATCTGATAATTTAAACGATAAAGAACTTGTAAATGAAATTAACACCGCACTACAATTGCAGAAAAAGAAATTTTCTTTCGAAGGAGAGCAAGTATATGTAACTATTCCTGATGCTTTTTGTGCATCATCAGTTGTTTATCCAGATGAAGAAATGTCTGAAGCAGACGGATGGGAGCTTTCTAAATGGTCACTCGGCCAAAGGTCCATCCAGGATAGTGCTGCTAGTCAAGAGTTTTTTGGAAGATCTTTTTCAGGTGAAAATAAGTCTACTTTTTCTCTTAAAATTTCTTCAATTTTAACTGAAACAATTAAAATATCTATTCAAGAGATGGGCGGTAGTCCGTTTTGGATGGGAACTGAATCCAGTGCATTTTTTGGATTAAATCCTAGTAGAGGGGTAACCTTATTTATTAATGATAAGAGCGGGTATGAATATTTTCACTACTCTAAAAATTTTTTTGTTAAAGGACTAGCTAAATTTTCGAAAAATTCTTGGAAATTATCTTCTTCGGATGGATCCATTAATGAAAAGGATATTTTTAAGGGTCAAACTATTATTCCTGGTAAGCTTTCTTATAGGAGAAAATCGCATTTTGAAGGAAAAAGAATTCGTCAGATAGAACCATTTAAAAATATCAAAAAAAATGACGTTAAAATACCTAAGGAATTTACTATTTTTTCCCAATCCGTTTCCTCAGTATTAATAACTGGCGACCCCATAGGTAGTTCTTTGAACTTTTTTGATATTCCAGGTATACAAGAATACGAAGAGATTAAAGAACCTATTAAAGCTGTTAAGCAGGATGCAGTAGAAATCAAAAAGAGAAAAAAGCTTTCTAAAAAGAGAAAGTCAAGTTTTCAGCAATTTTTTGCTTATATGTTTTTCTTTGGTGCTTTATCTGCAGTTATC
Source organism: Fidelibacterota bacterium TMED108 (assembly GCA_002172545.1). GTDB lineage: Bacteria > Fidelibacterota > Marinisomatia > Marinisomatales > TCS55 > TMED108. The sequence continues at coordinate 112,044 of NHFJ01000013.1, read as the reverse complement.
TTTAGAGAACAACTACCATTTATTTACGAAAAAGTAGAATCTGAAGTTCGACTTTTTTTGTACCCACCAACTCCAGATATCGTAACTGATGAAAAATATCCAACCAATCCCCGCTCTGAAAATAATTATTTTAATCAAGTTTCTTTTGTAAGATCTCAAAGTTTAGTTTTTAGCGTTTTTACTATGACCTCTCTATTTGATAATGAAAAAATTCTCAAACTTAATGCAAGTAATGGGAAAATGGATATAGTTCTTACTGGTCCAAAAAACACCTTATTTCCAGTGGATACTCTGGGTAGTATTTTAAATTACTCACTTCGTCAGGTTGAAGGAAAAGACTTGTATGAGTTTGGTTATCTAGTTCAATACCATCCTTATCTTAATGAATTTTTAAAACCTGACAATTATACAACAATGGAAGAACTTCGTGACTACTTAGATAAATTTATTGATCTAGATATTAAGAAGCTTGATTCTTTTTCCCGTAATGCTATTGAGCATACACCAATTATTATTTCTACAGCAAATATGAACTCTTATAAAGATATTCTAGGCTATATGCTTTCTAATGGTTCAAATCTTGTTTTGGAGAAATCTGTTATAAGCTCTTCAAGCACATCTAACTCAAATACTTCAAGGCTATATATTACGTTTTTAAATTACAGTGATTCTTAAATTTGCATATAGGTTAAATAATGCAGATTCATGCAGGTAATTTAAAAGGTAGAAGGATTAAAACCGTTAAAAATGCACCCTATCGCCCAACAACTGCAATCGTAAGAAAAAGTTTATTTGATATTTTAAGAGATATTGAGGATAAAAGTTTTCTTGATTTATTTTCTGGTACTGGAATTATTGGTTTTGAAGCAATGAGTAGAGGGGCAAGGCATGTTACTTTTGTAGAAAAAAGCATTCGTGCCAATGCCTTATTAAAGATCAATCATTCGCTTTTAGGGCTTACAGGAGATATCTGTACTATAAAAAAAATAGATGCTTATGCATTTTTAAATAAAAGCCTAAAATATGATATAATATTTGCTGACCCTCCTTATAATTCTACAAAATTAGAATCATTAATCGATCCAGTGCTAGAAATGCTTAACTTTAATGGTATGTTTATTCTTGAGTCAGCACCTCAAGAATTTTCTAAATCACCGTATAGAGTTAATGAATATGGTGATACACAATTAAACTTTTGGAAAAATGAATCATAAAATAGTTATTTATCCAGGAACTTTTGACCCAATGCACATGGGACATATTGATATCATAGAAAGAGCTTCTCGTATTTTTGATGAAGTCATAATAGCTATAGCTGTAAATATTGATAAAAATCCACTCTTTACAGTCGAAGAGAGGATGGATCTAGCAATTGGAGCCACCTCACATCTTAAAAACATAAAAGCCCTATCAACTGATGGCTTAATTGCTGATTTTGCAAAAACCCATAAAGCTTGCGGTTTAATTAGAGGTTTAAGGCATGTGTCTGATTTTGAATTTGAATTTCAAATGGCAACAATGAACAATCATTTAAACCCTGATGTTTCGACATTGCTAATGGTTACATCTGATAAATATGTCCACATAAACTCTTCTATGGTAAAAAATGTCTCTAAGCTAAACGGGGATATTGCAAAATATGTGCCTGCTAATGTTCTCTCTGCTTTAAAGTCAAAATTTAACTGACTCTGCTTTACAGACTGTTATAAGTCACCTTTTCGTTATAGATTTCACAACATAAAATGCCTACTTACGATTATTTTTGCAATAAATGCGATAAAACCTATGAGTTTTTTCAGTCGATGTCTGATGCTCCAATTAAAAACTGTTCAGTGTGCAATGCTAAACTTCGTAGGCTTGTTAGTGGAGGAACAGGATTAATTTTTAAGGGAAGTGGTTTTTATTTAACAGATTACGCAAAAAATAATTCAGAAAATTCAGGTGAATCCGATAAAAAGAATTCAAAAAAGAAACCTAGTAAAAAGAAGAGTAAAAAATAAACGTTATGGAAAATGGCAATAGAATAGTTTTTGATAATAATAAATTAGTTGTACCAAATAATCCCACTATACCATTCATTGAAGGAGACGGTATTGGTCCTGATATTTGGAATGCTTCGCAAATGGTCTTTGACTCAGCTGTAAAAAATGCTTACGGTGGTCAAAGAAAAATATTTTGGAAAGAAATATATGCTGGAGAAAAAGCCTTCAAAGAGAAAAATTCTTGGCTTCCTGAAGATTCATTATCAGCTATAAAACAGCACTTGATAGCAATAAAAGGACCACTAACTACCCCTGTTGGTGGCGGTATGCGTTCTTTAAATGTTACTCTCAGGCAGGTTTTAGACCTTTACGCGTGCGTTAGGCCCGTAACCTGGTTTAAAGGTGTTCCTTCTCCAGTTAAAGATCCGTCTTTGGTGGATATGGTTATATTCAGAGAAAACACAGAAGATATTTACGCAGGTATAGAATGGGAAAATGGAACAGAGGGTGTAGAAAAAGTTAAAAATTTCCTAATTAATGAAATGAATGTTACAAATATAAGATTTCCAAATACTGTTTCTTTAGGAGTAAAGCCAGTATCTGTTGAGGGTACAGAAAGAATCGTACGCGCTGCATTACAATATGCCATTGAACATAAAAGGGAGTCGGTTACTTTTGTTCATAAAGGCAATATTATGAAATTTACCGAAGGTAAATTTAAAGAATGGGGTTACGAGCTTGCCAAAAAAGAATTTAATTCATCAGACTATCAAGGTGGCCCTTGGCAGTTACTAGACAATAATGGTAAAAAAATTATCATTAAAGATGTAATTGCTGATGCTTTTTTACAGCAAATACTTCTCAGACCTTCAGAGTACGATGTTATTTGTACATTAAATTTAAATGGTGACTATATTTCAGATGCACTCGCTGCTATTGTAGGTGGTATTGGTATAGCTCCAGGCGCAAATATTAATTATGCTACAGGACATGCGATTTTTGAAGCTACGCATGGTACCGCTCCTAAGTACGCAGGAAAAGATATGGTTAACCCCTCATCTGTAATTTTATCTGGGGTAATGATGTTGGAATATATGGGTTGGCAAGATGCAGCTGATTTAATACTTAAGGGTATAGAAAAATCCATTAACGATAAAACTGTAACTTATGATTTTCATCGACTAATGGAGGGTGCTGAAAAAGTTTCATGTTCTGGATTTGGCAAAGCTATAATTGATAATATGTAGCATGGCAGTTATCAGTAGAACATAGCTAGTATTAATTTCAACTAATGTTTATTGATTACACAGTAATTGAACTTCAAGCGGGTAATGGTGGATCGGGTTGTATTTCTTTTAGAAGGGAGAAGTATATACCTAAGGGTGGACCTGATGGCGGTAACGGAGGAAAGGGTGGAAGTGTTTGTGTTATTGCCGACAAAAACATCCATACGCTTCAAGATGTAAGATATAATAGGATATACAAAGCTAAGAATGGACAACAAGGATCATCTAATTCCAAGACAGGCAAAGATGGCGATGATATCATTATAAGAGTTCCAGTCGGAACTATAATTAAAAATAATAAAACAAAAGAAGTTGTAGCGGATTTTACTGACGAAGATCAAAATGAAATTATTTGTAGTGGCGGTATAGGCGGAAGAGGAAATATTAATTACAAATCGCCAACCCGCCAATCTCCTCGGTTTGCTCAAAAAGGAATAGATGGGCAAAGAGGTGTATTTGAATTAGAGCTAAAAGTTTTAGCCGATGTAGGTCTTGTTGGACTTCCAAATGCTGGAAAATCGACACTCCTTTCTGTTTTATCTAAGGCGAGACCTAAAATAGCAGACTATCCCTTTACAACGCTTAACCCTCATTTAGGTATTATTAAGTATGAAGAATTTAAGTCATTCATAATGGCGGATATTCCAGGTCTTATTGAGGGCGCAAGCTCAGGGAAAGGCTTGGGGCATAAATTTTTAAAACATATTGAAAGAAATAGATTATTATTATTTATGATAGAAAGTTCAGATCCCAACCCTATGGAAACATTTGAAACACTTAAAAATGAGTTGAGTTCTTTCAATAAATCGCTACTATTAAAACCTGTGATGCTAGTTAGAACTAAAAGCGACCTTGACTGTGATATAAATAATTCTAGCTGGACTAGTATCCCAGAATATTTAACGGATATATCATCGGTTACCAATTTTGGTATTAAAACATTAATTGAAGCTATAGCTAAAAAACTGTCTACAATATGATATATTTTAGATTTTTAATATTATAGCGCAAGCTTTTAAATTCTGTTAAATTGATAATACAATAATGTAGAAAAATTGGAGGGGTGGCCGAGCGGCTTAAGGCGGCACCCTGCTAAGGTGTTTTAGGTGAAATATCCTAACGTGGGTTCGAATCCCACCCCCTCCGCATAAATAGCAATTAATAAAAAAGATAAAAAATGAAAAAAATACTACTTCCTGCCCTTTTAATGGTTTTTGCTTCGTGCTCAAAGGATATTTCAATCAATGACTTAGATTCAAAAGATGGTATTGCTTATGACAGAATAACCAGTGAGCCTTTTAACGGTAAGGCGTTTCTTAATTTTTATGATGGTTCTCTGAGGATGAAAGGTGAATATGTTGGTGGTATAAAAAGTGGCATATGGAAATATTATATTCAAGGTTCAACAGTTAGGTACTACAACCTTCTATTTGAAGATGGCAACATAACTTCTGCTGAATACAAAGATAGCGATAAAATATGGCAAGGAATTCCTATGCTATACTCTGAAACAGATACAACGATAAGAACAGGTATATTTTTAGTGCAGCAAATGGCTGAGGGACAAAAATTGTATAATTTTAATTCACCTCCTGATATTTTTGTTCAAATGTTTAAAAATGTGTCGGAGGGAAGAGTGACTCGTTGGCATTCTAACGGTGAAATCTATTCGGACGGACAATTCATAAATGGCAACAGAAAAGGGGAATTCAACTGGTATTATGATAACGGTAAACGCAAAGAGCGGTCCTTTTTTGATGGAGGTAAACGTATTGCTATGACCACTCAATGGTATGAAAATGGAAAAAAACATGCCGAAGGAAATTATAAAAAAGGTCAACTTAATGGTAAGTTGACATGGTGGTATGAGAATGGTCAAAAAAAAGAAGAGGTTAATTTTACTCAAGGAGTTAGAGATGGATTGGCCTATTGGTGGTATCCAAATGGAAATAAAAAAGCTTTTGCTGATGTTTCTAGAAAGATGGGGAAGGTGACATTATTTTCTCCTGACGGAAGAACAACAACACCCCTTGAGGTTAAGGATAATATCATTAATTGCAACTCCGGAGAGCCTCTTTTTAATATGGAACGACTTTCAAAACGTGAAGCACCGCCAATTGGTGATGGTACATGTGATTGCGGCGACTGCTCTGATGAGCCAAAAGCTTAATTATATATTATAGCTACTGAGATAGTTGCAAAACTGTCATTTATAGGGTTATTTTAATTTTTATTATGCGAAATATTATTCTATCCCTTTTTCTCTTTTCATCTCTTCTTGCAGATGATCATACTATTGCAGTTTTAGATTTCTCTGGTGAAAATATCCATAAAGATGAATTAAAAAATTTAAGTGCTGTATTTCGTACAGAATTGCTTCAAATGGATACACTTAGAGTGCTTAATTACGACGATATGTCTGACGTTCTGATTGATTACGGCAATACGACATCATGCTCCTCATTAGAATGTGCGGTAATAGCCTCTATGTTGTTAGATCAAGAATGGCTAGTATCAGCACATGTTTCTAAAATTGGTGATGTTTTTTTAATTGAAGCTAGATTGATAGAATCATCTACTGGGCGCGTTATAAACGCAGTAAGCTACGACTATGATCTTTCTATTGAGGGCTTGTATACAAGAGGAATGCACAACTTGTCAGATTTAGTTATGTCAAAACGTATTCCACTTGAAATACATAAACGTCAGAATTTAGTTTATTTTAAAACAAATCCTACGGGAGCAATGGTTCGAGTTGGTAATGATACATTAAATGGTACCACTCCACTTGCTGTTGATAGAGTAGTTGTGGAAAGTCGCCCTATTGTAGTTTTTAAAGAGGACTATAAGCCTTTTAGGGTAGAGCGATTACAAGATGATGATTCAGACATAATTTTTATTCAATTAAAATTAAAAGTCCCTAAAATTGGTAATGTAGTATTTAAAGAGCCTGTTCCAGATGATATATCTATTAATAGCAGTATCGATAATAGTGTTTTGTTGATTGATGAAGGCAATGACAGAATAGATAATCTTCCAGCGGGAAATTATAGATTAGTTTCTGATACGTATGTTATAAAAAATAATTCTTTTACTATTAAACACCGCAGAACAACAAAATCTTCTCCGGTTTATTATCCGATCAAAGAGATCGTAGACAAAAAAAGTTTTTATTTAAAAAGAAGAAACATCTACTTACAAATACTTGGCGGTGGACTTACCTATAGATCATTTATAACTATCAGATCTTCATATCTCTATAATCAATATACCGCAAATAGTGATAATGCAGATAAACGTCACCGAACTATAGATAATCTTGATAACCAGAAACCAGTTTTAGATGTTTTTTCATCTCTTACAATTTTCCCCATAGTTTATTATCATGCGAAATTTTTGGAAATGGAGAGATGGTTAAAAAATTAAAAATACCACTATTGATACTTGTTATTATTTTATTTGCTTGTGAAGATAAAACAAGGGAATGGGATAATCCATATGACCCTAGAAGCAATAGATCTCTATGGTCTCCAGATAGTCTTGAGGCAATGCAAATCACTGAAAATAGCATTAAAGTAGCTTGGACAAGAAAGGGTAGGGAATTTGATGGTTTCATCATTGATCGTAAAAAAGGACAAGACAAATGGATTTTTCAAGACTCTTTATTCAACGATGAAATTGCAGAATGGATTGACACTATTAATTTGAAAACACTGGTTTCTAATCCAGTTGAATATCAATATCGAGTTTATGCTTATGCTGACACAAATATTTCGTTAAAAAAAATCGTTAATATAGATCCTATTGCTCCAGGACCACCTGGATCTGTTTCAATTATAAAAGTTGACTACAACCATGAGCCCGTAAAAAAACTATCTATTAGTTGGCAGCAGTCTATTGAATTAGATTTCTTTAAGTATACAATTTTTCATGCTAGGTCTGAAAATGAAACCAAATCAATATTTGCCTCATTTTTAGATAAAAATACAACTACAATTGACACGCCTGATTTCACAGTTTTAAATGACAATTGGTATTGGATTGAAATTGAGGATACTACCGGTCAAAAAACCATAGGTAATCCGTTTTTTTTGCCTAAAGACCCACCGCCAATTGCATCCCAGCTTGACTCAATATTATTTATTGATCAGAGCTTTCATTTCTCTTGGGACCTATCAACTGAAAGTGATCTATCGGGCTATGTAATTGAACAAGTATCTTTTTTGGATACCTCAACTATTTATCTATCAGATATTATTAATAAAAATATAACTAACTTTAAACGATCAATTAATATTGACAGTGAGCATCATTATAGACTACACACCAATGATGTCTGGGGAAATTCAACTTATAGCAATATTCTACCAACCTCATCGTACCAAAAAATCGTTAAACTTGATACAATTACTGATAATGGCGATGATATAACAATTATGAATATTGGCCCAACTATGCCTTTCGCTCAAAAATTAACAAATATAAAAGCTTTGTATCCCATATGGATACAGAATGGCAAAAAAATATTTTCATTTACATTTGACAATGTAGGTAAAGTCATTAGTCAAGATGGAAAAACCATTAAGACTATTTATGGTATAAAACCCAAAGATATATCTTTCAATAGTGACGAATCTTTGGCCTTATTTGTTGGCTCAGATAACGACATTTATATAGCATATTTAAATGAAGATGAAACAACTGTTAGAATAACAAAAAATACAAATAATGAATGGTATTCTGATCCGCAGTTTATATTAAACGATACCAAAATCCTCTATTCCCAAAGAAAGCATTTAACAAATAATAATATTGGAACTATAAATATTTATACAATGGATAGAGATGGGAAAAATGTTCAACAGATATCAGATGCTACGGGTGAAGAAAAATTTATTATGCCAAGAATGTCACCTACTGAAGATAAAATAATTTATCTTTTTAAAAATAAGGGTATGTACGAATTAGATTACCCTAATGACAAAAGAGGGGAATTGTTATCAATAAATGGCGGTGAATCTGTAGTACCTGAAAACAGTCTTTATTTTAGAAATGTTAGATGGTCTCCTAATGGTGAAAACGCTATTTTTTGGGAAAAAAAATTTACAACAACCTATAATCTGTATAAATATAATAAAAATAATTCAAACCTAGAATTATTTCAAGAAGGTGCACGCTATGCAAGATGGAATGGTGATGATGAGATATTATTTAAATACGAATCTGACTCAGGTAAATTATATCGTAAAAATATTAGTAGTGATCTTACAATTTCCCCTACAGAAGTTCATCCTTTAACAACACCATGGGCTCAATTGCAACAAAGGCAATAATATGAAATATCAAAACCTAATGCAAAATGACTTTGAATTTGTAAAAAAAGTTAATACCAGATGGCGTGATATGGACGCAATCGGACATATAAACCACGCTACTTATTTAACATATTTCGAAACTACACGTGTAGATTTTTTGAATGAATTAGGTTTCGACTCACTTAAAAGAGGTGTTGATAAAGGTGTTATACTAGCTTCTATGAAAATAGATTATCTTGAACAATCTTCACATCCCAGAGAATTTAATATTGGATGTAGAATTACTAGGCTTGGAAATAAAAGTTTTGATTTGTGTTCTGCTATATTTGACCTCAAACTATCAAATCCAGTTGTAGTTGGTGTATTTACGTTAGTCACTTTTGATTATAAATCACAAAAAAGTATAGTTTTAACAGATAACATTAAATCTAATTTTTTACCATTTTGAGCAACATAGACATTGATTTTTAGCATAGGCAATGAGCATTATAAATACAAATAAAATATTAAATGATTTAAAGTCAATTGTTGGTGAAAAGCATCTATTAACAGCTGATTGGAAAAAACAAACCTATAGCAAAGGCTGGAGATATGGAGAGGGAGATGCACTGGCAGTAGTAAAACCTGCCACTCTATTAGATATTTGGAAAATATTGCATATATGCGTGAAGTCTGATGTAATAGTTATAATGCAGGCTGCGAATACAGGTTTGACTGGTGGGTCTACACCCTATGGTAATGATTATGATCGTCCAATAATAATTGTTAATACTATGAGAATAAACGACATTCATATAATTAATGAAGGAAAGCAAATAGTTGGTCTGTCAGGAAGTACATTATACAATCTTGAAAATAAATTAGCACCATATGAAAGAGAACCGCATTCTGTTATAGGGTCATCGTGCATTGGTGCTTCTATAGTTGGGGGAATATGCAATAATTCTGGCGGTGCATTAGTAAAAAGAGGTCCAGCTTACACCGAGATGTCAGTTTACGCTAAAATTGCAAGTAATGGAGAATTAACATTGGTTAATGAAATTGGAATTGAGCTAGGGTTGAAGCCAGATGAAATTTTAAATAATCTTCAAAGGGGAAATTTTTTAAATAGTCAGATATATTATCCAGATAAACTTGCATCTGATAATGAGTATCAAAAACGTATTAGAGATGTAGAAGCAAATACACCAGCTCGATTCAATGCTGATAAAAGAAGACTTTATGGCGCGTCAGGATGTGCCGGTAAAATAGCAGTCTTTGCTGTTCGTTTAGATACATACCCAATACCAAAACGTAACAAGGTGTTTTATCTAGGAACCAATGATTCTTTTCTTTTAGGTAAAATTCGTAAAGATATATTATCTAAATTTAAAAATTTACCTATTTCTGGCGAGTATTTACATAGAGACTGCTATGATGCAGCAAAAAAGTATAGTAAAGATACTTTTATTGCGATTGATAAAATGGGTCCAAGCTTTATCCCAAAGCTATTTGAGTTTAAAAGGAAAGTCGACCTAATAGCTTCAAAAGTATATTTTCTTCCAAACAAACTATCTGATAGCTTAATGCAAGCTATGAGCTATTTTTGGCCAAATCACCTACCAAAACGAATGGAGCAATATCGCAANAAATACGAACATCACTGGATTATAGAATTTTCTGATGATGGGATAGATGAGGCGCAGCAATATTTTAATAAATTCTTCAAAAAACATGAAGGTGATTTTTTTGAGTGCACAAACAAGGAATCCAAAAAAGCTATTTTACACCGTTTTGTCGCAGCTGGCGCGGTAGCTAGATATCATGCAATGAATAGTAAAAAATCTGGAGAAATGATGTCTATGGATATTGCCTTTCCAAGAAATGAAAAAGATTGGTTTGAGAAATTGCCACCTGAAATTGATGATTTATTAGAAATCAAGCTTTATTACGGACATTTATTTTGTCATGTATTGCATCAAAACTATGTTGCAAAAAAAGGGGTTGACGTTAAGGAATTGAAAAAGAAACTATTAAAAACCTATGATGATAGGGGCGCAGAATATCCCGCTGAACATAATGTAGGTCACGAATATTTTGCTAAAACTGATTTATCTAATTTTTATAAAGAATTAGACCCAACAAATAGTTTGAACCCNGGAATTGGTCGAACCAGTAAGCGAAAATACTGGAAATAGATATATGGCCATATCAAATCAATTTGTGCATCAACGCACATTAGTTTCTTATATTTATTAATAGNTTAACTTATAAAAATATGGAATATCATACCATTATGAAAAAAAGCATCTTATTTATTTTAATTATTTTTTCAAATATTATCTTAGCTGAAACGATTGGTAGGGTGATGAAGTCCAATGGAACTGTTTTAATAAAGCCGATGGGTTCACCATCTTACTCGGTGCAAGCCAAACCAGGTCAAGCGGTCTCCAATGGAGATGCTATTCGAGTTGGTGAAGCTAGTTTTGCTGTTGTTATATTTTTAGATGATAAATCCGTAGTAAAAATTAGAGAGAATACAGATTTTCAATTTGTAGAAACATCCAATACTCGAAGTCTAATTATAGATCAAGGCACTACTCTTCACAATGTTAACAAAGATAATCGTAAAAAAACCTACCGTGTAGAAACGCCCGTTTCTGTAGCTTCGGTAAAAGGTACCGAGTTCTCATCGTTCCATGATGCAGTTTCCGGTGTTGATAAATTTGTTGGAAAAAGTGGGAATTTTGAAGTCTTAAATTCTATTAGCGGTGTAACAGTAAATGTTGGTCCAGGTCAAAAAGCAGTATCGAATGCTTTAGGTCAACTTATTCCCGCGCCAGCTGAGCCCGGTGATTTTCCTGAGGACCCTGATGGGGAATCATCTCCTGAGCAAAACGAAACTCAAAACAACAATCAAAACGATACACAAAATAATCCACAGAACCGTCCGCAGCAACGTCAGAATCCACAGCAGCAGCAAAGACAACAACAACGACCCCAGCAAAACCAAAATCAACCTACCTCAGATCAACCAATGCAGCAGTCTGATAAAATAAATAATAATAGTACATCCGCTGAGAAGGCTCAAGCTCCTCCAAAAAAACCATTCAACATGGGATTAGCGGTTGGTTCAGCAACTATAAATGATACTATTTACAATCAAATCGCACTTAGGCCTGAACTATCATTTGGTAAACTAGGTATTGGCTTTGATTTGGTTATGTATATAGATAACGAAGGAAATATACGAAAAGATGAATGGGATGAAGCATCAGATTTCATAGATAAAATTCTATATTTGAGATGGGGCCAGAAGTCTGATCCTTTTTGGCTTCTATGGGGCTCATTAGATAATGTTACCCTTGGNTATGGTGGCTTAATTAGCGGGTATTCAAATATGATGGAGTTCCCTTCAGTTCGAAAAGTAGGCATTAATACCGGTCTTAATTTTGGCAGTTTTGGAACTGAGGTTTTCCTATCCAATATGAAAGATTTTTCAAGAGGAGGAACACTTCTAGGGTTAAGGGGAACATATAAAGTTTCAGATGCTTTACCAATTACTCTAGGCATGAATTTTGTTCGGGATATGAATCAATTTTCAGGTTTGAAAGATTCAGATGGAGATGATTATCCTGANTTATTTGATGATTTCCCTAACGATAAAACTCTCTGGAATGATACAGATGGAGATGGAATTGCGGATCTGAATGGCGGTAGTAAAGCTCCAGATGGTGGATGGGACATAGATGCTGATGGAAATAATACTTTAGACTCTGAACAATCAGATATAAGCCTTAAACCTGAGCCATTTAAAAGCACTAATAGNGAAGCGGTGGCCCAAGGTTTTGGATTTGATATCGGCTACCCCTTATTAAAAAGTAGGGCTCTAAGTTTAGAAGTTTATTCAGAGTTCAACACCCTTTCTTTTAGTCAATCTACTGGAGATACAACCTACTTCAATCGCAATAAAATGACTGGATCAGGAATTACATTGCCCGGGTTAAGAGCCGCACTTTTTGGGTTTTTAAATATTAGTTTTGAATATAGAATTAAAAATGGATATTTCATCCCACAGTTTTTTGATGGTAGNTATGATCTCTCAAGAGTTACTGTACAAACNACTGAAAGCGGTATTTTNGTNAGGACCAANGATCAGCAAGTTTTTGCAGATCCTTTATCGAATAAAGATACNAAAGGNATGTACGGTTCTGCTTCAGCTAATTTATTTAATCTTCTCACATTTAATGCTTCTTATGCAAATATGAAAGCAGATACAACTGAATTCAATAGTTTTAACGCACTTTTAAATTTAAATGCAGAGAACATTCCTAAGCTCAGCGTTGCTCAAGCATATTATCAAAGAAATAATGATAAAAATCCATTTGACTTTGGAAATCCATCNATTAATACGGTTTTTGGTTACAAAGTTGGCTATGAAGTTAGCCAAGGGGTAAGCGTTATATGGGATTTCAGACAATTCTATCGAGATAGCGGAATTCCAGGCGCTGCAATTGAGCCCGTTAAGCAAACAATGATTGAAACCGCTTTTGATTTTTAATGGAAGATAATTTATCTAAAACTGTTTATAGATACGATTCTAGAGGCANTGGTTTCAAAAAAGCATCTTTTTTATTAATTACTCTAGCTTTATTTATGGTAATTTTTGGTATTTATTGGATTTATACATGGATTTAAGGAAATATAATGGATATTGCAATAACCTATTGTAATAAGTGAAATTATCTTCCAAGGGCCGCCAGTTTGGCGTCAAGTTTGCTAGATAAATACGGTAATTCTATTACACAATTATCATTAATTCCCTCTGACGGAGGTGTATTTGAAATTACTAGGAATGATCATCTTATTTTTTCGAAAAAGAAGGAAGGTAGATTTCCTGAAATTGATGAGGTCTTTACACTTCTTGACTAGGTTCATATATACTATTTTTCTATTACCATGCTTTGTTTTATCACAACAATCAGAGGTTATAGGGCTTACTAAGCATATCGGTTTTACACTTGACGCTGAAGAGAATAGGTATTATAGGGTTTTTGATGATATTCCTAATTTTGAAAGCGCACAATTTTTTCAATCAAATAATGATACCATTGAATCAAGAATATCGTACGTTGAATTCACGCGTATAAAAATTAGTAAAAAAATATTTACACTTAAATCTTTTGTTGAACTGCAAATGAGATTAGATACAATGCCTCCCATAACTAGTGATATTCGTGAATCGTATCGAAAAAATTTAACCTACCTAAGAACAAAAGANATTTTAAAAAATATTCCCACTGGGCANTATGTTGAGGTTAATCATATTAATGGAACAAAAGTTAAGGGTACATTATTAAGCTTNAATAAAGATCGNCTCTTCATACAAACCCCAATGAGCGTTAAAATGATCAGAATAACCTCCATGGAAAGAATAACTTATCGCAATAATATTATTGATAGGCCAGANTGGCAAAAATTTATATATTCTGGAGCGGCAATTATGGGTTTAGTAGTAATGGAATTATGGAATATTCAAACTAACCCAATTTGGTCCTACAGATGGCATTACAGATTTTTTGGAGCTGCCATGGGATTGCTTGCAGGTGCAGAGCTTTATGATACATCAATGATTTTGATGACAAAAAAAACAAAGTTTGGNCTTTCNTCGAGTGATTTAAAGAAAATAAATCGTAGATGATATAAGGTTTATTTATGAATAAAGAAGAAAAAAAGTTTAAAAAAGAATATTTAGACGAAAAACTTCATTTAATCGGCGAAAGGTTAAATGATGCATATGGCCAACCCCTATTAGAAGAGCTGATTGCAAGAATGGAAAGAACAGTTTCTCATTTTAATGAAGAAGTTGATGACATCTTAGTAAATATTAAAAGCCGTACCCAAAACCAACACTATAAGCTTGCTACTCTTCGTGGAGATGATCCAATTAAAAATGCTATCAATGAAGATGAATCACAGTTGAACGTTTCATCGGATTCTGATAACGATATAAATGTAAAAAATGAAGAACCCAAAGATGAACAAAAAAAATCAAAATTTTCGTTTTTAAAAAGAAAAAAGAAAAAATAATATACTTTATAAGTATCTTTCTTTCTTAATAAATATCCTTTCTTATCTTGCTAATCGGTCATAAAAACGTCTAAGTTTTTGTATACTATTTTAAATCTTTATGTCTTATAAGGTACTTTCACTAAAATATCGNCCTCAATCTTTTGCTGACTTAGCTGGTCAAAATCATGTTACCACAACACTCACCAATGCATTTAAAAGAGACCGTGTATCACAAGCGTACATCTTAACAGGGCCAAGAGGTGTTGGTAAGACGACAACAGCCAGAGTAATAGCTAAAGCACTGAATTGTCTTGATGTTGAAAATGCAACCCCTTGCAATTCATGTGAGACTTGTAAAGAAATAACCGATGGCAGAAATATTGATGTCTTAGAAATTGATGGTGCATCAAATCGTGGAATTGAAGAAATCCGAAATCTTCGTGAACAGATTAAGTATGCTCCAATGAATGCCGAATATAAAATTTTTATTATTGATGAAGTTCATATGCTCACAAATCAAGCTTTTAATGCCCTCCTTAGAACACTAGAAGAACCTCCATCCCATGGAAAATTTATCCTAGCAACAACTGATATTCACAAGGTTCCATCCACAATTATCTCNAGGTGTCANCGGTTTGATTTTAATCGTATCAATGAAAAAATTATNTCAGANCATCTTCTGAAAATTACCAAAAATGAAAATATTGACATNGACGGTGAGTCTTTATATGCTATAAGTAGTAAGGCGGATGGTAGTATGCGCGATGCTTTAAGTATTTTAGATCAGGTTATTGCGTATTCAGATGGATCTATTAAATACAAAGAAGTATCTGAAATAATTGGTGTTATACCTCTTGAAATATTTTTTAGCTACTCTAATGCACTTAATGGAAAAGACTATCCTCAGATTTATGATGTATTAAATGAAATTCGCTCGTCATCATTTCAACTAGACGATCTTTTTGAGGGTCTTGATTTACACTTCAGAAATTTTATTCTAGCATTAACACCCAAAGGTGATTCGCTTATTAACTTGAACGAAAATCACAAGAACCAATATATTGAAACATCAAAGCGATGGAATATAAACGATATTTTAAGAATCGTTAATGAATTAGCTAAGCTTCGCTATGTTATAAAAAATTCTCGACAACCACTTATCTCTTTTGAGCTATTAACACTTAAATTGATGGAGATGGATAATCCCATAACTAAAAATAATTCAATGGAAGATCGTAATTCAGAAACAACACAAAAACCGAAGAAAGTAGATAGTCAGACTCCTGAAAATTCTACAAGAAATAATACTCCTGAATCTCTATCTAATGATAAAGGATTATCTAAGGATATAAAAGAGCCTATTGATAAAGAATCAAATAATAAACCGTCTTTATCTTCTGATAAAAAAGACGTTCAAGGTATTGAAGCTCCAAAGCCTATTTCGGATAATGAACCAAAAATTAAGCTTGAAGATGTTGGTGTAATTTGGAATGATTTTGTTGCAAAAATAAACTCCCAGAGACCTTCAATTGGTTCAACATTGGACAATGCAAAACCAACAAGCATCGATCAAAACAAAATAACAATTACTATATCTGGACTTCCTGAGTTTAGTGTTGAAAATTTAAATCACAATAAAGAGTTTATTGAAAATATAATAGGTGAATATTTAAATCAATCTATAAAATTATTTTTTAATTGGAATAGCGAAGAATTGATCAGTGCTCCAACCTCTAATCAACCACCAAAGACTACTCATGATTCAACCAATGCTGATAAGGTTGTAGAAAAAATTATTGAAGAGTTTGATGGAGAAATTTTAAGGTAAAAAATGTTTAATAAACCCAATATGCTTGGTATGCTAAAACAGGCACAGCAAGCAAAAAAACAACTAAAAAAAGTTCAAAAAGAAATTGATAGAATGGTTTTTAAGGGCCATTCAAAAGACAGTATTGTTGTGGCTACCGTTAATGGTAAATTAGAACTAACAAATATTGACCTTGATAATAGCTTTTCTGAGCTTGATTTATCCAATCAGAAGCTATTTATTAAAGTTGCTGTTAATGAGGCTGTATCAGATGCCCAAAAGACAACTCAAGAAAAAATGAGCGCAGTTACTGGCGGTATGCTTGGTGATATGAATATACCCGGAATGTAAATTGAATTCATTTCCAGAATCTTTAAATAACCTTATTGATGAATTTTCTAGGTTCCCAGGTATTGGAAAAAAAACTGCCCAAAGAATGGCTTTTTATGTCCTTAACTCTTCTACTAATCTTGCTAACGACCTATCTCAAGCTGTTTTAGATCTTAAATCAAAAATACGCTTTTGTGAAAAATGTTTTGGTATCAGTGAAGATACGTATTGCTCAATCTGCTTAGACTCTAAAAGGGATATAAATATAATTTGTGTAGTTGAAAATCCTGCTGACATATATACGTTTGAAAAAACCAGTGCATTCAGAGGTGTGTATCACGTTCTTGGTGGCGTATTGTCACCTTTAGACGGTATTGGGCCAGATGTGTTAAATATAGGATCATTATTAAGCAGAATCAGCTCTAGCAATGAAGTGTTAATAGCTACAAATGCCACCATAGAAGGTGAAGCAACTTGTTTATATCTGGCTAATTTACTAGAAGAAAAATCAGTAAAAGTAACGAGATTAGCTAGAGGGCTCCCAATAGGTGGAGATTTAGAATTTGTTGATGAAGCGACAATAATGCGTGCAATTGAAGATAGGTCAGAAATACAATGACGGTCCCTAATATGCTCACTGTTTTTAGAATACTGCTTACGCCAGTTTTCGTTTATTTACTTTTTACCAATTTTTTATTTTCAAATTTCTACGCTCTTTTGATTTTTGTATTAGCTTCAGTTACAGATGCGTATGATGGTTATTATGCGCGTAAATATGATGTTGAATCTGAAATTGGAAATTTTCTTGACCCTCTTGCTGATAAAATCTTGGTTTCATCTGCTTTTATTTCTTTCTATATATTAGGGTTAATTGATATGTGGATGGTTGTGTTAATATTATTTCGGGATATATTTATTACGATATTACGTATAATTATGAAACGCAATGGTTATGCATTAAAAACTAGTCGTATTGCTAAATCTAAGACAGCAGTTCAGTTAGCCCTCATAATATCTATATTAATATTTTTAAGCTTTAATGGAATCAATGTAGATAATTCCTCTGTTGCTATTACGTTTATTATAAATAATAATATTATTTATAATGCAACTTTTGCAGTTTGCCTCTTTACTCTTTACACCGGTTTTAGATACTTGCAAAATAATTATGATTTAATTAGAAATATCCTGGGGAATGAAAATACTAACTGATCTTATTGTTACAACATTTTATATAGGCAAACTACCTTTTGCCCCTGGAACATGGGCAAGTTTTTTTGCAACTCTCAGTTGGCTATATTTTTTTGACAGTGCCAATAGTTACTTAGTGCCAATTTTATCAATAGCGCTTTTTGCAGTTGGTACTTATTTTTCTGATATATCTTTAAAAAAATCAAATGATCAAGACCCCTCATATATAGTTATTGATGAATGGGTAGGTCAGTGGATTGCACTATCATTCATCCCGGTTAATTTAAGTTTTGCGATATTAGGCTTTTTGCTATTTCGTTTATTTGATATAACCAAATTAGGTCCTGTAAAATATTTTGAGAGACTGCCTGGCGCTTTGGGCGTAATGTCTGATGACGTTGTAGCCGGTTTTTTATCTAGTATCACGATATATGTATTACGAACTATAGCTATATGAAAATTGGAATTATAACAATTGGCTCTGAATTGCTAAATGGATCACGCGTAGATACAAATGCGCATTGGATAGCCAAAAATGTAATTCTTTTTGGAGGTGAGGTAATATCAAAAAAAAGCATCTTAGATAATGAAGCCGATATTGCTTCAGCGATCAATTATTTTTTAAAAACCCCAATTGAAATGATCCTTATAACTGGTGGCCTTGGTCCGACTCATGACGATATTACGGCTAATTCTCTCTATGAATATTTTAACGATGATCCAATATTCGATTCTTCCTATTGGGATAAATTAAATAAGATATTTACAAGTAAAGGTTTAGATGTTTCTAATTTGAATAAATCTCAAGCGTTTATTCCCAAAAAGGGAGAAATAATTCCTAATAAAATAGGCACAGCTAGAGGAATAAGTTATAATCATAAAAATGTTAGAATAATTGCAATGCCTGGCATACCAAAAGAAATGAAGTCTATGATGAATGAATCAGTGTTTCCATTGATACAGGAGTCTTCTAA
The DNA here is from genome assembly GCA_002172545.1 of Fidelibacterota bacterium TMED108. Classification (GTDB taxonomy): domain Bacteria; phylum Fidelibacterota; class Marinisomatia; order Marinisomatales; family TCS55; genus TMED108. Next base: position 93,108 of record NHFJ01000013.1, on the reverse strand, counting down.
AATATCTATAAATTATAAAATTTTACGCACTACTGGAATTTCTGAATCGAAATTATTTAATATGTTAGAAGAAGCGATTGGTAAATTTGTAGATGTTAATATAGCATTTTTACCCAGTTTTTTAGGAGTAGATCTAAGAATTTCAGGTCATAATAAAACTTCTTTTGATTCTGCATTAAAAGAGATCTTTGCTTGTATAGAATATTATATTTATTCTCAAAACAACGAGCCTCTTGAAGAAGTGGTTTCAAAAATGTTAATTGAGAAAAAAATAACTATATCTACAGCAGAATCATGCACGGGTGGCCACATAGGAGATAGATTGACAAATATTTCAGGTGTATCATCCTCTTATAAAGGAAGCATTGTAGCTTATAGCAACGATCAAAAAATTAAACTTTTGCATGTTGATGAAAAAACGCTAAAAGAACATGGAGCTGTTAGCGAAGAAACAGCTATTGCTATGGCGATTGGAGTTCAGAAAAAATTCGCAACTAATATAGGTATTTCTACTACAGGAATAGCCGGTCCTGGAGGAGGAACAGCTAAAAAACCTGTTGGATTGGTATATATTGGATTTGCATACAACAGCCTATCCAAAGCTTATAAATTCAACTTTAAGCATGATCGAGTTTCAAATAAAATGATAAGCGCACAAGTTGCTTTAAATATTATACGAAAAAATCTTGAAAAATTAGATAAATAGTTAAGTCATGTCTTCCCAATTATTTCAATATTTGGTAGTTTATATCATATCAACCGAAGTCAAAATATAAATTAGGTAAAAATATTATGTCAGATTCATCAGATAAGAAATTAAAATCATTAGAAATGGCAGAGTCTCAAATTATAAAGCAGTTCGGCCAAGGATCTGTTACGACTCTGGATACAAATCAACCGCTATTATTTAATAAAAGTATTTCAACTGGATGTTTATCACTAGACGTCGCACTGGGTGTAGGTGGAGTACCTAGGGGTAGAGTTGTTGAAATCTACGGACCCGAATCATCCGGCAAAACAACATTGGCTCTTCACATTATTGCAGAAGCGCAAAAATCAGGCGGATATGCAGCGTTTATAGATGCTGAACATGCATTAGATATATATTGGGCTGAAAAACTTGGTGTTAATTTAAAAGAATTAAGAGTAACTCAACCAGATAGCGGTGAGCAAGCATTAGAAATTACTGAAACTCTTGTCAGAAGCGGTGCACTTGATGTAATTGTAATTGATTCTGCTGCAGCCTTAGTACCGCGAGCTGAGCTAGAAGGGGAGATGGGTGATTCTCATATGGGATTGCAAGCTAGACTAATGTCCCAAGCGCTACGTAAATTAACCGGAACCGTAAAAAAATCAGGAACAGCTGTAATTTTTATAAATCAAATTAGGGAAAAAATTGGTGTCGTATATGGGAACCCTGAAACTACACCAGGCGGTAGAGCGCTAAAATTTTATACTTCAGTTCGGATGGAAATTCGTCGCGTTACAACCATTAAAGATGGCCAAGATGCAGTAGGTAATAGAACCCGAGTAAAAGTCGTCAAAAATAAAGTTGCAGCACCTTTTAAACAAACTGAGTTTGATATAATGTATGGTAAGGGTATTTCCTACGAAGGGGATATATTGGATTTAGCAATTAAAGCTGAGGTCGTTCAAAAAATGGGCTCGTGGTTTTCTTATGGAGACAATAAGATTGGTCAAGGTCGTGAAAATGCTAAACAATTCTTGATTGACAATAAAAAGGAAAGAAAAGAAATTGTAAAAAAAGTAAAAGCTTTCATTGGCGTAGATGACGATAAATCGAGTGAAAAGAAGAAATCTTAAAGTTGTAAAAATTAAAAGGTCGACTAAATACAGTGACCGCATTATTATAACATTAGAAAATAAAAACATTCTTAGGGTTCCTGAGAATGTTTTTATTTTGCACCCAATAAAAATCGGCGATTTAATTTCATCACATGATATTAAAAAATATGATGAAAAAATGCGCCTTCAAGAAGCAAGAGATTCAGCGTACAGGTTACTCTCTTATCGTATGCGAAGCGAAGGTGAAATGAGAAAAAGGTTGAAAGATAAATCCTTTTTGAAAGATGAAATTGATACAACCGTATCGTATTTAAAAAAACAAAACTATTTGAATGACTTAGAATTTGCAAGAACATTCTCGCAAGAAAAAGTTAGATTAAAAATGATTGGGCCAAGTCTCCTTAGAGCTGAGCTTTTTAAATACAATATTAAAACGATATTAATTGATGAAGTTATTGATGAAGTATATAAACATAATGATATCTATTCTCTTATTACTAAGCATTTAGAAAAAAAGAAGGCAGTAAAAGGCAAACTACTTGAAAATAAGCAAAAGAAAAAGCTTAGCGATTATTTAATTAGAAAAGGTTTTACTTGGGGGCAGATAAATGAGGTATATGCTGACTGGAATCAGATATAATCACTTTTACCTTCTTTTAATCACTCATTGTAGGTTTTATGTTCAATTTCAAAATATTCCTTGGTCATCTTTTTTAGCGTACCCGATAAAAGAACTATCGAAATAAGATTAGGAAACGTCATAAAACCGAGGGCTGCATCTCCAAATGCCCACATAGCTTCTAATGTAGCAATAGCACCTACAAAAACAAAAGTAATGTAAAAGCCTCTGTATACTGGAATTGCTTTTTCACCAAATAAATACTCTGTAGCTCTATCACCATAAAAAGACCAGCTAATCACAGTAGATATTGCAAACAACAAAACTCCTAATGTGATTATTTTGTCACCAAAAGGCATAATCCATGAAAGACCTTCTTTGAATGCAAGCGACGTTAATAAGCTTCCATTAAGAATTTCTCCAGCAAAATTTGGATCTATTCTGGATACATAAAATTCTGTATGATGCCAAGCTCCTGTTGAAATAATTGTAAGACCGGTTAGTGTACAAATAATTATAGTATCAATAAATGGTTCCAAAAGCGCTACAACTCCTTCCCGAACAGGATAATCTGTTTTTGCGGTAGAATGTGCAATTGGAGCGCTACCTTGTCCAGCCTCATTAGAATACAAGCCTCTTTTAACACCCCAAAGCAAAGTGTTCATGAATACTATAAGTGTGCCACCCGCAACACCTCCTATAGCAGCAGGAGGGTTAAAAGCCATAGAAAGTATCATTCCAAAACTAGCTGGAACTTTCGTTATATGCGCTAAAAGTATTAAAACTGCAGCAAGAACATAAATTGCTGCCATAAAAGGGGCTAAGTACGAGGTTACACTTCCAATGCGCTTAATACCGCCTAGTATTACTAGTGCTGCAACAATTGTAATAAATAGACCATTAATAACTTGCTGAACTGAAACGCTGTACCAATCGGTTATCTGGTGTTTAATAGTTAAAAAATGCTCAGTTCCAACTACCTGAGAAACCTCTGAATAGAGTTGATCAGATAATGTAAATGATTGAATTGCATTTCCAGTAGCAAATGAGCAAATTACCGCAAAACCAGCAAATATTATTGCTAACCATCTCCACTGCTTGCCAAGGCCCTTCTCAATCGTATACATTGGTCCACCTGCAGTCATTCCACTTTTATCAAAATCCCTATATTCAACGGCAAGAGTACATTCAGCAAATTTTAATGCAGACCCAAAAAAAGCAGTTATCCACATCCAAAATAATGCGCCAGGACCACCGTAAAATATTGCAGTAGCAACACCAGCTATATTGCCTATACCTACAGTTGCTGAAAGAGCAGTAGTTAAGGCTTGAAAATGATTTAAGTCGCCTGCTTCATTTGGATTGTCAAAATCACCTCTGGTTACTTTAATACCGTGCTTTAAATATTTTATTTGAGGGAATCCAAGATTAATTGTGGTAAAAATTCCAGTACCAAGCAACGCAACAACCATTAATGGAACAAGACTAAATCTTGGAAAAGACCAAATAGCCTCAAAAAAACTTACTCCAAAAACTGATAGTAGAATAATAACTATACCGAAAAAAGCAATAGCGCCAGTTTGTTTACTTATCATGAAAATCCTTTAGATTTGTATTAAATAACATAAGAAGATTATAAATTGTATAACTAAAAATCAATTAAAGAAATTGATTAAATAATTAATTAGTATGAATAATAGTATTATATGCGGCATAGATGAGGCAGGTAGAGGACCATTAGCGGGTCCTGTAGTAAGTGCTGCTGTAATACTTCCTGATGGTCATAAGATTGAAGGTTTGGGAGATTCAAAAAAAATATCACCAATAAAAAGAAAGGCACTTTTTGATGAAATTATTACTATTTCTGATGTTGGTGTTGGTATAGCTTCTAGTAGGGAAATTGATAGTATCAATATTTTACAAGCAACATATGTTTCTATGGAAAAAGCATACAGTAGACTTAAAAATATCCCCGATAAAACACTTGTGGATGGTTATAGGATCCCAACAAAAAAATTTATTTCTCAGGGAATAATTAAAGGTGATGAAAAAATCCAAGAAATAAGNGCAGCTTCAATTATCGCTAAAGTCGTTCGAGATAAATTTATGATTCTTGTTGATTCTGTTTTTCCTCAGTTCGAATTTTCTAAACATAAGGGGTATGGCACAAACGTTCATATAAATGCGTTAATAAAACATAAAGCTACTCCAATACACAGGAAATCTTTTAAACCTGTAAAAAATAATTTACCAACCAATTCAATGATGAGAAATCAAAACTATAAGAAACTTTTAAATGATCAAAAAAAAGAACTAAAAAAACTAAACAAAGAAATCAAAAATTGGCTCAGCAAAAAGAATCTTATTTATTAATTTATATAGCATGAATAGCAGAATTAAAAAATCATTTATTGAGCTTAAATCGCTCTTTTTATTAATTATAATTATTTTAACAATCAAAGTTACGATTTTTGAAATGTACATAGTTCCTACTGGAAGTATGGAAAATACAATTATGACTGGAGACTTTTTGGTTGGCAATAGATTTGTATATGGAATGAGAACCCCTGATAGGGTAGGTATTATGGATTTTTCTTTTAACTTACCCTCATTAAAATTCCCCTCATTTAAGGAGCCTAAAAGAGGAGATGTTATTATTTTTAAATTTCCAAGGGATCCTAGACAGAAATACGTTAAAAGGTGCGTAGCGGGGCCTGGTGATATGCTTGAAATTAAGGATAAGGTCATTTATATAAATAATGAATCTTATGATTTGCCTGCTAACGGCAAATTTGTATTGCCAAATATGCTTTCAGAAACATTTATTCAAAACGATATATTTCTTGGTAAGCTAGGCAACAAGGATCAATTTCAAAAAATAAGAATACCAAAAAAAGGTGATAAGATTGCGATTGAAAGCGATAATTTGCAATTATTAATACATATAATGCTTTTAGATGGAAACGATGTTGTTTTAATGAGTGATGGGAAGAAATATCCGTTNACTATGGATGACCCTAATGANTTATTTAGAAGAAAAAGCATGTTTTGGTTCTTTAAGCGCCCCAATCCTAGTAAAATATTTTCTAACATCTCTAGCGATTATTTCCCCAGGGGGAATTTTTTATTGCCATGGCAAATTAATAATCGACCAAATCCAGATAATTTACTTATTAATGGAGTGCAGATATCGGATATGCAGTCTTACGAAGTAAAAAAAGATTACTATTGGGCAATGGGTGACAATAGAGATGATAGCTTAGATTCTAGATATTGGGGATTTATTCCTCGAGACTTTATATTGGGAGAGGCTTTGTTCTCCTGGTTTTCTATAAACCTAAAAACAGGATTTCCAAGATTTAACCGAATTGGAAATGTTATCCAATAGAGCTTGACTCGGTGAAAATTGAAATTGTATTTTATTTTATGAATTAACCGAGCATTTAACAATGAAAAGACTTTTACTAATAATTTTATTTATACAATTAAGCTGGTCACAAGAAGAATCAGCTGATATATCAACACAAGCCGAGTCTACTGATAGCGTTTCGGTTGATTCACTTGCTCAAACGGAAACTATTGTTCTATCTGAAGATCAAAATCCTGCACTTGACCCATCAATTCCACTAACACTAGATGCGGGCTATAAAGGATTTTTGTGGGGGAGTAGTTCTAATGATAGAATCTATACAAATTTTACTCAGATTAATGATATTGATAGCCTGTCAAGACATAAATCATTTGTCGGTAGATTGGGGCCTGATTCTGTAATGGTTCATTATTTTTTTGCGGACAGCGGATTTTGGAAGGTTGAAGTTGACTTTCATTTAATTCATGCTAGCGTTGATAANCATGTNCAGGATTTTTTGAGGCATGAAAAAAATATTTCAGAAGTTTATGGTCCCCCAGNAAAAATCAAACATAAAGAATCTGGCGTTTCAAGTGCCTATTCTAATAATTTAGATCAAAAATTTTCTAATGCATTCTACAGATCAACGTGGAAGGCAAATCCCGCTTTAATNGAGCTTTATTTAAATTCTTCAGTACTTATGCCTCAAACTGATTTATCGATTTTTTCAGGCAATTATAGCGTTCTAAAGCTAGTCTACTANAACCCTGACTATATGCACTCATCCGAGCCTATGATTGAGCCTGAAAAATTACCTTCAATATTTGAAATTTATTAAAAGGTCAGTTTATCGAAGNGGGTATTTANNCTCGNTATTNATAGTATTATTAGCAGGCTGTACATCNAATTCGAGAATGGTTCGTTATTCAGATTATAATATATCTAAAGGTAAAGTATTGGATGAGGTAAGAGCTGTATTACTTTCACTTGATTATGAAATAGACATATATGCACCAGAAACATATGCTTTAAGTACAAAAACTACTAGAATTAAACGTACTCTAAGAAAGTACGATTATATTCTTTTTGTTAAAATTTCTGACAAGATTGAAATTCATATATCAGCAAAAAGGAGTATATTCAATAGAGGTTCAGAGTCAAATATTGGCAAATATGAACAAATCATTCAACAAACTGAAGACAGAATCCCTCTCAGCTTACAGAAAAAAATCTATAAACCCATTCTAAGTGAATTAAGAAAAAATAAAATCTCATTTTATTAGAAAAAACTTTATTAATTTCACATTCTTATTTTTAGTTTATAGTGTTAATTTGAAATAATTTTATGAGTATTGATTTTAGTAAAAAAGAACAAAGAGAAGGCTATCTTCAAAATAAGCTTGATGACCTCTTAGATGGTATCAATGCATCTTATGGACAATCTCTATTAGATGAATTGATGATTAGATTGGAAGCAACTATCGATGATTTTAATAAAGAGGTTGATGATTTAATGGATTCCTTAAAAAAGAGTTCTGATGAAAAAGAAAAGCTTCTACAACAAATAAAATCCGGTGAAATTGAAGATACTAAAGAAGAAAAAACCGAATCTGCAGACGATGAAGCTCCAAGTGACAAGCAAGAGCTCAGTGAATGGGAAAAACGTTTAGAAGGCATTAAATAGAGGATTAAATGAGCATTAAGGATAAAGTGATATTTGGTTTATTAGGTGTCCTGATAGTTGGAGGTATTTATTTTCAGATAATGGCTGATGATATGAAGTCTCGCATGTCTGAATTAAATATCAAAGATACAGAGCACCTAGATACTATTGATAAAGAATTTAGAGAGGGCTTAAGACAATTTGATTTAAAATTCGAAGGAAGGGGTAAGCATATACGCAAGGCCCAAGAAGATATTATTTCAAATANCGNCCTTATTAATGAAAAAGCTAACGAGCTAAGTGACAATATCGAAGAAGTTCAATATAATTTAGATGAGTATAGTCGCGTTACAAATAAAAAGATCGATAGAACTAACAATGATGTGATAGATCTTCAGGATAGTTTTGACAGCCAAAGAAGGCTTACTAGTAGAAAATTATCTGATTTAGAGCAATCATTAACNCAATTAAAAAATCAGGTCAACGAATTATTAGACCCTGAAAAAGATAAGAAAAAGTAAGTAAAAATTCTTTTAAAAAAAGCCGCTTATGCGGCTTTTTTTTTGTCAAATAATTTCATACCGCATTAATTAGCATGATATAAAGTATCTACTCATGTCAATTTGGATTAATTGCTCAATATCTAATCATAGCTATCAGTATTATTTAATAAAATTTATTAGTACCTAATAAACATATTTATATTCGATTTATTTGTTATAAGATTAATTATAAAGACATATAATTAATTTAATTAAAGTTATACTTTAGAANTAATANAAAGAAAATGGGGTAGTGTTCACAAAGACCTCGGAACCGAGTGAACGCCTACCCCTTCCACATACCAAAGGTACCAAGCCAGCACCTTGATGTATTAAAGTAAAAGTTTAACAGTTAAAAATGCAAGTTTTTTATTTACTTAGATTAGTGCTATAAAAATAGGACATTTACTATGAATTTGTGCCGGAGGGGGGACTCGAACCCCCACACCTTTCGATACGCGAGTTTGAGTCGCGCGCGTCTACCAATTCCGCCACCCCGGCTTTTATAATGCAATGTTTACTTAACAAAGTATTAGTCTTTTGTAAAACAAGTCAAGTACAGAGAATTGATTAATGATAAAAAATAAACTATATTCTATTTATCTAGTTTCAAGTTTTACTTTATCCTGATAAAATAAATAGGAGAGAATATGATAACACCTAAACATTTAATAGAAAATGCNAAAAAATATTCCNATAAACCTGCACTGTCTTTTAAAAACACATCTGGTGATTGGGTTTCTCATTCATGGTCAGATTTTTATAAATCNTCACAATCCATTTCAAAATCCTTAATCGCTTGCGGTATAAATAAAAATGACAAAGTAAGTATTTATGGTTATAATAGCAAAGAGTGGGTGGAGTGTTATGCAGCTACACAGTTTATAAATACTGTTGCTGTTGGCGTTTATCACACATGCTCCTCTAGCGAAGTTGAATGGATTGTAAGTAATTCTGAGTCAAAAATAATTTTTATCGGGAATAATCCTGGAGATAATGGCGAAAAAGAAAAAATGCCTGTTCATAGATTTAATAGCATTATTGATAATTTAACCAATGTAGAATTAGTTGTTTTAATGCCTGGAGCAGATATTATTAAAAACGATAAAGTTATCAGTTGGGATGAATTTATTTCCCAGGGAAAAGATGTAAATAATGATAAGGTTTTGAAAAGATTGAATGGCATCGACGAAAATGATACAGCCTCATTGATTTATACATCTGGCACGACTGGTAACCCAAAAGGTGTAGAGCTAAGTTATAAAAATTTTAATTTTGAATTAGACTGTTTGCTTTCATTTTTAACTTATGATCAAGGTGAAAAATTTATTTCTTGGCTACCCGGTGCTCATGTTTTTGGCCAAGCACTGGATAATCATTACTGGATTAGAACGGCTATGCATATGTACATAGCAGATAATGCATTAAACACTATAGATATAGCCAAAGAAGTTCAACCAAGTCTTTTTATATCCGTACCGCGTGTTTATGAAAAAGTATATTCNAATTTAAAGTCCGCTGTTGAGTCAAAGGCTATATTAAAATATGGATTAAAAATACCAGTATTAAAAAATGCCNTAAAGAATAAACTAAGAACAGCTGCAGGATTTGGAAATTTAAAGTTTGCTATATCTGGCGCTGCCCCAATAAACCCCGATATCTTGACATTCTTTCAATCTATAGATATACCAGTTTATGAAGGTTGGGGTTTAACTGAAACAACCGCAGGGGCTACATTAAATTATTGGAATGAAAATAATAGGATTGGTTCAGTTGGTAAAATTTTTCCTAATACTGATATAAAGGTTGCTGCTGATGGTGAGTTGCTGTTAAAAGGAGATAATATCATGAAAGGATATTATAATAACCCTGAGGCTACTAATAAAGATATANTAAACGGATGGTTTCATACTGGAGATGTAGGAAGGGTAGATGAAGATGGTTTTGTATATATTACGGGNAGAAAAAAAGAAATATATGTGAGTTCTGCAGGTAAAAATATAGCACCGCTGGTCATTGAGGAAACCATGAAATCTATTTCTCTGNTTTCACAATGTTTCTTGNTTGGAGATAGAAGAAANTTTTGCTCTGCATTATTTACTTTAGATGTTGGAGTAATTTTAAGAGATAAAGTAAAAGTTGAATTAGATAAAATACCAAAGGACCCATTGCAACAAATTAAAATGCTGGAGCAGAATTCCTTTAATCTTTCAGATTTTACAGATAATGAAGAAATTTACAACGAAATTGAAAATTCTGTTCAAAAACTAAATAAGGAATTCTCGAACCCTGAACAAATCAAGAAGTTCAAAATACTATCAAGAGACTTTACTATAGATGATGGTGAATTAACACCAACACTTAAAATTCGCAGAAAGCAAATTAATGATAATTGGTCAAGCGTAATAGAGGCTATGTATACTGCTGATTCGGAACATAATGGATAAAATTTTAGTTATGGGCTGCGGAACTTGGGGTAGTGCGCTTGCAAAATCTTTATCAGAGAACAATTATAATGTTTCTATGTGGCATTATAATGAACAAAAGTTAATANAATTGAAAACNTCACGNGCNCACCCCAATCTTTTAAATTTTGAATTCANTAAAAACATAGAATTTGATTTTGATCTACAAAGAGTCTTGTCAAAATCAAATGTAATTGTTCTTGCTACGCCATCTAAATCAATAAGGGAAATTGTTTCAACAATTAAACCATTTTTAACTGAAAACCATATTTTAGTAAATACTTCAAAAGGGTTAGAAACTAATACTTTTTTAACGATGAGTGAGGTTATATCTGATGTATTGGGATCAGAGTTTAACAATATAGTTTCTATGTACGGCCCTAGTCATGCAGAAGAGGTTGCTGCAAATTTACCTACAGCTCTAGTTTCGTCTTCCAGGGAAATAGTTATTGCAAAAAAGGTTCAAAAAATCTTTTCATCAAAAAATATAAGAGTATACACAAATAGCGATATAAAGGGTGTTGAGCTTGGTGGGTCTTTAAAAAATATCATTGCTATAGCAACAGGAGTATGTGACGGTTTAGGTTTTGGTGATAATACAAAATCAGCTTTAATAACTCGAGGCATAGCTGAAATAACAAGACTGGGTATTAAAATGGGAGCTGCCCCATCAACATTTTCTGGTTTAAGCGGGATTGGTGATTTAATAGCAACGTGTTTAAGTAAGCATAGTAGAAATAGATTTGTAGGTGAAGAATTAGGAAGTGGAAAGTCTTTAAAAAATATTTTGGATTCTATGGATATGGTTGCGGAAGGCGTAATTACTGCTAAATCTGTTCACGAATTATCAATAAAATATCAAGTTGATATGCCCATATCAAATGCTGTTTATCAAATTCTATTTGAAAAGATGAATCCAAAAACCATAGTTTTGAATCTCATGTCCAGAGATTTAATTCAAGAGAAAAATAATTAGCATTTCTTACTTTAGGTTCTTCTGTATAATTCTTAATTTCTATATAGCCCCTGTAGTTCAATGGATAGAATAAATCCCTCCTAAGGATTAGATACTGGTTCGACTCCAGTCGGGGGTACTAATAAAGTATTTAATTAATTTTTAACTTTTAAGGAATAGAATGCTAAAACCAAAAAGAAAAATAACACGAGACGAAATTAAAAAAGACTCTTTTGTAGAATCTGTTTTTGAGGTTAGGTCATTTGTAAAAGAAAATTTAAAATTATTTTATCAAATAGGAGGGGGCGTAGCTTTATTTTTTTTATTGATTATTTTTCTAGGCCAAAGCTCTAAAAATAATAAGCTTGAAGCAGAATTTCTTCTAACTCAATCTACATTATATCTTGATAGTGGAGATGTTCAAAATGCAAAAATTTTACTTCAAGAGTTAGTTGACGAATACGATGGAACTGAAGCTGGAAGGNTTGGTGGTTATCATTTAGCTCAGATATATATTAGCGACAATGACAATGAATTAGCGCTTCCGTTATTAATAAAATATTCAAAAAGTGGAAATAATCAGTTTTTGCTATCTTCGTCAAATGAAGCAATTGCAAGCATGTATATGCAAATTAATAATTTAAAAAAAGCNATCGAATATCAATCTAGTTCTCTAAAATATTCTAACACTAAAAAAACATTGGCTTTTTCNAAGTTAAAGCTTGTTGAGATGTACATAAAGGAAGGTTCAATAGAAAGATCGAAAGAGCTCATAGCTGAACTTAAAAATGAGTATTCAGACGATCAGGATATAAATGATAAAATCGATTATGTTGTGGGTTTATTGATGAACAGGTAATTGAGTAATTATCTCATTGTCGAACTAATAATATAATTGTAAATTTGCGTGATGAAAGTGGGCTATTGGCCCACTTTTCTTTTAATTAGACCTATGGATTACGTAAAAAATACTATTGAAAGTTTAATTCCTGCTGATTGTGCAATCATTGATTATAATGATTTTTCAAAATCTGGAAAGATAAAATTAATTATAGATTCTTCAAGCGGTATTGATTTAGAATCAACATCAATTCTAGCAAAAAAAATAAAAAAATCAGAAACCATCAATGATTTTTATCCGAAAGGAGTCCAACTAGAGATATCTTCTCCTGGTATAGATGCAGATTTAATATACCCTTTTCAGTATTCTAAAAATATAGGTCGAAAAATAAAAATTTATACAACAGATGACAGGGAATTGATCGTTACTCTTTCTGNCTCCAATGAAACCAGAATAAACGGAAACTTAAAAAATGGCAAGAAGGTAGAATTAGCCTACGATCAAATTCAAAAAGCAAACGTAATAATTGATTTTTAGATTTTAAGGAGGAGTTTTGGTAAACCGAGAGCTAATAGAAGTATTTTCAGAGATTGCAAGAGAGAAAAATGTTGAAAGATCAGAGCTTGGTTCAATAATTGAGTCTTTATTTTTGCATCTAGTTGANCGCGAAAGAGGCGATGCCAGTAATTGTAGTGTAATTGTAAANCTNGATAAGGGTGAATTTGAAATTTATGTTGAAAAGGATATTGTAGATGATGTTGAGGATCCAGTCATGGAAATCACCTTANATGAGATAGCTAAAGTAGATAGTGACATGGCGAAAGATCTCGAGGTGGGGGATTCCTATATTGAAATTATAGATCCTATGATTTTTGGAAGAAGAATGATTTATATGGCAAAGCAATTTTTCTCCCAAAAACTTCTAGATGTAGAAAAGAAGTACATTTACGAAGATTATGCAAATAGAGTGGGAGAAATTATCATAGGAACCGTTCATCAGGTGCAAAGAGATAATGTCTTTGTGAATATTGATCAAGCTGAACTAAGAATGCCTAAAAAAGAGCAAATACGCTCGGAAAGATATCGTAGAGGTGATACAGTCAGGGCTGTAATAAAATCCGTTGAAATAACTTCGCGTGGACCCGATATAGTTATATCAAGGAGCGATAATCATTTCTTATATAAAATGTTTGAGATGGAAGTGCCNGAAATTGAAGATGGAATNATCGAAATTACATCTATNGCNAGATATCCTGGNGAAAGGGCAAAAATTATTGTTAAATCACANGANAGGCGNATAGATCCCGTTGGTGCATGTGTNGGAATGAGAGGAAGNCGTATTCAGGCNATTGTAAGGGAGCTAAATAATGAAAAAATTGANATAATTAATTCTTCAGATCAATCCGAAGTATTAATCAGTAGGGCTCTTTCTCCAGCTAAACCGCTAGATTTATACATTGATGATGATATGAGTTATTGTATAGCTATTTTTGATGACGATGAATTAGATCTAGCTATTGGCCGAGCTGGCGTAAATGTTAATCTTGCTGCGAATGTTACAAATTATAAAATTGATGCATTTGGGAAAAAAGAGTACGAGAGAAAACAGATAGAGCAAGAAACCGAATTAGTTTCTATTAATAATGTAAAAAATGCAACAATTAAGCTTCTTAATCAAAATGAAATTATCACCGTTTCAGATTTATTAAATTCTAGTGAAGATTCGTTATTGGAAATTAATGGAATGGATGACTCTAAGCTGGAAGAAATATATGATACAGTCCAGAAGTTTATTGAGCAAAACCAGGTTGAAGATGAAGAAGTACAAGAAGAAACAGAAGAACCTGCATCAGAAGANGTGACAGAAGAAGTACAAGAAGAAACAGAAGAACCTGCATCAGAAGAATAAGAATTAAATATTAACCGATATAACTGTATACTAATTANAATAAAATAAATAGAAATTGAANCATGGCAAAACGCAGAATTTTTCAAATAGCTAAAGAGTTAAATATTTCACATACAGAAATCTTATCCTTTCTNGAAGGAAAAGGTATAGAAGTTGCTAGTCATATGGCACCAATCGAAGAAGATGTATATAATATAGTTTTATCTGAATTTCACAAAGATAAGGAATCTGTAGAAAGATATCGCAAAGAGCAGGTTCGACGCGAAATCCATGATACGCGTATTCTTGAACAGCAAAAGGCTAATAAAAAATTGAATCTTTTATCTCTTGAGAAACAAAGAGAATTAGAAGAAAATGAAAAGAAAAAAGAAATTGAAGATAGTAAGGCTTTAGAAGATAAGGTAAAAAGAGAAGTATTTGAAAAAGAGCAATTAGAATTGCAAAAAGCTCANCAAGGCGAATTAGCATCCAATAAAGAAGATAAAGTTGAAAAGCAGAAAAATTTAGAAGAGAAAAAAGAATTAAAAACACCTAAAAAAACATTTCGAAAAGTAGAATTATCAAATATTGAATCAAAAGTAGGAAAAGGAACAGCTAATAAGCCTAAAATAAGTGCAGATGATTCAAAAAAATTAAAATCTACTACTGCCACTGTAAAAAAAATCAAAGCTAAACTAGAAACAAAATCTAAAAAGAAAGTTTATAAAAAAGATAAATCTATAGAAGAAGATGTTCTTTTAGAGGGCGAGTTGAGACCTGTAAGTATTGCTGAATTCTCCAATATTGATGAAATATCTAAAATTTTTGAAGTTCCTTCNAATACTATCATTCAAAAATGTATGGGCTTAGGGGTTCTAGCCACAATAAATCAAAGATTGGATTGGGATATTATAGAGATTCTAGCTGAAGAATTTGGATTTAAAGCAAAACAATTAGAAGATATTGGTGAAGAATTATTTGATTTTGAAGATTCTGAAGAAGATATAAAGAATGCCATAGACAGACCTCCGGTTATAACCGTAATGGGTCACGTTGATCACGGAAAAACATCGTTACTAGATCATATACGTGAAACAAATGTAGTTGCCGGCGANTCTGGAGGTATAACTCAACACATTGGAGCATACAAAGTTGCATTAAAAGATGGCAATATGGTCACATTCTTAGATACNCCCGGTCATGAAGCTTTCACTGCTATGAGAGCTAGGGGTGCCCAAGTAACTGACATGGTTGTATTAGTTGTAGCAGCAAATGATGGAGTTATGCCTCAAACTAAGGAAGCTATTGATCATGCTAATGCAGCTAATGTTCCACTTGTAATAGCAATAAATAAAATTGATCTTCCTGATATTGATTTAGAGAGAATTAAAAGAGAATTGTCAGAAAATAATGTTCTGGTTGAGGATTGGGGTGGTAAAATACAAGCAATACCTATATCTGCCAAAACTGGTGAAGGGGTAAAGGATTTACTATCATCAATGATTATAGAGTGCGAACTATTAGAGCTTAAGGCAAATACTGATACTTTAGCTAGAGGCACTGTAGTGGATTCTAAGCTTGACAAGGGTCACGGTCCTATTGCTACTGTTTTAATACAAAAGGGTACATTAAGTATAGGTGATCCGTTTATTTGTAATAATATAGCAGGTAAAGTTCGTGCGATGATGAATGAAAGAGGTCAGCGTATCAAAACAGCTACCCCATCAACACCTGTTCAAATACTTGGATTTGATCAAGTTCCCCAGTCTGCTGATATTTTTGCTGTAGTTGAAAATGAAAAAGAGATAAAACGTATTGTTTCTGATAGGCAGCGATTAAAAAGAGAAATTGATTTAAAGAAAATTACCGCTCAATCATTAGATGCAATGTCCGCATTNATTAAAGAAGGGGCAATAAAGAATCTCCCAATAATANTTAAAGGTGATGTTGATGGTTCAATCGAAGCTTTATCNGAGCAATTGAGTAAAATAGCTAATGATGAGGTGGGTGTACANATTATTCACAAATCTGTAGGTACAATATCTGAATCAGATGTATTACTTGCCGCTGCATCTAAAGCAGTTATTGTTGGCTTCCAAGTTCAAGCTTCTGCTAACGCAAAACTTCAAGCTCAACAGGAAGGCGTTGACATTAGAACATATAGTATTATATACCAGGCGGTTGAAGAGATAACTCTTGCCTTAGAAGGNTTGCTAGAACCTGAAAAAGTAGAAGAAGTATTAGGCAAAGCTCTTGTTCAAGAAGTATTTAAAATACCTAAAATTGGCTTTATTGCAGGTTCAAAAGTAACCGAAGGATTGATTAAACGAAATGCAAGAGCAAGGGTAATTCGTGACGAAGAGGAAATAAATGAAGGTGAAATTGTATCATTAAAACATATAAAAGACGATGCAAAGGAAATGAAAGAAGGNTTTGAATGCGGAATAGGTGTAGATAATTTTTCAAAATTCAAAGAAGGNGATGTCGTGGTTTGTTATGAAATNAAATCTATCAAGCGAACCCTGGAACTTAATTGAAGCCAGAAAGACCCTTTGAAAGAACTGATCGGGTCGCTAATGAAATACACAGCATACTCGGACAGATACAAAATCAATATATCGATATATCCTATTTGGGATTTGTCACTTTTTCTAAAGTAATTATATCTCCAGACCTAAAGCACGCTAAGGTTTTTTTTGGCGTAGTTAACAAGAAAAAAACTATAGAAAATATTACTATAGAATTAAATAAAAAATCAANAGCATTTAGAAAATATCTTGGTAAAGAATTGACTATTAAATTTACACCGGATTTAAAATTTTATTACGATGACTCGATATCCCACGTCAAAAGAATTGATGAATTATTTGGCGAACTAAATAAAAATAATAAGAAGTGATTTACAATATATATAAACCTATAGGCTGGACAAGTTTTGATATAGTAAAAAAAATTCGATCTATAACAAAAGAAAGGAAAGTTGGTCATGGTGGAACTCTTGATCCATTTGCTGAAGGAGTTCTTATAGTAGGCACAGGGAAAGAAACTAAGATTCTATCAAAAGTTTCTGATGAGAAAAAANCTTATCAAGCGATTATTCAACTTGGCACTGAAACTGATACGTTTGATACAGAAGGTGCAATTATAAATCAATCTCCTATACCTAATTTTAACGAAGAAGATTTAATAAGTGTACTTAATAAATTTTTAGGTGAATATATTCATAAGCCACCAATGTATTCCGCCAAAAAAATCAATGGTGTTCCTCTATATAAACTTGCTAGGCAAAACATTAAANTAGAGCGAAAAGAAATAATAAGTAAAATCTATGAAATAGAATTGATAGATTTTTCTTCAGATTTANTAAATTTTTCCGTTACATGTTCAAAAGGTACATATATACGNGTGCTTGGTAGTGATATCGCAAAAAAGATTGGTACACATGGTCACCTTATTAAGCTCATCAGAACTAGCATAGGTTCGCACGAAGTTTCAAATTCATTAAGTATTGGAAGTTTTGAAAAACAATGGAAGTATTCAGAGAAATAGGATCCATTCCATCATATGACGATTCAATTGTCACAATTGGTACTTTTGACGGTTGCCACAGAGGACACCAGGATATTATTAAAAAAGTTATTTATAATGCTCAATTGAACAATACTAAGTCAATTTTGATAACATTTGATCCTCATCCAAGGCATGTTTTACAACCAGAAAATAAAATTCCAATGTTAATGCATATCGAAAGAAAATTAAATTTTCTAAAATCNTTTAATCTAGATGCAGTTTTAGTTATCCCTTTTGATGAAGTTTTTTCAAAACTAACAGCCTATGATTTTTTAAATTCTATTATTCTGAAACATTTAAATGCTTCAGAAATAATAGTCGGATATGATCACCATTTTGGTTNNAACAGAGAAGGTTCNCCAGAATTTTTAAAAAATTTAGCTAAAGAAAAAAAATATAAAGTTGAAATAGTAGAGCCAATTAAGGATCAGGATATGATAATATCTAGCACCCACATCAGACAAACGATCCAAAAGGGCTTTGTAAGACGCGCATCTTTTGAACTTGGCTGGGTTTTTGGATTTGAAGCAGAAGTTGTTGTAGGATCTGGAAGAGGAAAAGAGCTTGGCTATCCTACTGCAAACTTTGTACCCATAGAAAAAAATCAATTAATTCCTGCAAATGGGGTATATTTCATTCGNGGAAGGATTAATAGCATTAATCTATACGGTATGTGTAATTTAGGNGTAAGGCCAACCTTTAATGAGATTGATTTTGTTATGGAGGTTCACTTTTTTAAAGGTATGGTAAATGATATCTATGGTAAAACAATTACTGTAGAGTTTTTAGAGAGGGTAAGAGATGAAAAAAAGTTCTCAAGCCCTAAAGAATTAATTAAACAATTAGAAAAAGATAAAGAAATCTGTATGAGATTGATACAGAAATATAATTAGGAGAAATAATGTCAATTACAACAAAACAAACACAAGACATTGTAAAAAAATTCGGTAAAGACGAAAAAGACACCGGATCATCGGAAGTGCAAGTAGCNCTTTTGACAGAAAGAATACGATTGCTCACAGAGCACGCTAAAAAAAATAAAAAAGACAACCACTCTAGGAGAGGACTTGTAATGCTTGTTTCGCAGCGAAAAAAATTGTTAAAATATCTTAGACGCATTAATCCAGAGTCCTATTTAAATGTGACTCAAGAATTATCTATACGTCGTAATTAAACACTCAAGAAGGTTATAAATGAAAAAAGTAGAAATGAATCTCAATGGGAGTACGCTCTCAATTGAGACAGGGCATGTTGCACGACAATCAGCTGGTTCTGTTATAGTAACACATGGTGAAACATCAGTNTTAGTAGCTGTTAATGCAGCAAAAGAAATGCGTGAAGATATTGACTTCTTTCCATTGCAAGTAGAATACAGAGAACGCCATTATGCAGGTGGTAAAATACCTGGTGGATTTTTTAAACGTGAGGCAAGACCCTCAGAAAACGAAATATTAACTAGTCGATTAACTGATAGGCCAATTAGACCCCTATTTCCGAAGTCATTTAAATATGAGACACAAGTTATTATTACAGCTATGTCAAGTGATGGTAAAAATATGGCGGATGTGCTAGCAGGNATTGGAGCTTCAGCTGCTCTCACCATTTCAGATATTCCATTTAATGGTCCAATAGCTACAGTTAGAGTTGGACGAGTTGAAGGCGATTTTGTGGTTAATCCAACTCGAGAACAAATGGAAGAATCGGATATGGAAATTGTTGTTTCAGGAAATGAAAAAACAATAGTTATGGTTGAAGGTGAAGCAGAATTAATTTCTGAAAANGAGTTTATTGATGCAATGAAGTTTGCTCATGGGCCAATTAAAGAATTGATCGATCTTCAGAAAGANCTTGCCGGTCAATTAGAAATAAATAAAAGACCTGTACCTGAAGATAATGAAAACACCGAATTAAAAGATAGTATATTAAAACTTGTCTCAGATAAAGTTGATAAGGCTATCAAAATTGTAAATAAAGGCGAAAGGGATCTTGCTATTTCGGATTTAAGAAATGAAGTTCAAGAATCTTTTGCTGAAAGCCATCCTGATTCTGAAAAAGAAATCAAGGGATATGTTGATGATAAGCTTAAAACGGCTTTTCGTGAACAAATTCTATCAGACAAGGTAAGGTCAGACGGAAGATCAACAACTGATATTCGACCTATATCAATAGATACTGGTGTTTTTGCTAGAACTCACGGTTCTGCACTATTTACGCGCGGTGAAACACAAGCAATAGTAGTGTTAACTATGGGCACACCTAGAGATGAGCAAATTATTGATAGCATGGATGATGATTATAAGAAAAAATTTATGCTTCATTATAATTTCCCTCCTTATTGCGTTGGAGAGGTGGGTCGTATAGGATTTACCAGCAGAAGAGAAGTTGGGCATGGAAATTTAGCAGAGAGAGCAATTAAGCAAATATTGCCTGAATATGAGGATTTTCCCTATACAATCAGAATTGTATCGGAAATAACTGAGTCTAACGGTTCTTCTTCAATGGCATCTGTTTGTGGTGGCTCATTGGCACTAATGAATGCTGGAGCACCCTCAAAAGGTCACGTAGCTGGAATAGCAATGGGTCTTATTAAAGATGGAGATCGTTATGCTGTTTTAAGTGATATTCTCGGCGCAGAGGATCATTTAGGAGATATGGACTTTAAAGTTGCTGGAACTAAAGATGGAATATCTGCTATTCAGCTTGATTTAAAAATAGACGGTATATCATTTGAATTAATGGAAGAAGCGCTCGAGCAGGCTCGCACTGGAAGAAATCATATATTAGATGTTATGTATGAGGCAGTTCCTGAGCCAATGGAAATGTCTGCGTATTCCCCAAAGATATTGTCTCTTCAAATTGCACAAGAAAAAATTGGTGGNTTGATTGGGCCTGGTGGAAAGACTATCAAAAAAATTATCGCTGATACAGAGTGTGATGTTAATGTTGATGATGATGGTATTGTTACAGTTGCAAGTCTTGACTTGAAACGATGCGAGGAGGCTCTTGAAATTATAAAAGGAATTACACTTGAACCCGAAGCTGGTATGGAATTTGATGGTACAATTACCAGATTAATGACTTTTGGTGCATTTGTAGAGTTTGCTCCTGGACGTGAAGGATTAATTCATATATCTGAGCTTGAGTGGAATAGAGTTGATAAAGTAGAAGATGTAGTTAAGACTGGTGATAAACTTCGCGTAAAACTTATAAAAGTTGATGATCAGGGACGACTCGACTTCAGCAGAAAAGCCTTACTCGATAAGCCAGAAGGTTATGTAGAAAGACCACCACGCGATAGAAACAGCGGTCGAAATAATAATAAAGGTAATCGCGGCAGAGGTAAGCCATTTAAAAGACGTTAGCCGATTATGACTTATAAAATACCAGCTACGTCTCGTGCATCTCAAATAGAGTACGCTATAAGAGACGTAGTTGTCCCAGCTTCCAAGTTAGAGTCTCAGGGGATAGACATTTTAAAACTAAATATAGGTGACCCCTTAGCTTATCCAGGTTTACCTACCCCAATACACATGATTGAGGCATACAAAAAAGCCTTAGTTGATCAAAAAAACGGCTATTCCCCAGCGTACGGTATCAATGACCTTCGGGAAGCTATAGCTATAGATGAAAAAAATAAGCTTAATGGTGGATGGAATTGTGACCCTAGTGATGTATATATATGTCACGGTGTAACAGAGGCATTGCAAATACTTTTTGCTGCTTTTTTAAACAAAGGAGATGAAGTATTAGCGCCGGGACCACACTACCCACCTTACATGGCTTATCCGCAATTATTTGGCGGTAAAACCGTTGAATACAGACTTGATCCTGATAATCAATGGGCGATCGATTTTGACGATTTAGAGTCAAAAATGAATGAAAGAGTAAAGCTTCTTGTTTTAATAAATCCAAATAATCCTACGGGAAACGTTGTTAAGGAGAATGAATTAGATAAAATAATTGATTTAGCATCTAGATGGAAGAATTGTACAATAGTTTCAGATGAGATATATGATAGATTAAATTTTAATAACGATCACATTAGTACAGCATCAAGATCAACAAGCGTTCCAGTAATAACGTTAAATGGAGTTTCAAAAGTTTATTATGCGCCTGGTTGGAGGATTGGTTATATGGCAATCCATGATCCATCTAGAAAATTATCTATAATTAAAGATGCTNTAGAGAGGTTGCTGCGATCTAGGTTGTGTGCTTCAACTCCAGCACAATATGGATATATAGCAGGTCTTAAGGGTGATAGTGATTGGATGGAAAATTATTTATTTCAGATTAAAGAAAATAATGCACTGTGTGTAAATAAAATTAATGATATAGAAGGTATATCCGTTCAAGAGCCTAGGGGTGCTTTTTATATGTTTGTTAAAATTACACATGAATATTGGAAAAATAATGACAAGGCGTTTGTTCTAAAGCTCCTTAACGATAAACACGTTTTAACTGTACATGGCTCTGGTTTCTCAGAACAATACGGTAAAGGCCATTTTAGACTAGTTTTCCTTCCTTCTCAAAAAATACTTAATGACGCATTAGACAGAATTGACGACTTTTTGCGTCAACCTTTAGGATCATAATTTTAACTATAATATTTGATATTAGCATATTTGTTGATTAATATAAAGTATTGGTTGAATTCAAATTATCATGAACAGCAATACTAGCTCTATAAAAAAACTATATTACTCAATTGGAGAGGTAAGCAAGATTACCGATCTCAAGCAATATGTCCTTAGNTATTGGGAAACTGAATTTAAACAGCTTAATCCAAATAAAAACAAAGCTGGCAATCGCACATACCGTCAAAAAGACATCGACACCATTCTTCAAATAAAGAATTTGTTATATAAAGAGAAATTTACAATTGTAGGTGCGCGCAAAATGTTAATGCAACCTGTGAAAGATATTAAGGTTGCTGTAAAAACTGAAAAAAAAGTTTTAACTACTGGTATAGATAAAAAAACTCTGGTAAAAATTAGAAGCGATCTTAAATCTATACTTGATGATTTGCAAAATTAATTTTTCGGAGCGTGGCGCAGCCCGGTAGCGCACGTGCATGGGGTGCACGGGGTCGCAGGTTCAAATCCTGTCGCTCCGACAAATTTTTAAATTATTATGAAATGTATAAAAGGTAATTTCAATGTCTGATAAAAAAGAATTCAATAGNTCATACGAAAAAAAGCTATCTAANCTGCAAAAGCAATTGGTTTCTATGCAAGAATGGGTAATTCAAGAAGGAAAGAAGNTTGTAGTTATTTTTGAAGGTAGGGATGCAGCTGGTAAAGGTGGAACGATAAAACGTTTAACTGAAAATCTTAATCCTCGCCATTGTAGAGTAGTAGCACTTTCGGCTCCAACAGAAAAAGAAAAAACGCAATGGTATTTTCAACGATATGTAGCCCATTTGCCATCTGCAGGTGAGATAGTGATTTTAGATAGGAGCTGGTATAATAGATCTGGGGTTGAAAAAGTCATGGGTTTTTGTACTGATAAGGAATATATAAACTTTTTACAAACTTGTCCTGAATTTGAACGTATGCTTATTAGTTCTGGTATTCAGCTAATAAAATACTGGTTCTCTGTAAGCGCTGAAGAACAAATAAAGAGATTTCAGGGAAGAATAGATGACCCAACAAANGGCTGGAAATTAAGCCCAATGGATCTGGAATCTGTAAATAGGTGGGATGATTATTCTGAAGCTAAAGATAATATGCTTGAGCATACAGACACTGAAACTTCTCCATGGTATCTCGTAGAGTCGGATAACAAAAAGAAGGCAAGAATAAACTGCTTAACGCATTTATTAAGCTTAATTGACTTTTCAGAAGTTGAACATGAAGANNTAGTCTTACCCCAGCGAGCAGTTTCTAATTCTCCAGAAAGACCCGATAAATCCAATTTTAATTACGTTCCTGAAGTATTGGATTAANTGNAACCCTTNNNTTTNTTAANNAANAAATTATTAGCCAAATTTAAAAAAGTNATCATCAAAACCTAAAGNAAGTGCATATTNNTAGGGAAATAACAAAAAATAATTCAGAAAAAGCTAAAATACATAGANAGNTTCGTGAAGTTTAAACTATTAATTTTATCTATATTTTTTACGTCNTGCTCTTCAAATATTGGCACACTTTCAATAGCTAGCACTAAGGATNTTGATCTTGAAGCTAAATATAAAAATATTGGTATAGTTAAAGGAAATCATCATATACCGTGGTTGATTATTCCACTTGGGGACATAAACAAATTCGATACTGCTATTGAGAATACTTTAAATGACAACAATATTAGTTATCTAACAGCTCTAAAAATTGATAAGGTACAAGTTTGGCTATATTTGTTTGGCTTAACAACTTACAAAGTAGAGGGTATAGGTTGGAGAAAAAACCAATCAAAATTTGATCCCCTTACAGGTGAGCCTCTTTAATTAGTTTTATCTTTATCCTTTTGGCTAGCTATACCTAGCAATTCTACTTCAAAAATTAACGTAGCACCTGGACCACCTGGTCCTTCATTTTGCGCATAGGCAAGTAAACCAGGGACAAAAATCTCATACTTTGACCCAATTGACATTAATTGAATACCTTGAGACCACCCAGGCATAATTCTATTTAAGGGAAAACTCGAAGGCGTACCTCTATCGTAGGAACTATCAAACTTTGTTCCATCTATTAATCTGCCAATGTAATGAACACTTACCATATCTCTACTTTGAGGTTTTTCGCCATCTGAATTTTTAAGTATTCTGTATTGAATACCGCTTTTATGCTCGATGATGCCTGGCTTATTTTTATTAGCCTTAAAAAATGCAGCACCATCCAGCATATTCTTTTTTTCAAGATCCATTCTAAATTTAGGAGCTAATAAGTCATTATAAAGCTTAATAACTGAAACCCTTTCTTTATCATTAAGCTCAAGTTGAGAGTCTGTGNAATAGTCTTNGATCGCTTTGTTTATTCGCTCGTNATTGAATTTATCAAATTGCTGATCTAAGCGCATTGCTACATCAAGNCCTATAGCATAGCTNACTGAATCAATCCTGCCATCCCANCGTTTCTTGATNATTTCTTCTCTGCTANTTGATACATTATTGTCGANGGTGAGATTGGNATTTTTTTCACAAGAAAATANNGCAGAAAGTACTAATAGTNTAAATANTGATAAATNTTTTTTCATTTAAATNCCTTTATAAAAATATTGCTATACAATATCNAGATATAAGTTAATATTCATGTTTTGCTTTAAGTGAAAACAATTTTAAATTAAAGTATATGTTTAGACCGATAATTATAGACCCTGTTGCCTTTCAAGTCACACTTGTTGTGGCAAGTTTACTTGCTATTTCTGTTTGGCAAAAACTAAAAACGACATCTGGAATTGTAATAGCTGTTTATGCAATTTATATGATTTCATTTGTTTCTGCCAATAGCAAAGTTAAGTCTAGCAAACCTATTCGTCTTGCATCGCATGAATATAAATATTTTGATAATTCTATTAAAGCTGATGATTCAATTAAAATAAAATCATCTGATCTTGATAAAGATATTAAAATTAGTAAACCTGATGATAAGAATTTTGATGAAATAGCTTCCAAAGATGAATCTAATAAGATTGATGCATCAATAAATGAAATTCTAGCAGTAAGTCCAAAACCTAAGACTTCATCAAATGATATCCCCTTTAAGGTTTTGAATATGACAACAGGTACAAGTGTTGTTAATAGATCTATCGTAGACGAGAAGAATGCTTTCACTACTGATGTTGATCGTGTTTATTTTTTATCCGGTGTGCAGAACAAAAATGATTCAAAAATTTTATTCCACAAATGGTATCATAAAGGCAGATTAAAATCTAAAATTAAAATGGAGTCAAAAAAATCATATAATTGGAGATCGTGGAGTTATATTACCGTAAATCCAAACAAGGCAGGTGATTGGCAAGTAGTCATTGAGGATCAGGGTGGAACGCGCTATGACTCACTATCTTTTATTATAAATGACTATAATATTTAGCGTTTAGATGTATTGGCTTAAGAACCTATATGATTGGGTTTTGGATTGGTCAAACTCTAAATGGGGTGCTTTCGCTTTATTCTTCCTTGCTTTTATTGAAGCTTCTTTTTTCCCAATACCGCCAGATGTCCTCCTTATTGCTCTTTGTTTAGGCGCAAGATCAAAATCATTTTATTTTGTTATTATCTGCTCGCTAGGCTCGGCACTGGGTGCAATATTTGGATATAGTATTGGATATTTTCTTTGGTGGAATAATGCTCAAGATTTTTCCGCATTTGCAAATTTCTTTTTTAATATAATTCCTGGATTTTCAACAGAAATATTTTATGAAATTAAACAAAAATACGATGAATGGAATTTTTGGGTTATATTTATTTCAGGCTTTACTCCAATACCGTTTAAGGTATTTACTGTATCTGCTGGTGCATTTAATATAGACTTCAACCTTTTCCTTATAGCATCATTAATAGCAAGATCTGCTAGATTTTTAATTATAGGTAGTCTTATTTGGAAATTCGGTGAACCAATACGATCTTTTATTGATAAATATTTTAATATACTTGCATTCCTATTTTCATTTTTGCTTGTTGGTAGTTTTTTCATAATAAAATATTTACTATAGTAGATTCTCGCTTTGTATTAGCAAATTCCTTTCTATATATTCTTAATAGAAAATCTTTTTATGGCATACAATCACAAAATAATTGAGAAAAAATGGCAAAAATATTGGGATAAAAACCAAATTTTTAAAACCAGCGACCTATATAATAAGCCAAAATATTATATACTCGATATGTTTCCATATCCATCAGGATCTGGTTTACATGTTGGTCACCCATTGGGCTATATAGCAACAGATATTATTGCTCGATACAAAAGGCATAATGGCTTCAATGTTCTGCACCCTATGGGGTGGGATGCATTTGGACTTCCTGCGGAACAGTATGCAATAAAGACAGGCACGCACCCTTCTATCACTACACGAGAAAATATTTCAAATTTTAAACGTCAAATTAAGATGCTTGGCTTCTCATATGACTGGTCAAGAGAGATTAACACCACAGATAGTGAATACGTAAAATGGACTCAATGGATTTTTATTCAACTTTATAAAAAAGGGTTGGCTTATGAGGCTGAAGTACCAGTTAACTGGTGTCCTGAATTAAAAGCTGTTCTTGCAAACGAAGAAGTCGTTGATGGAAAGTCAGATATTGGAGGTCACCCTGTATTAAGAGTACCTATGAGACAGTGGATGCTCAAAATAACAAAATATGCAGAATCATTGCTGCAAGGTCTCGATACTTTAGATTGGCCTCACAGCGTCAAAGAACTTCAAAAAAATTGGATCGGTAGATCTGAAGGCGCAAAAATCTATTTTGAATTACCGTCTATTGAAAAAAATCTTGAGGTTTTTACAACACGGCATGATACCTTATTTGGTGCAACTTACATAGTTCTAGCTCCAGAACACCCACTCGTTAATGTATTAACACTAGAAAATCAAAAAGACCTAGTAAGCGACTATATAATTGAATCTTCAAAAAAATCAGATCTTGATCGTACAGAGCTTAACAAAGATAAAAGCGGTGTTTTTCTGGGTACTTTTGCAATTAATCCAGCAAATGAAGAGAAAATTCCTATCTGGATATCTGATTATGTAATAATGAGTTATGGAACCGGTGCAATTATGGCTGTACCGGGACAAGATGAGAGAGATTGGGATTTCGCTACAAAATACGATCTTCCTATTATAAGAACAGTAGAGCCAAAAAAAGAATTTAACGGAGGAGCATACATAGGAAATGGACAAGCAATAAATAGCTCTTTTTTAAATGGTCTCTATATTGATGATGCTAAAGATAAAATGGCTCAATGGCTAGAGGAGAATAAGAAAGGGGAGAAGACTGTTCAGTATAAACTAAGAGATTGGCTTTTTTCTAGGCAAAGATATTGGGGTGAGCCTATTCCAGTATACCATAAGGACGGTGAAACTATTATACTGGATGAGAAAGATCTGCCCTTAGAGTTGCCAGATATTGAAAAGTATGAGCCGAGCGGAAACGGTGAATCTCCATTAGCAAATATTAAAAATTGGGTTGAAGTTAAAAATGAAAATAACGATATAATTGGACTTAGAGAAACCAATACTATGCCTCAGTGGGCCGGATCATGTTGGTATTATTTAAGATATATAGATCCACTGAATTCAACAAAAGCCTGGGACAAAAAAAAGGAAAAATATTGGATGCCTGTAGATTTGTATATAGGTGGCGCTGAACATGCTGTTTTACATTTATTATATTCTAGATTTTGGCATCATGTTTTATTTGACCTTGAATTAGTATCTACAAAAGAGCCATTCAAAAAATTATTTAATCAAGGAATGATACTTGGTCAAGACGGCTCTAAAATGAGTAAATCTAAGGGAAATGTTGTAAACCCTGATAAGACAGTAGAGGAATATGGTACAGATTCTATGAGAATCTATGAGATGTTTATGGGTCCTCTGGAAAAAGCAAAACCATGGAGTACAACCGGCCTTCAGGGCTGTTCACGTTTTATTAAAAAATTATGGTCAATTCTAGTTGATGATGAGGGAGTATTGTCACAAAAGGTTTCAGATAAAAATGATCACAAAGAAACTCTTCAAGCTCTTCATACCATGATTAAAAAAGTTTCAAACAATTTAGATCAACTCCAATTCAATACATGTGTTTCCGAGTTTATGATATTTACCAATCACATACAAAAACTTGAAACCATAAATAAAAATACAGTTAAATCATTTATTATTTTAATGAATCCTTTTATGCCTCACCTTGCTCAGGAACTATGGGAATTAATAGGAGAACGNGCTGAACTTACTTTTGAAGAATGGCCAACATATGATAACGAACTTATTGCATCAGATGATATTGTTATCCCTATACAAATTAATGGAAAAAGACGTTCAGAGATCACTATACCTTTAGATGAATCTCAAGCTAAAGTTCTTGAAAAAGCTAAATCTGATGATAAAATAATTCCATACTTNAAAAATACAACTATCATTAAAGAAATTTATATAAAAGGAAAAATTCTGAATATTGTAATAAAACAATAACCTTAGGATCTAATATGGCGCGAAATAAAGCAAAATTAACCAGACGTTCATTTCTTAAAAAANGTAGCGCTACAGCCTCATTATTTACTGTTTTTCCCTATTCTACATTAACAANCTCATTAAATATATCAGAAGATAAAAGAATATTGGTTATTGGTGCTGGCCTCNCTGGACTATCTTGTGCATATGAATTAGATCGNGCAGGCTATAATGTGATGGTTTTAGAGGCAAAATCGCATCCTGGTGGTCGAGTGAGAACTTATAGAGATCCATTTGCTGACAATCTTTATGCTGAAATGGGCGCTGAATATGTTGACAGTTCAGATGAGAATGTTCAAAAATACTGTAAAAAATTCAACTTAACTATCTCGCCAGCTAAACAATATGATGGTATTTATGTAAGAAATAAGCATATTTACATGAATGATATNAGGTCTGGAATGGCAAGTCTTCCTTTTGATGGAACCATAAAAGGNAAATTATTTGGTCAAGAGGTTAAATACATTCAAAAATGGATTGATATAGCTAAAAAGGAGGGTGTAAACAGTAAAAAGATTCAAGCTTTAGACAAGGTTTCAGTAGAGCAATTATTAAAGCAGGGAGGTGCACCAAAAGATATCATTCAGTTGTATACATATTTGAATGCTACAGAATCAACTACAGTACCATCTAAAATGTCGGCGCTTTCAATGGTCCTATCNCATGTAAAAACGTCAGGATTTACAGAAAATACTGTTGAGGGAAGAATATTAGGAGGCAACGATAAACTTCCAAAAGCTTTTGCTAAGAAATTGGGATCAAAAATAAAATATAATCATGCAGTAAAAAGCGTAATTGCTAGCTCTGGTGGAGTTGAAGTGTTTTTGTCGGGTCATGGAAATAATCATACCATTAAAGGTGCAAAGATTGTTTTTGCCATTCCAACAACAATATTAAAAAACATCAAAGTTAATCCAGGATTTTCTAAAGAAAAATCTCTGAGTATTCAAAATCAATCCTATGGTCATGTTATGAAGATTGCTATGCAATTTCAACAGCGTTTTTGGAATAGCAATAATTCAGTAGGGCAGAGGGTTTTTACTGATACCCCATTACGAAGAGTATATCATTTTTCAATTGATCAACCTGGCCCAAGAGGGATCTTGCTTTCTTTTACATCGGGTAGTGACGCACGAAAGCTTGGTGTTCTATCTGAAAAAAACCGCATGAAAATATCTAAAGAATCATGTAAAAATATATGGAATAATTCTAATAATTTTTGGGAATATGGAATTTCTAAATATTGGAATGAAGATAAATGGATCAAAGCTAGCTATTCTCTAAAAGGGATTGGACAAAAAGGATATAGGGATATTTTAGCAAAGACCGAGAAACCCTTTTATTTTGCTGGTGAGCATACTGCTATTAACTATGCCTCTATGGATGGTGCGATAGAATCAGGAATTAGAGCTAGCAATGAAATTAAAATGACATAATTATGAAAAAAACTTTTATCATTTTTCTTTTTATTTCTTACTCACTGTGCCAAGAACCCGCTCCTATCAAATCAGGCATAGCTCCTTTTAAGAATGAGTATTCTGGGAAATTCGATGTGATAAACTATGATTTAGAGATTGGATTAAGTGAAAAATCTGAGCAAATCGCTGGCATTGCAAACATTACCATAATCTTAAATAAAAATATTAAACAAATTCCGNTAGATTTTACAGGCCTTANCATTCAAAGCGTTTTAATAAATAATTCTATTGCGAAGTATANTTATNAAAAAGGAAAGATCTTTATAGACTCGAAAAATTTTAAAGCAAATCAAACGCTTACCGTTAGGATTGAATACAATGGAAAACCAGATGATGGGTTAATCATAGGAAAGAATGTACATGGAAATCCTTCTGTCTTTGCAGATAATTGGCCAAATAGAGCACGATTTTGGTTTCCCTCAAAGGATCACCCTAGTGATAAGGCTACAGTTAGCTTTACTATTCATGCGCCATNTAAATGGAAAGTGATAGCAAATGGTGCTTTAATAGAAAAACCTAAGGTTTCAGCTGAAAATGCTATTGGCCTAAAAGAATCCAGGCTTACTTGGAGATGGAAATCTAGTGTTCCAATACCAACCTATAATATGGTGATTGGTGCAGCAGAAATGGATATAACTANTTTGGGTGTTGCTAACTTTGCNTATTCACCTTCTTCCTTAAGAAGCGATGGAAGTATTGAGGTTTCTAATTGGACTTTTCCTGAAGATACAGAAAAATCTCAACTATCTTTTGAGCGTTCGGTTGAAATGGTAAATTTCTTTACTACAAAAATTGGACCATATCCTTATGAGAAATTAGCTAATGTGCAATCTTCAACACGNTTTGGTGGGATGGAAAATGCGTCGGCCATATTTTATTCTCAAGAAGCAATTGCAAAGGGAAGAAATATAGAGAGCACGGTATCTCATGAGATTGCTCATCAATGGTTTGGGGATTCTGTCACGGAAAAAGAGTGGCATCATTTATGGCTATCTGAAGGTTTCGCAACTTATTTTGGGGCGCTTTTTTTTGAACAGAGTGATGGTAGAGATAATTTTATTGAAAGGATGGAAAAAAGCAAAAATAGAATTTTTCAATCGAAAGTTACCGATAGACCTATTGTTGATTACGAAGTTAGAGATTTATTTAAGCTATTGAATTCAAATAATTACCCAAAGGGTGCATGGGTATTGCATATGTTGCGGGGATTATTGGGAGACGAAATATTCTTTAGGGGAATTTCAAAATATTATAATCGATATAANAACAGAACTGCATTGACTAAAGATTTTATGAAAATCATGGAAGAAGTTTCAGGAAAAAATCTACAATATTTTTTTGATCAATGGATTTTTAGTCCAGGTTATCCAATTATAGAATTCGAACAAACCTGGATTCCTAAAANTNACGGAAATGGTAAAATGATAATTACCATTAATCAAACTCAAAAGAAAAAGTGGCCGACATTTATTTTTGAAAGCGAGTTATGCTGGGATGATAATAAATGCATACCAGTAAAGATTGATCAGAAAACCCAATGGTTNGAAATNGCATCTAGCGTAAAACCTGATTCAATATATATTGATCCAAAAAATTGGATTTTAGTGGACATTCAAAATTAAATAATTAAAANGNCTATAATAGAAAAACTCACAATTCCAACACTNATGGCCGCAATAAAACCTAAAAAAAATGGCTTTAATCCTAAATTTTTGAACTTATCTAGATTGGTATTATAGCCTACAGCAGACATTGCAATAATGAGTAATATCTCGGCTGAAAATTTTATACTGTGAACAAAACTATTCCAGAGCTGACTACCAATTTGATATTGAAATTGATCACCAATAGTTCTAATNACACCNAAAGCCAAAAATCCAATAATAAAATATGGAAAAATAGAGCTNATATTTATTTTATTTTGCTGAATTGANTCTTTTCTAGCTAGGTATGCTAAAAGCGGTATAACAATNACCATCATTGTATTTCTAACCAATTTTATTACTGCTGCTATATCCAATACAGAGGGATTTTCATATTGTTCTGCATATATCATTCCTGAGCCCGCAACTTGAGCTGTTTCATGGATTGATGTTCCTAGAAATAAACCTACAGCTAATGAATTATCATCAAATACTGTAAATGCTANTAAAGGGTATAAAAACATTGCTATGAGTCCAAATACTGTGATATTTGCTATGGCGTAGGATATTTCCTCTTTTTTGGCGTTAATGGCCGGCGCTAGGGCAACTATAGCAGTTGCTCCACAAATNCTAGTTCCAACNGCAATTAATAGTGAAAGATTATCTGAAACTCNAAAATAANATTTAAGNTTTGTAACTATAATTATTGAAATTGCTATACATGGAATTATAACAAACAATCCTTGTGATCCATATGTTATAATATCNGATATACTTAACCTAATACCTAAAAATATTATACCTAGCTTTAAAAGGTATTTTATTGAAAAAGTATATCCTTCTGCATAGGATTGAATATTTTTTACAAAATTACTAACCAATAATCCAAGTATAATAGCAATAATGATTGGGGATATTGGACTTCTTTCTAAGTTTAATAGTTGAATACCTATATAATTTGATATCAGAATTGATAGNAAGGCGGTTATTAAACATATAAATAAACCTATTATTGTATTTTTATTCACCTATACACCTTATTATACATAATATATATTATATGCCATTTATATTTATATATCATAGAATTGCCATTAATGCTTTAGATAAACGATCTATATCCTCTGAGTCATTATAACCTTGTATAGAAATGCGTATAGCTACGTNNTTATCATTCGAATACGTTGGTATTTCNATATTATGNTTATTNTAGAGTGNNNTTTTTAATTCTAAGTGATTATTATGTGGAATTAAAATTGTAGCCATTTGTGCTAAAAAGTTATCCGGACAAATTTTGGGTAAACCCGTAAAATTTGAAATAGAATTTCTAGCCTCTATAATCATACCATTACAACGAGCAATAACGTCTGTCCAATTATAGTCATTATGAAATTTTATAGCACTTGGGACAGCTAAAAATGCACTCATATCTCGAGTACCTTGCCATTGAAATACATTTTGAAAGCGACTAGGGCTCTTTTTTTGAGTAGAATTTTCAAATTCAGGATAATCTTCTCCCCAGCCCCAACTTTTTAAGTATGGTTCCATGTCATGCTGAAGCTCCTTTTTTACATATAAAAAAGAGGCTCCTTTTGGTGAGCATAGCCATTTATGGCAAGCGCCAACATAGAAATCTGCATCAAGATCGTTTAAATCTAATGGCAGTTGACCAGGTACATGTGCACCATCTATTATAGTCTTAATATTTCTTCTTTTTGCTTCACCTATTATATCTTGGACGGGCAAAACCATCCCTGTACCACTAGTGATATGACTAATAAATATATATTTTGTCTTATCATTAGCTCCCTCCCAAAAATTTTCTAAAAAAGANGCTTTATCAATTATCGGAAGATTTATTTTTACTCTATTATAATTGTATTTATTTTTTTTTGAATGATAAAACCACATTCTATCACAAGATCCATACTCCAAATCGGTTGAAAGCACCTCTTCGTTTTCATTTATTCTAATATTATCAATTATNGAAGCGACGGCATGAGTTGGATTGGGAAAATAAACAATATCGTCCATGTGACAATTCACATATTTACCAAGAAGTGATCTAGAAATCTCTAAATCATTATAAACATCGTAAGCCATAAACTGTATTGGATTATGTTCTATTTTATGTTGCCATTCCTGATAATTTTCAAAAACAGGCCTTGGGCATGCGCCATATGAACCATGGTTTAAAAATGTAATATCAGGATTTATCTGAAAAATGGGTTTTAAACTCTTAGAATCGTTCATTTTTATTAATATTATTTCTAAAAATAACTAATTGATTATACGATTATATTTTAATTTTGATAATAGATAATATTANTTTATTGTTAGCGCCCGTAGCTCAGCTGGATAGAGCGTTGGATTCCGGTTCCAAAGGTCGGGGGTTCAAATCCCTCCGGGCGTACTATCTTTTTANATAGTTTTTTTTAATTATTGCAAAGAAGCTCAGGTTTTATATCTACCGCCATCTACTGCCAAGTTATGTCCTGTTATGTAACTAGACTCCTCNGATGCTAGAAATAAAATAGTATTTGCGATTTCGTGGGGTTCCGCTAATCGTTTTAATGCAGTTGATTCAGCCCACATATCCTCTATCTGTTCTTTNCTAACACTCAATTCTTTTGCTTTAGCAATTGAAAGTTCTGACAATCTATCTGTTTTTGTATACCCAGGTAAAATATTGTTAACTGTTATACCATACTCCCCCAGTTCAAGAGCAAGAGTTTTTCCCCACTGTGCAACTGCGCCACGTATAGTATTTGAAACNCCTAGTCCTGGAATAACTTGCTTTATTGACGTAGAGATAATATTTATAATTCTTCCGTATTTTTGTTTTTTCATCTGTTTAATTGCATGTCGAGTAACAATTTGATTGCTTAACAACAAACGATCAAAAGAAACTCTAAATTCGGCGAGTGTTGATTTTTCGAGTAAACCTCCCTGAGGTCCTCCACTGTTATTAATTAAGATATCGGCTTTACTGGAAAGCTCTTTATTTATTTTAACATCTAACTCTTCAGGATTATTAAAATCTGCACATATATATTTATGAACTTGACCTTTAGATGTATCAAGATCGCTTATCACGCTCGTAATTTTTTCTTTGTTACGAGCAATGAGCGTGGTATTTCCTCCTTTAGTGGCAAAAAGCTCAGCACAGGATTTACCAATTCCATCTGAACCACCACATATTATAATTGATTTATTTTTAAAATTCATGAATGTTAATAAGTTTTTCAGCGGCCTCAACTGTATTTTCTACAAGCATTGCAATTGTCATTGGTCCAACACCACCAGGTACAGGAGTTATAGCTTCTACTTTATGCTTTAAAGAGTCGAAATCTGCGTCTCCTACAAGAACGGGTTTACCATTATTATCAATGATTCTATTAATTCCTACATCAATGACTATAGCACCATTCTTTATATGTTCTGACTTAAGAAAATTTGGAGATCCAATTGCTAAAATAACTATATCCGCAACTTTTGTGAAATTGTATATATTCTTACTTCCAGAATGACATATTGTTGTAGTTGCATCACTATATTTTTTCTTTAAACTTGTTAAAATTGAAATAGGTCTTCCAACAATGTTACTCCTCCCTACCACTACTACATGTTTGCCTTTTAATTCATAATCATAATGTTCAAAAAAACGCATAATACCTTTTGGTGTGCAGGGGATAAATGTTGGCACTCCTGCTGCTAAATGCCCAAGGTTATATGGATGAAAACCGTCTACGTCTTTGATTGGATTAATNCTTAATAAAATTTTCTCCGAATCTATATGATCCGGCAAAGGTAGTTGTACCAGTATACCGTGAATATTTACATCGCTGTTTAGTTCAGATATTTTGTTTATCAGTTCAGCTTCAGATACATCTTGGTCAAAACGAATAGTTTTAGATTCTAAGCTTAGATCTTTAAATCTTTTTGTTTTGTTTCTAACATATACTTTGGACGCTGGATTCTCTCCAACCAAGACCACTGCTAGAGTTGGGGTGATGGATTTATTTTTTAAATTAACTATTCGATTAGATAATTTGCTAAAGACAGCACTACTTAGTTCTGTGCCGGATAATATTTTAGGATTTTGATTCAATAATAATTTAAAGAATTATTGTTTTTGAATTTCTTCTTCTACGACTTCCATCAAAGAAGATATTTTGCCTTCAACGGTACTTTTCATCTTATCGTTATCACGTTTAATAGCAAAATACTCGTCAGCAATATTCATTGCAGCTAAAATAGCTACTTTAGCAGGTACTTGAGGGGTATTTAATTCTTCTTGAATTTCACGCATTTTTTGATCTACGTGCTCTGCTATATTTTTAATATAGGTAGCATTTGCAGGAGCTTTAATAGTGTACTCTTGACCGTAAATGGAGACCTTTACAAAGTTATCGTCAGAACTCATATTTTATACAGATGGTTGATTAATTTTATATACATTATTATCTTAATTTAGCACTGAAATTTTTAGAAACCACATTTATAATTTCATTAATAACAAGATTTACATCGTTATCTTCAAGGGTTTTAGATGCATTTTGAAAATGAAAATTTAAAGTAATTGCCTTTTTGCTTTTCCCAATCGATGCATCTCTAAAAATATTTAAAGGCTCAATGCTAATTAAATTTGAAAATCGATATTTTTCTATTGAATTCACTATATCGCCAATCTTAATTGTTTCATCGACAACAAAATTAATGTCTCTTTCAACCTTAGGCAGATAATTTATAGGTTTAAATGAAATTTTTAATTCTTTCAATAAATTTAATATTTGACCTAAATCTATCTCAAATCCAAAAATCTCAGAATTATCTAAACCTTGCTGATTTATTATTTCATCGGATATTTTTCCAAAGCTTCCAATTGATAAATTATCAATCTTTAATTGGTTAGTCTTGTCAAAAACCGTGCTTTGCTTTGAGGATGAAATTGTTGAAACGACGCCTAAGCCTAATGAATTTAAAAAAGAAGTAAGTAGCCCTTTAATACCAAAAAAATCTGATTTTAGAGGTGAAGATTGAAACATTGATTTTTCTGAAATATTTCCAAAAATAAGACCAGATAATAATAGCTCTTCATTTAGATTTTTAAGACCTTGGCCATTTTTTGAAAAAATGTTTCCATACTCAAAGAGCATAATATCGTTTTTGCTGTTTTTAATATTAAAATTAACATTCTTCACTAAACCAGGTATTAAGCTTGTTCGAAGATGGCTCATCTTGTCAGACAACGGGTTAATAACCTGAACAGTCCTCTTAGTATCTATAGTAGATTCACTTTTAGATATGAGTGTGTTATTAAATACCTGTGTAAAGCCTAAGCCATTCAACTTAACTATTAATTTATTTATACTACTATGCGGATCAACAATTTCACTATCCATTGCAGCTTGGTAATGAAAATTTGATTGAATGTTATCATATCCATATAGCCTGATTATTTCTTCAACTATATCAATTTCTCGTGTCAAGTCTGGCCTCCAAGAAGGCGGTCTACAAATCCACATATCATTCTTTTTTTCTAAAATACACCCTATACCGTATAACGATGTTTCAATGAACTTGTCATCAATGTGAACACCAGCCACACTGTTAATTTTTAATCTATGTACATTTATTTTATTTAATTTATATTTTTGTGGATACTCGTCAATAATTCCAGGAACCCATTTACCTTTAGCATATTTTTCAAGTAATTTGATAATCATCCAGAAAGCACTCTCTGTCGCATTGATATCTGTACCTCTTTCAAATCTTTTAGAAGCATCTGAAGACATATTTAAAGCTTTAGCGCCTTTTCGAATAGTAGGTGGGTCAAAATAAGCGCTTTCTATAACCACAGTTTTAGTTTCAGTGGTTACGGCACTATTTAATCCACCCATAATTCCTGCAACAGCTATCGGGCTTTGGCCATTTGTAATTAATAATTCTCGACCTGTTAGCTCTCTTTTAGTTTCATCAAGAGTAGTAATTGATTCACCCTTAGTTGATTTTCGTATCTGGATTTTATCTGAACCAATTTTATCAAAATCAAATATATGGGTTGGTTGGCCCATCTCCATCATGACATAATTTGAAATATCAACTATATTATTGATACTCCTTTGGCCGATAGACTCAAGCCTATCTTTTAACCATTTGGGTGAATCCTGTACTTTTACATTTTCAACTATCCCAGCGATATATCTATGGCATTCTTCTGGATTTTCAATAGAAATGGATATTTTTTTTGATGCTTCGTTCTTTTTATATGTGAATTTTTCGTATTTCAACGGACTTAATTTTATATTTTTTTTAGCGGCATAATCTCTAGCAACCCCATAATGAGAAAAACAATCTGCTCTGTTGGGAGTAATATCTAATTCTATTAAATCAGAATTATTGTTCAAGTATTCTAAAAATGATTGGCCAGGAATTGCGCTTTCAGATAAAACCATTATTCCTTCATGTTCATCCGATATATTCAATTCTTTCTCTGAGCAGATCATTCCTTCGCTTACTTCACCTCTTATTTTGGCTTTATTTATTTTAAAATCACCTGGAAGAATTGCTCCCACTGGTGCAAAAGCAATTTTTTGCCCCTTATCTACATTTGGTGCACCGCAAACAATTGGAAGAATTTTTTCACCATCAAAAACTTTACATAGATTTAATCTATCAGCGTTGGGATGTTTAATTCGATCCTTAACCTCACCTATAATAATATCATCCAATCCATTGGTTTCTAAGCTATCTTCAGCTTCTAAACCAAGCATAGTAAGGATATCTGCTATATCACTGTAAGAGTCATCAGTGCTAATAAAATCTTTTAACCAGTCAACAGAAATTTTCATTTGAATTGTTCCAAAAACCTAATATCGCCTTGGTATAGTAGGCGTATATCATCTATTCCATATTTCAACATACAAATTCTCTCTACTCCTAATCCAAAAGCAAACCCACTCCATATATTTTCATCAATATTTACAGATTTAAAAACCTCAGGATCAACCATACCAGAGCCTAGAATTTCTAGCCATTGACCACTTTTTTCGCTCCATATATCAACCTCGGCGCTAGGTTCAGTAAAAGGAAAGAAGCTAGGTCTAAATCTCATTTTTGTATTAGACCCAAACATTTGTTTCACAAAAAATTCCAATATGGCTTTATGATCTGCAAAAGAAACATTTTTATCTACATATAGCCCTTCAATTTGATGAAATAAGCAATAGCTTTTAAAGCTAATAGATTCATTTCTATATACTCTACCAGGTACTATATACCTAAGTGGTGGCTCCTCCTCTTCCATAAGATGGACTTGAACATTGGAAGTATGTGTGCGCAATACAATGTCTTTTTCAATAAAAAATGTGTCTTGCATGTCTCGAGCAGGATGCTCTTCTGGAAAATTCAAAGCGCTAAAATTATGAAAGTCATCATCAACTTCAGGACCGTAAGCTATAGAAAATCCTAAATTTTTAAAGATGTTTTTTATATCATCTAATGTTTTTTGAAGCGGATGCTCGTATCCAATTTTAAACTTAGGGCCAGGTAATGTGCTATCTGTTGGTCCCGTACTACTACCTGCCTTATTTTTTTTATTCTTATCAAAGAATGTTGAAATCTCATATTTTAAATTGTTTAAATCTTTGCCATGCTTTGGCCGATCTTTATCTGATACTTTAGATAATTGAGAAAAAAGTTTAGCGACTAAACCTTTTCTACCTAAGAACTTTATTTTTAAAGATTCGTGTTTTTCAGGATTTTTTGCTACTAGTTTTGAATCAGTCCGAAATTCAGTCCGGACTGATTCAATAGTGACCTGTTTGCTCATTTAATTTTTGAGCGAAGTTGCTAACTCATTAAAAGTTTCAGGTTGATTCATTGCAAGATCAGCTAAGACCTTCCTATCTAAATCTATACCTTTTGATTTTAATTTAGCTATGAACTGTGAATATGATAAGCCATTTTGCCGCGCAGCTGCATTTATACGTATGATCCATAAACGTCTAAATTGACGCTTTTTCTGCCTTCTGTCTCTATATGCATATAAACCTGCCTTTTCAACTGCATCTTTAGCAGCTTTAAAGTTGCGGCTCCGGGCACCATAGTAGCCCTTGGCCTGCTTTACTACTTTTCTGTGTCTTCTATGTCTAGGCACAGAACTATTTGCTCTAGGCATTGTAGTCTCCTGTTGTTATTTAATTATCATACGTTTAACGCGCTTCTCTTCCGATGAATCAACCAAGTCTGATTGTCTCATTTTACGTTTTGCGCTATTACTTCTACGTATGAGCATATGGCTATGGTTTGCCTTGTTACGTTTTATCTTACCAGTGCCCGTTAAACTAAAACGTTTGGCGGCACTGCGTCTTGTCTTTTGTTTTGGCATCGACTTTCTCCTATTTACCAGTCAAAACTATTGTTTGGCGACGACCTTCTAAACTGCCTTCTTTTTCAACTTCTGCTATATCTGAAAACATTTCTCTTACCCTGTCTAATACAGCAAGACCTAGATCTGTTCTAGATAATTCTCTACCTCTATACATTAAAGTGACTTTAAGCTTGCAACCGTCTTGAATAAATTTTCTTCCAAGATTAACCTTGGTTTCTAAATCATGAGTATCTATCCTCGGTCTTACTCTAATTTCCTTAACCTTAACAACATGTTGCTTCTTTTTACTCGCTTGCTGTTTCTTTTTCTCTTCGTATTTCAATTTTCCATAATTAAGAATTTTAGCTACTGGAGGTTTTGCATTTGGTGATACTTCAATTAAATCTAACCCAACGTCTTTAGCTCTACTTATAGCATCATCTAATTTCATTACGCCTAATTGTTCACCGGTTTCTGATATGAGCCTTACTTCAGATGCTCTGATTTTCTCATTTATTCTTATTTTACTCACTTTTGCGATAAGGTAGACTCCTTTGTTTTATTTCTGAAGAAATATCTTCAATTAGCTTATCAATAGATACTTCTCCTTCATCCCCAATAAACCTTCTTCTTATAGAAGCAGTATTATTTTTGGCTTCTTTTTCTCCAAGTATCAGCATAATTGGAATTTTACGAAGCTCTGTATTTCTAATTTTTGATCCTATTTTATCTGGCTTGTCATCAACAATTACTCTAAATCCAGAATTCTTAAGCTTTTTTTGTATTGTATATGCATAATTATTTGTCTTTTCGGACACTGGTAATATCGCTATTTGTACAGGTGACAACCAAACAGGAAAATCGCCCGCATAATGTTCAATTAAAAACCCAACAAAACGCTCATGCGTACTTAAAGGTGCTCTATGAATACATAAAGGAGTTTTATCTTTGCCCTCACTATCCATAAAAGTTAAGTCGAATCTTTTTGGTATTGCAAAATCAACTTGATTGGTTGCCAAAGTAAACTCTTTACCAATAGCACTCCATACTTGAACGTCAACTTTTGGGCCGTAGAAAGCTGCTTCACCAGGTATTTCTACAAAATTTATATTTCCATCAATTAATGTATTTCTTACAATAGTTTCAGTTTCTATCCATAGTTCAGGCTCATCAATATATTTTTTACCTAAATCACTTGGATCATGTAAACTTAAACGCATTTCATATTTTTCTATACCGAAAATTTTGAAATACTC
The DNA here is from genome assembly GCA_002172545.1 of Fidelibacterota bacterium TMED108. Taxonomy (GTDB): domain Bacteria; phylum Fidelibacterota; class Marinisomatia; order Marinisomatales; family TCS55; genus TMED108. The sequence continues at coordinate 51,490 of NHFJ01000013.1, read as the reverse complement.
TAAATACATTTTACAAACATCAAGGAATTCAGTGCTAAATTGGTCCTTTGAGCAATAAATGTGAGCATCGTTCATTTGCATACTTCGAACTCTCATCAATCCAAATAATTGACCGGATTTTTCATATCTATAACATGTACCGTACTCAGAAATACGGTAAGGAAGATCTCGATAGCTTTTTGGTGAAGCGCTGTATATCTTGTGATGATGAGGGCAATTCATAGGTTTCACATAATAATCCGTTCCATCTATATCCATCGCTGGATACATAGCATCTTTATATAAGTCTAGATGGCCAGACTTTTCATATAGTTCGCCTTTTGTTAAATGCGGTGTTCTAACCTGTTGATAATCATACCTATCTTCCGTTTCTTTTGCTAGCTGTTCTAATTCGTTAAGGATAACACCGCCATTCGGAAGCCAAAGAGGTAATCCAGGACCTACCTCTTCATCGAATGTAAAAATAGCTAATTCCTTGCCTATTTTTCTATGATCTCTCTTTTTTGCTTCTTCTAAAAAATGCAAATAATCTTTTAGTTTTGATTTCGAAGAAAATGCTGTACCGTATATTCTTTGAAGCATCTTATTGTTCTCGTCACCTCTCCAATAAGCACCAGAAGTAGTAAGGAGTTTGAAATATTTTATATTGCCAGTAAAAGGAACGTGTGGCCCTCTGCAAAGATCAATAAAATCACCCTGCTTATATGCAGAGATTTGATCACTGCTTTCAATATCGTTAATTATTTCAACTTTATAGTTTTCGTTAAGATCTGAAAAAATTTTAATAGCATCATCTCTAGGAAGGTCGTGTCTAAAGACCTCATGATTCTGTTTAGCAATATTACGCATTTCATCTTCAATGCTAGATAAATCCTCATCAGAAAATGTTCCATCTATATCAAAGTCATAGTAAAATCTATTTTCAATAACTGGGCCTATGGTCATTTGACTATCAGGCCATAATTTTTTAACAGCTTGCGCCATTAAGTGCGCAGTACTATGCAAAAGAACTTCGTGGCCAATTTTTGAATCAGAAGTATGAATAACAACATTAGCATTTTCATTTATTGGTTTTGTAGCATCAACCAAAACATCATTTACAGTTGCAGCTACTGTACCCATAGAAAGCCTTTCCCCAATGCTTTTTGCAATGTCTAGAGCAGTTACACCAGAACTATGTTCATGTACTGAATTATCTGGAAGAGTAATATTAATCTTGTCCATCTATCTATAAATATATTTTTTCATAAACTGAATGCGCATTTTAGTGTGGGCGATAACGGAGTCGAACCGCTGACCTCTACGATGTCAACGTAGCGCTCTAACCAGCTGAGCTAATCGCCCATAAAAAGCGAAAGAATTTACCCTTTTAATTGGAAATCAAGAAAAGAATAATTCAGGCGTTTAATTTTCAATTAATTGCTGGTTTGAAATAGTTGAAACAAATACACTTTTATCTTCAGCTATATTTTTAGCGGTTTTTAAAACATTATCATTAATAAATGATTGCTGAATTCTACCTTCAGGGCCATTAAAGAGACCGGCAAACTCTAATAAAAGTAATTGGGTCATTTGATCAGATTCATTTTTTGTTTTTTCTGCAATTTTCTTATTATAAAAATCAGATAATGTATTTAGAGCTTTTCTTGCAATGGTATCTGTTGAGTCAAGAGAAATAACGTTATTTTCTAGATCTAATAATTCTTTTTGACCTGGTAGGGTCGCTTTATTTCGACTATCTATGTATTTGATGAATTTATTTAATAAGTCGCTATCTTTTTTAACATCTACAAAAGACTCGTATTGAAATTTATTTTCTTGTGCAAAGGAATAAAAATAACCATTTCTCCAAAATTGAGTTGAAATTAACTCCATCTTCTTATCTACAATTATAGAATCTGGCGTAATTCCTCCATTTCCATAAACGATTCTCCCATTCCTTGTTTTAAATAATGAATCTTCATCAGTCTTATTCATGAGAAATTTACTATCAATGTAATCTCTTTTTTGAATAAACCTGCCGCTTGGTATGTAATATCTAGCTGTAGTTATTTTAATAGTTCTTTTTTTATCAATTTCAAACGCAGTTTGAACTAAGCCTTTTCCAAAAGATTTTTCCCCTATTACTATACCTCTATCAAGGTCTTGAATAGCGCCAGCAACTATTTCACTAGCAGAGGCGCTGCCTTTATTGATTAGGACCACAATTCTAACATCCTTCGATATAATTGGATTTCGTTTTGAATAAAAAGACCTATTGGAGTCCTTAGTCCTTCCTTTTGTAGAAACCAGAGGAAGATCTTTTTCTATAAGCATATCTAAAATATTAACAGCTGCAGAAAGAAGTCCTCCTGTATTATCTCTTAAATCGATAATAAGCTGACTAAGGTCATTTTTAGAAAGCTCAACAAGTTCTTTTTGAAAGTCCCTAGAAGAATAACGTGAAAATCTATTTAACCGAATATAGCCTGTGCCAGGGGAAAGTATACCGGAATAGCTTATATCCTTAACATCTATGCTTGAACGTATTAAAATAAAGTCAATATCGTCATTTTCGCCAAATCTTTTAATAGTTAATTTGACCTTTGTTCCCCTCTTCCCTCTAATCTTAGCCGCTGCATCATTAAAAGTCATATCTTTTACTTCGGAATTATCAATTTTTTTAATGATATCACCACTCATTATGCCTGCCTTTTGAGCAGGTGATTCGCTCATAGGGGAAATAACAGTCATTTCTTTATTTCTGTATCCCAATTGAATTCCTACCCCACCGTATTTACCATCAGTTAATAATTCAATACTATATTGCTGATCTTCTACGAGCAACGTTGTATACGGGTCTAAATTTTCTGTAATGCTGTTTATACTAGATTTAGTAAAAACCTCAGGATCCAATTGATCGACATAAGTTGAAAATATTTGATTGTAAACTTGATTTATCAATCTTTGTGAATTGGCTATTTTTCTGTAAAAATCAGATTGAGTAAAAGATATAGAAAGGGTAGCAAGAATTACAATAAAAAATAGGAATTTAGATTTATGTAATGGTTTCATTTATGATATTCCTTCGTAGTAATTCATTTAATATTTTTTTATTTATTTCACTAATTTCATTGTGGCCATCAATCAGTACAATTCTATCTGGAAAAATTTTTGCTATTTCAAGATATGTATTTCGCACCTTTATTTGAAAATCAATACCGGCGTTCTCTATTCTGTCTTGCTCTATGTCTTTTCTTTTTACAGCTTCTTCAGGATGCAAATCTATTAAGAAGGTTATATCGGGCTCAACATCGAAAGTTGCAAATTTATTCAGTTTAATTAGCCAATCTATNCTAAGATCTCTACCTCCACCCTGGTAAGCCAGAGTTGAATCTGAAAAGCGATCAGAAATTACATTCTTACCGCTATTTAGATTTTTTATTATTTTTTCATATGTCAATTGAGACCTGCTTGCTGTCATTAAAAGCGCTTCAGTNCNTTCAGACATTTCATGTAAATTTTTATCAAGAAGTACTTCTCTAATACGCTCAGAAATAATTGAACCGCCGGGCTCTCTTACTAAAATGGTACTATTTGAAACTTTATTCATTTGATTTAAAAGTAACTTGACTTGGGTGCTTTTTCCACACGCATCTATACCTTCAAAGGATATAAACCTTGACTTAGAAATAGACATTTTTGTTGTCCTTTCCAATCAATATAACCATTTCTCCTTTTAGGGTAATTTTATCAACATCCATCATAATTTTACTTACTGTACCTCTTATAACTTCTTCATGCATTTTAGTTAATTCGCGGCAAACAACACAAGGTCTATCGCCAATAAAACTATGAATATCTTTAAGGGTTCTTTTTAATCTTTTTGGATTTTCAAAAAAAATAATGGTACCATCAAAAACCCTTAAATTTTGGAGTATAGTTTTTCTACCTTTCTTAGGCGGTAAAAAACCTTCAAAAATAAACCTATCTGTAGGTAATCCAGATGTAGTTAAAGCGCATAAGGACGAAGAAGCGCCTGGTATACTCTCAACAGTAATACCTTCACTAATCGCAGCTCTTACTAGCTTATAAGCTGGGTCACTGATTGCGGGTGTTCCAGCATCAGAAATAATTGAAACATTTTCATTACTCTTAAGTCGATCTATTATTTTTGGAATTTTATAAGATTTATTATGATCAAAATAACTTATTAACGGTGTGCTTATGTTATAATGATTGAGTAGTTTTTTAGATTGTCTCGTATCTTCAGCTGCAATGACTTTTGATTTACTGAGAATTGAAATAGCTCTAAGGGTAAAATCTTCAAGATTGCCTATTGGCGTCGATACAACATAAAGAACTCCATTTGACATAAATTAAAATCTATTTAGTGCTCTATTGATCATTTCAAAACCCTGATCTATTTCTTGGGCATTTATATTTAAATGAGGTCTGAATCGTATCGATTTTTTACCGCAACCCAACATCATCGCTCCTTCATCTAATATGGTATTTGCTAACTTATCACGCTTATCACCATTATTTAAATCAAACGCACCAAAAAGGCCTCTATTTCGTACGTTTGAGACATGGTCCGGGTGATTATTTTGCAGCTCACTTAAACGTAGNGATAAATGACCTCCCATTTTTTTTGCGTTCTCAACAAGATTTTCATTTTCAATAATCTCTAGATACAGTGTAAATCGAACCATATCGACCAAGCTACCACCCCAGGTAGAATTAATTCTGCTAGATTCACTAAAAACATGATCATCAACTTCATCTAATCTTTTACCGCCGAAAATACCGCAAACCTGCGTCTTTTTACCGAAAGCCATAATATCTGGAGCTGTAGAAGAATTTTCGCAATTACATTGGCAATTATTTGGTGTAAATGCCTGATGCGCCCACATATGACCTGAAATTCCTACACCGGTCTGCACTTCATCGTATATTAAAAGAAATTCTTCTTGATTGGCTAGAGATCTAAGTTCTTTAAAGAATTCACACCTAAAATGATTATCTCCTCCCTCACCTTGAATGGGTTCTATTATAAGNCCAGCAATATCATCGGGATTGTCATGTATAGCTTTCTTAATTTGATTGATAGCTAATTTTTCTCTATCAATGACATCTTGAAGATTTATGCTATTTAAAGGAAACTCTATTTTTGGATTTTCAATCCTTGGCCAATCAAATTTTGGAAAATATAGTGTTTTTCTGGGGTCAGGAGAATCCGTTAAGCTCATTGTATAGCCGGTTCTACCATGAAAACATTCTTTAAAATGAATAATTTGAGCACCTTTATTTTTAATTCCTTTAGNAAGGTTTTTTCTTACTTTCCAATCAAACGCAGCTTTAAGGGCGTTCTCCACCGCCAAACCTCCTCCTTCTATATAAAAAGCATAGGGTAAATATTCAGGCTGTGCCACTCTTCCCATTGTTGATACAAATTCTGCCATTTCCACNGAATAGACATCCGAATTAGTTGGTTTATTNATAGCCGAGGACATCANCCTATCTTTATTTTTTACAACATACGGGTGATTGTAGCCTACTGAAAGGGAGGCAAACATTGAAAAAAGATCTAAATATTCACGATTATCTCTACCATCAACAAGCCAGGATCCATGACTTTTGTCTAAATCTATAATTTGAGACATACCATCTGCAAGCATACGTTTGTCAATATGTTTTCTAGCGTCTTTTGGTTTCATATTTTTTCTAACCTCTATTATAGTGTAATTTAAATTTAATCATTTAAATTAAATTCTATCCCCTGAGCAAGCGGTAATTCGGAACTCCAATTAATAGTATTTGTTTGCCTACGCATATATTGTTTCCATGAATCTGAGCCAGACTCTCTACCGCCACCCGTTTCTTTTTCACCACCAAATGCACCGCCAATTTCCGCACCTGATGTACCAATATTTACATTNGCTATACCGCAATCACTTCCTCTGTTAGATAAAAAGTATTCTGCATTTTTAATATCATTCGTAAAAATTGAAGAAGATAAGCCCTGAGGTACGTCGTTATGCATCCTCAGCGCACCTTTGATTGATTTGAATTTCATTATATACAAAATTGGGGCAAATGTTTCTTCCTGGACTATATCCCATTCGTTTTGAACCTCAGCTATNGTTGGTTCAACAAAATTGCCATCCATATCTATNCGGGTGCCACCACAAAGTATGCTNCCACCTGATTCTTTAATTTTATTTACAGCATTTTCATAGTCAACTATAGCATTTTCATTAACTAGTGGACCCATTAAGGTGCCAGAATCTAAAGGGTTGCCAATTTTTACCTGACTATATGCATTTACTAATTTATTTTTTAATTTATCGTATATATCCTCATGAACGATAATTCGTCGAGTAGAGGTACATCTTTGACCTGCCGTACCCACTGCACCAAATACTATAGCGGGAACTGCTAAGCTTAATGTTGCAGACTTATCTATGATCATTGCATTGTTGCCGCCTAACTCTAGTATGCATTTACCAAATCTTGCAGCCACAGTTTTACTTACGTGACGACCCATTTTTGTAGAACCAGTAAATGAAATTAGAGGAACTCTCGAATCTGAAATTAATTTCTCACCAATNGTAGAACCTGAGCCAACAATNAATGAAAAAACTCCTGAATATCCATTTTTATGCATAACCTCATTACAAATATTTTGAACAGCTATAGCAGTCAGTGGNGTACTAGACGACGGCTTCCAGATGGTGGTATTTCCGCATATTGCNGCTATAAAAGCATTCCATGCCCACACTGCTACTGGAAAATTAAATGCGGAAACAACTCCAACTACTCCCAAAGAATGCCACTGCTCATACATTCTATGGTCAGGCCTTTCCGAATGCATTGTTTTACCGTAAAGCATTCTGGATTGACCTACCGCAAAATCTGCTATATCTATCATTTCTTGCACCTCACCATCACCTTCCTGCTTTATCTTTCCCATCTCTAAAGCTACCAAGCTTCCCAGAGCATCTTTTTTTATTCGCAATGCTTCTCCCATCTGCCTAACAAGCTCTCCCCTAACTGGTGCAGGTATTTTTTTAAAACTCTTGAATGTATCTGTAGACTCTTTCAATATTCGATCGTAGTCCTCTGTTTGAGCCATATANACAGATGCTATCTTGTCTCCGTTGGCTGGATTAAAAGACTCTAAAATTTTTGCATCTTTATTTTCTGACCATTTATTATTACCTGAACATGCACCGAAATTGTAATCATTTATACCAAGCTCTTTTAATATAGAATCCATTATTACCCTTTAAATATATAGTTTATAAAATTTGATGTTGTAAATACAATACATACAATAATACCANTGGAGATGTAAGTATTAAAGAATCGCATCTGTCTAAAAATCCTCCGTGGCCCAATAATATTTTTCCAGAATCTTTTATACCTGCATCTCTTTTGAACATAGATTCAACTATATCTCCCCATTGCCCAAAAACTCCAATTATAAAAGAAAAAATAGCAATAGAATAGAAAGAAAGATTGTANTTCGTTATGCTATAATAATCTAAGGTGTAAATAGATATGAATGCACCAATTATACCTGCACTAAAACCTAAAATAGTTTTTTTTGGACTTAGTCTTTCAACTAATTTTCTTTTACCAAATAATTTACCAAATGTATATGCAAAAGAATCGCAAATCCAGACGCTAACAATCATTGTAAGCGTGAAGCTAGTACCGTTAAATGAATCGTATTGACGTAATGCTATCATGGATGAAAAGAGTACCCCAATATAAAGTATTCCTAAAAAAGTAACTGAAATATTGATTAGGGGTTTCTTGCTATTTTTAAATGATTCAAAAAAAATAATTAAAACCACAGATAAAAAACAGAACAAAAGAAACTGAAGTAATNAATTATTAAAAATATTGTAATACAGATAGGAAATAGTAATTAACGAAATATAACCCGCAATTTGATTAGGGGTTGAATTTTTAGCTTTAGCAATGCTGTAAAATTCATGCAAACATAATAAGGACACTAGTGTTAGTGATATAAAAAAAAGGACGCCCCCTTTATTTAGAATAAATAAGACTAATGGAATACCAATAGCAATTATAGGTAATCGTCTTTTAATCATGCTCATTTATAACATTAACTCTATTTCGCGGGGAAGAACTTCAACCTTAACAGGGGTAGAACCTAACACTTCACCATCAATATTTAATTGCCTATCTTTTTCTGGAAAAATAGAAAATTTCTTCACCTGCCTATAATCAACACCAGGGTCGCTTATATGATTACCGGAAAATACTTTTGGAAATAATTTTAATAATTTAAATCTCGAAACTTTTCTAACTATGATTAAATCGATTAAACCATCATCTAGCCTTGCAAGCGGCGCCATCTTCATGCCTTTACCAGTGTGAATAGTATTGCAGCCTATAATAAAAGCAAAATCAGCTGCTATGGAGTTGTCATCGATNGAAACTCTGGCAAATCTTTTTTTATGGCTTAAAACTTCAAATATTGATGCAATATTATATCTTTGCTTACCAACCCATCTCATCTTATCCGCTAGAAGATTTGCATCTGTTGGAATTCCCCATCCTAAAATATTAAAACCGTAAAATAGCTCATCATTAGTTTTGCATGAAAAAATATCAATATTTCTACGTTTTCCATTAATAACTCTTTTGGCTGCTTCTAATGGATCTAAACATTCAAGGTCATGCATAAATGAATTTCCTGTTCCTCCTGTTATAAGGCCTATGGGAAATTTTAGCAAATCCTTCCTATTCATCTGGCCATTTATGACCTCAGAGAGTGTTCCATCACCCCCGATACAGCAAAAGCCATCATATCCACTCATATCCACATCCATTGCTATCTTTTTATTGTGACCTGCATATTCGGTTTCAATTACAGTGAGTTCAATATTTTTATTTTCAAAAAGAGGTAAAACTTTTTTTAGAATTTTAGGACCCTTCTTTAGCCCACCAAATGGATTAACTGTTAAATAAAGTTTTTTCAAATTTAATTTCTATGTTTCATATATTTATTGTCACCCCACTCTATCACTTCTATTTTAACATCTGTAGTGCCATCATTCACAAAACCTAGTTTTTTAGCAGCTCCATANGAACAATCAAGAATTCTACCCTTAACGTAGGGTCCTCTATCATTAATTCGCAATATTAAAGATTTATTATTAGAAGTATTCGTTACTCTAACAATTGTATTTAAAGGTAATGTTTTATGAGCAGCTGTTAGCCCATACATATCGTATATTTCACCATTAGCGGTTAATTTTCCATGAAAATCTTCGGCATAAAATGAGCTTACACCTTTCATAGTTTTTCTATGCTTATTAAAAGACGATTTTGTGTTCAATCTCGGCGAATTAGGTTTTTTTATAGCTGAACTATTTTTTGAATTACCAGATGTATATCTTGGTGCGCTTGAACAAGCTATCAATAATAGAAGGAATGTTGTATAGATTAGCTTCATAAAATGATTACAGCTCTGTGGTCGAAATATTAATTAAGTTTTTGATTTTCCATGGCTTAAAACAAACTGTACCTAAGGAAATATGGTTTGCTCCGCTAGCCATATATTTTTTTATATCATCTNTATTTGTCACTCCACCCCCGGCAATTATTTCAACNTTATTACCCCATTTTTCTCTTATCANTGATATGAGATTATTAACATATGGAATGAGCGATTTCCCGGATAACCCACCCTCTTTAATCGGTAGTGTATTGCAGCAATGGATCTGTTTAAACCCTAGACCTTCTATTAAAAAAGTTAATTGATCAATGGTGGTTGTAGGAGATATTTTAGCTATGCAGTACTTTCGATTACTAGGGCTTGCATTAAAAATAGATGCATCGTTCCATGATAATGGTTTTTTTTCATCTAAATTGGGGCAACTAAAGTTTATCTCAACCGATTGATCGTTAGGNATAATTTTGAAGAGTTTTTTAAAATCTGAATCTTCAATAGCTGCAATTGATAAAATTTCATCGGAATTGGTTTTTTTTAATCCAACATGAATACCTTCATTTGGCAGTCCTAATTTATTCTTCCAGCCTTGTTTTTTTATATCGTACCGCATTGTTTTCAAAATTCGAAACAACCTACCTAAAAAGCCAGATCGGTATTTTAATGTCCATGTACCTGTTACTGGTAATACATTATTTCGATACCTATATTTAATGTAATTACCAAATGGAGCTGCTATAAAAAATTTCAATTTAATAATACCTAATTTTTATTATCAAAATCTTTACTTAAAATGCCTGATATAAAAGAAAGTCTAGCTTTCGATGATTTTGCTTGATCGGTTATACCGTGATGCCTAATAATCCATTCATAAAATTTTCTAGCGCTATCAGGCCTAACAAAGTTATAATCATAGTTATAAGCAAGGAAATAAGCGGCTCTTAAGCCACTTTCAGAGATGGTGTCATTTAAAACGATGCTTTTATACTTATCTATAGCTAGAGCAGGGTTTGCTAACCATTCTTGCTCTGCTTCAACTAATATATCATTAGATGATTTAGTAGAGGTGGTCAGTGTTGAATCAGAGCTTAGCACTGCAAAAGCATAATCGCTTTGAGGAAAATTAGCTATCAATTGATTTTTTAATATTTTTGATTCTTTATATTTCTGTGATTTATCTAATATAAAAGATTTCATGTACAGGGCTTTAGCCATCATCTCTTTATTGTTTTCAAGATTAATCAATTTATCAAGATAGATCATTGCGGAATCGCTATTATTAAAATGCAATGCTTCAAGCTCAGCTATACCGTAGAGCATCTTTGGAGTAGTGTTTATTTTTTTAGAGTTTTTAACTGACTTGGATGTTGAGTCAACAGGTGAATTATTTATCCATAATGCATATTCAGTCTTTAGCTTTGAATATGCATTAATTTCTTTAATTCTAAGTTGAGCAGATTTTATAAATAACGATACCCTGGATTCTGACCTAACCATCGCATAATACTTTAACGCATTATCAAAATCACGCAGTTTTAAAAGTGTAGTTTCACCTAAAAGAAATGATGACTCAGCAGATTCCTTGGTTCTTGGAAAGTCCTCAATTATACTATTAAGCCTTGAAATGTATTCATCGTACATATTTTGTATTTGATATAGTTTAGCGAGCTCGAGTTCAAGTGCGGCATAAATACTTTGATAATTATCATCTAAGAGCATATTTTTTATAGATGTAGATGCCATATCGTATTTTTTTTGAAATCTGTAGATTTGAACAATCTTTAAATTGCTTAATTGCTGCCTACTTTTTATTTGTGTGTTTTTTATTACCTCTTTGTAAGCTGTTAAAGATCGCGAATAATCTTCTTGTCTAAATGATAGCTCAGCTATTCTATAATAAATCTGGTCTTTTTCAGACCTCTCTTTGATTTTTTGAGCAGCTAACTCCAAATAATCCATTGATTTTTCATTGAGATTTTGTTCAAAATATATTTCAGCAATAGAGAGGTAAATTTTTGATTGTAGTGATATATCTATATCATCTTCTAATAAATTTATTAAAGCATTAATAGCAGGTTGCGCCCTACCTTCTTTCCATTTAATTAAAGCAGACCAATAGGCAATCTCCAAAATTTCTTCATTGTTAAATTCCTCTTGCATAGATGTAATAGCAAGATTTGCTTCCTTATATTCACCAATAAAAAAGTATGATTTTATTATTACTAGATATGCATCTTTTCGAAAGCTTACATCAGGGTATTCACTTAGTATAGATATAGATTTTTCTATTGAGCTTTTGTAAAGATCTGTAGCCGTTTTAGAAAGTTTATTGTTTTCTGATTTTTTTCGTATTATTTCAGCTTCATTGAATTGCTCTTTAGCATTGTAAAATGTATTGAAATAAGCGCTAAAGTTTGCACATGATGATAGCAGAATAATCAAGGCTATAACGAATTTGATATTTAATCGAAAATAAACCATATTTTACTGATAGAAGTTCATTCTATATTGGCATAAATTGAAAATGATTTATTTTATGTTTAAAATTACTATTTACAGTGTTTGTTTTATTGGCACAATGGCTATATCACAAAGAACAGTATTTGATGATCCTTATGGTTTTCTCAAGATTACATCTGATAGTTCAAATGTNCCAGTTTACATAGATGGTGATTTAATTGGGCATACACCTATTGATAAAACTATTCCATTAATAGTTGGTAATCACTACATAGATATTAAACCACTTTCAATCTCAAACCCATTTTCACAACACGGGCCTATGAGGAGCTCCAAAAATATCTATGTATTTAGAAATGACACTGCTCATGTTATTTTAAATCCTTACGATTTACAAATGAGATCAGAAAAAATAATAAAAGATAATTTATATACTAGATATATTGGTACCGGGCTTGGACTACTTATGATTTGGCAATTATGGATCATTGCAAGCTAATAACTATTCTTTTGTTGAGTTATATAAAGTTTGTTTAAATTTTAATATGAGTAACAAGTCAAAATTAGATAATGATGTAAAATTTAGACCAAATTATAAATGGCCAAAAGAGGGTACCGAGAAAATGTGCCCAAAGCTAAACGAACCTCTTCAATTACAAAAAAATCTTCCTCAATTTTATGGCAAGCCTTGGTGGTGCCACTTTTGCCAATGGCAGTTTTCAGAGGATGATTTAAAATCTGAAGATTTTTGTAAAAATCATGACTAGTTTATGTCAATTGACATCCAGTCTATAGACTATAATAAAAACAGTAGTCCCAAAGTATTTGAAAAATCTCTCCGTGATACTGGTTTTGCTGTAATTTCAAATCACCCCATATCGCATGAATTAATTAATAATGTTTATTCAGATTGGGAGACTTTTTTTTTAAATAATGATAAATTTAAATATTTATTTAATAAAAATAGNCAAGATGGTTTTTTTCCTTACCTCACAGAGAATGCTAAAAATTCAACTATTAAAGATTTAAAAGAGTTTTATCACATATATCCTTGGGGAAAATTTCCTAATACAATAGGACCTTCAACAATGGTTTTATATGATGAAATTGTATCTCTTGCCAGCCAATTACTTGGATGGTTAGAGCAAGAATGCCCATTAAATGTAAAAAGCAATTTTTCTATTCCTCTTAATACTATGATAGAAGAAAGTGCTTCTAATTTATTTAGAATAATTCATTATCCTCCAATTGAAGATAGCTACGAAGTAAATGCTTTGCGTGCTGCCCCACATGAAGACATTAATCTAATTACTGTTTTATTAGCTGGTAGCGAGCCTGGTCTTCAAGCTCAGGATTTAAATGGGAATTGGCATGACATTAGCTGTGATAAAAATACTATTGTAGTCAATTCTGGAGATATGCTCAAAATGGCATCAAATAATTATTATCCATCCACTACACATCGAGTTATAAATCCCGATTNAAATTCAAATGTCAGTCGGTATTCTATGCCATTATTTTTACATCCACGGGATGAGGTAATATTAAATAAAGAGCACACTGCTGGTACGTATTTAAATGAAAGATTAAGTCAGATTGGTCTTAAATAAATTGTAAATATTTTAAACTATGTTATTTTGTTAACATAGTTTCACGCACAGCCTTGAATTCCGTACCTTCGTTCCAGGTTGGCCATTCATCATGCTGAGATATTGCATACCCTACCCTGAATAGAATCTTATTATCTTCAATCATTCCATCGTAAGTCCACTCGTCTAAAATCTCATCGCTTAAAGAGTGGTAATGATTCTCCGTATATTCATTCTTTTTTAATTTACCAAATTCCTTATTTTTTCCGCGAACATCAATTCCGCCATCTACGTAAAGTGCAGGGACACCCATTTTGGCAAATTCAAAGTGATCGGATCTATAGAAGTAGCCTTTTTCTGGCTCTGCGTCTGCTTCAACATACTTTTTATCCTGCTTAGCTGCTGATTCTACAATTTGATCTATATTAGAATTACCTTTACCTACAATTATTATATCCTTTGTTCTTCCATAAGTATTTCCCATCGCATCTACATTTATAACGGCTAATGTTTTATTATGGGGATAAAGTGGGTTTTGATTATAGTATTTTGCACCTAACAATCCTTCTTCTTCAGCTGTGACGGCAAGGAAGAGAACACTCCTGCGAGTGCTATCTTTTAGAGCTGTAAATGCTTTAGCGGCCCCCAGAACCATACCGGTTCCAGATGCATTGTCATTTGCTCCATTGTAAACCTTATCGCTTGGAAGATTATCATTATATCCTAAATGGTCCCAATGAGCTGTATATATAATATATTCATCTTTTAATAAATCATCATTTCCTTCAAATTTTGCAATAACATTCTCTGAAGAGACCTTCCGAAATGAATTGGAGATTCTNCTAATAAATTTTACATCTAATGCTAAGGGTTTAAAATCTGGACTTAAAGCCTTCTTCTTCATTTCAGAAAAAGAAGATCCACTCATTGCGAATAACCTTTTTGCTGTATCAATTGGTATCCAGCCTTCAAATTTAAGAGCATTTTTATTTTCAATAGTTAAATGTTCTGAGTCATGACCTGATTGTAAAACACTAAAAGGATAGCCAGCTGGGNCTGTTTCATGAATAACTATTGCACCCGCAGCTCCCCTTCTCAAGGCTTCTTCATATTTATACGACCATCTACCGTAATATGTCATGGCGCTACCTTTAAACATATTAGAATCGTAATTATTGCCATTTTTTATAGGAGGATCATTAACAAGCACAACTACAACCTTACCCTTAATGTCAATATTTTTAAAATCATCCCATCCATACTCAGGAGCATATACACCGTATCCACAAAAAACCAGATCTACTTTTTCTAGATTTATCTTTTTTTCTTTTAAATAAGAGTTGCCAATTATATCGAGACCTGTTTTCATTGCCCATCTTTCATCATCGTTTATGAATTGGGTTCTTACGAAAGACTTTACGCCAAGCATTTGGACTTTTTGAGTCCATTCTCCATTTGGATTTCCCGGAGATAAGCCCATTTTTTTAAACTCATTAACTAAATATTTTACTGTCTTTTTACCGCCCCTTGTTGCTGGTTTTCTTCCCTCAAACTCATCGGAAGATAAAACTGTGATATGGTTGGATAATAATTCTTCTGAAATTACCGCTTGAGCACTTAGAGCATCAGCTGAATACAAATGCTCTTCCCAGGCTAGTTTTTCAGATGAGCAACTAACTAAAAATATTGCTAATAGAATAAGAAAATATTTTTTTGCATTTATTTGCATTAATTCTCCGGAGTAATTGGTGNTTAATTTGGATTTATTTATTATGTTTATTCAAAAAAGAGGCGTTGCCAAAAGATTGATAAAAAACCGATAGAACAAAGACTAAAACTATGATTTTCTGAGCAATAACGTTAAAGACTAGAGAAAAGTCACTATCTCTTGGGGATGGTCCAAACTCTAAAACAATAATATAAAAAAATATCAATAAAGAAAATATTAAATAACCCAAAGCATAGCGCCATTCAAACCTACTGTCATTATACATAGAGTAAAATAAAAGTAATGATGCTAAGCAAAAACTTCGAAAGGCCCAATTAACTGCTATAATATGAGAATCATGTACAAAGTTATGAGGAGTAAAACCAATAATTATAAAAAAAATTGCGCCAATTATGCCGAATATTGAACCGGCTTTACCAATTTTACCTATAAATGTATTGGCGTTAAATAGTTTCATAAAACTATAAAAATATAAAATAAAATTTAATCCAACAACAAGTAGTCCCATTGCAAATAATATGACAGATATAATATTTTCCTGAGATAAAATACCTAAATCGCTGAAAAAATTCCTGGTGAAAGAATAGCCAATAGTGCTCGGGTTGTGCAATGTTCCTCCCGAATAAAATAATATAGATGAACAAAAGAGAAAAATAAACAGACATATGCTGTATCGAGGATAAACAACCAAAGTATTTTTTAAAGATATCATAATAAATTTAGGTAATTAATTCTTACTTCCACCCTCTTGATATTAAAATTTGCAATAAAGAGGTTGTAATAACAAAAACCATAAACCAGTCTTTTCTATCTATAGTTATAGCTAAACCAACAACTGAAACGGCTAATGCAAAAAGTGTAATATATTTTTTCATACTATTCTCCAAAGTTTTTTATAGATTATATTTTATTCATATAAGAGATTATTTATTTGGTAAAATTTTTTCTTGCTGCTAAAAAACAAAATACATAGAAAAGGATACTACCAACTAAGAACCCTAGATACAATAAATTGACAGTTGAAGCCTTGTATGGATCAAATGTAAATAATGTATAAATTATTAAAAAAATATTTATTGAGCTTAAAACCGATAAGGCGATTAATAAATTAGCGTTGAGAAACTTTAAGGTTAGAAGCCTATAAGATAAGATAGCTATAGAGCTCCAATATAAAATACCAAATGAGAATATTAGGCTAAACTCAATCATCATTTGGCTAGGAGCAAGATTTGCATCTCCCCAAACTAAAATAAAATCTTGAGACCAAGAGATTATGAACCCAATTGTCGCAATTAAAAAAAGAAATACTGAAAAAACCATTAAGTTGTCACTTTTATTTTTTTGCAGATTATTAATTAACCCAAAGATTCCAAAAGCGGTTAACGTAGCGCCAATAATAGATAAAAGAGCATTTAAAAGACTAATATTGCCATTAATTATAATTTGATTTGCAAAATGAGTAAATACATGTTCCCCTTCAACTGGCATATCGTTATACAGGAGTTGTAAAAATACAGGTATAAGACTTAAAAACGGTCCAAGCCCTAAGCATATAGCGTTGAGATCTTTTAAGATTAATTTTTTGATCATTTTCTGGCTTTCATTAATTGTTTAATCTCCATAAGTCTATCGTATGCATCTGTAGTTATAAAAGAACCTCTAAAGCTTTCGTCCATTTTCTCAATTAAGTCATACCATTCCGTTAATTGTTCTGAGGAAGGTTTATTTACTTTTAAACCATATTTTTTCATAACATTAACAGCAGCATCAGAACCATACCTATTTTTATCCTGAAATCTTTTGCCAATATTCTTTGAAATATTTAACATTAATTTCTGGTATTCGGGTTTAAGCTTATTCCAAACTCTCATATCTACAACAATAGCTCCAGTTAGGTTACCCCACTTCATGTCAAGCATATTATCTGCAATACCAAATATTTGCTGAGCAAGGGCGTACATTGTGTTTAAGCCTAGCGAGTTAATCATTCCGGTTTGAAGACCAGATAAAATATCTAAAGTTGTTAATGGTATAGGCTGAAAACCATTTTCTTCATATAGCTGAACTGCTTTATAATCACCTGCCCAGGTCCAAATCTTGGTTCGCTTTAGGTCTGAAGGCGTATAAACTGGATCTGTTGAAAACCAATATACCCAACCAACATCTACCATCGTTAAAAGCTTGAACCCATTTTTTTCACTTTCGTTGTAAAGTTCATCGTTGAGTTGATTTCTCACAAAGTCTACATCATCATAGTCCTGAAATAATAACGGATAATTAAATGCAGTAAAGTATTGATTAACTTCAGTCATGCCTTCTGTAGTTATAGCCGCACCATGAATTTGGCCAATTCTAATTTTTCTGACCATATCCCTTTCATCTCCAACTACACCTCCAGGATAAATTCTAAGTCTCACATCACCGTTCGTAGCTTTCTTCCATTCTTGACCTAATTCAACTAGCAAACCATGCCATTCTGTTCCCTCTGGAGCCAAGGTAGCCATCTTAATTACTATCTTTTTCGCATATAAAGAGTGCGAAAAAGATAGAATAATCAAAATATTTATAATGTTTTTAAATTTGAACATATTAATAAAAATATTCTTCAATATTATCTAATAACCAATTTGCCTTTTTTCTATTGATATAGTTGCTTAAAGTTACTTCTGGATTGGCATAAATATCTATATTGAGGGCTTTATAAAGCATATTGGTAAATTCATTTTTATCTTGCTCAGTAATTGCAATATTTTGTGCATAAGAAATGTAGGGAGAAAGGTCTTGACCTTTTGATGCAATTACAGCTTTTTGAAAGAAGGACTTTGCTATATCCATCTTATTATCTCTAGCATCATGCCTAATCAATGTATAGGAAATCATTGCAGTATAAAACGAACCAAAATTCCATTCCGGATCTAAAAGCATACCTGTTTCTAATAGCTTACCAATTTTTGGCAACTGAACAACCCATTCTGGGCTACCATTGCTAGACTGGATTGCACCTGCATACGCAGCAGCTGCCCAATATAATTTTTCAGCACTTTCTTTTTTAAACTTAATATTAATGGATTTTTTTTCATTTAACCATCTATTATAGTTTGGGTAATCAAGAACTAAAGACCTATTAATGTATTCAATCGATCTTATAAAATCAATATGGGCTGCTGAGTAAATTGACCTACTAAGAGAATAATCCTCATTTTTTGCTTTAATTGCTTCATCCATTATAAAGCCATATAAAAAAATAGTTAATTCTTTTGAGGCTTCAAATTGAATGGTGGAATTGCCGTAATTTTTTTCCGCCCTTTTCTCTTTTTTATTGATATTGCTCTTAAATACTTTTTTGGAAAAAATTGGTGAAAAATCTAGAGCGAGAACACTTACTCTTGGAGAGGTACAGGAAATATTAAAAGATAAAAGAAAAAGGTAAAAGTATATTAAGTATTTATTCGTGAAGCTCATTGTATAGCGGAAAAGAATGACATAATTCTTTTACTTTTTCATTCACGCTTTTAAAAACATCTTCGTTGTCAACATTACAAATAACTTCATCAATCATATCGACAATTGAAATCATTTCATTTCTACCCATACCTCTTGTTGTCAAGGCAGGTGTTCCAACTCGTATACCACTAGTAACAAAGGGACTTTTTTTGTCAAATGGCACCATGTTCTTATTTACAGTAATACCTGCTTGTTCAAGTGATTTTTCTGCTACCTTACCAGATATATCTTTATTTGATAAATCAATGAGAACAACATGTGTATCGGTTCCACCTGTAATAATATCGTAACCCTTTTCAATAAATGCATTTGCCATAGTTTTTGCGTTATCCACAATATTCTGGGCATATACTTTAAATTCTGGATCTAGAGCTTCACCGTAAGCAATCGCCTTAGCTGCAATAATATGCATTAAAGGGCCTCCCTGTATTCCAGGCATAACAGCAGTATCTAGTAACTCAGAAACCATCTTTACGCGACCGGACTTAGGTGCAATTATATTCCATTTATTCTCAAAATCTTTGCCCATCATAATCATTCCACCTCTAGGTCCTCGAAGTGTCTTATGTGTGGTTGTAGTAACTACATCACAATATGGCATCGGGGATGGATGTATTTCAGCTGCTACCAAACCAGATGGATGTGCAATATCTGCCATTAAATATGCTCCAACACTGTCTGCAATAGTTTTAAATTCTGAAAATTCAACGAATCTAGGATATGCACTTCCTCCGCATATAATTACTTTGGGTTTGTATTTTTGTGCTATTTTAAGAACACTATCAAAATCTACTCTTCCGGTATTCTTATCAACCTGATAAGAGACGGCATTATACATTTTCCCGGAAAAATTAACTTTACTTCCATGAGTTAGGTGCCCACCATGAGCTAAATCTAGACCCATGATTGTGTCACCAATCTCCGCAAAGGTCATTAAAACAGCCATATTGGCTTGGGAACCAGAATGAGGTTGCACATTAGCATATTCACAACTAAACAATCTCTTTGCGCGATCTCGTGCGACATTTTCGGCCTCATCAACATGTATACAGCCTCCGTAGTATCTAGCCCCAGGGTAACCTTCTGCNTATTTATTTGTCATAATTCCACCAGCCATCTCTAAAATAGGGTAACTCACAAAGTTTTCAGATGCAATTAATTCTAATGTATTATGCTCTCTGTCAAGTTCGCGAAGTAAAATATCGTAAACTTCTTTGTCGGAATTTTCAATATGGCGGTATGGTTTTGTATTTACAGACAATGTATTACCAGGTACTCTTCTTGTTTAATTTTTCTCCTACCCAGCTATAACAAGATGTTGTTGTTTTAATAAAGCCCTTATTTTTAACATTTGCGTCCATCATAAACCACTGAGCTTTACCAAAAAGGACCTCATTATCACTGAGCCATGATTTTGAGCGGCTATAACGAGAAAAACCCAATTCTTCAGCTTTATCAAAGGCTTCATAGGCTAGCGTAGCAACCACTCTGTCATCGGTAGTTATTTGCCCTGAACGACATGCCTGAAACCCTTTGTAGTACACATTTGCTTTTGCNGCTATTGACTCGCCTTCATTAGATAGCATAACAGCACGATCAGCCCAATCGAAAGCTGAGCTATAATCTTGATTTTCTAAATATACATCAGATATTTTTATTGCAGTTCGAAAGTTTCTTGGATCTAATCTAAACAATTTTTCATATGTCTTTGCTGCAGCTTCAAGATCATCTGCAGTATCATATGCTTGAGCCAATTTTCTATATGCTACTTTACTTGTAGGGTCTTCATCAACAACTTGTTTTAAAATATCTATAGCCTGTCCCGGTCTATCAGCCTCAAGAAGTTTATCTGAATAATCAAGTCCATAGCTAATATTATCGGGGTTACTTTCAAAGCGGCTCCTATAAACATCAAGTGGGTCTCTCCCACTTTTTTCATAGGCTTGAGCTAGATCGCTCTGNGCCCCTTCATTGTTAGGTTGAATTTTTAAAAGGTCTTTTAATACTACTATTTGGTCATCATATCTTTCTTCTTTGGCATAAAGTTTAGATAATTCTGTTTTTATATCTACATCTTCAGGGGAAAGGTATGAAAGTCTGTCAAGCTCATTCATTTGCAAATCTTTTTTACCTTGCTTTTGGTAGGAATAAGCCAATCTTTTCCTTAGTTCTACATTTTCTGGTAAAAAGTTTAATCCTTTTAATAAAACGTATTCTGAACTATCATATCTGCCCATATATTCGTATGCAATTGCATAATAGAGATAAACCTCTTTTGGGTCATCTCTATCGCAACCAAGATCTGTTAATTCTCCATAAACTTTTACAGTATTCTCCCAATCTCTATTTTTATAGAATTCGGCAGCACTGCTAAATACTCTAGGACATCTTACTTTGCGTAATGAGTCTTGACGAGCTTCTTCAACGGCATCAGCACTAACTTCTGGTGCTGGAGGGGCACACATAGTTATAAATATTGCGATGGCAAAGAAAAATAGTTTATTTTTAAAAATACTGAACGTCATTGTTTTGCTCTCCTTCTTAAGAACCATACATCTCCAACGCTTATNCCGATGGAAAATTGTTTAAAAGTTTCATTAAAGCCATCATCTTGCTCGGAACGTATTCCATTGTTGTAAGACAAGTCCAACTGGTTGCCCGTATTTCCAAATTTAATACCAAGTCCCATTGATAAGCCATTCTCAATTATATTATTTCCAATAGAAAGCAATCTATAGTCTTTTCTATAAACTCCTAATCTAAGTGTAGCTTTATCTTGCCAATCTTTATCTTCAAGATCTCCAAATTTTACGATTCCTGCTCCTACATGACTGCTTGAAACAACTTGATCATTGAATAGTCCTAGATTCTTCATGCTTTGAGAATTATCATTCCATAGTTGAAATTCAAAATAGCTATTTACGGAATTTTTAAAGTCTACATTGAGACCCAAGCTAAAAGCATTTGGAGCATATATATTTTCTACCCTTAGAGTGTCTACGCTTATGTTGTTTGGAAAATCATTGCCTGTAGGAATTAAATCACCATCTATATCTTCAAATAAATCAAAATTGTAGGTATATGCAGATAGCGGCTTAACTGTTTTAACTATTCCAGAATAAACATTAATTTGAAATTTATCCGATTCAAACAAGTCACCTGAAAAATACATATTATATTTAGAACCTTTGTATGTACTAACACCCAAAGATCTATAATAAACATTGTTAAGTATAAGTGACTTTTCAGTTCGAGAGGAGCCAAAAAAGCTATCGAATGAAAATCCAACATCCATCTTAGTATTTATTGGGAGTGAAAATGCAAAGCTGGAAGACATTACACCGCCTCCCGATTTAAATTCTTTTGAAGAATTTAAATTTTCACCATGCAAAAAATAGTTAACTGTATCTGTTTTAAAGTACGTATTTAAATTGTTTACCGGCTTAACAGATAGCCCAATTGCATACTTACTTCTTATTGGCACTAGAAACTGAATACCTCCAAATTGTGAAGACTCGCTATTAGAAGGTGAACTTTGTATGCTGTAAGATTGTGATTCATAAGTAGTATTTACAAAAGAATGTTTTAAATATCTCCATGTTGATGGATTCCCAATTGAAACTTTAGTTGTAAAACTAGGAACAAGGCCAATAGAGCCTAAGCCATTTTCAGAAGCAAAAAATGAACTCTTTGGTAGACCTAAACCATAAGAATTATATAGAGATTGTGAATAAGAGACAGAAAAAAGTATGCATAAAAAATAAAGTAATCTAAGGTGTAACATAAGTAATCCTTAGCTTTGGATAAAATTCAACATTCTCATTATTAAAAAATTGCAATGTCTTAAAAGGGTCTACATCAATATTTGGCTGCAAATTAAAGTTGTGAATAGAATTGCTTTCAGAGAGGGATTTAGTCAAAGCTGATCGGTGATTGAGTTTTAACATACCACTGCTTAAGATAGCCGTAGAGCCATTAGAAAGGTCATAGATAAAGTTTTCTTTTTCATATTTTTTAAAACCTTTGGGTAGATTTGGATCGGCAATTAAATAAGAGTTAACGATTACAGAATTGGATGAATCTTGTTCGATAGAGTTTAAAACCAACTCTGCTTTTCTAAAGATACTTCCTTTTGGCAATTGCCATGATTTTGTATCAACAGTAATTAATGACTTTAATCCTTTTGCAAGTGAAATAGAGAGATTTAAAGTATCTGAATCCTCTAAACTTGGAGGTGTCAATACAGTTAAGTCATCAATAATATTATGCGTANTAAGAGTGTCAATTGTAAGAGTGTCGTTTACTGTATGCTTAAAATGAACAGATAAATTTGAAACGGTTGCCTGTCCATTGTTAGCGCTATAGAATTTATAAAAATCATTTTCTGCGTTTTGTATGCCTATAGCAAAAACATTATTAAAATCAGACAAATTTGTATCAATAAATGCACTAAAATAGGAAGAATCGATTTTAAAGACTAATCTAGATGATGTTGTGTCATTTATAATATTTCCATACGATATAATATCGGAATAATTGGAATTATAGTTTAGATAGTTGGTATTATTTCTGCTGAAAACAGAATCTGCTACATTTGGAAAATACCGTAGATAGAANAGTGAATTTGAGTCAATTGAGTCATTTACAAAATTAAGCNATAATTTTACACTATCGATTACTATAGAGCTATCAACGTAATCATGAAATTGAGATATGGTATTACCAGAGGAAATAAAATATTGACTATTAGAGAATTTACTTGCCCTGATAAAATTATAATCAAAGCTATACCCGCTATCTTTTCCAAGATATAAATATCTAGAACCACCCATTAGCGGAGGGACTTGATAGGTCGTGCTTTCTATAACATCAAATGAAACCGTATCTACGCTTAATGATAAATCGGAATCATTATATGTAAGAGGTTGATTTTCGCAAGATATTAAAAAAAATAATAATGTAACTATATATGGAAATCTAGGACTTAACATAGTGTGATTACTAAACAGTTACTTGAACAAATAATTAAGCGAAATGTTTCGATAATTCTTCATTAATCATTGAAGAAGTAGTCTCATAGTTTGGAGTTTCACCGTCTTCAACTTTAATTGATATCAATTTCTTCTTATTTTGTTTAATTAACGGCAGCGACAGAAGTTTTTTTGTATTATTCATTGAAGGGCTATCTAAAGAAATAATTAAATCAACATCTTCTGCGGAAGCTTCATAACAGTTAATTTTATCCCCTTTGATTTTAGCGGGTATTTTAACCCCTAACTTATCATACACAGTTCGATCGTATGTAGAATGCTCATCAAAATTATGAACAGTTAAAACGGTTTTGATGTTATCATAAAACTCTTTGGTCTTATAGATTTGCTGATAAATTAAAGGCACGCTTGCGGTTTGCCAGTCATTACAAATTATAACATCTGGTTTCCAAAATAGATGAGGAAGAGTTGCTATAGAAGCCATTGAAAAATACGCATATCTTTCATCGTTATCAGCCAAAACTCGACCATTCTTTGCTTTATAGAGTAGATCAGACAAGGGCTTAAACAAGTCCTTATTTTCTAAAAAATATACCTGAACTCTTGTTTTGGGTATAAAGGCGCTTTTAGCGGAAACTGTTTCATCGTTGCCATTAAAGTTGAACGGAATTTCTCTTAAACGTATTACTTCTCTTAGGATATACTTCCTTTCACTGACAAAGCCATATTTTGGCAGTATAGTTCTAATATCATGTCCAGCTTCCTGTAAGGCTAAGGGTACGTCAACAGAGTATTTGCTCAAGTTTGAAGTATTGGCAAAAGGAGATATTTCTGTAGTAAAGTAAAATAATTTTAATGACATATTTTTGGGTATTTCTATTTAGAACTAAGCTGTTTCAAGGATTCGCGAGCTTTTTCATAAAACTCTGAACCAGGAAAATAATCAATCAATCTTTGATATTCTTCTNTAGATTTTTTNATATTCCCCATACTTCGATGACAGTGACCAAGTTTCAACTGAGCATCGTCATCTTTATCTGTTCCTGAAAAAGAGAAGACTTTTTCAAATTCCATTACTGCTCTTTTGTAGTTTTTCATTGTATAATAACACTCGGCAAGCCAATACTGACTATTATCTGCTAATTCATTTTCAGGGTCAGAGAGAACAAGACCAGAAAATCCATTTATAGCTTTATTATAATCGCCATTTTGGTAGGCAGAAAGTGCATCAATATAAGTTTTCTTATATTCTACTGGGCTAATTTTGGAGCTAACCCTGCTCGATGATTTATTACTTTTTAAATCATACATTTCAGTAAAACTGTTTGCTAGGGTAACAATTTTATTTTCAACCATAACCAATTGAGCAAGAATCTCAAAGTTAACGCTATCTACATATGAAATTTTATCCTCAATTAACCTCATTTTATTTTGAAATGTATTAATTCTGTTAATAAGTAAAATCGCAACAGAATCTGTTTGCTCTTTTGCTTTAAGATTGGCAGATAATGCATTTTGTAGCTCTGGTAAAAGTAGGCGCATTTGAGCATCAAGAGAATCTATGCGCATATTTTGACCAGCTAATGAACTGTTAATTTGAGATAAGGCTCGTGAACTATTATTGTTTTGACCAACAAGAAGTGATGAGAAAAAAAGCACAAATATAAATAAAACATCTTTAAGTATATGTTTAGACATTTAACCTAACCTTGGATTTTTTAATAAAATACAGTTAGAAATTTACCTCAAAACTACGAGAATCGATATTATTTTATAAAATATTTAATAACTCTCTTCACTACTAAAATTTATCACTATTCCAATCATAATAAAGCTAGAAAGCAAAAATGAACCTCCATACGAAACAAATGGGAGCGGAAGTCCTTTAACTGGAATCATTCCAGATGCCATAGAGAAGTTTACAAATACATGAGATAAAAAAATTGTTGCCAATCCAACTAATACTAAGCCTGAAAAACGATCTGAAGAATGAAAAGCTAAATTTAAAATTTTTAATATTAAATAAAGGAACAAAAATATCATTATTAATATAGCAACAAATCCGAGCTCTTCGCCTATTACGCTAACAATAAAATCGGATTCTTGAACAGGTAAGAATTTTAATTGGGTTTGTGTCCCCTCACCCCATCCTTTGCCAAAAAAACCCCCAGANCCTAGGGCTGTTTTGCTCTGAATGACTTGATATCCAGAGCCAAGCGGATCTAGCTCAGGATTAATAGAAGTTAAAATTCTATTTCTATGGTAAGGTCTTAAAAATCCGTTCCAAAATAATGGAAAAATAAGACCAAGAAAAATATTCGAGAAAAATATTGTAATACCGCTCCATAGCTGTGGTTTTGATAAAAATATAATAACAGCCATTATTATGGACCATGATGTAAAAACCGACACATCAAAAGCTGTAATAATACTTAATACCGGGGCAATAACTAAAAATAGATGAAAAGGTCTAGCTCCAACCCAATAGAGCATTGGTATTACAGGGCTCATCATCACTAAAGCCGTTCCTAGGTCAGGCTGATTGAGAACGATTATAGCAGGTAAAAATGCTATCAAAAATGGAATGAAGTTAGCACCAAAATTATCTAATTGGATATTTCTGTCTGATAAATACCTAGCTAATGTTAAAACAATTACTAATTTTGCTATCTCTGAAGGTTGTAAGCTAAAAGGTAATCCTATATCTATCCATCTATGGGTATCTGCAACTTTTGCGCTAAAATACGGCAAGACAACAAATACCACAACAGCACCATAAAAAATGTACACGTACTCGTGTATAATTTTTTTGGGAATTATAATAAATAAAAACATTAAAATAATTGCAGGTCCAAGAAAAATTAATTGTCTTAAAAATGCATTNGAATCATCTACAGATCTACTGTCAGCAACACTAAAAAGGGAAATTAAGCCTAAACATAAAATACTGAATACAATGAATAGCAAGCTATAAGGAGAGGATTTAATAGTTTTTGATACGTTCAGGCTCATTGCGCTCTAACTAAATCATAAATAATATTATCATTGTATTCTTTAAAAATTTTACGAGCAATTGGCGATGCTACACTTCCCCCTCCACCACCATTTTCAACTAAAACTACTACAGAAATCATATCTTCATCTTTATAGTTTGCAAAGCCTATGTACCAAGCATGTGTTTCACCGTGTGGATTTTCAGCTGTACCTGTTTTACCTGAAACAGTAACACCTGGTATGTTTGGATTAGAAAGCTTGCCAGTGCCTTTTTTACCGTACACAACTTGTTTCATAGAATTATGAATTATATCCCATGTATTTGAGCTAACAGTAGAAGATCCAGTAAATTGACTATCATTTTTTGGTGACACTAAATGAAGATTTTTAGCAACTCCTCTGGTTGCTAGNAAGTTTGTATATGCTGCCATTTGGATAGGAGTAACCAATATTTCCCCTTGACCTATGGAAATATTAAGCATTGCGCCAGTTGACCACCCGTACCTNCCATATAGTTTATTCATGTATTTTCTATTNGGAACTTTACCTTTCATTTCAGATGGCAAATCAATATGAGTTGGTATGCCATGAGAGAAATCCATTGATCTTTTTTCCAAATCATTTAGCTTAACTTTCTGAATTGCTTCATAAAAGAAAACATCGCATGATTGGGCAATCGCCGACTCAACATTCACAGCTCCATGTCCGTTTTTATCCCAGCATTTATGAGCTCTATCGTAGAATTCATATTCACCTGTACAAAAGGCGGTCCATTTTTTATCAATCAATTTTTTTTCTAAGAGCTCTACAGCTACAACCATTTTATAAATAGATCCTGGAGGATATAAACCGTTTGAAGCACGATTTAAAAGAGGTCTATCAGGATCAGAAACTATTGATTGCCAATCCTTGCTAGATACAAGTCCTGTAAAAAGNTCCGGATTATAATCCGGNGAACTTAAATACGCTAAAACCTCACCTGTTTGAGGCTTTGAAACCACAACAGCACCTTTTTTATTTTTATATAAATCTTCAATTAATAATTGTAATCTTAAATCAATCGTTGTGTTAATATTGCCACCGGGCTGCGATAATAAATTACCATNCCCCTCAACTGTTCCAGCCTCTCGTCCAAGCGCATCAACCTGATAATAAGATACACCTTTATCGCCTCGCAATGATGATTCATACTGCTTTTCAATGCCAGACCAACCCACCAAATCTCCATAATTATAATTAGCAATTTTCAAATTATCAATCATTTCTTGATTCACTTCTTTGAGATATCCAAGGGCGTGTGTTGCTTTAACTTTATCATGATATATTCTTTCAGGGAATTGTTCATATATTATACCAGAGAGGTTGTTTTTATCTTCTTCAAGCTTGCTAAGCTGCTCGATTGAGAGGTCTTTAGCTATTCTGGTAGGTAAAAATCTGCTTCTAAAATTATTTTTAAAGTTTTTAATTAAAAATGAAGTATCTATACCAGTTGCTCTGCTAATAATTTCGTAATTATTATTCTTATTTTTAATTTCTGCTTCTATCGCATACAATACATAGGTGGGATAATTATCAACTATTATTTCGCCATTTCTATCTAATATAAGACCTCTTGGAGCGGGGAGTGTTAACGCTCGCACATAATTACTTTGAGCTCGTTTAGTGTATTTTTCATTATCAATAATTTGGATCTTAAAAAATCTACCAATAATTAAAAAGTGCACTAAGATAACAAAAATATAAAATATCCATAGCCTTGTTTTGGATCCAGTATTAGGAGATTTCAGCATTTGAGGCNTCTTTAAATGGATAAATAAATTGAATCGAAATTATAAAAAGCATGGTATATGAAGTAGTGTACAGCCATAAAATTGAAAATTCTACTAAGTTAGATATATAAATATTTTGAAACCTAATATAGCAGATAATTAAAAAATGAAGCAGTACGATGAAAATCCAAAGCATATGAAAAATATAAGGCAAAACCTTTTCATACAGATTCTTCAAATATCCAGCTGTGTAGCCCACTAAAGTTAATGAAAGAGGTTCGAGACCAAAATACGAACCAACTCCAAACAGGTTAGAGATAATTCCAATGCTAAAGCCTATAATTGTTCCATAAAGCCTACCCTTAGTAATGGATAAATAAAGTATGTAAATAAGTAAAAAATCAGGCCTAATAAGATTAATAGAAAGTATATCAACTAGTAAAATTTGTAGAAAGAGAAAAAATAAACCAATAAATACAATCTGTGTATTATTCATCATAAGTCCCTCTAATAATAAAAACGTTCAACAAAGAACCTACATTAGGAGATATTCTAACTTTAACAATTTTTTGAAAACTACCAATTTCATCTTGTATTTCTATAACCGTTCCAATCTTCATATTTGGAGGATAAATATCACTAAATCCTGAGGTTAAAACTTTATTACCTAATTGAATTTCAGCATTTTTTTGGACTTCCCTCACTTCGCAGATATCATCTCGTAAATATCTTAATATTCCAACACTTCCAGAAGGGAAAATTCTAACAGAGGCTCTATAATTGACATCAGTAATAAGCTGNACAAGGGTAGAAGATTTTCCTACAACAATAGTTTTTCCAATTACACCATCAGGAATTATAACTGGTAAATTTTTAACAATTCCATCTTCAGAGCCAACATTCAAGGTCAAAGATGACAAGTTTGAAGAAGAGCCCATGTTCAGGACCCTAGATGCAACTAAATCAAATTTACTCTCACTTTTATAATCTAAGAGTTTTTTTAAATTTATATTTTCTTTGTACGCTCTAATCATTTCATCAGACTGAAGGGAGAGTTGAAGATTTTTTTCACGTAAAAATTGAGTCTCCTGCTCTAGCTGTACAACTGTCTTAAGCCACATACTGGGAGAAGAAATAAATGAAAATGAATCAAGAAATTTCGCCCTAACTAAAAATGTATTAGGGGAGTTATTATTTAAAAGTAGATTAAGAGAAAAGAAGAATAATAGTAAAAATAATAAATGATCTCTGTTTTTAAGAATCGATAAGTAAAAATTATGCATCAATCATTAAATGAGAACAGATTCATACTTCTTAACATCTTCTAAGACTTTACCTGTTCCTCTAACTACAGATAAAAGTGGATCTTCAGCAATGTTGACTGGAACACTAGTTTGTTCTCTAATTAATTGGTCTATACCTTTAAGCATGCTTCCACCACCTGTCATAATAATACCTTGATCTAATATATCAGATGATAGTTCCGGTGGAGTGCGCTCTAAGGCTCTTTTAACAGCTTCAACGATTGCATTAATGGGATCCTTAAGCGCCTGTCTGATTTCATCAGATGAAACTTCAATTGTTTTGGGTATGCCTGAAACCAAGTCTCTTCCTTTAACAGCAATCATTTCGGTTTTTACGCGCATTGCAGAACCNACAGATTTTTTAATNGATTCTGCNGTAGAAGGACCAACTTCGAGCTTATGTTCATTTCTGAACCATTGTATAATTGCCGTATCCATTTCATCACCAGCCACGCGAATAGCTTCTTTTGTTACTACTCCATTCAATGCAATNACGGCTATTTCTGTAGTNCCNCCACCAATATCAATAATAATNCTGCCNACAGGTTTTGAAATATCCAAGCCTATACCAATAGCCGCTGCAACAGGCTCTTCAATCAGGTAAACCTGGCGCGCATTAGCTCTTTCTCCTGAGTCACGGACTGCCCTTCTTTCAACTTCCGTGACACCAGATGGAACACAAATAACCATACGAGGTCGTGCAAGTCTATTCATATTTATTTTGCTTATAAACCCTTGAAGCAAACCATCGGTCATATTAAAATCTGCTATTACCCCATCCCTGAGTGGTCTTACGGTTTCAATTTCTCGATGTGTTCGACCTACCATTGCCTTGGCATCATAACCAACAGCTATTATTTTATCATCATGAACAGATTTAGCAACAATAGAAGGTTCGTTTATTAAAACGCCTTTACCTTTTATGTAAACAAGAGTATTCGCTGTACCTAAATCAATAGCAATATCACCAGATACCCAGCTAAGAGGATTTTTAAACTTACTTAAAATATTCATATGATTGCGTTTATATAACTCGGATTATATAATAAATAATTTACAATTATTTTCAATTTAAAGAATAGTTATAAATTATTCTTTAAACGACCATCAGTTGCAAGTTTGTCTGCAACAGCATTTTTATCCCTTAAAACATGCACTAAATCCCATTTTTGTAAATTTGATAGCAAGGAAAGTGTTTCAGCGTGAAGCTTTTTCATTCTATCATTCTTAACTTTATATTCACCATTAACTTGCTTAACGACTAACTCGCTATCTGAATATATTACGATATTATGGATAGATAATTTTAATAATGATTTTAAGCCGAATATTAATGCACCATATTCAGCTTCATTGTTTGTAGAATCATGTATGTACTCTGAAAAGGTAAAAATTTCTTCACTGTCTTTATAAATAACTCCTCCAATACCGGAAGTTTTTGAGTGGAGATCAGCTGCACCATCTATATACATACTAAAAGAATACAATTTAGAACCTATTTTGTTATAGATGTTTTTAAGTATAGGATTTTTTTGATTTTTACTTAGTGATAATAATTCTCGCAAAGCATCAATCTCTCTATTATCCAGCTTCATAGATATCTTTTACCAGTTATTACCACCATAAAAAGGTGATGTTAATCTATAATCTCCAAAACCAGATTCATCAACAAAGTCGAAGTATTTATTAATCCTGTAATAGTGCCATCTTTGCTGATAGATCCTAGTAAATGGATCGCTGTATTCTTCAATATCATCAGGTCTACCAAACTTTATATAAATCTCTCCCATATGAGTTCTCCAGCCATCAGTGCTACCTTTAAAGGAACTATTTGCATACGCAACTCTAGAAAAATATTCATCTTGGAGCTCATTTTCTTTTGTTCCAGGTGAGGGATCCCTTTCCTTCCAATAGGAGAGAAATAACTCTTCTTGCTTCTCGGCTTTAGCCCTTCTCATATTTTTATATTCATCATCAACTAGAATATATCTCATTGCAAGAATAGCTTCATTGAAGCTTGCTATTGATTTAGAAAAACCATCACGCGTTACACCGAAAATTAGAGACTCCTTCTTTTTTGATTTTCCTTGCTGAAGGGTAACATATATTTTCTTTCTAAGTCCTTTATTTATAACATTATCAGGTAAAGTAATTCTCTGAAAGAAGTGATTGTTGTCTGAATAAATTTCAAAGGACTGATTCCATAGTTCTTTTTTATTGGAAGAATTAATTAGTATATCAATCTTATACTTCCCTGTATCAATTTTACCCGATAGAAAAATTGTTGGTTTAATTGATTTTTTACCTATAACATTTGTTATTATTGGTATCTCATTGGTTTTTAAACCCCAATCTCCTTCAAAGCTGTCAATTAAAAATGGTTTAAATAGAAAAATTTCAGAAGACTTCTTCTTAAGTTTAATTTCTCTATTAATAACCCCACTCTCATTAGAATCCCTATCAAACAATTCCGATGTTATCACATAATCGTCTATTGGAACCTTGAATTCATAAAAATGAATAGTGGAAATCTTATCAGATGTGGACTCTAGATAATCATTTGTTTTTAGAGTATTCGACCAACTCTTTCTTCCTATTTGCTCACCCTTATTTTTTTTTAATGTTATTTTTGCTTGATAGGCTGTTTCAAATGAACCGGATTTTTTTACAAATTTTAACACCTTATTTGGAACGACTAGGTATGATAGAATTCTTATTGAATCAGAATTTGAGTCAGCAACAGGGAAAGTGGAAAAAGTATATTGTCGAAGCATAGGAATTTTTTTATCCCTAGATCGATTTTGGGAAAAAGCATAATCCATGGATAGGAGGTAGAGAAAAACGCTTGAAATAGCTATATAGTATTTTTTCATTATTTATAACGATACGAAAACATACCTTCGGAAGTTCCAATCCAAAGTTTTCGAGAATCAACTTTTAATTTATTAATATTACCTAAAAAATTATAATTAAAATAATCTGGTACTTTTTTCTTGTTGTTGTAATGCGTTAATTTATTAACAGTTGCAATAAAAAAATCATTCTTATGTACATCAAAATCTATTATTTCTTCTCCTTGATAAATAGCAGAATTAATTGTTTTTGACCATGTTCTATTTGAAGTGTCTAATTTTATGATAGATTCATGTGTTGAAAAATACACATCGTTATTAGATGTTGCTATTGCTGTAAAACTAGTCTGACTAGAAGGAAATGTGATTTCCTTATCTCTGTATCCGTAGTCTGCATAATCATATAGCGTACTATTTTTATTATTGTAAATTAATAGACCCGATTCTGTTGCTAAATAAATATTATTTTTAAAAAACAATAAATCATGGATAAATATATTTTTAAGTGCATCCGTAACTTCATTTTCAATTAAATCATTAGAAATGGAGTCAATAATTTGTAAACCATTCGGAGTGGCAATCCACATACTTCTTTCGTTGAAGATGATATTTTTTACAAAATTACTACGCGATCCTGATGGTAAATAAATTTGATTCCAGCTATCTTTCTTTTTATCGTAAGTGATGATTTTTTCATTTCCGCCAAAAAAAATCATTTTCTTATAATCTAAAATTGAAAAAATGGGAGTTTCATCAATATTTATAATATTTTTAAAATAATAATTCTCATAAATATTCCTATTGATATCAAAATATGAAATTCCAGAATTAGGACCGTATGTTCTACCGCCAGCCCATAGTCCANTGGTTCCCTCGAATGCATATACATCTTTTGATGATAGTCCATATTTATAAGGTTCTAAAATTCGCATATTTTTATTTCCGACAAAAAAAGTACCATCATTACAACCAATTACAATTTGGTTAAAATCACTTTCAGCAATTGTTCTTATTTTAACATTTTCTCCATCTGGGTTGATGAATGTATTCAATGAGCTCATCCAGCCTCCGGAAACATTGTACTTAAAAAGAATATCGGAATAGTCAATATTGAATTGGTTGGAGCCAGAACTCCATTTGACTTTTTTGTTTTGCCTAACCATAGTTTCTAATGGAATACCTGTACCTCCATCAAGTCTAAATAGCATACCGGATGACTCAACCCAAATATCTTTGCCATCATCACCCAGCCTATCAATATAGGTCCTATTAACAAGACCGATTGAATTAAAAGAAATTCTTCTCCAGTCTCCATAGCTAGAATAGCTATAATAAAGAGCGTTATTTGTTGCTACCCAAAGCATTCCGCTTTCTGAATAATGGACAGCAGTTATAAAATTTTCCCCCAAGCCTTGGGCTGAGGTTATTGCTTCTTCAAATCTATTATTATTTACATTGAATCTCAATACACCTGCACCCTCAGTTCCGATAAATGCATACCTATCACCAAAAGAAATTGAATTAATTGAACCAGAATAGCCGTAAAAGTTCCAATCGAAAGGATTAAAGCGTAAATCAGGTTGAGAGAAAACTAATTGAAGAAAAAATATAATATATACTGGCTTAACAATATCTAATGACATTTCAAGATCAAATTAAAATTATTAATTAATATAACTATTAATCTCACTTAACATTTCTAAAGAAACTGGTACAACACCGACCTCTTCACAAACTCTACCTGCAGCAAAGTTAGATAAATACGCTGATTCTTTTGGTGATGCACCAGAAATATCCGATAAACAAAAAACAGCAATTACAGTGTCGCCTGCACCAGATACATCATGTACGTTTCGAGCTTTTGTTGGTACACTAAAGTGTTCATCGTTAAAGAATAAAGATGAGCCATCTGCCCCTTTAGTAATCATTAGTATTTCAGATTCAATTTGATGCGAAAAGGCAAATGCATCTGCTTCAAATTGGTTTGAATCAGCTATAAAATTTTGAAACTCCGAAATATTTGGCTTAAATAATCGTACGCGTGAATACAAATCAAAATTTTTATGTTTTGGATCTACATAAACTGGAACATTATTATTAGAAGCCAATTCAATTAGTCTAGGAATACTAAATGAGTTCAAAAGACCTTTATTATAGTCTTGCAAAATTATAGCATCATAGCTAGAAATAATAGATGATAAAGATTCGATAATTTTCTTATTTAATTTTTCAGAAAAATCATCAGAGACTTCCCTGTCCATCCTTACAACTTGATGATCTTTTGAAATTATTCTAGATTTAACAGTTGTTGGTCTAGTATTATCTGTAATTATAAAATCTGTTGAAATGTTATTNTCAATAAATACCTCTTTTAAGATTTCACCTTCTTCATCGCTCCCCACAAACCCACAAACCGTTGCAATAGCACCAAGAGTTGAAAGATTTAATGCCACATTGGCTGAACCACCCAGACTATTAACAATCTTATTGATATCAACAACTGGCACAGGGGCCTCTGGCGACATTCTCTCAGTCTTTCCAAAATAATATCTGTCAAGCATCAGGTCACCCACAATGAGAATCTTTTTATCATTAAAAAGATTCGAAATGGAATCAAGTCTATTTTGATTTAACATTCTTACCTTTATATCTTGGCTTTGATTTATTTGAATTATTTTTTTTGTAACTCTTAGATCTTTGCCTGCTAAATGAGCCTGGCTTATGACTACCGGTCCTAATCTTTGAAATATGTCCGTTGTCTAAATATATCAAAACTGAGCAAAACGATCGCAGTAAATGCTCATTTGGCGATGCCAATATTATTGTTGTACCGTGATCCTTATTTATATTTATTAATTTTTTTCTAAACTTACTTTCCATTTTATTATCGAAGTACAATGCGTAATCATCAACAATTAAAACCCTTGGATCTGATTCGATTCCTGTAGATAATTCAACCGCACTTCTCTCGCCTCTAGTCAGGGTGCTCATGTTTGCCTTTACTATTTTATCAATTGAAAGGTTTGAAAAATATTTTGATAATACTTGAGTAGCATTAGATTTTTTAAAAAGCGATCTAACTGTCGTATTTGAATTTTTTTCAGTATTAACATGTGTTACGTCTTTAGGTATTAGCGTGGAGCCAAAAAAACTTTTTTTAAATGGATTGTAATCATACAATATAGAACCACTATCTGGCTTTGAGGATCCAGATAAGATATTCAATAATGATGATTTACCAGATCCAACTGGGCCCACAATTCCATATACTGTCCCTTTGTGAAATTTTAGATGACGTATATCTAAAACAGGAGTATTTCTTACTACTCTTTGAATTTTCTTTAATTCAAGAATTAAAGTTGTTTTTTTTGACATTTCACCTCCAATTTAAGAAGACGAAAAGAAAGATTGTCTATTCTATATTATTATTTTCTAAATACCGCTCTGCATCAATAGCCGACATACATCCAGATCCTGCTGCTGTAATTGCCTGTCTGTAAGTGTGGTCTTGAACATCACCACAAGCAAAAATACCATCAATATTTGTAGAGGTAGATTCAAGACTGGTGATCAAATAACCGTTTTTATCAGTTTTTAAAACATCAGCAAAAAGATCGGTGTTGGGTTTATGGCCAATAGCCATAAAAACTCCATCGCACTTTTCTTCCAAGATCTCATCTGAATCAGTTTTTTTAATTGATACAGCATGAACACCTTTTTCTTGNGAACCCAAGATNTCCACAACAGAAGAATTCCACAAAACNCGTACCTTTGGATTATTCATAGCGCGATCAATCATAATTTTAGATGCTCTAAATTCCTCTCTTCTATGAACAATAACAACTTCAGAGGCNAACTTAGTTAAGTANGTAGCTTCTTCCATGGCGGAATCTCCACCACCAACAACAAGAACCTTTTTTTCTTTAAAGAAAAAACCATCGCAAGTTGCGCAGGCTGAAACACCAAAGCCCATAAGCTTTTTTTCATTTTCTAGTCCAAGCATTTTTGCAGTTGCACCTGTTGCTATAATAATTGATTCAGCTCCGTACTCTTTATCGCCAACCCAAACTCTATACGGTTTTTTGCTAAAATCTACCTTAGTAACATGCTCAAAATAGCATTCAGCGCCAAATCTCTCCGCTTGTTTACGAAAAAGATCCATTAACTCGGGACCCATTATTCCATCAGGAAATCCAGGGAAATTCTCTACATCTGTAGTAATTGTCAATTGTCCGCCTGGTTGACTTCCTTCAAAAATTAATGGCTTTAGATTGGCACGTGCAGTATAAAGCGCAGCTGTTAAACCAGCTGGCCCAGATCCAATAATAATAACCTTTCGATTCATTCTATTTANAATTAATTAATAATTAAATAACTGTATCTAAAATAGCAGTTATTTTTTCCTTGGGAACAGCTCCAACTATTTGATTTACAACTGTTCCATTTTTAAAAATAAGCAAAGTAGGAATACTTCTAACACCGTATTCACTGGCTACCATATTGTGATCATCAACATTAACTTTGCCGAACTTAATTTTACCCTCATAATCGTTTGCAAGCTCCTCAACAACGGGAGCAATAACTTTACAAGGACCACACCATTCAGCCCAAAAATCAACCAGAACGGGTGCATCAGATTCAACTACTTCTGATTTAAAATCATCAGTTGAATATTCTTTTACGTTTTGAGACATAATTATACTCCAAAAATTAAAAAAGTATTAAAAATATTACAAAAAATGTACCTCAATGAAGCTATGTCAGTAAATATCAAAAAAAATTATTTCGTTACGATACTACTTAGACTGAAATTGTACATTTAAAGGTATTCCATCTNCGTTTTTAGAATAATTTAAGTCTAAAATATTAGCTATTGTTAACGGGATGTCAACCGTATGAACGGTAGAATTTATGTAATCCTTAATTATATTGTTTTTTGATATTATTAAAGGTACATGTGAATCGTAATCATAATGAGAGCCGTGACTAGAACCATAACTTCTTTTCCATAACCAATTTTCTTTTAATAAAACATATACATCAGGACCTTTTTGTGGGTGAATCATATTTTTAAGTCTATTATTTAATTTATTAGGTGATAAGTTTAAAATATCTTCTANACTTAAAGCTTCACTGACACCTTCTATGNAGCGAACAGCTTTTTTTATGATTTTAGTAGCGACTTCACGCTCTTCTTTTGACANATCTTTGTTAAAATAAAAAGCATTGCCATACTGTACANCCTTATCTNTTCCNATAANCNGATTAATCTGATTTAAAATTTCAGAATAAACTTTTTTTCGTTGACTTGATGAAATTCGTCCAGAACTTATTTTTTTAGACTGTAAATATTCTGGCAATGCCATAACTCCGTGGTCACCAGTTAATATGAAAACTACATCATCTAATCCAATCTCATNGCTGATATAATNAATTAAAAGCATTAGGTTTTTGTCNGATCTCAAATAATTATCAAGCTGCTCCACAGAATTTGGGCCAAAATGATGACCCACGCCATCAGTTGCAGATAAACCTAAAAATAATATGTCTGGATAATTGTCTTTTCCAAGTTTTAATTGCGAGATAGACTTAATAGCAAGATTTACTAAAGCTCTATCTCCTTGCGGGTATTCATAAAAACCGCTTAACAAGGAGCTGGGTGACATTTCACCAAAATTAAGCGGTAATATCGGCTTTGCTCCCTTTTTCTTAGAGACTATCTTTTCACCTTTAAAATCATCGGGTCTTGCATATTTTGAATATATACCTGGTTCTTTTAACCGTGACCAAGTGCTGTCTGTATAAGAAAGCACATTTAAATTTTTATTAAAATCACTTACCCATACAGGTAAAGCAGGTAAGTAGTATGTAGAAGAAGTGAAGCCGCCATCTTTATCATACCAAAGAGCTAAATCGGGGTTTCTTCCCCCCATAAGAATAGAACCTCTATCTTTTCCAGATATAGAAACTACCTTAGAAGATGGGTGCGTATCTTTTAGCCAGTCCGCTAGAGTTGAGCTGCTTATATTTTTAAATGATCTGCCTATTCCTTTGCCGGAGAAATTAGTAGCNCTAGTATCCTCAACTACGTTTATAGATCTTTTCATATCCCTAACGTACCAATCGTTACTAATAATTCCACCCTTGCCAGGATAAACTCCCGTTGAAAGCGTAAAGTATCCGGGGCCAGTATTTGTTTTTCCGTGATTATGAAAGGTGTTGGTATAATTAATACCATTATCCTTGAGCCACCTAAATCCACCAGTAAATAAAGGATCAAACTTATTCAATAAAGAAGGTGTTAATTGATCTGAAACTATATAAACAACAAGTTTTGGGTTGCCTTGTTTTGANCAAGAAAAAAAAGTAAGACTTGCAACAAATAAGAAAATTAATTTTTTTCTCATAGTATTTTTAAAAACCTTCTTTTGCCAATCTTTATTACACTACCAGGCTTTTTACTTAGCATAAAACTGACATCAATAATTTTTTCTCCATCAATACTTACAGCACCTTGACTTATAAGCCTCCTTGCTTCACTTTTGCTTTTTACCATTTCTGAACTATAAAGAATATCAACGATCAACATTTCGCTTTTGACGNGATATTCTGGCATAATATCAGGAATATTTTTATTTACAATAACCTGATCAAAGTGTTGTTCTGCTTTATTTGCTTGATCTTTGTCATAATAAAGCTCAACTAGCGTTCTGCCGAGAAGTCTTTTTGCATCTCTCGGGTTATGGGCTTTATCGCTTAAGTTGGATTTAACAGTATCAATTAATTCATCGCTAGCATCTGCCGCAAGAATAAAATATTTAACTATCATTTCATCCTTTATTGACATAGCCTTTCCATACATATCTTCTGGTGAGTCTGTAAGACCAATGTCATTACCGTAAGATTTTGACATCTTATCTTTACCATCAGTTCCTTCTAAAAGAGGAAGNGTGATAACTACCTGAGGGTCCTGCTTATACTCTCTTTGTAAGTCTCTACCAACCAGGAGATTGAATTTTTGATCTGTTCCTCCAAGCTCGATATCAGCTTTTAAGTGAACGGAGTCCATCGCNTGTGCTAGTGGATACATAAATTCATGCAAAGAAATGGGTATTTCAGATTGATAGCGTTTAGTAAAATCGTCTCTTTCAAGCATTCGAGCAACGGTATATTTGCTTGATAAGGCAATTANATCACTAAAATTCATCTTATTTAACCAATGAGAATTATAAACTATTTTTAACTTATCTATATNCAAAATATGCGCAGCTTGATCAATATAAGATTGTGCATTGTTCATTGCCTCTTCAATGGTTAACTGCGGACGGGTTTTATTGCGGCCAGAGGGATCGCCTATCATTGCNGTAAAATCACCAATAACAAGAATTGACTGGTGACCTAGATCTTGAAAATGACGTAATTTTCGTAAGACAACTCCATGACCAACATGCAGGTCCGGTCTACTTGGATCGCATCCAAGCTTCACCTGGAGCTGGGTNTTCTTTGTGATNGAATTTTTGATTTTATCCACAAGCTGATCTTCTGGAATAATCTCCTCTACNCCTCTTTTAATTAAATTTAATTGTTCTTCTAGTGTATATGATTTCATTTATATCTATCTCGTAATTCACGCTGCATATCTCTTTTTATATCTCTTTCCTTGATTGAGTTTTTNTTATCAAATACTTTTTTACCTTTTGCTAAGCCTATTTCAAGCTTTGCCCATCCATTGTTATTAAAATACAGTTTTAGTGGAACTGCGGTTAACCCTTTCTGATCTATATTCTGTTTAATCTTAAGTATCTCTCTTTTGTTTAACAAGAGTCTTCTGTTTCGCAATGGATCATGTCCNTCNTGACCAGTATTTGAATAGGGGTTAATATGCATTCCACTGATCCAAGCTTGATTTTTTCGTATTACAACATACGATTCTTTCAAGTTAGCTTGCGCTTCTCGTAAGCTTTTAACCTCACTGCCCATTAATTCAATTCCAGCTTCATATTTATCTAAAATATGATATTCATGGTACGCTTTTCTGTTTGAAGCTGCAATTTGTTGATTCATAGCATTAACTAAGATTTAAATTACTATTTACGTATATCCCTCTACAAGCCTATTTCTCATCCAAATACAATTATACATTCTAATTATACTGCCATAATATCATATTGGTATGTCAAAATGTCTTTTTAGTATGAAATTTTGACTACAATAAAGATGTGGCATAGGTATTGCACTGTAATAATTGAAATTATAAACAAATATTAAGAAAGGAGTCAGAAATGACTTTAATTAAATGGAAACCAAAACAACTATCTATAAATGAATTTGATCAAATGATTAATAATATATTTAATGACGGTTGGAATTTTAATTCGCAAAATACAAGTCAATTACCTGCGGTGGATATAGCTGAAAATAAAGATAAATTTATACTAAGCGCTGATTTTCCGGGTTTTGAAAAAAANGATATTACTTTATCTATTGAGGACGGTGNATTACGATTATCAGCAACAAAAGATGATGGTCACTCAGACGTAAACTATACCCTCAAGGAAAGAGAGTCTGTAAAAATGGAAAGGTCTTTTACATTGCCAGAATCAATTCTAGAAAAAAAGATCGATGCCAAATTCAAGAATGGNATGTTACAAATTAATATTCCTAAAGCAGAAGAAGNAAAGCCGGATGTACAAAAAATTAAAATTAGCTAAAAATATTTAGCTATCTNGATACTTCAATAAGCCCCTGGAGGATTTTNTTAATTGAATCATCTTTCAGGGGTTTTTCTTGTTGATGCGATATAGTACGAGCTAACACATTAACACCCAGATGTTCAAGCTGCGAGCGAAAAGCGGTTAAAAATCTTTTACCGTCTCCTCCGCTAGAAGTCGCAATTAATGCAAACTTTCCAGAAAATGCATCTCTCCAATTAGAGGTTTTAACCGTAACCCAGGTTATTGCATTTGATAAAACCGGTGGAACACCTCCATTGTATTCTGGTGCACAGAAAATCAATCCTTTAGCTAAAGATATATCCTCCACTAAATCATGTATTAATTCATCATCAACATCGGTTTTACCTCCAAAAAGGGGAAAATCAAAGTTTTCTAAACTAACAACCTTAGCTTCTTGATCAAGCTCTTTGAGCATAGATTGGAGATTGTTAGATAATTCTAAATTATTATCGTTGGTTGCGGATATGATAAGTAAATTGGACATAATTGTTTAACAATATAAAATAAATTTACAGTTTGATATAAGCTATAATTAAAGAAGATAATATGATATTAGATAATATTTTAGGAGCAATTGGCAACACACCCGTTGTTAAGCTTAACTCGATCGGAAACAATCTGGATTGCGATATGTACGCGAAGTGTGAATTTTTAAATGCTGGGGGTTCTGTAAAAGACAGAATTGGCCTTAAAATGATTGAGAATGCTGAAAAAAACGGTAAAATTAAGCCTGGAGACACTTTAATTGAACCAACATCTGGTAATACCGGTATAGGTCTTGCTTTAGCAGCAGCGGTTAAAGGCTATAAAATGATTATTGTAATGCCTCAAAAGATGAGCATGGAAAAAGAGGTGACCCTTAAAGCGCTTGGGGCGGAAATTGTTAGGACTCCTACAGAAGCTGGTCATGATGATCCTGAGGGCTTATTTCATGTTTCAAAAAAACTATGCGAGACAACTCCTAATGCTCATATTCTTGATCAGTACGGAAATAATGATAATCCAGATGCACACGAAGAAGGTACCGCAGTTGAAATTTGGAATGAATTTGATGGAAAAATTGATATGATAGTAACCGGAGTTGGCACTGGAGGAACCATAACAGGCATAGCAAAATTTCTTAAGCAAAAAAATCCAAATATTAAGATTGTAGGTGCTGACCCTTTTGGATCTATTCTAGGCGGTGGGAAAGATGTCTATCCATACAAGGTTGAAGGTATTGGATATGACTTTTTCCCTGAAGTCCTAGATAATTCACTTATTGACCAATATATTAAGGTCAATGATGAAAATTCTTTTGATTTAGCGCGTCAACTAATAAAAAAAGAAGGATTACTCTGCGGAGGTTCTAGTGGGACTGTGGTTTGGGCTGCATTAAAGGCTGCTAAATCATTAAAAAAAGGGCAAAGATGCCTATGCATACTTGCGGATGGGATACGAAATTACATGAGTAAATTTGTTTCTGATGAATGGATGGAAAAAAATAACTTTAAGAATTAATCTTTTTTGCTACCTCAATAATTTCCTTAGCTTTTTCAAACGATACAGATAGCTCACTTGCTAATTTTTCAGATGAAAGACTTGCGATAATTCCAACTTCTTTATACTTAGATAATAACAAATTAGATTTTTTAACTCCAATGCCTTTAATATCTAAAAAAACAGATTTAGTTATAGACTTGTTTCTTTTTTTTCGTTGAAAATCTATAGCAAATCTATGCGCTTCATCACGAATTCTTCGCAATAAAATTAAACCTGGTGATTGCTTATGTATCGTTTGTGCGCTGGATTGACCGGGCACAAATACCTCTTCAAGCTTTTTAGCTAAGCTTATAGTTGGAATATAGTCTAAACCTAGCTCTCTTAATGCTGATACTGCCATCGACAATTGACCCTTTCCGCCGTCAACGACAACAAGATCGGGAAAACTCCCATCCTCCTCCTTAACGCGTTTATATCTACGAAAGACTACTTCCCTAATTGATGCAAAATCATCGATCCCAACCACAGATGTGATATTATATTTTCTATAGTTTGATTTTTTTGCTTTACCATCTACGAATGACACCATTGACGCTACGGTATTTGTACCACCTAAGTGCGATATATCAAAACACTCTATCTTTCTAGGAGCAGCTTTTAACTGTAAATCGTCTTGAAGCTGCTTAATCATTTTAGGTATTAAATCTTTACGTTTCTTCTTATTTAGTATCCATTCTCCAAGAAGAAGCTTTGCATTTTGATATGCCAACCTAACCTGCTTTGCCTTTTCACCTTTTTGAGGTACAAAGACTTTAACTTTTTTACCTTTTTTATCTTTTAACCAAACCGTCAACTCTTTAATTGAATTAGGCGCATACTGAACGCATAT
Organism: Fidelibacterota bacterium TMED108; assembly: GCA_002172545.1. Lineage (GTDB taxonomy): Bacteria > Fidelibacterota > Marinisomatia > Marinisomatales > TCS55 > TMED108. Next base: position 7,720 of record NHFJ01000013.1, on the reverse strand, counting down.
TTCAGGAGGAATGTAATCGGTATCAAAATAAAACTGAGTTATTACAGTTTTAATTACTGCACCATCATCACTATCTAGGTTATTCAAAGAGAGTTTCTCTCGACTGGCAATCCTACCATTTCTAATTCGAACAATTACCACAATACCAAAATCATTTTCTTTTGAAAATCCAATAATGTCTCTATCATCGAAATCTGCGTTTATTTTAGTTTGCTTATCCATAAATTCTTGAATAGCGTGTAATTGATCTCTAAATATTCCAGCATCCTCATAGCGTAATTGCTCAGAAGCAAGCTTCATCTGATTTTGAATATATTCCTCGGACTTTTTCGTTTTTCCATGCAAAAATGAAACAATATTGCCAATCATTTCATTGTATTGTTGAGAACTAACTAACCCTTCGCACGGCCCTTCACATTTTTTTATATGATAGTCTAAACATAGGTTTATTTTCTTTTCATTAATTACCTTTTGGTCTATAAAATAATCACAACTTCTTACTGGGAAAATTCTGCGAATAGCTTTTAAAGTTCTTCTTAAATAAATAACATCCGTATAGGGACCAAAATATTTGGAACCATCTTTAATAATTTCTCTGGTTATGAATACTCTTGGGTAGGGTTCATTTGTTATTCTAATAAAAGGAAAAGATTTATCATCTTTTAGATTAACNTTGTAAAAGGGTTGGTGTTTTTTNATGAGATTGGCTTCTGTCAAAAGTGCCTCAACTTCGTTTCGGACAACTATCCATTCAATATCATTTATGCGCTTAATCATTGAAATATTTTTTGGAGATTGATATTTATTGTTTTGAAAATAAGAACGAACTCTATTTCGAATATTTTTTGCCTTACCTATATAAATAATATCTTTTTTATTATTTTTAAAAAAATAAACACCCGGATCTTTTGGAATTATTTTTACTTTATTTTTAATCTGCATTGAAAAGGTTATTAATGTTTTACTAGTCTAAATTTGGAACTTTCTTGAATTTCTTTAATATTTCAAATTGTTCAGATGTATAATCTGTAGTAACTGCAGACAAGACTTCTCTTGTCATTGAAAAACTGTTCTTACCTTCATCGTTTTTCCAGACAATGCTACTTTTAATAATTTCACCTTTAATTGAATCAATTTTTTTATTTGGATCTATAGCCTTTATCCAATCGAAAGACCCTCTGGGTTTTTCATGTATCCCTCCATACAAAGCAATTAACCCTATCAATTTATTTTCAACAAATTCAAATAAAGAAGTGTCGCTAGTTATCCATTCATCTATTTGAACAGATCCATTGTTATCAGATATTTTCGTGGATATTTTTCGACAATTAAAACCGTTTATATCTATTAAGTCGTTTGAAATAATTCGCGTAATTTCTCGATTAACATTATTTTGATTGTTAGACCTAGTGCTATCCGAAGACCCACTCCTATCTCCACTTCCCCCAGGCTCCATTTTTGTCACATCTTTTAAAGAAGGAACTCCGTTATTTTCTTTTATACTTTTAAACATTTCTTGAGAGTATTTTTTTTCATCTTTATCGTACATTATCAAAGCTTGATTTTGCTTGTCAAGTATTTTACCAACGGTTTTATTGCCACCGGCAAACATTCTAACATAAAATTTTTCATACTTCGAGACTACCTCTTCATTGTAAAAATTGCTAGAAGCAAGTTGGGTAGTATTAAGAAATATTTTTCCTGCGAATGCTATATCCATCGTTGTAGAAATATTAATTTTTACCATCTCAGAATTAGATTGAGCAAGCAATAAAGAGGAGAATAAAAACAAATAAATACGGGTTTTTATCATTTCCAGGGTAGCTTGTTTAAGTCAACATTTCCACCCGACATAATTAGCCCAACATTCTTATTTTTAAACATCATCTTATTTTTTAAAATTAATGCCAAGCTTATTGAGCACGATGGTTCAACAATAATTTTCATTCTTTCCCATATCATTTGAAGTGATTCAATAATATCTTTTTCGCTAACAGGTATAATTTCATCGACCAAGTTTTGAATTACTGGAAAAGTTTTGCTTCCAATTTCTGCACGCAATCCATCGCAAATTGTATTAATTGTTTTATTGGGAACAATCTTGCCTTGTTTTAAAGACTGATATGCGTCATCTGCTTCCTCTGGTTCAGCGCCAAAAACCTTAACAGAATTTTTCATATTTTTAGCTGCAACCAAACTACCACTCAATAGGCCACCGCCACTTACAGGAGAAACAATGCAATCGATTGTAGGTACATCCTCTAATATTTCTTTTGCACATGTACCTTGACCTGCCATTATTCTCTCGTCATTATAAGGATGCACTACCGTGGCAGCTGTTTCTTCAACTACATCGCTTAATACACTTTCTCTAAATTTTTGATCTGGTTCGCACCATACTACCTCACCGCCATTACGCTTTACATTTTCAACTTTGATTTTTGGTGTATTATGAGGCATAACGACCTTAGTAGATCCACCGCGCCTTGAAACAGCCATGGATAAAGCTGCGCCATGATTACCTGATGAAGTAGTTGCAATACCACGCTTTAATTCAGAATCTGAAAGCAACTCAACTGTATTAGTAGCACCTCTTATTTTAAAAGAACCTGCTTTTTGAAAATTTTCACATTTAAAGAATAGCTCTGCTCCAGCTAATTTATTTAAGCTTGAATTGGTCAATATGGGGGTACGATGAATAAACGGACGAATTCTCTCATGGGCTAATTCTATGTCTTTTAGTGTAAGCATATTCTCATTTAAATTACATTATAAATTAAATAATATTTTTTAGGTAAAGAATGAATAAGACTTCAAAATTACACATGACAACAGATGAATTTCGCAAACAAGGCTATAAGGTTATTGATTGGCTGGTTGAGTATTATGAGAATATAGAAGAATACCCTGTATTATCTCAAGTAAAACCAGGAGAAATACGATCAAACCTTCCGAAAGACCCTCCTTTGAAAGGAAGAAATTACGATGACGTTCTATCTGATATGGATATCATGATGCCGGGAATGACCCATTGGCAATCTCCAAATTTTCATGCATTTTTTCCTTGCGCATCCAGCGGTCCGGCTATTCTTGCGGATATGATAGCAACTGGTACAGGTATCGTTGGAATGCTTTGGGAAACTAGCCCTTCTTGCACCGAAGTTGAAACCCATGTCCTGGATTGGCTAGTTGATATGATGGGTATGCCAGAAAAATTCAAATCATCTACTAGCGGTGGAGGTGTTATACAAGATACAGCATCTAGCTCTACTCTTATATCCTTAATAGGTGCCCGTGAACAAAGTTCAAAGGGTGAGTTTAATTCTAATGCAAGCAACAGCAGGCTCACTACCTATGTATCCTCACACTCGCATTCATCAATTGAAAAAGCAGTAAAAGTCGCCGGTCTTGGAAAAAATAGTCTTCGGGTGATTGATGCAGATGAAAAATTTGCCATGATTCCACATAAGCTAAAAGAGCAAATTGAAAGAGATATTTTAGATGGATATATACCAACTTTTGTATGCGCTTCAGTTGGAACCACCAATACAACAGCAATGGATCCGATATCAGAAATTGGCCAAATTTGTAAAGAATATAATATATGGCTTCATGTAGATGCAGCTATGGCAGGTGCTGCTGCTTTATGTCCTGAATTTAGATACCTTCAAGAAGGTCTTGAATATGCAAATAGCTACACCTTCAATCCTCACAAATGGATGCTGACAAATTTTGATTGTAGTGTATTATTTATTGATGATAGAGATAAAATCACAAGTGCGATGTCAGTAATACCTGAATATTTAAAAAATAAGGGCTCTGAATCTGGAGAAGTAATAGATTATATGGATTGGAGCATACCTCTTGGAAGAAAGTTTAGAGGTCTCAAGCTTTGGCAGGTTATAAATTATTATGGCATCGAAGGATTGCAGGAATATATAAGAGAACATGTTGACCATACACAACAACTCAAAACCTGGATTGAAGAAGATAATAATTTCGAAATAGTAGCCCCGGTTCCATTAAACCTTATATGTTTTAAACACAAAAAAGGTAGTGACTTTAACCGTAGACTGCATGAGGCAATTAATCAAACAGGTAAGCTTTATATAACAAAAACGAAAATAAATAATGAGTATATACTACGATTTAGCATTGGTCAAGCCACAGGAACTATTGATCATATTAGAAAGTCTTGGAAGTTAATTCAAAAAATTGCCGAAAATATAGATTAGGGTTTTTCCGCAAGCTCAACTAGTACCCCTCCAGTACTTTTTGGGTGAATAAAAATAATTTTATACCCTTCTGCTCCTACACTAGGATTATCGTTAATAATATCAATATTTTTTTCTTTAAGCTCACTTATTGCTTTATATATGTCATCTACCTCAAAACAGACATGATGTATACCTGGTCCCTTTTTATCTATGAATTTTTTAATAGGAGATGTGTCGTCAAGTGATTCTAGGAGCTCCACCTTCCCCTTTCCAGTGTCATAGATGTCCGTAATAACTTTTTCTTTTTCAACGCTCTCTGTNGAGCTATGCGCAATATTTAATACATGCTTCCAGAAAGGCGCTGAGCTATTAATACTATCAACAGCTATTCCAAGGTGTTCAATTCCTAATATCTTCATAATCTATCTCTTGCTAGCTAATATTCAATAATTTTATCTACTATTTTTTCAAAAACAATTATTATCATTTATATCTACCAACGATGGAAAGCTGGGTGCCCATCTTCGACAGCTACAAATAACCCTTTTCCAGTAGCACAATGTACATCTTCCACATAAAGGTTCATTTCTACCTCAGCTTTATTTTTTGAAAGACTTTGTGTTTCCCCTGTAAAATACAGAGTTTTACCAAATGGCGTTGGCCTTAAGAGTGTAACTGAATAGTTNGCAGTTACGGTGGATGGGAGAATACTAAGCTTTTGCCTGTCAAAAATTGAAATTGCAGCTGTCCAATTACCATGACAATCAAATATAGAACCAATTATACCGCCATTAACTACGCCAGGGAATGCTTGATGCTCGACTTTAGGGTTATACCAAAGATCTAAACCTGTATTTGAGCGATAAGACTTAATCTGAAGACCGTGCTTATTTACAGGCCCGCACCCGTAGCAAATTGATTTTTCCGCATATTCTTCTTGAACACTTTTGTTATTTAAATCTACCATAAAACTTTAAAATATAATTCTTTTATCAAAATTGTTTACAATACTATTAAGTATAATATTATCTTTTGCTGTTATGAAGAAAGACATTTCATGGGATAAGATAAAATCTGAAACAAAAAGTATATGGGCTGGTGAAACTGATCCGCTTCCATACAATACTACACAACCCTCCACAGTAAATAGTGTAGCATTTAGCTATAACAACATCGAGGAATGGATGGCAGTGGCTAAGGGCGATAAAAAGGGGCATATATATGGAAGGAATACAAATCCCACGGTAGAAATTCTTGAAAAGAAAGTGGCTATACTTGAGGGCGCTGATACAGCAACTGCTTTCTCAAGCGGTATGGCAGCTATTAGCAATACATTGTTTGCCAACCTTAAACCTGGTGATAGAGTTATCGTAGGTAAAGATTCATACGGTGGAACAAGTAAGATATTCATGGAGTTTCTTCCAAATTTTAATATTGAAGTAGTATTCTGCGATACGACAGATACTGAACTATTTAAAAAAGAAATTAAAAAGAAGTGCAGCCTTCTTTATCTTGAAACACCAACAAATCCAACTTTAAAAATACAAGATATTCAAACACTCTCAAATTATGCAAAAGCATCGAATGCCCTAGTTGTGGTAGATAATACTCTTTCAACGCCAATTAATCAAAATCCTTTGCGTTTAGGAGCGGATGTAGTTTTACATAGCGCAACAAAATTTTTATGTGGACATTCAGATGCAATTGGAGGAATTGCGTGCGGTAATAATAAGATAATTGATAGGATTTTTCACTTTAGAGAGATAAATGGAGCTTGCCTTGATCCAAGTCCAGCTTATATGATTTTAAGAGGCATGAAAACACTTGCCTTAAGAATGAAAAAACATAATGAGAATGCGCTAGAGCTTTCGCATTGGCTTTTAGGGCATAAAAATGTTGAAAAAGTTTTCTATCCAGGGATTTCTAGTCATGATGGATATAACATTGCTAAAAATCAAATGAAAGGATATGGCGGAGTATTAAGTTTTTCGATTAAAGATCAAAGTGCAATATCAAACTTCATTTCTAACTTACAATTTGCGCATGCTGCGGCGCATTTAGGTTCACTTGACACCATAGTAGGCCCACCCAAAACTACAAGCCATGTTGAAAATACCCCTAAAGAAAGAAAAAAACTTGGTATACCTGAGAACCTAATTAGATGCTCAGTAGGGATTGAGCATATTAATGATATAAAAAACGACTTTGACCAAGCTTTAAATAAATTATAATTCACACTGAATGAAGTTAAAAAATATACATTTATACTTTATTATGGTTGCTGGAATGATAACGTGGGGAGTTTCATGGCCTGCAGCTAAGGTTGTAGGAAGGTACGGCGATCCAAATGATCTAATTGTCTGGAGATTCGTCTTAGCAATATTAACAATGTTGATTATAATGAAGGTGCTCAACATTCAATTAAAATTTCCACAAAAATCATTAAAGCATGTTATAGCAGCAAGCGTCTTAATTGTATTTTACAATTTCAACTATTTAAAAGGAACGCAAATTGGCCTTTCAAGTCTTGGTGGAGTAATTGTTCCAACTATAAGTCCACTATGTACCTATATACTAACCATACTATTTTTTAACAAACAAAGCCATTTAAAAGAGATAGTTGGTCTTCTCGTTGGTTTTTTTGGTGGAATCCTGCTAATTAGGGCGTGGGAAATAAATGTAGAAAATATAGTTTCATCAGGTAATTTGTATTTTTTATTGGGAGCATTTTTGTGGTCCGGTGTAACTATTTTTGCTCAAAAAACAAATGAAGACCTACACCCAATCAATTTTAGTTTCTGGATATATGGACTTGCTATGCTGATCGCTTTACCAATCTTTCCGCTAGATTCAATTACTGCTATTTTTCAATACGATATATTATTCTGGGGTAATTTTGTTTTAATATCCGTTGTAGCGCTAGGGCTCGGAACTACTGCATATTTTATTACAACGATGAGATTGGGATCAGATAAGGCATCCTCGTTTATGTTTATAGTTCCGTTTTCTGCTGTTTTATCTGCCTCATTTTTCCTAGGTGAAGCAATTGCAGTTACTACGATTATTGGGGGTTTATTATCAACAACTGCAGTCTATTTAATTAATAAATAATCTATTTTAATATTTTAATTAATTTATTTTTGATCACTAGATTTAAATCGCGGAAGTTTAGACTGGCTAAGAGACGTATGCTTTGTCTTTCTCCCAGAGGTTCTTTTTCTCCAAAGTTCAAATGAACTTCTTTTCATATTTTTTCGCATAATCTTAATAACAGCGTCTTGATTTATGCCAAACTGTTTTTCAATAACGTCAAAAGTCGTTCTGTCTTCCCATGCCATTTGAATTATGCGATCAATATCATCATCGGAAAAATTATTAATTTTTAATTTTTTTGCCATATTTTATTAAATAATAAATGAAAGTGCTTAAATTTACAATCACCTTATATAGTGAAATTTATACAATGCCAGAGGGACCTGAAACAAAAAGAATGGTTGATACGA
>NHFJ01000012.1 GCA_002172545.1 Fidelibacterota bacterium TMED108 | reverse complement strand
GGTTTAGTTTTGATAGATTTGATTGGCCACATGGCAATACAGATAGCGGGGTTCCTCATGGCTCAGTTTTTAGTATTAAATAAAATTAAATTAAATGAAATATCTCTAGCTCATATTAAGGAGTCAAATATGAAATGTTTATCATGCTCTCACAATTGGAAAAGAACTAAACTTACAGAATATGTATCTTTATTAGCCTCATGTCCAAATTGTGGCAGTCGTCTTTTAGCAAGGAATGATTTTATCCTTTCAATTGTAAATGCCATTAAAAAAGTTTTGAAGTAACTAAAGTTGATTGTTGTTAGATGAAACACCGCTGGCTCATTATAAAAAGCACAGTGTTAAAGGAAAATTAAAATTATGATTAAATTTTCAAAAAGCGACAAAGTTGCAATTGTATTAGCTAATGGATTTCTTGCTTCAATGGGCTGGCATGGGGTTTATTCTGATGGAGACATTCTATCCTGGGTAGTTGCACTGCCATTCACATTATTTTTAATTCTTGAATTAAGAAACTTGATGAAATAATCCCAGTCATTTTAAATAGTATTTGGTTTAAATAAATGAGAATAAAATTATGATGAATTTTATCAAAAGCGCTATTACGATAAGAAATCTTATAATTTCAATTTTAGGCGGTTCTGCAATGCTTCTTTTAATGTTTATAATCCAACTTGTTATAAGGGGTTCNTGGGATTTATTAAGTTGGGATAATGATTTAATATTTCCATTTATTCTTGGTGCTACTTTAGCGCTTTNAANNTTTGAAAANCGATTTAAGAAAAAATAAAATGAAACACCTCTGGGTNATATTATTNNTAATTAATTTTCTGTGTGGCCAAACTAGTAAGTCTCTTAGCGTTGATAGCCTTGCTTGGCTTACNGGTAGCTGGCAAGGCCCAATTAATGGAAATATTCTGGANGAAACATGGCTTAATCCTCGCTCAGGTACTATCGTTGCATTAGTTCGTTCAACAAATGAATCAGGAACAGATTTTGTAGAAATTATTCATATCAAAGAAGTTAATGGGACNCTAAGTCTTAAGTTGCAACTTTTTGATAATTCCCTTTCGCCTATTAACACTAAAGCTCACAAGTTTGTTTTAACTAAGATGGGTAAGAATTATATTGAATTTAAAGGTGTTAGTCNAGGTGCGCATCGAAAGCTTAGTTATGCCAGACCACAAAAAGATGTATTCTATATACGTTTTCAACCATACGAAGGGGATGANGTTGAAATTCGGTTGACGCAAAAATGATATTTAGATGAAATAATACNNCAAAGTAAAACGCCCCTGGCACACATAAAGGAAAATAAAATGAAGCGATATATAATAGGATTAATGACGTTACTTACTGCAAGCGTCTTACCTCTTGTTGCTCAGGGAGTTACCAGTGGCCTAACACTTGAAAAGAACGGGGAGCAGGTGTTAATTCCCATGGATGAAAGGGTGGCAGTATCCACTACCAATGATCTTGGTAATATGTTTTATGGTAATTATTTGGGTATGACAGTTGATGCCCTCCGCATTCAGGAAAAAGGTGAATCTTTTGAAAGGGATATACCCATAGATGAAATTAGTTCGATTTTTAGAGGAAAAACAAAAAGCACTGAAGAGTATGTGCGTGATGGTGCAAAGATTGGCGGATTGGTTGCTATCGGAACAGGAGGTTTAATTTCCAGTATTTTTTTAGTTGCTAGCGGATTAGATTTAGAGGCGCTCCCCAGCATTTTTATATTTGGCGGGTTATGGACTGTCATATCAGGTATTGTTACAGTCCCAGCCGGTGCTCTTATTGGTTATGGCCAAGCGCAAATTGCTGAGGAGAATGCAGTGGAATATGTGATTGGCGATGGTCAATGGGTGATTATTAATTGAAATACCTCTGGCTTAAATAGGATTAGAAAATGAAAAAAATACTAGAACTGGACCCAAATATATTTATTCCTTTAGGATTTATTTCTATGGTAATCGGAGGTATTTGGATGGGTGATGCTGAAGAAAAAAACTTCATTCAACTCGTATTAATCGTTTTGGGTGGATTATTAACTATTGGTGGTGCAATAATAGGCNTTATTCAAAATCGTAATATACTTAAAGAAAACAAAGATTAAATGAAAGACCTCTGGCTCAAATAATAATTTTTGTTTCTATTGAANTTTTTTCANTTATTAAAATTTCAANAATTATAAAAGANACANTNACTGTANTAACNGCTAATAATACCGTATANATAATAGATTTAAAGCGAAAAACAACATAAGTACGTCTTATCTGAAAAATTAGGCTGTANATAAGCATAAGGTTTAACGGNACAAGAAGTAGAATAGTTGATATTGTGATGAAATTATGCAATTAATTATTCCATGTTTTAAAAACTGTAGTTATATTAAACGCTCATAACGCTNAAATTAATTAATAAAGGTACAAATATGTCAAAACTAATATCAAATATTTTATCCGCANTNCTATTGGTCACTGTATCCATTGCATCAGACGATAAAGATACTATCTGCCCAATTAGTGGTGGTATGATAAAAGGTTCAACAGTAAAAGCTAAATATAAAGATGGAAACATCAGTTTCTGCAGTGAATCTTGCAAAGTAGATTTTTCAAAAAATACTAAGAAGTATTCTGCTTTAGGGAATTACCAGCTTGTTTCAACCGGTCAATATGTTCAAACAAATTGTCCTGTAACTGGAAGAAAATTGAAAAAGAAATCAAAGAAACCAAAGATTGTTCAAATNAACAAGCAAGATGTAGAGCTATGCTGTGGCGGATGCATGAAGAAAGCATCTAAGATGGCAGATACCGAAAAATTTGAATTTTTATTCTCTGATGAATCTCTCAAAAAAGGATACAAATTAGCTTCGAAATAAAACACACTTATAGCTACATGTTTTGTATTATCAAAAGCATGTAGCTATTTTTTAATTAATTTTTAATGTCATATTATCCTGAAAGAATTGTCTGCCTAACGGAAGAAACAACAGAACTACTATATCTTTTAGGACAAGAACATAGAATAATTGGTATATCCGGTTTTACAAAAAGACCAAAACGTGCCAGAAAAGAAAAACCTGTAGTATCCGCGTTTGTTGATGCAAATATCCAAAAGATTCTTGATTTAAAACCGGACTTAGTTGTTGGGTTTTCAGACATTCAATCAGATATTGCAAAACAATTAATTCAAAATGGAGTAAATGTTTGGATTAACAATCAAAGAACTATTGCAGAAATAAAATCGTTTATCGTACAAATGGGCAGTCTAGTAGGGTCATATGACGCATCCATTGCTTTGATCGAAAAATTTGACTTGAAAGCTTCTCAAATAAAAAAAACCACCGATCATTGGTTAAAAAAACCTCAAATATATTTTGAAGAATGGGATGATCCAATTATTAGTGGAATTGCTTGGGTTAGTGAATTGATTGAACTTGCAGGTGGCGAAGACATTTTTAAAAATCTATCCCAAAATTCACTTGCCAAAGATCGTATCATTTCTGATCCTAATACAATCGTTAATCATCAGCCAGATATAATCCTTGTTTCGTGGTGTGGCAAAAAACTTAAGAAAGATAAAATAAGATCCCGCGATGGATGGAATAAAATCAATGCTATTAAAAATGACTATCTTTTTGAAATTAAATCGGAAATTATTTTACAACCAGGACCAGCGAGTCTTTTTGATGGACTTGATATTTTACATAATATATTTTTAAAATTTAAACCATGAAACACCTCTGGCTAATACTATTATCCTTATTAATTAATTGCTCAGATAAGTCCAAGCCTATTGATGAAACATGTTTACTGGTACCAGACCCTGGTTTATGTATGGCAGCATTTCCACGATTTTACTACGATAGCGATACGGAGAAATGTACTGAATTTTTGTGGGGCGGATGTGGAGGAGTTGTTCCGTTTGAGACATTCGATGAATGCAAAAATGCTTGCGGCGGGTAATACAATGAAACAACTTTGGCTTATATTATTTATGATTTTAGGATGCGCAAATTCAACCGGATCTGATAACGACAATGATCAATCTACAATAATATTAGAGGCGTTACGGGAAAGACCTGGGGTTAGTTTCGTAAATAAAACCCGCAATTATTATACATCTATAGCCGATTCTCTTTTATTTGAAACAATTTTTCCAGGCACTGAAATTACCTGCGGATATATTTTAAGATTTTATTTTTATACTAATATTTATCTATCATCAAACAGTAATGAATTATTTTCAATGGATGGCTCAAAATTTGTTTTGACTAACTCAAGTAAAGATGTAATTGCTTTGACCCGTGAAGTAATAAAAACTATAGGTGGAATGTCAATGGGCGCCAATGAATTAGAAAATTTTCTTGAAGATCATCCAGATGCAGGGTTGTAATTATTTATTTGTAAGTTTTTACGAGATACTTTTCGACTGTACAGAATATATTATTAATCAAATAATACTATAATCGGGCTACCCAATAAAATATTTTATATATCCGATTAGCGTAATTACCATGATTATCAAGGCTACATAATACATTGTCAATTTCATTTTCAATTATTAATTAAATATATATGTGCTAAATTGAGACTCATTATCATTAAAGAATAATCTGTATTTATTTGCAGCATTGTATTGAAATTAAATAACAAAATTAAATTGTAAAATTAATATTATACGTACTAATGAGTACTGGTAGGTCCAAAGGAGGCATTGTCATCAAATACTTTTTAAATAGAATAGCTTTATTAGTTTTTTGCTTATCATTATTAACGAGCCTTCAAGCTCAGTTAAATATTTACTCTCACAGGCATTACGATTCAGATAAGATATTGTATAAAAAATTTACAGATAAGACAGGAATTAAGATTAATGTTGTTAAAGGTAGCGCTGATCAATTAATTCAAAGACTAATCAGCGAAGGTGATGATTCACCAGCAGACTTACTATTAACGGTTGATGCCGGTAGATTACACCGAGCCAAAGCAGCAGGTCTTCTTCAGCCGATTCGCTCAAGAACGCTTTATAGAAATATTCCAGGCTCTTTAAGAGACCCTGATAATCAGTGGTTTGCTTTAACAGTGCGAGCTAGAGTAATCGTATATGCTAAAGATAGAGTAAAGCCAAGCGATCTTTCCACATATGAAGATCTTGCTAGTTCAAAATGGAAAGGACGAATTGCAGTTCGTTCTTCTAGTAATATATATAACCAATCCTTGATGGCATCTTTGATTGAGGCGAATGGAAAAAGAAAAGCGTTAGCTTGGGCAAAAGCAGTTAGAAAAAATATGGCAAGAGCTCCTAGGGGTAGTGATCGCGACCAAGCAAGAGCGGTGGCTGCAGGCATTGCAGATGTTGCTATTATGAATACATATTACATAGGAAAGTTAGCCAGTTCAAGCGACCCCAAAGATCATAAGGTTGTAGAAAAAGTAGCAGTATTCTTTCCAAATCAAAAAGGTAGGGGCGCACATATCAATGTGAGCGGTGCGGGTGTCACTAAGAGTTCTAAAAATAAAGAAAATGCTATAAAGTTCATTGAATTCTTATCTAGTTCTGAAGCGCAAGACGTATTTGGTAGCGTTAATTATGAATATCCTGTTAAGATTAATGATAACAAATCAGACTTACTTTCTAGCTGGGGGCCGTTTAAGTCAGACGAGTTAAATTTATCTAAACTTGGAGAACGTAATTCTGATGCTGTAAAATTATTTGATAAAGCTGGTTGGGAGTAAATAAATCCTCTTTGGAGTTATTAACATTAAAATCAAAATTATTTTCCAAATACTTACGCAAGGAAATCTTATTTAAGTTAAATCGCTGGACGGCTCCTTCGTTTTTTATGAGCCTCTTAATCTTTCTTCCAATAGCAGTAGTCATTGGTAATATTGGTAGCTTTACTGCTAATTGGAAACATATCACCGATACTGTACTTGTAACCTATTCAATAAATTCTATTATCTTAGTTATTGGAACAATTATATTTTCAAGTCTATTTGGCATCTCGTCAGCGTGGATAGTAACGGCATATAAGTTCCCCGGTCACAAAATATTTAAGTGGGCTTTAGTTCTTCCGTTGGCAATACCAACATACATTGCAGCATATGCATATTTTGATATACTTGAGCTTTTTAATCCATTTTTAATTTGGATTCGATCAACGTTTGGGCTTGGTTTAATGCAGTATACCAATGATGTATTAGTTTACGTAATGTTATCTTTAATAATGGGCGCAGTGCTTTATCCGTACGTATATCTATTAGCAAGAGCTTCTTTTGAATCCCAAGGCTATCATTTTACCAGTGTTGCGCGATCATTGGGGCATTCAGGAAGGTCTATTTTCTGGAAAATTGTTTTACCATTATCAAGACCAGCAATCGTAGCAGGCATAAGTTTGGTTGCAATGGAAACACTCAGTGATTATGGTGCAGTCAAGCATTTTGGCGTTCAAACATTTACGTATGGAATATTTAGAACATGGCTCGGCATGGGCGATTTAACAAGCGCACTTCGACTGGCAGTTATTTTGATGATTTTTACTTTAACCGTTTTGTATGTTGAGAAAAAGATTCGTTCTAAAGCTAGATATGGTGATAAGTCAATAGCATCTTCGTCGTTTGAAAAAATTCAATTCGAAGGGAAAAAATCTATTATTGCATTAGCTATTTGTGCAGCACCTCTTATCTTTGGTTTCATAATCCCTACAGCAAGAATGGTGTCGTGGGCGTGGTTAAGTAGAAATTATATTTCAGAGATCAATACATTTTTATTAGCGCTTAACACCTTAACGCTTGCAATAATAGCTAGCATACTGACCGTAACTCTTTCGATATTTTTTGCCTTCTCTTCAAAATACTTTAATAGCTTAATGGTGAAAGCCTCAACGCGACTTGCGTCTTTAGGTTACTCAACTCCTGGCGCAGTAATAGCAATGGGAGCTTTACTTGTAGTAGGGTATATATCAAATGTGTTTAATATTTTATTGAGCGGGACAATAGTACTTCTGATTTTTGCTTATACAGTGCGATTTTTTGCTGTTGCCTTTCACCCTATAGAATCGGGATTTGAAAAAAACTGTGAGGAGTTGAATGATGCGTCAAAGACCCTTGGAGTTTCACCGATTCGCTCACTATTTAATGTGAATTTACCATTGATTAAAAATACTATAATAGCAGCCGGCCTTTTAGTATTTGTAGATGCGACGAAGGAACTGCCCTTAACCTTAATATTGAGACCTTTTAATTTTGAAACATTAGCTACAGCAACTTTTGATCTATCCAATCAAGCCCAAATTATTGAATCTTCCATACCCTCATTATGTATTATCTTTCTTACGTTAATTCCAATTATTTATCTTAACCGTCGCATTGGAGAAGAAAGATGAAGTCTTTACTTTCTATTTCAAACCTATCAAAAGCCTATCAAGCAAACAATATTCACGCCTTAGATGATCTAAGTTTTGAATGCGCAAAAGGTGAAGTCATTTCTGTGGTGGGTAGCAGTGGAAGTGGAAAATCAACATTATTAAAACTCATAGCCGGTCTTGAAATTCCCGATAAAGGTAAAATTATATTAAATGACAAGGTTATCAATAATGAGTCGATCTTTGTTCAACCAGAACAACGCGATTGCGATTTAGTATTTCAAGATTTTTCTCTTTTTCCAAATATGACTATTAATGAAAACATTCACTTTGGTAAAAACGCGCCAAGCAATAAGTCAATGATTGACGAATTAATCTCTCTCACGAATATATCTGATCTTTTATCACGATACCCTCACCAAATTTCTGGCGGTCAGCAACAGAGAGCTGCGCTTGTGAGAGCTCTTGCTAATAATCCGCTTCTTTTATTAATGGATGAGCCACTCAGTAATTTAGATAGCGAACTCAAAGAGAACGTTAGAAGAGAGTTGATATCAATATTAAAAAAATTAGAAATGACGGTCCTAATTGTTACACATGACGCTGAAGATGCTCTAACAATTTCAGATAAAACAGTGGTTCTCAAAAAAGGTAAGCTGGTACAGCTTGACACACCTAAAAATATATATAAGTATCCTAAAAGTGAATATGCAGCGCGTTTATTTGGAAAGACAAATATAGTTCCATTGGATATGATACCAGGTGCTAAGCATTTTTTTACTCAAACATCTACTGGTGATGACGTGGTGTCTGTTCGACCTCATCAGCTAATTCTGAAACAAGAAGACGAACAAGGCTCTATGCCAAAAATCAAAGGTGAAGTGACAAGCTTTTTCAATAATGGCCGAACATCGAATGTTGAGATAGAATGTAAAGATTTCTGCTTTACAGCTGAAATTGAAGATACAGACTCATTGCATGTTGGTGACACAAAAACCTTTTATGTTAAGCTCTATTAATTTCATTAAAAAAAATATTCTATTTTAGTATAATCCTACCGAACAAGTCTANCTTATCAATGCCGATGCTTATAGATTTGTTATTTCATCAAAATGGTTTAATTTTGCCATTCTAAAAACGTTCAAATCGCTCTTTTTAAAATGAAAATTTATTACCTATTTATCTATACTCTAATTTTTACAAGCTGCTCAAGCAATTTGTCACCCAATCTCAGCTTCTCTAGCGAAGTGCCTGATACATGGAGCTCGCCATTACCGAAACAAGAATCTTTTACTGGTAAGTGGTGGGAAGTGTTTAGCGACACATTATTTAATCANTTTTTCAATGAATTTGTTGATAGCAACCCTGATCTACTTTCTATTTCTCAGCAGGTTGAATCATCCAATTTNTTAGCAAAAATAAATGGGGCAACACGCAGTCCAAACGTTTCAGTTGCTGCAGGTGGAAGCAGTAGATTGCAGAATTTATCCGCCTTTGGTTTTTCATTAAGCTCATTGGGCATTGGTGGTGGAGGTTCTGATAGTTCTAGNACTGATCAGGTGGTTAGCTTTACATCAGACAACTATAATACTGCTCTAGCTATGCAATGGGAAATAGATGTATGGGGTAAATTGAGAAATCAACGTAAAGCCGCTTATAAAAATTTTGAAGCAACTACAAATGAATTAGCTTATTTACGTTTTTCNCTTAGCACGCAATTTGCAACA
Source organism: Fidelibacterota bacterium TMED108 (assembly GCA_002172545.1). Classification (GTDB taxonomy): domain Bacteria; phylum Fidelibacterota; class Marinisomatia; order Marinisomatales; family TCS55; genus TMED108. The sequence goes on along the minus strand of NHFJ01000012.1, from coordinate 7,760 downwards.
TCGTATTACACTGCGGTAGAATCAGANATGCAATTTAGGTTGGCGGAAGAAATTACAGCTTCATTAAAAGGTGTTAGAGACGTGGTATCTGAACGTTACGGTCGTGGGCTTANATCTAGCCTAGATCTTAGACTCGCAGAGGCATCCCTNGCTAACAGCAAGCTTCAANTAGTTGATCGCTCAATCCAAAAGAATAGAAGCTTACGTGCCCTTGAATCGCTNTTAGGAAAATACCCTTCAGCAACTATTCAAGTTAGCAAAAATCTTCCCAACGATATTCCTCCCATAACTGCNGGAATACCTTCAGAGCTAGTTAAGCGAAGGCCTGATGTAATAGCTGCGGTGAATAAGATNGAAGCTGCCAGTTATGAACATGCCCAATCACAGCGAAATCTTTTTCCATCTTTTTCGTTAACTGCATCTGGCGGAACATCAGCATCGGAGTTAAAAGATGTTTTAAATGGTGATTATTCTGTATGGAATTTAGGGGCAAATATTTCTGCACCAATATTTCAGGGAAGGCGATTACGAAACAATNTTTTGCTTAAAGAAAAGCAATTTAATTTAGCCGAAATCGATGCGCTTAGGATTATGATTCGCGCATTTTCTGAAGTTGAACAGGCACTGTTCATTCAACACGAAATCATTGCTCAACGAGATGCGGTTAAAACGGCCGAAGAGCAAGCAAAAGCTGCTTACGATTTAGCGTTTGATCGCTACCAAAAAGGTTTGGTAGACCTTGTTACGGTTTTAAACAGTCAGAACCAGTGGCGTAATTCACAATCGGTAAAAATTTCAATACAAAATTTACATGTGAACTCCTACACCAGTCTTTTATTGGCATTGGGAGGAAAATTTTAACATTTGAGAAAATTATGAAAAAAATTATTAAAAAATACACTGCAACATCTATTATCGTATCCAGTTTTGGAGTTACAATGATAATGATTTTTGCAAAACCATCCCCAAAACCAGTTCAGAACAAGTTCGTTCCTCCTGTAGTAGAAACGATTGATGCTATTCCGCAGACATTTAAAGTGCGAATAAATTCACAAGGAACGGTAGTGCCGCGAACAGAGATTACTCTTACATCTGAAATACCTGGGAAAATTGATTTTGTTTCTCCTAAAATTCAAAGCGGTTCAAGTTTCAATAAGGGAGATACATTGCTCGTTCTTGATCAACGAGATTTTGAATTAGCTTTAATTGCAGCACAATCNTCAATGTATCAAGCCCAAGTCATTTTCGAAAGAGAAGTGGCAGAATCCGAGGTTGCAAAAAAAGAATGGAGCAATATTAATGGTGGAAAAGCGTCTAATCTTGCACTAAGAAAACCCCAGCTTGATCAAGCGAAAGCTGCTCTAGCCGCAGCTGAAGCAAACTACCAGCGAGCACTATTGAATGTGGATCGAACATATATACGTGCACCTTTCAAAGGACGGGTGCGAAGTGAGTATGTAGATATAGGAATGGTTGTTTCACCTGGAATACCCTTAGCTCAAATTTATGCTATCGATATGATAAAAGTAACGCTGCCTATTGCAGAGAATGATATCAAATTTCTTTCTATCCCGCTTGATGGAAGGTTGGTTCCTTCTGCACAACAACCAAGTATGAAGCTCACATCAAATTTTGCCGGTATGGCACAATCGTGGAATGGCAAGATTCTTAGATCAGCAGCGGAGATTGATTCTAAAACNAGAATGCTATCCGTTATTGGCCAAGTAGCAGCNAANCCCTCNAGAAAATCAAGCATTCCAATAAAAGTTGGCATGTTCGTTAACGCAACTATNGAAGGAAGATCATTTAATAATATTTANGTAATCCCTAGAGAAAAGGTTCGAGANGGNGAAGTATGGGTTTTAAACACCGAAGGCATTTTAAGTAAAAGAGAAGTAAATGTTTTGCGTTATGAAAAAGACAAAGCTTTAATATCTAAAGGATTTGAAAAAGGAGATAAGGTTTTGCTTACTNGGCTTGATGTTTTGGTTGAAGGCATGAAACTTGAAAAGAAAGACCCGTCAAAATAATGGAACGTATTATCAAATGGTTTATTTCCAATACTGTAGCAGCAAACATGCTTATGTTTATTATTTTAGTTGCTGGTACACTCACNCTCCCTCGTTTAAAGATGGAAGTATTCCCTGATATTGANATAGATGCTGTAACAATTACTGTACCGTATCCAGGGTCTTCGCCTAGCGATGTTGAGGAGGGTATTTGTTTTTTAATTGAAGAAAACTTGCAAGGCCTAAAAGGTGTAAAGCGAATTACATCGCTAGCAGCAGAAAATTTNGGAATAACGACTGTTGAATTTTTACCAGGAGAAGACGTCAATCAAATTCAGGATAAAATTAAATCCCGTATAGACGCGATAGACAANTTCCCGGGTGATGCGGAAAAACCTATTATTCAAAGCATAACTCAAACTTCGGATGTTATAACCGTTGCCATTTCAGGAGATATTGAAGAGGAAAGTCTGGTATCGATTTCAGATAGAATAAAAGATGAGATTGATGCATTGCCTCAAATATCACTCACTCAACTTATTGGCAAAAAACCAAGAGAGATCTCAATTGAGATCTCCGAAGAGTCTTTGCAAAAACATAGAATTACCTTTCAGCAAATTGCACAAGCTATTAATCAAAACTCAATGGATATACCTGGTGGAGCTATTGAAACAGGGTATGGAGAAATTCTTATTCGATCCAAAGGACAAGAATACGACGTTAGTGGATTTGCATCTATACCAATTGTTTCGCGTTCAGATGGTTCAAATTTATTGCTCGGTGATATCGCAAAAATATCTGATGGATTCGCGGATATAGACCTTTATCAAAACTTTAATGGAAAACCNGCTATCTTAGTTAGGGTATTTAGAGTGGGAGATCAAAATGCGCTTGAGGTAGCTGGCGCAATTAAATCATACGTTAAAAAAACTGCAACTTCGCTCCCTGAAGGCGTCGAGATTGGTACATTTAGCGATGAATCTGTTCTTTTAAAAGGAAGAATAGATCTTTTAACTAAAAACGCCTATTTAGGCTTGGTACTAGTGGTATTAATTTTAGCAATATTCCTCAAGCCAAAACTTGCATTCTGGGTTTCGCTTGGAATTCCAATATCGTTTATGGGGGGCTTTCTTTTAATGCCAGCGGTAGATCTTTCNATTAATATGTTATCATTATTTACGTTTATTCTTGTTCTNGGTATTGTTGTTGATGATGCAATTATTGTTGGGGAAAATGTTTTTTTATGGAGAGAAAGAGGNTTATCACCTAAAGATGCTGCNATAAAAGGAGCAAGCCAGGTAGCAGTNCCGGTAACATTTGCCGTACTGACNACAATGGCTACTTTTTCGCCAATGTTATCTGTAAGCGGAAATATTGGACAGATATGGAGAATTATACCATTAGTTACTATTATTGTTTTAATATTTTCATTAATAGAATCATTAACTATACTTCCTGCTCATTTAGGACATATTTCATTAGATAAAAAAAGTAGGTTTNCATGGGTTAATAGTCTTGGTAGCAGATGGGAGCGTTTTCAAGATAAAGTTAAAAACGCACTCAATTCATTTGTCACTAATCGCTATAAACCTTTTTTAGAAAAAACCATCAAGCACTACAAAGTGACGTTAGCATCCGCAGTTGGACTATTTGTTTTAACTNTAGGACTATTAGCNGGAGGTTGGATGAAGTTTATTTTTTTTCCAGCNCTTGAAGCTGATTTAGTTAATGCTACTGTAGCTTTTCCTGAAGGCTCCCCGATATCACAATCCCAAGAAGCTGTTAATACNCTGCATAAATCTGCAGAAAAATTACGCCTTGAGCTTGCTGATGAATTTCCAGATGAAATTATTTTTGCAAATGTGATTGCAACCGCTGGCGACCAACCCATTAAAAAGGAAGCTGCACAAGACTCTGGCCCAGGTGGATCGGGATCTACTTCAAACGGATCGCATTTAGCAGAATATGCTATCGAGCTTTCTCCTGGAGAGGTTCGTCCGATTAGTGCAGTAGAAATTGCACAACGATGGCGAAAATTAACTGATCCAATATTTGGCGCAAAAGAGCTGGTTTTTACCACCGACCTTTTCTCTGCTGGAGACGCTATCAATCTTCAATTAACAAGTAGAAGTTTGAAAGATTTAAATAGCGTAAGCTCGCTAGTAAAGGAAAGACTATCAATGTATCCTGGCGTTATAGATATCAAAGATTCGTTTGCTGTTGGTAAAGAAGAGATATCGATCCGAGCATTGCCAAGTTCTGCAAATTATGGTATAACGATGATTGATATAGCATCCCAAGTACGTCAGGCTTTTTACGGTCTTGAAGTACAAAATTTTCAGCGAGGTAGAGATGAGGTCAAAGTATTTGTTCGCTATCCAGCCAATGAAAGAAAAACTATCGAAAATTTAGAATCGATGTATATNCGTACTCAGAATGGTTCTGAGATTCCACTTAGGCAGCTTGCTTCTCTTGAATTTTCTAAGGGATTTTCAAGCATAAGAAGGGTAGATAGAAATAGGGCAATAAANGTTACTGCTAATGTTGATATTTCAAAGATAACATCTAATGAAGTTTTAAGCTCAATGCAGCAAAGAGATTTACCGCAAATTTTGANAGAGTACCCAAGCGTAAAATATACCCTCGAAGGCGAGCAGAAAGAGCAAAATGAAAGTCTGGGTTCAATTTTTAAGAACTTTTTCTTAGCAATGATTGTTGTCTATACGTTGCTTGCTATTCCTTTTAGATCGTACCTGCAGCCGTTGATAGTAATGGGCGCCATACCCTTTGGCTTAACAGGTGCGGTTATAGGTCACATAATTATGGGACAAAATCTGACAATTTTATCGCTTATTGGAATTGTTGCATTGGCTGGTGTAGTAGTAAATGATGCGCTTGTTCTTGTTGATTTTATTAATCGCTATAGATTAGATGGCCATACGACAAAAGAGGCAATTTTGGAGGCAGGTCCCAGAAGGTTTAGGCCAATTCTTTTAACCTCCTTAACGACTTTTTTTGGACTCTTGCCTTTATTGGTTGAGAAAAGCGTTCAAGCTAAATTTTTGGTTCCAATGGCGATCTCATTGGCTTTTGGTGTTTTATTCGCAACTTTGATTACACTAGTGTTTATCCCATCTGCGTATTTATTGATTGAGAGATTAAAAGACAGATTGTCTACAAAAGAAAGCATCATTGCTTCCGAACTNGATTANCTATTGCAGCTTATCTAAAGAAAGCCATTTAGTAGCAACAGAAGTTTTTTTATTGATTTCAGTCCAAGCAAATAGCATNTTTTCTCCGACCACNTCCATTTGAGGATATCCAGAAATTCGACCTTGTGGAATTGATTTAACAAAANATANTTTTCCTAGATCATTATTTATATTTACCANTCTTGCAAGAATATCTGAAGATTTTTCAGTACTTCTAATCCAGCTAANAANTACACTTTCACCGTCAATCCACTCTATGTCTACGCGGCCTATTGGCATTGNTCGATCGATCACTACTGGCCTAGAAAATGTTTTCCCAACGTCTTTGGAGAAAGCNACTTTGACTTGAGCAGAATCATTTGCTGCTGTGTACCATGCAAGCGCAATATTTGATTTGTTAATAGCTAGCATTGGCCCGTTTACTGGGCATCCGGCAATTTNCCAATTATCATTGTGTGCCGGATANGGTTTCTTCCATTCATCCCCAATCTTTCTTGCAATAAAAATATCTCTGACCTCATTAGANTCTCTATTCCTGTAGGCAATTACTAAATTCTCTTTATNNCGAACTGAGGAAGTGGGGCAGCATTCACAAACCTTAGCATCAACGAGGTATTCTTCTCCAAGAACACCGTTTGTCGAAAAAGTTGTATGGTAAAGATTCATTTGACCGTAATCACTTTTACCATGGCCCATAGTCATTTCTCTGCCATCTAGCCAAACTACATCGTGAAATTTATTACCAATAGCAAAGGATGAAAAACCGTGTTCTCCCTTTACCAGAGTTGCGTGTGGAATTTCAGATCGACTCCACGAAGATCCCCTGTCATAAGAGAAAGAGAGGTGAACATCGTAATCGTAAGTGCCTGATCCTGATTTTTCCAACCAATGCGCTACAAGCGTATCTTGATTAATATTATTGACGGAAGGAAAATCTGCCCAATTAATAAAGTAAGGCTTACTTTTTGAGATTACCTTTGGATTAGTCCACTCTTTGTTGGAAAAAATAGATGACTTAATTGACCATTCTACACTATCAACTTTCTCAAACCAGCTTAGGAAAACCTCACCATCATCATTGGATGAGAGGCGTGGGAATCGACTTTCATTGCTTATTTCAGGTATTTTTTCAAAATCACTAAAGCATGAGGTTATAAAAAAAAATAATAGATAAATATGTTTCATTTAGTCTATTTAAAATCTTTACCTATTTTTTGAGTAAACTTATTTATATGTTCAAAAACCTCTTTTGGGGCCTTGTCTTTTTGCACTATCTCACCATTATCTTTGTAACCAAATCTAGGATTTATTCCTAATCCCCCTGGTATTGCATCTGGCATATCTACACCAAACCGCACCTTATATTTTACAAATCCATTGCTATTTAGATCCTCTAGGAAGATCCCTGTATCACACCAATCTGTTTCAAGGGTAATAAGGGTTATTGTTCCTATTGGCGTACTTCTTTCTTCAATCTCCGGTTCAAATTCATTTATGACCTTCATATTATTTTTTTGAAGATATTCAACTAAGCTATCAAGGGTTGTGCTTTCCTTGTTAAGATTTTCAAGCATCACCGGTTTCAATATCGGTGTGCACCCAAAGAAGATAGTGAGCATTAAAATATATAGAACTTTTTTCATTATTTGCCTTTTATTTAGAGTCGATATTTAAAATATATTTATTTGATTTAAGGTATGAGGTATACTAGATAAGTTAGTAGAAGCGAAATAGCTAACCCGCTGAGCACTATTTTAAATGATTGGATTCTTTGCTTTTTTAAAAATTCAATATTTCTTTCTCTTTCATACTTTTCGCCCATATGTTTTATTCCGATAGACGAGTATACTATACATGTCTTATTTGACGCCTCAAGTAAAGAAATTGTCATAACTATGGTTGGAAAGAAAATTAAAATCTTCCAAATACCAATATCAAAAATGAAAATAAAAGGTATAAAGATCAAAATAGATGCCAGGCTTACATACCCGGACACTTTTCGGTATCTTACTTGATCTCCACCAATATTTGGACAACTAGACATGATTAAATGTATTTATTTTTACCATTTTGAAGTGATAAGCTTTAAAAATTGTAGATAAAAATTTACTTATATAAATTGAGCTATGTACCAACGTTTTGTCAAAATAGTATTAATTGTTTTAGCATTACTTTTTATTCCTTTTGTGGCAATGCAATTCACTGATAATATTCAATGGTCGCATGGTGATTTTATAATCATGGGGTGCATGTTGACAGTTTATATATTTACAATAAATTTTGCACTTAATAGCTTGTATGGCGCAAAAAAATTATTGTTAATATTAATATTGGGATTACTATTTTTACTGCTTTGGGCAGAACTTGCAGTAGGCATTTTTAATACGCCTTTTTCTGGTAGCTAAGACTTCATACATAAATATTAATTACCATTTGTAAATACTGTATTAAATTTTGATCTAAATCATAAGGATAAAAATGAAAATACAGCGCTTCAAATTAACCCAACTATTTTTAGTTATTTTTCTAACCCTTTTTG
>NHFJ01000011.1 GCA_002172545.1 Fidelibacterota bacterium TMED108 | reverse complement strand
TGCTGTAGCAAAATGTTTTGAAATCTTGTAGAGATTACTTATAAAAACTAAATCTTCTCCATAATCAATCTTAATCAAATCATTCTTATAAATTGATTGTACAATTTTTTTTTTTTATAACAAAACTCCAAATAGATTTTGGGTGAAGTTTGTTTGATGGCAAATTAAGGTGTGTATAAATTAAGTTATGAAATTCAAGCCGCTATTATTTTTTATGCTAATTGCCGCATTGTACGGCCAATGAGCGCTCTGAAGTAATCCATCCTTGCCAGTTGGCGAGGCAGACAAAGGCATTGGCGCTGTAAAAGGCAAAGCATACTATGGAGTTCAGGTGCAAACCTCTATTATCGATTGGTGGCATGACCCCATTGAAAGCAATGAGCCCTATAAGCACAGTGGAAAGCTTAACACCGTGCTAGTGCGCCCCAGTCTTATTTACGGCGTATCCAATAAAATAAATCTGGCTCTTTCTACGCAGATCGGTGTCAGGTCAATGGTCTGGGATCAAAATAGCAGCTCAATTCATCACCGCACAGAAACTACTCTAGATGGTTTTAATAATGCTAATCCTGGCTGGCTTGGTGACAGTAAAATTATTTTACGCTATCTGGCTAAAAATGACGGCATGGGGGAGGGTTTACGGGTTATTTTAGGTGGAGGCCTTAGCGTCCCATCAAATAACGTATTAACTTCTGATCCATTTTTTCTTAAGGGTGAAAAAAAGACAGATCACCGCCATTTTAGTTTAAGTACCGGCTCCTATAAGTATATTCTAGAAAGTCAGTTGTTCTTTAAACGCCCAGCTAATCCCGTTTTCTTTGGAGGATTTTTAGTATACGAACATCCTATTTCTGAAAATGAACACAATTATCTTGCCCCGCCATTATTGAATATCTCGCTCTCAGCTACCTTTAAGCGCTTTGATAAAAGCGATTCCTCGCTTGGTTATGGCGTAGGAATTCTACAAAGTGGAAATGGCTACTGGCATGGAATTCGAGAGCCTAACTCAAAATCACTGAGCATCTCGCCTACTATTTCATACCTTTTGAATGCAAGCGGAGGAGCGATTTCCTTTAATATATCAAAACCGTTTTTCTTTGAAGGTTCTTTTTATAGCAATGAAGGAGATATCGGTCAAGGAAGCAATATTTGGCAGTTTGCGGTATCTTTTAGGAAAATTTAGCAGTTATAATAGTAACTTTCATGTTATCTAAGTTTTCTTTACATTCGGTCATTAATTAATTAGTAAAAAGGAAATTTTTTATGGAAAAAGGAAAAGTAAAGTTCTACAATAGAGACAAGAAATACGGTTTTATTACCGGTGATGATGGAAAAGATTATTTCTACCATGTATCAGGTGTCGCTAATGAAGCAGAGCTTAACGACGAAGACGCAGTTGAATTTAAAGTAGAAGATGGTGAAAGAGGCCCTAAGGCCGTTGACATTACACCTCTATAGATTTTTAAATCTATCTCTACATTCTTAGAGAAGAAATTTAACAAACTGTATAAAAATAAAAGCCTCTTTATAAGAGGCTTTTATTTTTATGTGAAGTAATATATGTTTTTTTGGATTGAAGCAACCATTCTTGCCTTTTCTCTGTTTAGAGAACCAGATCTTACCTTAGATAAACCAGAGACTCATAACAGTGAAAAAAATAGTTTCCGCTTTTATGGAGGATATGAATCACGACCATTAATGAGTTTTGTTGTGCTTGGTGACATACGATATGAATACCACCATACATCAATATCAGGAATAGACTTTTCGCGAAAAATAAAAAGTGATTTCAATGATCTCCCGTTAGACTTTAGTCTAGGTATGAGCTTGGTTCGATATAATGAGAATAATTTTCAGAANAACCATAATCAGTATAATCTTTTTTTAAACATGCACTATAAAATNAAGCGNAGAGGTATCCCTTTGAGATTGTTCATAGGAGAAGGTATTTCGTTCGCAGAAAGAGTGCCTTACGTTGAAGGGAGAGAAACCAGACGGTTGAGNGGAAGAGACTCTAAAGTGATGAATTATCTAAATGTAGGTTTNGATTTTAGGCTAAGCGATCTAACTGGCCANGATAGTNTGCATAATATTAGATTAGGTTTATCNAATGCACACAGGTCGGGCGCTTTTAAAAAAATAAAATTGTTTAANNATACCCAAGGCGGCAGTGACTTTGTTTCGCTTTTTTTAGAATATGATTTTTAATTTAAACCAGTAAATACAAATGAGAGATTAGAATGAAAAAAATACTTNTATANATACTTTTAATAGTACCAGCTTTAAATGCCCAGTCGTTAGAAAGTGTCGTAGGCGGNGAGCATCGCTCAGCAAAGAATAAGGCNAGAGATCAATACCGTCATCCAGTAGAGACGTTAAACTTTTTTGGCATAAAAAATGATATGACCGTAGTCGAGTTAAATCCCGGCGGCGGTTGGTATCAGGAGATACTCGCTCCTTTTTTAAACAAAAAGGGACGATATGTAACCGCAACGTACGATTCAGATTCAAAGAGTGAGTATAGAAGAAATTCGTACGATGCTGAGATGAAACGCTTAAAGGGCAACAAAAAACTCTATGGGAATCCCACCGTAGTAGCACTTTCTGGAACTGTTTATGGTGAGGAAGAGTCTGCAGATATGGTATTAAGTTTTCGTAATTACCATAATTGGGTTGGAAAATCCGAGCATGAAAAGTTACGGGCCGTCTATAAAACACTAAAGCCTGGAGGAGTTTTTGGTATAACTGATCATAGGAGTGATTCAGCTTTAGATCAAAAGGGGTATACATGTGAGCCGTGTATGATTCGTGATGCGGAGGCAGTAGGATTTGTTTATGTTGGTTCATCTCAAATAAATGCAAATCCAAAAGACACCAAAGATTATCCAGGTGGAGTTTGGAATCTTCCACCCACTCTTAGAGAGCGTGGTTTAAAAAAATCAGAAATAAAAAAAATGCAAAACACATATAAGAAAATTGGAGAAAGCGATAGATATACCCTAAAATTCTCGAAACCATAATGCATGAATAAAAACAAATACTTTTCTTTAATTGAAAAAATTGAGACGATCGAAACCCTTGAAGATTTTTTTACAAAATATGAACCTAAATTTGGTGAAAAGATTAAAGTTCGACGATTTTTAAAAAATCTAAAGAACATGAAAGCTGAATATCAAGACTTAATACTTGTGAAGCGCCTCAGAAAAATAAAAATAAAAGAATCTAAGCTTAATAAAAAAGATAAAGATCTCTTAAAAACGTTAGATGTTCACACTTTGAATAACCATATCGATAATATTAAACGTGAAAATAGCCTTCCGTTAATTCTTCGACTTATGGAAAGAGTTAATACCTCTAAAAAATAAAAAGCTCAAAACGCTTGACTTGAGTAAAATATTGTAGTTAAAGTATATAGTGGATAATCGTACTCGTATAAATATCAGACAAATTGAACTGCCAATAATTATTGGTATTCTGATTTCTGATTTCTAGCGGGTAAAACTACAATTAAATTTGAATAAACCCGCTTTTGGCGGGTTTTTTTTTAGCTAAAACTTAAAGGAGTAAACAATGAAACAACTATTACTATCAATTATATATATGCTAAGCATAAATATAGTCTTTTCGCAAAATCAAAATACCTTAGATGAAAGAAAAACAATTTTTAGAACTTGGTACATGAAACCAGCGCAAGGTAAGTCTCAAATGCTGCAAAAAGGATTGAAGGAACATGTAAGCAAATTTCATGGAGAAGGTCAGTGGCCTGAGTATTATTTTGAGGTTTTGAGTGGTCCGAATTCTGGTTCTTTTGCTGGATGGTCAGGTCCGCATACATGGAAAGAGTTTGATGAAAGGGAAAGAAGTGAGGGAGATTATACACATTGGAGTAAGTATGTAGAACCATACCTCGATAATAGCAATAGCAATGGAGTTATGCTCTTATCAAGAAAGTATGATCTAGGCCATGGTCCTAGTGCATGGACTGATTATTATCATTTATCTTGGAATGTTATTCACCCCGGTACAGGAGCCCAGTATCGCGAAATAGCAAACTTAAGTAAAAAANTCAAAGAAGCTACAAGTAGCACCAATCATCATAACATATACCAAGTAGTTAGTGGTTATAATGCCGATATGTGGCTTTGGGAATACCCCATTAACTCAATGGAGGAAATGAGTATGAGTACTGGAGGAGCAGGAAGTTCCCTTGGTAATTTTGAAAAAGTTTTAGGCAAGCAAGGTGCAGATAGATTTAGAGATCTTTATAAAACTACAATAAAGCATAGAGTAAGGGAATTACAAAAGCTTAGACCTGATATGAGTTCTCCAATACCTGAGCCAGTAAATACTACATCTAATTAAAGCTAATCAAAAAAACCCCCCCAAATTAGCGGGGGGTTTTTTTATGTAAATTGGTTAATTTATTAAAGTTAATTTTATTAATAATTTTATCTCAATTAACCTTTGGAGAAATTCCATGTTCAAGAAAATATTTACAGCACTGTTCTTAGTTTCAGCAATTTTAGTTGGTGGCGATGACCCTAAATCAAAAACCATTACCTGTGTTGTATCGGGTGACGAAATAAATAAGAGTGATTTAAAAGATCATGAGTATTCAACTTACAAAGATGGAAAAGTATACTTTTGTTGTGGTGGCTGTAAAATGGATTTTGATGATGCTCCAAAAAATTTCTCAAGTAAGGCTAATTATCAATTAGTAGCAACTGGTCAGTATGTACAAACTGGCTGTCCGATTACAGGCGATACTCCAGGTCATACACATCATGGAAAAAAAGATGTTAGAAAGGTAACCGTTGAAGGAATGAATGTTGATCTGTGTTGTCCAGGATGTTTAAAAAAATTCGATAAATCTAGCGATAAATTTTCGTTACTATTTTCAGATAAAGCCTACAAAAAAGGGTTTGACGTAGCTTCCAAAAACTCTAAAAAGAGTAAGACTAAAAAGACGAAAAAATAATTAGCCTGTTTTAGTTTTTACTTATCACCCTAGGNTGCACAATAACTTAATGACTGCTAAAAACAATCAATTTGGATCATTAAAGTACTTTTTAATCAAATACTCTTTTGAGTTCATAGTCATTATACTTGGTATTTTGATTTCACTTCTTCTTGAGCAGAATCGCCAAAATGCAATCGAAGTTGATCGAAAAAATAATACAATAAGGCAATTAGTTAACGTAATCGAAGAAGATATCAATCAGATCGATGGATTTCTTTATTTGCAGAAATTCTCCCTGGTCAGTGCAAATAGTATCCTTGAAAATTTAAATAACAAGCAGCAAATGCCTGAAGACAGTATCGTATTTCATCTTTCATCTGTTGGTAGNGCTTTGAGATCTTTTTTCCCTCAACAGGGTATTTTTGATCAATTGGTAAGTTCAGACTTAATTAAGATGATTGAATCGGAAGAGTTAAAAACAAAACTATTCAAATTATATAATGANGATTTGCGCAGACACGATGTTCANACTAAAGAGTATGATGTATTTTTTCTTGATTATAACTACCGGCTATCTGAGTATTTCTTCTTACAGGACTCTTGGATAAAAACTCCAANTGCAGTTAACCCGATTACAATTGATAGCTACAAATTCAACCCTGAATATTACCGCAGTAGAAAAGTTTTTGCCGATATAATCGAATCTAAATCGAATATTCAGTCTTACATAAATGAGTTAACATATTTAAAAGGAATCTTTATGAACCTTAAAACTTTATGCTTNAGTGAGATCGGTGAAGCTTAATANTAATTTCATACTGTATTGTACTATTTCCATAGCCCTCTGCTCTTTATCTGCTTTCTTTTTAAGTACATTTTACACCGATCATTTAAATAATATTTACAGTTACGAAAATGCTCTCTATAGTTTTCTAATTTTTTGTATGAGCGCAGGAGTATTATGGTTTGCGTTCAAAAAAATAGACTAATTCATCATTAAATGCCTGAGCTTCCAGAAGTACAATCCGTAGTTAATTATTTCAAACCCCTTTTAACTCAAGAGAAAATTCACAACATCACTAGCCCTAATGGGTATGAGAAGGTCTTTGATACGCATTCAATCTTAAATATCAACACTGCAACCAAGGGATTATGTATTGACGATGTATATAGAAAAGGTAAATACATTGTCCTTGATCTTTCAAAAGGGTTTCTGTGCATTCATTTGCGAATGACAGGTCAACTCCAAATGGATATGAAGCAGGCAGACAGTGTAAAGCATTGTAGTTTTGCGATTTTTTTTGAAAGTGGTAAGTCGGTTTATTTTAAGGATTATAGGAAATTTGGAAGACTATATTATTATAAAAACTTAGATATACTTAATGATAAGCTTGGCGTCGAACCTCTTTCAACCGAATTTACTTATGAGTATTTGTTGCAGCGCGTTAAACGTTCAAGCGGAATGATAAAACCATTTCTACTGAATCAGAAGCACATCGCGGGTTTAGGAAATATATACATTGATGAATCGTTATGGCTATCCAAGATTCATCCTAAAAAAATATCTTCAAGCATTAGTAAATCTAAGATTAAAATTTTGAGCGAGGTCATTCCAAAAATTTTAACCCAAGCAATTGAATTCAACGGAACGACGATAATCAACTTTTCATATGGAAATCAAGTTTCAGGAGATTTTAAGCAATTTTTAAATGTATTTGGAAAGCGGGGAGGGCCGTGCCCGAGATGCAAAAGCAAATTGAAAAAGATATTTGTTTGTCAGAGAGGTACCCATTACTGTTCAAAATGCCAAAAGATCTAAAGCGAAGTAATAAAAAAATAGGCTCTATTTGATACAGCCCTTATTTTATGCATATATTTAATTCCTAATTTGTATTAATCGGAGACATATATGATTTTACCTAGAGCCATCACTTTGTTTATTNCAGCAATAGTCCTTAGTCAATTTTTTGGATGCGCGCAAGATCGTGCTGACAGGGTACAGTATCTTCAATCAGATGCGCATAAAAATAATGACGCTCCCTACTCACAAGCAGTTAAGGTTGGCGATATGCTGTATCTTTCAGGGGTGATTGGCAGAAAGCCGGGTGATCCTGATCTTGCACCAGGTGGAATCAAGCCTGAAACAAGNCAGGCAATGGAAAATGTAAAAACCTTGCTTGAGACCTACGGTTCCTCTTTAGATGATGTGGTGAAATGTATGTGCATGTTNGGGNATATTGCAGATTACGACGCCATGAATGAAGAGTACAAAAAGTTTTTTCCAGAAAATCGACCTGCAAGATCTACGTTTGCGGTTGACCTCCCNCTCGGAGCAAAGATTGAAATTGAATGCATGGCTAAGTTAGACTAGANTGGAAANTAAATATGAAAAATANTATTTCTAGAAAAAGCTTTTTAAAACANGGTGCTACGTTGTTTGGTGGCGCATTAATNGCTCCCTACACAAGNCTCTCAGCACTNAGCTCTGANGCACAGANAGAACTTATTCGGATGATGTATAATGAGAATCCCTACGGTCCTTCTCGNATCGCAAAAAGAGCAATGCAAAAAGCGTTCAATGAATCAAATCTGTATACAATGCGAATTGCTCGAAATGAGTTCACTGATCTAATTGCAGATCAAAACAGTGTTGATCCAGATCATATCACGATTGGATTTGGTTCTCGTGAAATATTGAATAAAGCGGCAATGATGAATGGAATTGACAATGGTCAAATGATATCACCGCAACTTACCTTTGAAGCAATCAANCAATACGCAAAAAATGCGATGAATACCAAGGTACAACGGATCGCAATGAGAGACGATTTGCACATCGATCTTGAAAAGATGGCGAGTAGCATCACAAAGAACACAAAAATGATATATATCTGTAATCCCAATAATCCAACAGGGCTTGCATTAGATAGTGATGAGCTTGAGTCTTTTTGCAAAGAGGTGTCTAAAAAAATTGTCGTGTTTATCGATGAGGCTTACCATGAGTATGCAATTGGCGATGGGTACAATACGATGACGCATTTAATTNATGCAGATAANAAGATCATTATTTCTAGAACTGCATCAAAGGTNCACGGACTAGCGGGNTTGAGAGTGGGGTATGCCATATCAAGCCCAAAAATGGCATCGCGTTTAAANACATATTTGAANGGTTCTTTAAATGTNGTAGGGCTAAGAGCTGCTATCGCTTCGTACAGCGATNCCANNTTTCAAGCATTCAGCATAAAGAAAAATAATGAATCAAGAAAGATTGTAACTGATCATCTTGAAAAAAAGAACATTAAATATTTAGCTTCGCATACAAACTTTATTTTCCTAAAGACAGGCATGGAAATAGAAAAATTTCAACCAGAAATGAAAAAACACGGAGTGATCGTTGGTAGGCCATTCCCTCCCTATACAAGATGGTGTAGGTTAAGTATGGCAAAACCAGAAGAAATGAAATTTTTTAATCAGGGGTTAGATAAGGTGTTAAACGTATGAGAACTATAATCGCAGTATTGATAACAGTTTTATATATAGTTCCTGCTGAAGCAGGCCAAGATAACAATTACGAACAACTTCATGAATTCTTTTTTGAATGGAGAGAATTTGAGAGCCCGCCTCTTAGAGATGGTGCTCCTGACTATACAAAAGGACAATTCAATAAACGACGTCGNGTGTTCAAAGCNCTCGAGCGAAAGCTTGCTGATATNGATACATCTGGATGGTCCCGTTCCTCNCAAGCAGATTACCGCTTTATCCGCGTAGAAATGAANGGCTACNAGTTTAACGAGCGTGTGTTACGATCGTGGGAGCGTGATCCTGCATTTTACCAAACGGTCTGGACCTATCAAAGCGATGTTCCCGCACATGAGGGACCCACCAATCACGCACTTTTAGAGTATTGGCAGTACAGTATACCATTGAAAGGGAGACAAAAGGACGATTTCATTAAATATCTTAGAGTTATTCCANCTTTATTGGATCAAGCTCGTATCAACCTTACAGGCAACGCAAGAGATCTGTGGGTCGCAGGCATTCGCGACATTGAAGATCAAGCAAAGAATTTGAAATCTATTGAAAAAAGGCTTTTNAAGAATCACAATCAGCAAAGCGATATCCCNCTCTTTAATGCAATGAAGAAGGCGCGTGAAGCAACAGCAGATTTNGTCGTTTGGTTAAAAGANCAGGCTCCTTCGAAAACAGGCCCATCNGGGATTGGAAAAGATAATTACAGTTGGTATCAGAAGAACGTACATCTTGTGCCGTTGAGCTGGGAAGAGGAAGTGCAGTTACTTGAAAGAGAATTGTACCGTGCGTGGTCATTTTTAAAGCTTGAAGAGCACCATAATCGCGACTTACCTCCTTTAAAGGCTGCAAATACGCCTGAAGAGTTTGCTGAGCTGACAGATGATGCCGTGAAAAAAATGATGAAGTTTTTAGAGGAAGAAGACATCATGTATATCAAGCCGAATATGGAACAGGCATTACGAGAGCACATGGGCAAGTATGTTCCAAGCGAAGATCGAAATTTCTTTTCAATCGGTCTTCATTACGACCCGCTTCCCCTGTATTCGCATTTTTATCATTGGTTTGATTTAGCTGAAATCAGAGACAATCCCCATGTAAATCCAATCAGACGCCTAGCACCGTTGTATAATATCTACGATTCAAAAAGCGAAGGNATTGCTACTGCTGTTGAAGAAATATTTTTACATGCCGGTCTTTATGACGATAATCCAAGATCGAGAGAAATAGTATGGATTATGTTAGCTCAAAGAGCTGCAAGAGGATTAGGCTCTTTATATGCGCATGCAAATATGATGACAATGGCCGAGGCAAGCCAGGTCCACGTAAAATGGACTCCTCGCAATTGGATGGAAAGAGAGCCAGACCTTCTGCGTTTCGAGCAACACCTGTATTTAAGACAGCCAGGCTATGGTACATGCTACATTACCGGTAAATATCTTATTGAGAAATTGATGACTGAATATGCAGAAAAACTTGAGACCGAGGGCCGCGAGTTCGTGCTTAAGGATTTCTTANATGANTACAATAATGCTGGCAGTATTCCNGTTGAGCTCATTCGATATGAAATGGTAGGTGATTGATATGCGATTAANNAGAAATATANTNACAGGTCTTNTATTGANAATANCGATCACTGTCTTTGCNCAATCCAGCTACCCTGTTNACTCAAAAGTAGTTGCTCAAATTAGAGAAGAGGGGTTCCAGCGCTCGGAGATAGCAAGCACACTTTCATATATGACCGATGTAATTGGTGCCCGTCTCACCAATTCGAATGCGATGTATGAAGCCCAAGATTGGGTAGTGAGTGAAATGAAAAAAATTGGTCTTAAGAATATAAAAAAAGAACCATTTATGGATTACGGTGTGAGTTGGGATAACGAATATTTTTCGCTTCACTTATTACAGCCTGACTATCAGCCTATGCTTGGATATCCAATAGCTCATACTCCAGGAACGAATGGTAGACAAGATCTTTCCGTCGTCATTGCAACCATCAAAACAAAAGACGATTTAAAAAAGTATAGAGGAAAACTTAAAGGCAAAGCTGTTTTATCATCTCCAATGCCTAGCGTAGACCAAGAGCGTTACAGGACAGGTAGACCGCGCTATTCGGATGAACAGTTGAAAGAGATTGCTGACAATCCGTTTCCAGACCCACCAAGACCCCCCCGACCTCCAACGAACCCAGATATTGTTTCAGCGGTTGACAAAAATACGTTCTATAAAAAAGAGGGTGTTGCGGTAATTCTTGAATCACGAAGCGGTTGGATTGCTGCAGTTCGAGGCTTTGCAAGACCAGGTGCCAAGAAAGATGTCTACGATCGCAATGCAACATTGAATCATCTTCCAGTAGTTGCGGTCACTCCAGAGCATTATAATAGAATGNACCGAACACTCGAAAAAAATATNCCCGTNAAAATNGCCATTGAGNTTAAAACTAAAGTNGGACAAAAAAGACGGCAAGCTAGAAATATCATTGGAGAAATACCGGGNACNGATCTTAAAGATGAGATTGTAATGNTAGGTGCCCATTTTGACACGTGGCATGCCAGTCCAAACGCGAGTGATAANTCATCTGGAGTTGCTGTAATGCTTGAGGCGATGCGTATTCTNAANAAAATTGGTGTAAAACCTAGAAGAACAATCCGCGTAGCACTTTGGTCTGGAGAAGAGCAGGGCTTGCACGGATCTCGAGAATACGTTAATAAACATTTTGGAAATCCAAACGATCCTACAGTGGGAAAAAAGAAAGGGCACGCTAAACTATCCGCATATTTTAATCAAGACTATGGACCCGGTCAATATCGTGGAATTTTTCTGCANGAGAATGAACATGTTCGCGAAATATTTAGTTCTTGGATGAAGCCATTCCATAATCTTGGAATGACAACAATAGGATTTCAAAAGAAGTGTTGTACAGACCATGTTCCTTTTGACCGAGCAGGGCTTCCAGCATTTCAATTTCTTCAAGATAGAGTTGGGGGTACAGGAGGTCATACAAATCTTGATTTTTATGACACAATTCCAATTGAGGATATTAAGAAAAATTCAGTGATTATTGCTTCATTCGTGTATCACACCGCTATGCTTGATGAGGCACTACCGAGAAAGTCGCGGTAAATGCAGATATCGTTCGTTCAAATATTCTGGATCGTATTAATAGTGATTTCTGTTGCAAGCATTATAAAGATATTCAAGCAGAAAGAATTTACGTTCGGCGACTTCATTCGGGTTGAAGATGTCGAGGATGATGAATAACCTTAAAGAGGCGATTGTAGGTTTTTGATATAATGCGTGTTTTTGCAGTAATATTTACTCCATATTACTACCCTATTTTAAAATATGATCAATTTAGTGAAATCGCTTATTTCAGTTGTACTTCTTTCTGGAGGGCTTTTTGCTCAGTCAGAAGCATATGAAGCACTTAAAGTCTTTGAGCCATTTATTGGAGAATGGTTTTCTAAGCACAATAGCGTTGGTGCATTTGAGGGTTTACCAAAAAATAAACAAATAGAATCAGCAACAAAATATGAGTGGATCACAGACAAAACTGCTGTAATGGAAACCTGGAGATCAACTTTCCCAAACTCAGACAAAAGAGTTAACGTTGGAAGTATTATATATTCTTTAGATCCCTCAACTAATACAATTAAATCAAAACATTTCGGTTACGATGGGAAAGTGTATTGGTCAGGCAAAGGCTGGGTTGAAACCAAGGACAGCACTATATATGTTTATACGGAAGAGCTAACTATCAATGGAACAGTTACAAAGTATACAACCATAAGAAGACCCGCGGAAAATAACAACCTTGAAAGTCAGTACATTGATTTCATTCAAAATGGCAAACCATTAAAAGATCAGCCATTGAGAAAAATGCGGCGTATTGACGTTTCACCGAAAAAAGACTAAAATCTTTATTACAATACTTTTTCACTTTTGAAATTATAATACATTAAAAGATGAGGCCATCTGCCGCCGTTCTTTTTTTTCATTTCTTCAATTTTAGAATTTACATATTTCTGTTTTAAGTTTACCTTCTACCAAGATGAAGACGCTTATATCATATACCATAATTGTTATCTTTGGTTACCAAAACCAAAAGCTGTCCTCCCAGGAAATCGATAGCAATATTCTTGAGCTTGGGCAAAGAATATATTCTTCTGGTAAATATCTAATTGATCGCGAATATGGATTGCATCCCATCGGTTTAAGTGAGGATAAGATTGATACTGTTTTTATTGCAGTACATGGATATCAATCGCGGGGCTTTGAATGGGTGTATGCTTTAAAAAAAATGGCGGCATCTGATAATAAAACGTATTTTTATCGTTGGGACTGGAATCAGTGCCCTGATGCAGCTAGCTTTGGTCTCTACAAAGAAATTCGAAAATTATTAACTTTCAATTCGCAGATTGAACATATAAATATTTTTGGCCACAGTTACGGAGGGAATATTGTAACTGGCATAATACATAAACCGGACTTAGGTTCAATAGAAATACACTCAGTTGCAGGTGCACTGACGCCGATGAAAAGACTTAAGAAGCGCTGTCCTAATTTTATTGGATTTGAAGATACTCAATCACAATACAATCATTTTCAATGGAGAACAGTTAAAGATCAAGATGGGGCTTTTAGAAATTTGACTTTTGACCCTCAATTGGTAAATATAAAAGGAAGCACAGTCATCAATCTTCCTCCAACTTTTGAAGATGGGAAAAGGCTCGGGCACAACTGGTCTTTGAAATGGGTATTTGACGAATATTTTGATAAATAATTATGGCATTAACTTTTAAAGAGCGATTCAAACACAATTTATTCCTTTGGTTTTTTGGTTTAACCAAAGTTCGGATGATTCTTTTTTGTCGTCCAAAAATTGTAGATATAACAGATGAAAAGGTTGTGCTCTACATTCCCCTGAATAGGCAAACCAGAAATCATATAAAATCTATGTACATAGGGACAATGACTGTCGGTGCAGATTTGGTTACAGGACTTACTGCTATGCTTAGCATTCGCAGATCAAAGCGTAAAATCATACTAATATTTAAGGATTTAAATGCGACGTTTCTAAAAAGAGCAGAAGGGGATACATATTTTACATGTAATGATGTTAAAAAAATTGAGTCAGCTGTTCGTAAAGTAATTGCTAGCAAAGATAGAGTAAATATCAATATTCCCATAATTGCAACGGTTCCTGAAAAATGTGGAACAGAATCTGTTGCTGAATTCAACATTACTTTATCAATGAAAGAATATTAAAGGCGCAGTTTTGAAGGCTACTTCATCAGCAAATATTATTCTAATCATCGCAGCATTAATGTGGAGTATCGGCGGTTTATTTATTAAGATGGTAGATCTCAGTCCGATTGCAATTACCGGCACACGAAGCATTGCAGCAGCGTTGGTTTTTTTAGTATATCTTAAAAGACCGCAATGGTACTGGAATCGCTATTTTGTTTTAGGGGTTCTGTCGTATGCTGCAATGATGTTGTTATATGTTTTTTCTATTCGATTAACAACTGCTGCGAATGCAATATTTCTTGAATTTACAGCACCAATCTATGTAGTGATACTCGGCTACTATATTCTTAACGAAAGAATAACAATTTTTGATGTATTATCAATGTTTGTGATATTTTCTGGAATGACGCTGTTCTTCATTGATGAGCTGACATTTTATGGATTTTGGGGGAACATTATGGCAGCGGTAGCTGGAGTATGCTTGGGGATTGTTACGGTAGTGATACGAAAAGAAAATGATTNTGCATTTCAAATTGTGNTAATGGGCAATATNTTGACAGCTTTAGTGTGTATTCCTTTTATGTTTNCAGGATTTCAAGAAACNGTATCCGCTGACTGGCTTATCATTTTTGCTTTGGGAATTATTCAATTAGGGATTCCTTATATTCTTTACACAAAGGCATTAAAGCACGTACGNGCATTGGATGCTATACTCGTTAGTATGATTGAGCCAATTTTGAATCCATTTTGGGTATATATTTTTGTAGGTGAAAAAATGGGTGAATGGGCATTAATTGGCGGAATATTGGTTTTATCGGGATCTGTTGGTAGAGCAATTATTAAATTAAAGTTAAGCTAAACAAAATGAATGGTATTGTAAAAGAATATGATAAGCAAAAAGGNTTTGGATTTATTTTAGGTGAAGATGGAGAGGACTATTTTGTTCATGTATACGGTCTTGGTCCTAAATTAAAGCAATCCGGTTTGCGTGTGGGTCAGCGGGTTAGCTTCGATATTGACTTTGATATGAAGGCAGATAAAGCTATAAACGTCAGACCTTCTTAGTCCTTCACTTAATAAATTCTCTTATGTATTTTTTGGATTTCAATGAAATTTTATGACCAGTGTCGTAGGATTTAAATCTAACATCATACCCTAGCTTTTTTAGTAACTCAAACGAGTTTTTACTTTCATTGATCGAAACCGTTTTATCTTCCGTGCCATGCAAGAGCAGAATTTTTGTTGATAGGCTTGCGGAATGCATTTCAGCTGCTAGCTGATCTTTAAATTTAATAAATCCAGCTATCGGTATTATTCCTCCTATTGAAAATGGCATTCTGNTTGCGTACTCCATTGCAAGACAAGCTCCTTGAGAAAAGCCAATTATATAAATATTTGCGGCAAGGAAACCGCTTTCAATTATTTCACCAATTAAATTTTCAAGCCCGTTCATAGTTTTGCTATACTGCCATCCTTTTTCATCGTTTCCNCCAAACCATGAATTTCCCTGTTTTTTTTCAGCTTTATAAGGCGCACGCGGGAAGAACCATTTTACGTTTTTGATTTTTAGCATTTTAGCTACGGGTTCAAAAACAAACTCATCTCCCGTCCAACCATGAAGCGCAATGATGGCTCTGGATGGATTATCGTTATCGCTGAGGTTATGTAAAATTAATTTCAAATTAGAGATTATTTAAAATTTGCTTCTGCGGTTAGGACCCAATTAGCGTTTCCTGGAGTTCTGCTGGGCTCTAATCTATAAAGCTGCGCTGTTGCTGTATCAAGCATATAATGCCAATGGGTACGCTCAATTTGAAACGATTGAAGTTGAAATCTACCCGCCGCCTTGTCTTTACCTAGCTGATCTTTCANATAGGTATCTAATTGACCCATTATCGTATTAAGGCTATCACCTTTTTGTTGTGCGCCTATGAATAAAAATAGTGCGATGGTAATTGATAATCCTGTGATTATACCTTTAATATATTCTTTCATTGTTACTCCTTTACTTTATTAAGCTCCTGGTTTTCTAGATTTTTCATACTCTTTCATTCTGGCAATAAAGTCATCCTCATCTGCAGCCTGAAGAAGGGGACTTATCTTAATATTCTCTTTAATCGTTATGCTTGATCTTGGACCATAATCGTGACCTGGATATATCGTTATTTTATCTGGCAGAGTAAGTATTTTATCATACACCGATTTATATAAATCCCTTGTATCGCTTTTTTTATCAATAGTTCTGCCAGTTCTTCCAACGAACAATGTATCTCCTGTAAATAATACGTCATCCAGTAGATAGCATATTGAATCTGGATAATGTCCTGGGGTATGAATAATTTCTAAATTTAGCTGACCAACAGAAACTATATCTCCATTATTAACTGGTTTAACATAATTACATTTTATTTTATCNTGTGAATCCTTGAAAACTATTGTTACTAGATTTGGAAATGCATCAACATATTCGTCGATATAGTCACAGTGATCCNGATGTGTATGTGTAATAAATAGCGTTATCAAACCTCTGCGGTTAATAAATGAAGATATTTTTTTTAATGGGACAGATGCATCTACTAGNAACTGATTACTCGTGCGCATGCACGTAACCAGATAAGTTAAATTCTTATCGAACCCACCAGTAAAAGACCGTATTGAATAGTCAGAATAGCTCATATATTANTTGAATTTAATTNTCTTTTAAGAACAATTCTAAGTCTGTTATATTTATAATNAGATTTGATCATTTTAAGGAGTGCTTATGGAAACCAAACAATTAGCGGTCTATTTAATTATTGCAGGCGCTGTNATTCTTGCATTGAAATTCATTACCGAAATAATCAGCTTTATTTTAAGCGATTTTTTTCTTGGGCTAGGCGCAATTCTAGTAGTCGGAGGTGCAGTGATTTTAGCTTTAAAGTTTTTTAAAGAAAATCGTGATGATGCTGATGATGAACCTTTTAGAGGAATTAAGCAATGATCATTACCACCACTGAAAATGTTGCAGGTAATGAGATTGATGTACATCTGGGTACAGTAATTGGAAACACCATTAGAGCTAGGCATGTTGGCAAAGACATTCAAGCTGCATTTAGAACAATTATGGGAGGCGAAATTAAAGAATATACATCTATGATGGCTGAATCCAGAGAGCAGGCATTGATAAGAATGAAAGATAGGGCAAAAGAATTAGATGCAGATGCAGTAGTTGGTGTCCGCTTTCAAACATCAATGATTTTGTCTGGAACCGCAGAACTATTAGTTTATGGGACTGCNGTGAGGTTTAAAAAATAAAAATGAAATATAATTACNTATATTTTATCGCATTANCTTTTTNTATTTTTTCATGCGAAGATTCTAAATCTAATATTTCATCGNTAGAAGAATCCCAAGAAAAATGGAATTCACACAGCTTAAAATCCTATCGAATGAATCTGAATATCGTATGTAATTGTATCCCTACTCCAGATATAGATATCCGTGTTGACGATGGAAAAATATCCCTTATCAATGCTAATGGCAGTNCGTANGTAAATCCAGATATAGATAGCACCTTTTGGCATGCAAAAACAGTTGATGGATTATTTAGCTTTATAGATGAAAAATTATCGGAAAATCCCTTTCAAAAAACGTTAAAATTCAATTCTAAATATGGCTATCCAGAAGAGATATTCTTTGATATTGAGGAAATGATNGCGGATGAGGAAATTGGATACGTTGTTCATTCATTTAGTCCAATTAATGAAGGCTGTATTGATTCCTCTATGATTTCAAATAATCCATGTATTGAAGTTTATGACCCAGTATGTGGCTGTGATGGCGCAACATATTCCAATAGTTGCAAGGCATCGGTCTCAGGTGTGACCTCATTTGTTCCAGGTATTTGTAGTAAATAAACCTTAATCAAAAAATAAGCGGGGAATTAATATCTCATGAAAATGAAATCGATTGTTACTATAGTTTTTCTATTAATAATTATGTCTTGNCAAGATGAAGAAAGTGCAAGCAATGAAAACGATAAAAACTCTGGAGATAAATCTGGAGATNTAATTTCNGTAAGTGGTTTTTTTACGGACACGCTTACTCATGAGGGAGAGCTTAGNACNTACTTGACATANATTCCTGAGATATACAACNCATCAAGCGTATCAGNACCTCTATTATTNAATTTTCATGGAGGTAGTGTTTCTGCGAGCGGTCAAGTTTATACCGCAGATTTTAGACCAATAGCAGATACTGCTAATTTTATTCTAGTTTACCCCCAAGGAACTTTTGGAAGTACATGGAATAGTTCATTGCCTACAAATCCGCAAACTAAAATGTTTGTAGATGATTTTGGATTTGTAGATGCTATGATAGAAAGAATAAATAACGATTATAGTTATGGGGTGGATACATCCAGAGTTTATGCAACGGGCTTTTCAAATGGAGCCGATATATCCCTTTCGTTAGCATGCGTACGAAGCGAAAAAATTGCAGCAGTTGCNTCGGTATCAGGTTTGCTTGACAGGCATACCGCTCAAAACTCAAACCCCGGCTCTGTGGCAATCATGAGTATCCANGGAACCAATGATTATCAGCGACCTTATGGATATGGTTTAAATGGATATTATTTTGCAATAGATGAGCTTAACGAGTACTGGTCTATTAGGAATAATTTTTTAGGACAACCTCAGGTTGAAACTTATAATGCGGGTAATTTAGCAATTGAATTAATAAGATTTGGCGATATGATTGAACATTACAAGGTTATTAGCGGTGAACATACTTGGTTGGATGTTTCNCGAAACGGTCAAACCACTAATCAAAAAATATGGAATTTTGTTTCAAAATTTGATATCAATGGAATGATAAAGTAGCTATAGAGCTTACTCTTTAAAAGTAAGCAAATATAAAAATAGTGTACCCCGGAGAGGATTCGAACCTCCGACCTACGGATTAGAAGTCCGTTGCTCTATCCAACTGAGCTACCGGGGCATATAGCTTTAAAAATTAAGAGGTTAACTTAAGCTTTGTTAATATCATAGAATAAGTAAAAATCGTCTTTTTTTTCTCCTCTATCTNTCGTCGAATAATTTCTTGCTTTTTACACACTAAAAATCGTACAATATNTGTATAATTGTAACATTCAGTAAATAATAAACCACTAAAGGAGGTCAAATTATGGCTGAAGTAGTAGCAAAAACAGGAGTTCAAAAAGAATCCGGATATCTATACTATCTTGATAAAAATGGTAACGTATCTCGTTCACAGATGGCTCGNGCTGGTAAAGGTGGTGGAAATGCAGAAAAAGTAGCTGATGCAGGCGTAACTCGCGAATCAGGTTATCTTTACTTCATTGATAAGAATGGTGACGTTGCTCGCTCTCCAATGGCGAGAGGACGCAAGAAATAAATCATTCAAATCCTCGACAAAAAGCCTCCGCTTTATGTGGAGGCTTTTTTGTTTCTATGGGTTTTTAATAAAAAGATAACTCTTTTTATTAAAAAAAATGTTTTGTATTTCTTTCCAGTCTTTGATTGTTAAATTAGCCATGTATTCTTCCCAATTAAAAAAAGGAAAGAGATATAAAAACAAACGTTTATCCCTAGCTCTTAATTAACGTGAAGAAAAGTTTAGTGATAAAAAAATTAACCATTGTTTTCTTGTTGGTAGCAGTTGTTTTGGGTCAAAAATCTGACTTAAAAAACGTTAAAGTATTACCATTTAAGAAAAAGCGGGAATTGGTTAATTATATGAAGATCGTAACGAAAGAGCTGGGTGTAAAGTGTAGTTTTTGTCACATACCAAATGATTATACAAGCGATAAAAAAGCAAATAAAGTTGTTGCTCGCGAAATGATTAAAATGACGCAAAGCGCAAATAGTGTATTAGCTAACCTGAATTTCAAGGAAGTATCTTGTTGGACTTGCCATCGTGGAAATAGACATCCAGAGCGAAGTCCTTTTGAAAAGAGCTAATCCAATGAAACGTCTACATGTTTTAGTTTTATCTACTATTTCCATGTTTATTCTCAGCTGCTCTTTTAGCCCTAGATCTTTATTGCAGCGAAATAAGTCACCNGAACCNAAACCCGTTGTTGAGCAAACTATACCTCAACCTCAACCTGAAAAAAAACCAAAAAAACCAACAACTCGAAAAGTAGTTAACAGAAGAACTATGCCCACTTTACAACAATTACCCGAAGGTTGGACAGTTGATAGACATCCTGTGGCAAAATGGGGCATGTCCCTTCCAACTGTCATGTCAAATGTTTTGGATTCTGCTCAAACCGTTGAATATTGGGAAGAGGTAATTGATATACCTACAGGCTATAAGGTTCCATTAAAAAGAGCCAAGGTCTATTTTCAGATTATTACCCGATTGACGATTGAAAGCGTTGAGCTTCATTTTATGAATATTAACCATATTTACAGTTCCACTAACCATGAACCATCCCATTATATAATGAATGCTATAGTTCGTGCGGTAGAGTTGAAGCCTACCGGATTCCCACAATTAACTTCAGANGATATTATTAAATATAAGTTCCTTATGAATTATGGGACACCTAAGGAGTTCTCCGAAGGGTTTCATCATTATGAAAACAAAAAAACCATAATGAAGGTAAGGGATCTAGATTCAAGGCATGTTCAAATTCAGATGAATAGCCCACAGATGGAAAAAGAATTATTAATTGCTATAGATGATATGTATTCCCTAGAAGGAATTGAGTACCAAAAAAAGCTTTTATTAAGATCGATCGACTTTTAACCTTTTCTTAAAATATGAACTTTCGGGGCATTATTTTTATTATCCCTTTTTTGGGGTACAGTCAAAATTTGAACGTATCAGAAATTGTTCATAAAGGCAATACTCTCACAAAAGACTTTGTTATCAAAAGAGAGATTCAGCACGCAATTGGAGTTCCTTTGGATAGTTCCATTGCTCAAGAGGATAAAAATAGATTAATTAATTTAGGTATATTTGCGGATGTTGAATGGAGGGCTATTCCTCTTGAAGACAAATCAATCATTCTTGAGTATAAAATCATTGAAAATGACAATTTTTTTGGTGGACGATTTCTCGGTGCGGGCGCGCCAGTGTATGATGAAAAAACAGGCTGGTCTCTTACTGGCGGTGGACTTCTTAAAAATTTTCGCGGACGAAATGAACAAATAGCGCTTGGCTTTTCAACGGGCGGCTTTAGCACAATCGCATTCGCATATTCTAATCCGTGGATTTCAGGTGACCATATATCNTTTAATTCTGATATAGTAAAAAATAAATACGATCACCCATTTTTAGACTATAACATTGAAATAAAAAGTTTTGAAATAAATNTAGGCAGGTACTTTGGATATCAGAGAAAAACGTCTTTAGGGTTTGAATTAGAAGAGTTTCACTTTATTAACGATACATCGTTTTCGCAATACCAATATATTGCACCTCAAGGGTCTTTTGCATATGATACGCGCGATTTATACGATAATCCAAGAAAGGGTGTTTTAATTCGTGAGATGTTTTTNAGTCGATTTGATATTAACGGTAAAATTGAAAAAAATATTACATGGATTCAATCTTTTAGTCTTTATAGGCAATTAAATAAACCTCAAAATGATAAGCCTTTAATTTTAGCGTGGGGAGTTACTTCACAAATGAATATCGGAATTAAAGACCAGAGATTTATTTCNGCTATGGGCAGTGGCAATACTGTAAGGGGTTTTACCTATCCAAATCGATTAGTATTTAATAGCTCTAGTCAAGGCCACCGATTTGGGTTTAATAATATTCATACTTCCTTGGAGATAAGAAAAATTATTATTCCAAGAAAAGTTATTGCGGATCGNTATGAGTTTGGAGCTACAGTTGCAGCATTTATTGANTANGGTTCTGCAACATCTGATAAATTCACTAAACTATTTAACTCAGAAGGAATAGGGAGTACCGGTTTTTCTTTTCAATTCAAAGGTCCTTTTCCTGGTATAATTCGCATAGATTATGGTTGGGGTTTTTATAAAAATAATTTAATNGAGAACACTATNCATTTTGAAATAGGTAATAAAATTTAAATATGTTAAAAAATAATTTTCGAAATATTGCCATCATTGCTCANGTTGATCATGGAAAAACTACGCTTGTAGATGGAATGCTTAAGCAGAGCGGAACATTTAAAGANCATCAGTCAGTTGAAGATAGAGTCATGGATTCAATGGACCTTGAAAAAGAGCGCGGCATAACAATTACAGCAAAAAATACTGCTATTTACTATAACGATATCAAAATAAATATTCTTGATACTCCAGGNCATGCAGATTTTGGGGGTGAAGTTGAAAGAAGTTTGAATTTAGTAGATGGAGCATTATTATTGGTTGATTCTAGTGAAGGACCTTTACCTCAAACACGATTTGTATTAAGAAAAGCGCTAGAGAAATCACTTCCCATAATTGTTATCATAAATAAAATTGATAGAGCAGATGCGCGTATTGATGAGGTAATAAATGAAGTTTATGATTTATTTATTGATCTCGATGCCTCTGATGATCAGATTGAATTTCCAATATTATTCACTGATGCAAAATCAGGTATTGCCCATTTAGACCAAGGGAGTGAATCAAAAAATCTTACTCCACTTTTTGAAACAATTATTTCTAAAATTAATGGTCCTGATGTTTCAGATGATGGTGTCCCGCAATTTTTAGTAACAAGTTTAGATTATGACTCTTATGTGGGTCAAATTGCTGTTGGGCGCCTTAACAATGGAATGCTATCTTTAACTTCTAATTACGCTCTTTGTAAAAAAGATGAAATAAATTTAAATCAGAAATTTTCTGCACTGTACACATTTCGAGGCTTAAGTAAGGTACCTGTTGATACTGTAGAGTCAGGTGATATTATCGCTTTTTCTGGTATTGAAAATATCAGTATCGGAGATACAGTCTCTGACAATGAGAATCCTGAAGCTCTTCCAAGGATTGAAGTAGACGAACCTACCGTTTCTATGCTTTTTTATGTAAATGATAGTCCATTCGCGGGACAAGATGGAAAATTTTTGACATCTAGACATATTTCTGAAAGATTAAATAAAGAAATCTTAAGCAATGTTTCTCTTCAGGTAATACCTACGCAAAGACCAGATGTTTTCGAAGTGAGAGGCAGGGGCGAATTACAAATGGCAGTTCTAATTGAAACCATGCGAAGAGAGGGATATGAATTTATGGTTTCAAAACCAAAGGTGATCACAAAAGAAGAAAACGGCAAAACGCTCGAGCCAATGGAAAGAGTTTATTTGGATATTCCNGAAGACAAAGTGGGCGTAATTACTGAAAAACTCTCAACGCGAAAAGGAAAAATGGCTAATCTTCAAAATCATGGCAGTGGAAGAGTTAACTTAGAGTTCATAATTCCATCTAGAGGCTTAATTGGTTTTAGATCACAGTTTATGACNGATACACAGGGCGCAGGAATTATGAATACTCTCATCGAAGGGTTTCAGCCTTGGTTTGGATCAATCCCTCAGCGCATATCCGGAGCTTTAGTCGCAGATCGTAATGGAAAAGTGACAACTTATGCTTGCGTTGGTATGGCTGACAGAGGCGAGCTTTTTACTCCTGTAGGTACAGATGTTTATGATGGAATGGTTATTGGAGAAAGAAACAGAGAAGGGGATTTAAATGTAAATATCTGCCGAGAGAAGAAGTTAACGAATATGCGAGCTTCTGGATCAGACAATACTGTAACAATCAGACCCCCAAGGCGTTTGTCTTTAGATCAGTATATTGAATTTATTGCTGAAGATGAACTCGTTGAGGTTACTCCAAATAATATTCGTCTTCGTAAAATGGAGCTTGATCAGAACAAGAGGATANCTATGAAAAGAAAGGAAAAATATTCTTCATAATAAATTTNTGTTATAGTTTATTATTTTAAATAAATTTGTAATCATGAAATATTTAAAATATTTTATTTCTCCGGCTACTTTAGTGGTTGCACTTTTTTTTATTTTAAAAGGTGCATATTATCCTACTGCTTTTTTAATTGGGTTTTCACTTTTTATTATCTTAGGGGACTACTTTATTAAAGAAAATCTATTGGAACAATTATATAAGTATCCCTTTCTTTTAAATCTTCCTATGTACTTAAATCTTCCTTTGCTTTTTGTTTTCANTTCGGTATCTATTTTCTCTTTATCAAACGAATCATCCATATTGTTAACTAGTATTTTGAGTCCTTCATCCTATTCAAAGCTTGAAGCTATTAACGCATCTTTTACATTTGTCGATTTAGTTTCACTTGTCTTCCTGTCAGGTTTATTTATTGGAATAATGGGAACTGTCCCGGGCCATGAGCTAGTTCATAGANTAAAAAGTAAACTGGATATGTTTTTTGGCAATTGGCTTCTTGCATTTTCTTGGGACTGTACATTTGCAGTTGAACATGTTTACGGTCATCATAGAAATGTAGCAACTTCAATTGACCCTGCTACTGGAAAAAGAGGTGAGAATATTTATAAGTTTATACTTAAGGCTATGTTTATTGAGCATAGAGATGCTTGGAGAATTGAAGTAAATCGCTTAAGGTTNGCTAAAAAATTTCCTGTAAGCTTTAATAATAGGATGCTTATTGGATACGCAAGAAGCATGTTTTTAACATTTTTAGCATTTCTTATTGGGGGTGTTTCAGGTATTTNGAGTTTTCTTATAATTGCATTTATAGCAAAATCTCTCTTGGAGCTTATAAATTTTGCTGAGCACTATGGTTTAGTTCGGGTTGTTGGTGAGCCAGTTCAACCTAGGCATTCATGGAATTCCAATGCTACTTTAAGTAGTTTGTATTTATTTAATGTAACTAGACACTCATCGCATCATGAGAAATCACATTTAAAATTTTGGGAGTTAAAAACTTATGAAAATTCTCCCACAATGCCCCAGGGATACTTAACGATGATCTATTTAGGACTAATAGCTCCTTTTTTGTTCCACAGGGTTATGGCAAGAAAGTTAGTAGAATGGGATCAGAAATTTGCCAATGATTCGGAGCGTGAGTTGGCAAAAAAGCAAAATAAAATAAGCGGCATTCCCCTGCTTGTTAATAGCGCATAGATTAATTTAGTCTTAACGCTTATATTTAATATTTAAAATGTTTTATTTGTTCTCCCTCATCCCCTATGCGCGTCATAGCCTCTATACCCATATCTATATGTAGGTCAACGTACTTTCGGGTTACCTCTTGATCTTTTTCTTGTGTTTTTACACCTTCTGGGACCATGGGTGTATCGCTAACAAGCAATAAAGCGCCTCGATTGATTTCGTTAGAGAATCCAGTAATAAAAACTGTAGCAGTTTCCATATCGATTCCCATCACACGAACTTTACGAAGATATTTTTTGAATTTTTCATCATGCTCCCATACCCGTCTATTTGTTGAATAGACAACGCCTGTCCGATATTCAATCTTTTTATCTACAAGAATATCAGAGACATATTTATGGAGTTTAAATGAAGGCATTGCAGGAACTTCTTTTGGAAAGTAATCATTGCTTGTTCCTTCTCCTCTAATAGCGGCTGTTGGCAGAATAAAATGACCTATATCGGTAGTCTTTTTAAGCCCGCCGCATTTNCCTAAAAATAAGACNCCTTTNGGNTTTATGCATGATAGTAGATCCATAATGGTTGCAGCATTAGCGCTACCAATTCCAAAGTTTATAATGCTAAGCCCCTCAGAATTAATAGCAGATGTCATTGGGCCCCCCAATCCGTTAATTTGAACATTGAATCTTGCAGCAAATTTTTCTACGTAATTTTGAAAATTTGTTAAAAGTATCCAGTCACCGTATTTATCTGGATCCGTACCTGTGTATCTTTTAAGCCAGTCAAAGGCTATTTCTTTTTTATTTTTCATTAATCTTTTCCTTTTTTAAAAATCATAGCTTTCTTGAATTGATTCTCTTCACCATTTCGTAACCGCTGAATGTTGCTTCTGTGCGTAAAAATTATAAACCAAGGAACTAGAAGACTAAAAATCATAATTGAAAGCGGTGCAGGGCTTAAACCTAAAAACGGGGGGAGAAGAATTAGTAAAATAGGTAGCGAGCATGAAGCGATTATGGATGCTAGGGATACATACCCAGTAAATACAATTGCAATAATTGCAATGCCAAAACAAAACGGGAAAACTGAAGGGAATAAAGCAATCATCATACCACCCAGTGTTCCAACACCTTTTCCACCCTTAAATCCTCCAAAAATAGTATATGTATGACCTATAACTGCCGAAAATCCGCATAGTATTTGAAGTATGCCGAGATCTGGTATAGATTGAATTTCAAAAAAAGATTGAGCCAAAAATGCAGGAGGGAGCCATCCTTTTAATACATCTATAAAAATAACAAATAATGCAGGTTTAAATCCCAATACCCTAAAAACATTTGTTCCCCCCGCATTGCCACTACCATACTCTCTAATATCGATACCTCGAATTACTTTTCCGGCAATTATACTAGTTGGGATAGATCCTAATAAGTAACTAATCGCAATCACTAAAAATAAATAAGAATGATCAATCATTATTTATACCCATCTTAATTATCTAGCTCAGGAAGCTTATCGCTAATTGATACCCTATCATTTATTATGCCGCCNGAAACAATTGTTTTNAGACCTGACTCNACTGAAATATCNGGATGAATAGCGTCTTTTTTTGGAACAATAATAAAAACGCCAGAAGTGGGATTTGGAGTTGTAGGAACAAATAGATGATAAAAAACATCACCTTTTCTATTTTTTGATTCATTTGTTACAAAGGCCATAGTCCAAAGATATTTTCTAGGGTACTCTATTAAAACTACCCGTTGAAAAGATTTTGCAGTGGAGCCAGAAAAGGCACCTGTTATTTGTTTAATTGAATTATAAATCGTGCTTACAATAGGCACTTTAGCTACAAGAATTTCACTCCACCGTAAAACTGTTCTACCAAGAACATTTGTAACAAATAGCCCGATTATGAAAATAAATAAAATAGTTAGAATTATACCTAATCCAGGTATTTGAACACCTATTGTTTTTAAGAGAGGATCAGAGAAGCGATCTAAAAAATCAAATAACAATCGTATGATCCAATACGTCGCCATAATTGGCATAAGAGCAATTAGCCCTGCAATGATACGTCTTTTAATTGTTTGCCACATGTTATTACTTATCTAAAAGTTAAATGACACCTTCCATCTTCAGAAGGTATTTTTTTATTTTTAATCCGCCCCCATATCCACCTATATCTCCATTATTTCGCAAAACTCGATGACAAGGTATGATAATAGGGATCGCATTTCTTGCATTTGCTGTTCCGGCTGCCCGATAGGCGTTTGGATTCCCAGTTTTTGTAGCAATCTCTTTATAGGTGCGGAATTCACCATAGGGAATTTTCATTACTTCATTTAAAACTTTTTGATAAAAAGGGGGCATTGAAATATCAAGTTTAATATTAAAAAAACTTCTTCTTTTGGAAAAGTATTCATCTATTTGGTCTGATAAAATAGACAAGGTTTTATTCGTCTTTGTTTTTAATAGTTCTCTATTCTCTAATTTTATACTATCAATATAACTAGATATTTTATTTTCAAAAATTATTTGACAAATCCGATCGTTTTTNGATACTAACAATAATTTACCTATAGGCGTATTTTTCGTATCAAAATATAAAGTATTCAGCTTATTTCCTTTTTTGTTTTANTGGGTGAACAAACAAGGTATCCTCCGAAAATAATAAGCATTGACCCTAATATTGCTAGGATTGGTAAAGCTTCGCTTAAATAAAACCAGCCTACAAATGTCGCAATTATAGGAGGGTAAAAAGCGGTATAGCTTATTTGGGTTACCGGAAGATGATTGAATAGCCAAATATAGATACCCCATGTAATTACTGTCCCGGGTACAGTAAGAAAAAAAATTGCGAAAATATTTTTACTATCTAAAGGTATTTTAATATGATTTTCAAAAATTAAAGCAAAAATCAAAAAAATTAGTCCTGAGGCAGTCATTCCAACAGCATTTAAATGATAAGGGTTTATCTTACTCTTTAGCATCTTAAGGTGAACATTCGGCCATGCTGCTAGTACAACGGAGAGAAGTATTGCAAGAATACCAAGAGATGTCTGTCCTTGCCCTAGAACATCCTTGTTATAAAATAATAACACCGTACCAAAAAGACCAACAATCATTCCAGTCAGTTTTCTTTTTGTGAGCTTATCGTCAGGTAAATAAAAATGAGCCATAAAAGCCACGCATAGCGGGAGAAGACTCCAAAGAATTGCCCCAAGGTTAGAAAAAACGTATTTTGTTCCCCAGTAAGTAAGATAGTAACAAAACGAAAAATTAAAAAAAGCAAATAAGGCATAAACACGTTTTAAATCAGCAGTAAGCTTAACTTTTTCGCGACCAATGAAGTAAATTAACCAAAATATAATTCCTGCACTAATAAAGCGAATAGAAAGTCCTTTGTAAATAGGCATATCTTGAAGACTTATTTTTAAATACATCCATGTAAATCCCCATAAAATACACATTAGTGCATAAAAGAAGTACACTCGAGATTTCATAAAAAAAAAGCCCTGATTAACTCAGAGCTATCGAAAGGTTATTTGATTGATACAAAGGACTAATTACTTGACCTTTCATGCAGGTAAATAACCAAAGTGCTTGCAATGTAAATAGACGAATAGGTGCCAACTATAACACCTACAATCATAGCAAAAGCAAAATTATGTATTACTTCACCGCCAAAAACCCATAAAATAAATACTACTACAAATGTTGTAAGAGAAGTTATAACTGTTCTGGAAAGTGATTCATTAATACTGGTATTAACGACTGCTGTATACGNTTGGTTTCTTGAGGATTTTAAATTTTCACGAATTCTATCAAAAATAACAATCGTATCATTGAGAGAATAACCAACAATTGTTAAAAAAGCAGCGATAATTGGAAGGCTAATTTCATAGGATAACAATGAAAACATTCCAAGTGTAATTAAAACATCATGTGTTAGGGCGGCAATTGCACCCAGAGCAAATTTGAATTCAAATCGAACTGAAATATAGAGCATAATTAGGCCCAATGCAGAAATAATAGCCATGACGGCTTTTCCGCTCAGCTCTGATCCTATTTTTGGACTAACCACGCCTTTACTTAAGATGAAATTTGTAATATCATCTGGAGTTTTGCTTGGAAACGAATCAAAAAGATGAATAACTATTTTTTGAGAAAAATTCGCAGGAGAATTTTCAATATGAGGAACTCTCAAAGATACAGCTGATTTACTGCCAAAATGCTTTACTTCTTCTTTGCTAAAATCAAAGCTTTGACCGTCAATATTAATATTGCCCAAAGTGTTGCGAACTTCGTTAACATTGATTTCTTCAGAATATTGAACTGCTACAAAAGTACCACCTTTAAAGTCCATGCTTAATTTCGGTCCCCCATTAATAAATAAAGAAAGTAAGCCGCTAAAAACAATAATCGCTGAAAGTCCAAGGGCTAAAACTTTTTTGCTCATAAAATCAAAATTCGAATTTTTTAATATTCTCATATGCTTAATTTTTTAAATCCTCTACGATTTACAAATGCATTAAAAATTGTTCTTGTTACAAAAATAGCAGTAAACATTGAAATCAATATTCCCCAAAAAAGGACTGTTGCAAAACCTCGAATTGGGCCGGTACCAAATTGCCATAAAACTAAGGCAGCAATTAAGGTGGTCATATTTGCATCAATAATTGTAGTTAAAGCTCGATTATAGCCACCATCAATGGCTGCTTTTGCCGTTTTTCCTTTATCAAGCTCTTCTCTAATACGCTCAAAAATAATCACGTTGGCATCGATTGACATACCAACGGTTAAGATTAATCCAGCTATACCAGGTAAAGTTAAAGTAGCTTGAAGTGAAGCAAGAATAGCCAAGACAAGCACTAAATTCCAAATAAGAGCAAAATCAGCTATGCTTCCAGCTGTACGATAATACAGCAACATGAATATTAATACTATTGTTAAGCCTATAAGAACTGATTGTGTACCACTCCTCACAGAATCTGCACCCAAAGATGGGCCAATAACCCTTTCTTCTATGATGTCAACTGGCGCAGGCAGCGCACCAGCCCTAAGGACAATAGCTATATCTTTTGCTTCATCAATATTTGCAAACCCTTCGATTAAAGTGCCACCGCCAGAAATTTTTTCTCTTATATTTGGAGCCATATGCACTTTATTATCAAGTACAATTGCAACTTGTCTCCCAATATTTGATCCCGTCATAATTGCCCATTTTCTAGCACCATCTGAATTCATGGAAAGATTAACAATCGGCTGTCCAGCTGATGTTGTTCCTTGTGGTCCTAAGTTT
This sequence comes from Fidelibacterota bacterium TMED108, assembly GCA_002172545.1. Classification (GTDB taxonomy): domain Bacteria; phylum Fidelibacterota; class Marinisomatia; order Marinisomatales; family TCS55; genus TMED108. Next base: position 105,855 of record NHFJ01000011.1, on the reverse strand, counting down.
GCCTTAGCTTCCTCAACAACGCCCCCGGTTAATTCAGCTTGATCATCTAGAAGATAGAGAGTGTACATTTTTTCAACAGAACCATCATTAAGAGCATATTCTTCAGCTTTGTGACCAAATAAAAAATTTGCACCTATGGAAGCTAAACGATCATCAACTTCAGGTCTTTCAAGTAATTTTTTAACAGCGAAAGCATTTTTTTCAGGAACACCTATGGAGTTACCTAGACTTCTCAATAATGATGAAAAAGGTCTCTCAGCAAACATATCTTGATTAACTATAGCTGAATCACTTTCACCGCTTGACTCAGCTCCACCAAATAGCTCGCTTACAGATACAGCTTTGTCATTATTGGGATCAGGCTCATCTTTGTCTTCAGCCGAATCCATATCTTTAGCTACACTTGAAAGTGATTTGTCTTTTTTAAGAAGTTGGTCAATTTTTATCATAAAGTCATTTGTGGTAGTAACATCTTTGACTAAATAAAATTCAAGTAACGCCGTGCTTTCAAGTAATGCGCGCGCTCTTTCTGAGTTTTGAACACCAGCTAATTCAACAATAATACGNTGTGTACCCTGTTTTTGTATAGTTGGCTCAGCAACGCCAAATTGGTCAATTCTATTCTGCAGAATCTCTAAAACTCTATTGATTGCATCTTCAGCTTCAACCTTTAGTGATGTAATAATATTGTCAGTACTTGATCCGAAATCGTAATAGTATCTTGAGAGCTTAAGTTTTTTAGTTTNAACTTTTTGAGAGAATAAATTAAAGAAATCAGCTTCAGGCTGAATAGAGATATCGTCGCGTACAGATGAGAGAACAGAGGTTAGCTTTTTGTCCTTATTAATAGCTAGATTTTCAACTAACGTAGGTAGGTCTACCTCTAAAACAATATACATCCCACCCTTTAGATCTAATCCCTGTTTAATTACCTTTGACTCTATACTTTCAAGCCTTCCTTGTTCTAATAAACTGTCTTTTTCTTCGCTAGACAGGTTTTGAAATTTTATAGTCGGCCATAAGGACCACAATCCCCAAATGAGAACTAGCCCTATTAATAGAAAACGAGGTGTTAGTTTGTTTTGCATAATATTTAATTTAATTGCTTATAAGACGGGGAATATACTCTTGTATTTGATATTGAACAAGTGCGTCAAACATTAATTAAATAATTTTAAATCTTTTTCCAACTTTTTCAAATGCCTCAATTGCTTGATCAATATGTTTTTTTGACATAGCGGCAGAAATTTGAACCCTTATTCTTGCTTCATTTTTTGGTACAACCGGGTAGAAAAAACCAATTACATAAACTCCTTCATTTAAAAGAGCGCTTGCTAATTCTTGGGCAACTTTTGCATCATAAACCATAATTGGGACTATAGGGTGCTCACCTTCTTTTATATCAAATCCAATTTTAGATATCTCATTTCGAAAGTATTTTGTATTTTTTTCTAGTTTATCTCTGAGCAATGTCGATTCTGAAAGCATTTCAAAAGCCTTTATACCAGCAGATGCAATTGAAGGTGANAGGGTATTTGAAAATAAGTAAGGACGGGATCGTTGACGAAGTAGATCAATCAGATCTTGGTTGCCCGTAGTAAACCCACCAGAAGCTCCCCCAAGCGCTTTCCCAAGCGTAGAAGTCCAAAGATCTACTTTNTTCATAACATTATGATATTCTGCAGANCCTCTTCCAGTTTTTCCAATAAAGCCTGTGGCGTGACTGTCNTCAACCATTACAAGGGCATCGTATTTNTTTGCTAGATCAGTTATTTCATTTAGTTTTGCGATATATCCATCCATAGAGAAAACACCGTCGGTCGCAATCATTCGGATCTTAGCGTCTTTAGCATTACGCAATTGTTTCTCTAAGTCCTCCATATCGCTATTTTTGTAGCGGTATCGCTGCGCCTTGCATAGCCTAATTCCATCTATAATTGAAGCATGATTTAACGCATCGGAAATCACAGCATCTTTATCAGTTAGAAGGGTTTCGAAAAGGCCGCCATTCGCATCAAAACATGAAGTGTACAGTATGGTATCATCAGAATTAAAAAACTGTGAAATAGTTTTTTCAAGATTTTTATGGACTGTTTGTGTTCCACAAATAAATCGAACAGATGCCATTCCAAAGCCATAATCATCAAGCGCTTTTTTTGCTGTTGCAATAATCTCTGAATTGTTTGCTAACCCAAGATAATTATTTGCACAAAAATTTAATACGCTTGGATTTTTTTCAGTGGATATATCGACATCTTGCGAGCTAGTTATGGGCCTTTCAACTTTATAGAGGCCTTCATTTTTGATTTCAGATATTATTTTTTTGTAGGAATCTACCACTCCAATACGACCTTACCGCAATTACCTGACTTTAGAATTTCAAACGCTTTATCGAAATCATCAATTTTATATCGGTGGGTTAGAACGCTAGAGATTGATAGACCGCTTCTAATCATCTGGGTCATTTTATACCATGTATCATACATTTCTCTACCATAAATACCTTTAATATTTAACCCCCTAAAGATAACGTCATCCCAATTAATCTTGGTTGAATTTGGAAGAAGTCCAAGTAGAGCTATGTTTCCTCCATTGTACATATTATTTATCATTTGATTAAATGCCTCAGAATTTCCTGACATTTCAAGGCCAACGTCAAAACCGTGATTGATGCCTAATTCATTATACACGCTTTTCAGGCTCTCTTTTTCAGGGTTTACAGCTTTTGTTGCGCCAAGTTTTAGTGCTAACTCTAACCTGTATTCATTAATATCGGTAATTACTATATTTCTTGATCCAGAAAATTTGCAAATAGCTGCTGCGATTATCCCGATTGGACCAGCGCCTGATATTAATACATCCTCTCCTGTTAAGTTATATGTTAAGGCGGTATGAACAGCATTTCCAAAAGGATCAAAGAAGGAGGCGATTTCAGAGGGAATATCGTTATGAATAGGCCAAACGTTTGATTCTGGAATTACTAGATATTCTGCAAAAGCACCGTCACGATGTATACCTATTCCAATAGTTTTATGGCACAAATGCTGTTTTCCAGCTCTACAGTTTCGACAATACTTACAAGTTATATGCCCTTCACCTGAAACGCGATCCCCAACCTTATATTGTGTAACAGCTGAACCTATTTCCTCAATTAATCCGCAAAATTCATGACCGACCGTTAATGGTAAATCAAGATTCTTCTGAGCCCATTCATCCCATTCATAAATGTGCATATCTGTACCACATATTGCCGTATGGGTGATTTTAATCTTCACATCGTTAACCCCGCATTGAGGANCATCAACATCTTCCATCCAAATCCCTTTTTCGGGTGTGTGTTTGACAAGAGCTTTCATAAGGTTTCTTTATTCATTGATTGTTAAGAAAAATTTAATGGGTTATACTTACTATACACAATGGAATAAACAAAAGAGGTTAAGTTTAGTTCATGCGCATTCAAACACAATTTTTATTAATAAATATCATTGGCGGAATTGCTGTACTTGGTGGATATATTATTGCTCTCATAAATCATCCGGAAACAAGAAATGAATTATGGGGTGGGGTACCTGAAAACTTAAGACTTTGGATAACAGCTTTCATGTTTATTTCTGCTTTTGGCTATTGCCTTGCAATGTATTATTTAATTTTTAACGAGGGACTAGCTCTAAATTTNTTTTGGGGAAAATTTGATTATAAATTTATAAGAATTCTTTTAATTATTTTTCTCTTCACGGCTGCTCTATGGATTCATACTGCGTTTATATATATAGATTCGGGCTCAAAGGTCTATTGGAACTTTGTTCAGCTTGAGCTTTGGCTCACAGGTATTTCAGTTTTTTTAATGATGCTAGGTTTAGCTACCGCAACAGATGTAAAAAATAATAATATTCATTTTTATTCAATTTTGGGTTTGGGTGTAATTTCGTTCCATTGCTTGGTATTAGATGCATTTTTATGGATAAACAGATTTCCCATAAAACACTAAAAAGTATCGGAAAAGCTTTTGACCCAATTAAAGAAAACATTAGGCCTCTTAGATGGAATATCGCTACTGATTGGAATAACGATAGGTTCTGCAATTTTTGCTACACCACAGATTATCGCAACTTATCAAAATTCATTTTCAAGCATTATAGTATTATGGGTTATAGTAACTATTTTTGTTTTTATAGGATCATTAATATATGCTGAGCTAGGATCGCGCTATCCCAATACTGGCGGAGAGTTTGTTTATATATCCAAAGCCTTTGGTCCATTCTGGGGGTTTATCTTTGGTTGGGCTCAATTATTAATAATACGTACTAGTCCTGCAGCTGGAATTAGTTTAATTACGGCTAATTATATTGGTTACTTTATAGAAATAAATCAGTTTCAAAAAAATATTATAGCTATTTTTATAATAATNTTATTTGGCATTGTGAATTATGTAGGAGTTGAAAGAGCAAGCTTTTATAATAAATTTTCTTCTTTTGTTAAAACACTCGGGGTAGCAGTTTTCACGTCTGTTGGCCTTTTTATTTATGGAGGAGAATTTTCAAATTTGTCCCCATCGGTTCAAGCTACTCAAAATCTTGGTCCAATCGGAAATTTTGTCGCGGCAGCTATTCTAGTTTTATTTTCTTATTTGGGTTGGGATAGGGTGGGGTATGTTGCCGGTGAGATGAAAAATCCTAAAAAAATAATTCCATTAACAATGTTTTATGGCTTATCCTTAATTGCGTTAATATACTTAGGTGCTAATTTGCTCTATCACACTGTTTTAGGTATTGAGGGAGTTAGAAACAGTCTTATAGTCGCTTCAGATACAGCATCGATTCTATTTGGTAATTCAGGCGCTACTATAATCTCGTTAGTTGTTATTATTTCAGCTACAGGAAGTATTAATGGCACAATGATGTCCGCAAGCAGACTTTATTATGCAATGGCCCGCGATAAACTCCTCTTTAATTGGTTTAACTATATTCATCCTTATTACAAGACCCCAACACACTCAATCATCGCTCATTGTATTTGGGGTATCGCTCTTTTAGTAATTAGGCAAAATTTTGAAACAATAGTTTCTGGAATGGTTTTTACTATTCTCATTTTTTATATTATCACAACTTTAGCTTTTTTTAAATTTAGGATGACAGATCAAGGCGAAAAGGGATATAGATTGCCTTTTTATCCTCTATTACCTGCAATTTATCTTATTGGTTTAATTTTGTTAGTAGGGCTTAGATTATTTTTTCAATTTAATCTATCTGCTCAAGACTTAAGTTTTGTTTTAACCGGTGTTCCTATATATTTTCTTTTTTTTAAGCACANAGTTAATCGCTAACTTTAGCCCCGCTTTGATAAAGCAAAAGTATTGAATTATGAGTAAAATTGTTTCTTTAACAAATCAAAAAGGTGGAGTTGGAAAAACTACCACTTCTGTTAATCTTGCAGTCAGCTTTGCAGTGTCTGAGGTTAAGACCTTGCTGATAGATCTTGACCCTCAATCAAATGCCACAACTGGACTTGATGCGCTCGTGGATAAAAAGCAGGGATCAATCTATGATTTAATCGTTGGTGACAAAGGAGTTTCTGACGTGATTTCCTCAACCCGTTTAGAATGTTTGGATATTATAAGCTCTACAAACGATTTAGTGGGTGCTGAAGTAGAATTAGTCAATTTAATGGCGCGCGAAAGACAGCTTGAGAAAAAACTTAAATCTATTAGAAAAAAGTATGACTACATTCTAATTGATTGCCCTCCCTCNCTTGGTTTATTAACATTAAATGCGCTTACGTGTTCAAATTCAATTATTATACCTATTCAGTGCGAATATTATGCCCTTGAAGGATTGGGTCAGCTTTTAAATACATTTCGATTAGTACAGAAAAATTTAAATCCAAAGCTTGAAATTGAGGGGGTCCTCCTTACTATGTATGATTCAAGACTAAATTTATCCAGTCAAGTTGCTGATGAGGTAAAGAGTTTTTTTAAAGACAAAATATTTGATACAGTCATTCACCGTAATGTTCGCTTGAGTGAGGCTCCAAGTTTCGGGAAGCCAGCGCTTCTATACGATGCCAATTCAACTGGAGCACAAAACTATCTATCACTAGTTGAGGAGATCCTTCATCATGGCAACTAAAAGACTCGGTAAAGGACTTGAAGCTCTTATTAGGTCAAGCTCTCAGGAGCTTTTAGAAGATTCTAAGAGTTCAGGTATTTCTAGTGTTTTGATTTCAAAAATCAAAACAAACCCTTTGCAGCCAAGAAAAGATTTTCCTAAAGATTCACTTAATGACTTAGCCTCCTCAATCAAAGAAAATGGTGTAATTAGCCCAATTACTGTTAGACAAGATGGCAAAAACTATACTTTGATTGCTGGAGAGCGAAGGTTGCGCGCTTCTCGTTTAATAAAATTAACCAAGATACCAGCGTATGTGATTGAGGTAAAAAATAAATCTGATATGATGCAATTGGCTCTTATAGAAAATATTCAGAGAGAAAATCTCAATCCCATGGAAGAATCTGAAGCTTACGCTTTACTACAAGAAGAATTCAATTTTTCGCAAAACGACATTGCAAAATCTGTAGGAAAAAGCCGTTCCACTATTACAAATTCACTTCGTCTCTTGCAGCTTCCAAGCAAAGTAAGAGCAAGTCTTAAGGAAAATAAAATTAGCGCAGGTCATGCTAGGGCTATTCTTTCCGCTGGATCAAAACCAGAAATGCTAAGACTTTGGAAGTTAATATTAAAAGATGAATTGTCCGTAAGAGCTGCAGAGAAATTTGCTAAAAGCTCAAAACCAGCTAAATCAAATAAAGTAGTTAAGAAAAAAACTAAAAGTAAGTCTTTAATATCTCTTGAGAACGAACTTATTTCAATTTTAGGCACAAAAGTTCAACTCAACCCAAAAAGCGTTAAAACGGGATCTATTACTATTGAATACTTTACAAATGAAGACTTAGAAAGAATTTTAGAGCTACTAAGGAGCATTGATAGTTAGATGAAGCCAAGTAGGTACACCTTTCTAATTGTTCCTGATCATGATGGTGAGAGTAGGCGTTTCTCTTTATCTAGAAATGGTACGCTCTTCATTGCAATTTTTACTATTCTTATGCTAGTGGGAGTATCTTTTTCCTATATGTATTTCATTCCACTTTCAATGGACTATTCAAGGATGGAATCCAGATATAATGAAGTTATTGGCGAGAGGGTAGAGGTACTTGAATTATATCGAGATCTTGAAAGAATGAAGCAGATGGAAATTGTTGTTCAAAAAGCTTTAGGCATGGACTTAGGTGAGAGTGATTCATCTGAAACTAGATTATCTGAGATGATGAATGATTATCCAATAAAGTTATCCTATTTAAATAATGTACCATCGCTCCTTCCGATTGATGGTGTAATGACACAGGATATGGTGGTTTCTAGCGAGGAAACTGTTCGAAAGCATTTTGGCGTAGATATTGCCGCGCCAATTGGAGAGCCAGTTATGGCTTCAGCTTCCGGCCAAGTTGTCTTTTCTGGCTGGACAACGGAACTAGGGAATTTGGTAATTATTTATCATGGTAATGAATACTTTACATATTATGGTCACAATGAATTAATTTTAGTAAAAGTTTACGATAAAGTAAAGCGTGGTGATGTAATTTCAACCTCAGGAAATTCAGGAATAAGCTCAGGACCTCACCTTCATTTTGAAATTTGGAAAGATGGGGAGCCAGTAGATCCATTGTTGTATTTTCCAGAGTTAAACCAAACAAATATTAGTGTGAAATAGATTATGGGTAAAAACGATTATAAAGACGTACATACAATGATTGGCGCAGATGCCGTCATTCAAGGAAATGTCACTTGTCAAGGCGGGGTTGCTGTTTATGGAAAGGTTTTTGGTGATGTAGTATCAGAGGGTCCAGTTCGTATTGCGCGAGGTGGCGAAGTGCACGGTAATGTGCAGGCGAATGACTCGCAGATAGGAGGGATGGTTGATGGTAATGTGCGTGTGGAGAATAGAGCAATTCTTGGTTCAGAATGCAATCTTAAAGGCGATTTAGTTTACAGAACTCTTGTTATTGAGGAGGGTGCTCAGTTTCAGGGTCATTGTGTTATGGTTGATAATGAGCAATCAAGTAAAGATGGGAATTAAATAGCCGCTTTTTATGCCTAAAAATGATGATTTCATTCGAAAAGCTTTGAATGAATTTCAACATATTCTTAGGATTTCTGGGCCGGCTGCTAGCGCTTCATACTCGTTGTTAGGATCAATAATTATGCTTTCGCTGATAGGCTACTTTATTGATAGACATTTTGTAACCTTTCCTGTTTTTTTACTTATTGGGCTTTTGCTGGGATTAGTAGTTGGTTTTTATGGACTGTTTAAATTTATTAATAAGTAAATGAAGCACATTCAGAATTTTATTTTTCTTGAGATGGCAATCTTAGCGATTGGGGCTTTAATAAGTAACCATAATAAAATTGAAGTTATTTTAGGTAGCGTAACACCCTTTTTTATATACACAACTGAAACCAGTTTTTATATAAAAGCGCGAATTTCTGACCCTATCAAATCAACAAAAGTTTTAATCTACGGTTTTATTTTTAAGATGGCTTTTTTTGCACCTTTTTTATTAGCAATTATTTACTTTTATGCTTTTAATACAAGCATATTTGTGTTTAGTTTTTTATNCTCAATTATATTGTTTCATGTATTAGAAGCAATGATTATTAGTTCAATTTTTAACAAAGAAATAAAAAAGCACAAATGATTTTAAGCGGCGAAAAGCTTGAAAGTAAGAGCGTAACTGAACAAGTTGCTGAATACCTTATTTCCCATGTTTCTAATTCTAGCATAGAAAAACCCATTTTTAAGATTAATGAGATGTTTGGTGTAGACATGTCTATAACTAAACATGTTTTAATGCTTTGGATTGTTGCTGCGCTGGTTTCCCTATTTGTAATAATTCCTGTTAGAAAATACTTACGTCAAACAACCTATAGCCCTTCAAAAACCTCAAGCGCAATTGAGGCTATAGTTCAATTCATAAGAGATTCTATTGTTCTGCCTAATGTTGGTCCCAAATGGGTAAATACATGGACACCGCTAGTTTTGACTTTTTTCTTTTTCATTCTTTTTGCAAACGGAATTGGAATGGTTCCTATATTCGATTTGGTTGGAATAGCNAAGTATTCAGGATTAACAGATTCTAGTTTTCTCTATTCGTTAACAAAGGGAGGTGCTACAGCTACTGGAAATTTTCATGTAACTGCAGCTCTTGCAACAATTACATTCTTTGCAATCATTGTTGCAGGTACTAAAGCCCATGGATTTGTTAAGCACTGGAAAAATCTTGTTCCGCATGGGTTAGCCTGGCCTATTTATTTTTTACTAATTCCGATAGAACTAATGGGAATGATAGTCAAGCCGTTTGCTTTGACTATGAGACTAGCAGCCAATATGACCGGTGGGCATATTGCCATTTTGGCGCTTTTATCTTTGACTGCAATATTTGCAGATAAATTTCAATCTACTGTAGCTGGTGTAGGAGTCGCCTTAATATCAGTTCCTATGGCTACAGCAATATCTGGACTTGAAATAATTGTTGTTCTCGTTCAGGCATATGTTTTTACACTACTAACTGCTGTTTTTATTGGAATGGCAATCAATGTTCATCATTAAAAATAAAATAAGGAAATAAATAAAATGGAACCTACAACACTACTTCCAATCGGTTTAGGCTTAATAGTTATTGGTGCCGCAATGGGAATTGGCAAATTTGCTACTGCAGCTGCAGAAAGCATCGCGCGCCAACCAGAAGCAGCTGACAAAATCACTGGGGCAATCAACCTTCCTCTATTCTTACTAGAAGGTGTTGCTATTCTAGCTGAGGTTTTTGCTTTTTTAATGCTCGTACTTTAGAATTCTGTAAATATAACCAAAGGAAATTGATGTGAACTTTTTACTGATAGCTATCTTTGCAGAATCTAGCAGTGGTANAAATCCGCTAACTGCAGTTACGCCAGGATTGTATATATGGACAATAATAACGTTTTTATTGCTATTTTACGTTTTGGCTAAATTTGCATGGAAACCTTTGCTCGGCATGCTAGAAGAAAGAGAAAATTTGATTAAAACTTCTCTGAATNATGCTGAAACCGCTAGAAAAGAACTTGAGAAAATAAATCTAGAATCTGAAGCAATCATAACTAAAGCTCGAACAGATGCTCAGTCAATTCTTTCTGATGGAAAAGCTGCGGCTGAAAAGATTAAAGATGATACGGTTGCTAAAGCTAAAGAGGAAGCAAATAAAATAAAAGAAGAAGCTAAGCTGCAGATTAAAGCTGAGAAGGATAAGGCAATTTCGGACATTAAAAAAGAGGTTGTGGATCTTTCTATATCTGTTGCAGAAAAATTGATTAATAAAAATATTTCAGAACAGGATAATAGTTCACTGATAGAAGAATCATTGAAGGAAATTAAGCAATATGAAGCTTGAGCAAAAAGCTAAGCAATTCTCAGAGGCCATGTTTCATGTTGCTGCTGCATCGAATTCTGAGATAGATGTGAAGGACTCTTTATCGCATTTGTCTAAATCAATTAAGAATTTGCCTGAGCTTAGATCTTTTCTTCTTTCGAAAAGAGTTACAAGCTCTGATAAATCAAAAGCTGTAAATGCGGTATTTTCTGAAAAATGCCATTCAATTGTGATAGAGTTTATTGCACTGATTGAAAAAGAGAATATCGTAAAGCTAATACCTCTCTTAGAAAAGTATTTCAATACTTTACTTATAGAAAAGAAAAATGTTGTGAATGTTAACGCTGAGATATCTCAAGAAATGAAAGAAGATAAAAAAATCCAGTTCAAAGGAATGCTAGACAAAGCGTTAAATAAAAATTCTGAGTTATCATTTAATGTTAATCCAAAACTTTTAGGGGGCATTAGGTTAAGAGTTGGCAATGAGCTAATAGATATCTCAATAATTAATCATTTAAATAAACTGCGTCATGAGATGTTAGACGCAAAATAGCGTAGAAAGAAACCATGGAAATTAAAACTGAAAATATAGCTGCTTTACTTAAAGAACAGATAAAAAAATTCGACCTAACTGTAGATGTTTCTGAGGTAGGTGAAGTAATAGAGATAGGTGATGGTGTTGCACGTGTTTCAGGTCTTGAAAAAGTAATGAGCTCTGAACTAGTTGAGCTTCCTAATGGTATATATGGAATGGCACTAAACCTTGAGGATGACAATGTAGGTGTTGTTCTTTTTGGTGAATCTAGCCATGTTAAAGAAGGGGATTTAGCAAAACGTACAGGAAAAGTTGTTGAAGTTCCCGTAGGCAATGNAATGCTAGGTCGAGTTGTAAATCCTTTGGGTCAACCAATCGATGGAAAAGGTGCTATTGAAACAAAAGATTTTTTACCTATCGAAAGAAAAGCTCTGGGTGTAATGTCTCGCTCTCCTGTCAACCAGCCCCTTCAAACGGGAATCAAAGCAGTTGATAGCATGATCCCAATCGGTCGAGGTCAGAGAGAATTAATAATTGGAGATCGTCAAACAGGGAAAACAGCCGTTGCAGTTGATGCTATAATTAATCAAAAATATACTCATGACACCGATTCACCCGTTTATTGCATTTATGTGGCTATTGGACAAAAAGCTTCAACAGTTGCCTCGATTGTTTCTGAACTTGAGGCTAATGGAGCAATGGATTACACAACAGTAGTTTCATCTAGCGCTTCGGATGAAGCACCGTTGCAGTACATTGCCCCATATTCAGGATGTGCTATGGGTGAGCATTTTAGAGATAGCGGCAAAGATGCCCTAATCATATATGATGATCTATCTAAACAAGCTGTCGCATATAGACAGATGTCTCTTGTTCTGCGGAGGCCTCCTGGCAGAGAAGCGTTTCCTGGAGATGTTTTTTATTTACATAGCCGCTTATTAGAAAGAGCATCGAAACTTTCAGAGGACCTTGGAGGTGGATCGTTAACTGCTTTGCCAATTATAGAAACCCAAGAAGGAGATGTATCTGCTTATATTCCTACCAATGTGATTTCAATTACAGATGGACAAATTTATTTAGAAAAAAACTTATTTAATTCTGGCGTTAGACCAGCAATTGATGTNGGAATATCGGTTTCACGCGTTGGTGGAAATGCGCAAATTAAAGCAATGAAGGGTGTTGCTGGTACTCTACGTTTAGATTTAGCGCAATACCGTGAACTNGAAGCTTTTGCAAAATTTGGCTCTGACCTTGATAAGAATACTCAAGCACAATTAACCAGGGGTGAACGNATGGTTGAGATTTTGAAGCAAGGTCAATATGTTCCAATGCCAGTTGAAAAACAAATTGCTATTATATACGCGGCATCGAAAGGATACCTTGATTCTATACCCGCTGAAAAAGTAGCAGATTTTGAATCAAACCTCTTTGATTATTTAGAAGCTAATAATTCTGATAATTTAAAAGCGATNGTCAAAGAAGGTTCTATATCTGATGAACTTGGCGCAAGTCTTGAAAAAGCGATATCTGCATTTGCTAAAGGTTTTAATTCCTAAATCATGGCCAATCTTAAAGATATTCGCGATCGTATAAAATCTGTTAAAAGTATTCAGAAGGTTACAAAAGCCATGAAGATGGTTGCAGCTGCCAAAATGCGAAGAGCTCAAGAAAATATGGAAAAAGCTAGGCCTTACAATCATCGTTTAATAGAGATAATTCAACATTTACTTCCATCGGTTGAAAGGTCAATGCTTCCCCTTCTTGAAGTTAGGGATGTTAAAAGAATAGCCTATGTTGTAGTAACCTCCGATAGGGGATTGGCTGGCTCATTTAATAGCAGTATTTTGCGAAAAGCGCATAATGACATCGACAAATTTGGTAAAGAAAATGTTGATATATTTTGTATTGGTAAAAAAGCCAAAGACTATTTCAAATCTCGCCAGTATAACATTATTGAGTCATATTCAGACTTTTGGAGTGATTTAAATTTTAACCAATCGATGAAAATTGGAAGCACTATTATCAATCATTTTCTTGATCTTTCAGTTGATGAAATTAGGGTCGTTTACAATGAGTTTGTTAATGTTGCAACTCAAGCAACTATCACAGAGAAGTTGTTACCAATAGAGCTAAACGATGAAGAGTTGAGCGACACTGATTATCTTTANGAGCCTTCAAAAAAGAAAATAGTAAAATCGCTTATTCCCCGCTATTTAAATGCGCAGGTATGGAAATACCTTTTGGANTCGTACGCCAGTGAACAGGCCGCNAGAATGGTTGCAATGGAAAATGCAACTACCAACTCAGAAGATATGATTAAAAATTTAACTTTAGAATTTAACAAAGCGCGCCAAGCTGCCATTACAACAGAAATGTTAGAAATTGTTAGTGGTGCTGAGGCGCTAAAAGAATAAAAGGATTCTTGATATGTCAAATATGACTGGAAAAATTTCTCAAATAATGGGTGCAGTGGTAGACGTAGCCTTTGAAGATGGGCATTTACCTAATATAATGAACTCGCTTAGTGTTGATAGAGGTGATGATGGCATTTTAGTTCTTGAGGTGGCGCAGCATCTCGGGGATGGAATGGTAAGAACTGTTGCTATGGATTCTACGGATGGGTTAACTAGGGGTGTAGATGTGCTTGATAGCGGCTCTCCAATTTCAGTTCCCGTTGGGCAGGAAACATTGGGAAGGCTTTTTGATGTTTTGGGTAATGTTATTGATGGAAAAGGAGACTTAAAAACTGGCAAAAGGAATCCTATTCATCGTCCCTCGCCTAAGCATGAAGAGCTTGCTACTTCAACAGAAATATTAGTNACAGGTATTAAGGTTGTTGATTTAATGGAGCCATACACAAAGGGCGGTAAGACGGGCCTTTTTGGAGGAGCAGGTGTTGGAAAAACTGTTCTAATCCAAGAACTGATACGTAATATAGCAACCGAACATGGGGGTTACTCAGTTTTTGCNGGTGTTGGNGAGAGNACNCGNGAAGGAAATGATTTATACAANGAAATGACAGAATCAGGTGTTATTGATAAGACAACAATGGTTTTTGGACAAATGAATGAGCCTCCAGGTGCGCGATTAAGAGTAGCCTTAAGCGGTCTTGCGATGGCTGAGTTTTTTAGAGATGACGAAGGAAGAGATGTNCTTCTTTTTGTTGATAACATCTTTAGATTTACCCAGGCAGGATCCGAAGTTTCTGCGTTGCTTGGAAGAATGCCCTCTGCGGTTGGATATCAACCAACTTTATCAACGGAGATGGGCGAGCTTCAAGAACGAATTACTTCAACGAAAAAAGGATCTATCACATCGGTTCAAGCCGTTTATGTTCCTGCTGACGATTTAACAGATCCTGCTCCAGCTACAGCGTTTGCTCACCTAGATGCTACATCAGTTCTAGAAAGGAAGATTGCTGAGCTTGGCATCTATCCAGCTGTTGATCCCCTAGCATCAACTTCACGGATTTTAGATCCTAGAATTATTGGAGATAGGCATTACAGTGTAGCGAGAAATGTTCAAGGTGTTCTCCAGAAATATAGAGACCTTCAAGATATTATTGCAATTTTAGGAATGGATGAACTTTCCGATGAAGACAAGCTAACGGTTTCTCGTGCAAGAAAAATTCAGAAATTCTTTTCACAACCCTTCTTTGTTGCTGAGCAATTTACTGGAACACCAGGACGTTATGTTGAGCTTGAAGATACTGTTTCAGGTTTTGAGGCAATCTTAAATGGTGATGCTGATGAGGTACCCGAAAATGCATTCTCATATGTAGGATCAATTGATGAAGNTTTTGATAAGGGTAAAGACGTTAAATCAAAAACTCCAAAAGATAGCTCAAATCAAGAAGATGGAGCTGATGCAGAAGAAAATGCTCAAGAAGAAGAACTAAAAATAGAAGACGCTGAAAATACAATCGAAGTTGAAGAAAACTCAGATCAAGAATAAATTATTTTATGAGTTTATTTAATATAGAAATAGTCACCCCAACGCAGATAATCAAGAAAGATAAAGTTTCGTACTTGCGTTGCCCTGGAATGGATGGATTATTTGGTGTGCTCTCAGGTCATCGTGATGCTCTAATTGCGCTAAATTTAGGAGAGATTAAAATTTCCTTAGACAGTAGCGATCTTATTTACGCAACCAGTGGTGGATTTGCTGAGATTTCTTCCAATAAAGTTGAGATTTTAGTAGAAACTATTGAAAAAGCTGAGAATATTGATAAAATAAGAGCTGAAGCTTCTTTAAAGCGCGCAAAAGATCGTTTAAAGTCAAATGATGGTATTGATTCAAAGCGAGCAGAGCTATCGCTTGCTCGAGCCATGAACCGNCTATCTATTTCNACGAAATAGTCCTCAAACTTTTTCCTCCAGNTTCTTGAAACATTTAGCGTATCAAGAATTTTTTTATAAATTTAACTTAATCTATAATGAATATAAGAACACATACATGCGGTGAGCTAGAATCTAAGGATTCAGGAAAATCTGTTATTTTAAATGGTTGGGTGAATACAGTTCGCCTTCATGGACAGGTTGTTTTTATTGATTTACGCGATAGATATGGAAAGACACAAATTGTGTTTAACTCCGAAGATTATAAAGGAGATTTTGAGCAGGTAAAAAAATTGTCTATGGAGGATGTACTTTCTGTTTCTGGAAATGTTCGCGAACGTGAGGAAAAATCTATTAATGCTGACATGCAAACAGGTGGAATAGAAGTGTATGTGTCCTCTATGGATATTTTAAATCACGCAAACCCNCTTCCTTTTGTGATTTCAGATCGCACTAGCGCTGAAGAGGATTTAAGACTAAAATTTAGATACCTTGAACTTCGTACAGAAGAATTACAGCAAAATATCATAACACGACATAAAGCATATCAGTCAGTTCGAAGCTATTTAACCAAAAAAGACTTTATTGAGATCGAAACCCCTGTTTTAATGAAGTCAACTCCTGAAGGCGCAAGAGATTATCTTGTGCCAAGNAGAATTCATCGTGGAAAATTTTATGCTCTACCACAATCTCCCCAGGTTTATAAACAAATATTAATGATATCTGGCTATGATAAATATTTTCAAATTGTTAAGTGCTTTAGAGATGAAGATNTGAGAGCTGATAGGCANCCTGAGTTCACCCAGATTGATATTGAAATGTCATTCATTGANGAAGAAGTAGTTTNTAAAGAAATGGAGGGATTNACAGCNCATATATTTAAATCAGTCAAAAACATTGATNTNCCAAAAGTATTTCCACGGCTAACCTATGATGATTCGATGGAGTTGTATGGATCGGATAAACCTGATACTAGATTTGAAATGCACCTAAAAGATGCAAAGAGCTTTACTGATAAATCTGAATTTAATGCTTTCAAATCTTCTCCTTGCGTTAAGGCAATTGTTGTTAAGTCTGGAGCTAAATATTCCAGAAAAAACATTGACAATTATACAGATTATGTAAAAAAATACAAGGCCAAAGGCTTGGCTTGGATGAAGATGGATTCAGATGAGCTTATTGGTGGTATTTCAAAATTCTTCGATAGTACTATTCAAGAAAATTTGATTAAATCTGCAAATATTAATAATGGTGACATCATTTTTCTAATAGGAGATGAAAAAGAAATTGTTCTAACAGCGCTTGGTGCTTTAAGAATATATATTGGCAGAGAAGAAGGGTTATGCGATCCTAACAAATTTAACCCTGTTTGGATAACCGATTTTCCAATGTTTGACTACGATAGCGATTCTAATAGATACATAGCTATGCACCATCCATTCACTGCTCCACAGTCAGATGCTATTGAAGATCTTGAGCTTGAACCTTCTTTGCTGAAATCTCGCGGCTACGATCTTACTATGAATGGTTATGAAATTGCTGGGGGGTCAATTCGAAATCATAAGCCTGATTTTCAATCAAAGATTTTTGAATTATTAGGAATGGATAAAGAAGAGATTGATTCAAGATTTGGATTTTTAGTTGAAGCTCTTAAATACGGCACACCTCCGCATGGTGGTATCGCCTTTGGCTTTGATAGATTAATTATGCTTTTATCGGGTTCAAGTAATATTCGCGATGTTATCGCTTTTCCAAAAACCACATCAGCATCCTCCTTAATGGACGAGTCGCCAAGCAAAGTATCAAAGGATCAGCTATCTGATTTAAATATTAAAATAGTAGATAAAAATAAATAATTATTAAAGGCAATAATATGAAAAATTTTATTTCAATGGTATGTTTTTTGATTATCTATGGATGTACAAATCAACTTGAAATTGATAAGGGCAAAGTAGACAAAGCATTTAACAAGACTAATCTTCCTTTTGCTGTTTTAGGGGTGAGCTTAGATAAAAACGATCCAGTTTTTTATTCTTACGGAGATTCTAATCCTGATGCTATTTTTGAAATCGCATCAATGACAAAAGCTATTACATCTACTGCGGTGATGCAATTAGTTGAGGAGGGAAAAATTGATCTTGATTTATCAATTGAAGAATATTTGCCTGAAATAAATCAAATTAAAATCCTTAATAAAGATCTTTCTAGTAGCGAAAGAGATATTCCTATAACAATGCGACATCTATTAACGCATACATCGGGATTTGTATACTTTTTCAATTCTTTGCGAGTTATGGAAGATTTAGGTATNTCTCCAGGGGATTGGCCTCAACCTGAAGCTCTTTCTCCAGATGAGTATGATTGGGGCTTTAATGCTCCGCAACCCAGGCAAATTTTTGAAGCCGGTGACCGGTGGCATTATGGAAGAAGTCTTGGAATAGCTGGTCGTGTAATTGAGAGAGTTTCTGGACTTGATCTTGATACATATTTTAAAGAAAATATTTTTGAACCCTTGGGGATGGATCGATCAGGCTATAATCTTTCTCAAAGCGTTAGAAATGACCTCATGCCAATGTCTATGAGAGATGTATCTTCTGGTGCGCTTTCTGCTTTGCCAAGCATGCGTCCTATCCCTATGAAAAGATTTTATGGCGGTGGAGATTTGCTAAGCACACCTAACGATTATACTCGATTCCTGCAGTGCTTAGTGAATGGAGGAGAGCTCGATGGTGTTCGAATTCTTTCAAAAAATTCCGTAGAATCATTTTTTCGTAATCAGCTACCTGAAGGAATGACGCTAAAACATCCGCTTGTCGAAGCATTTAACAGGCCCAACGATTCTCCTCAACGAACTGTTTTTGATGAAAAAGATACACACTCGTATGCCTGGACAATAGAAGCCAATCCAAACGAACGTGGTAAGCGACCTCAGGGCGTAGGTGCATGGTCAGGCATATATAATACATACTACACTGTTGATAAAGAAAGGCGCATAGTTGTAGTTGCATTTATGCAATTACTGCCTTTTAATGATGGAGAGGCTTATGAGTTATATAGGGAATTTGAAGATTTAGTATACGATTCATTGATGAAATAGACATTTTTATTAAATTGAGTATTTCATGAATTATTCTGATTATTGTAGTCCAGGTACAAAAATTCAGACTAGTTATATTAAAGTTTCTAGCTGTGTTCAATTGTTTGAAATTCATTTTACTCCAAAAAAGTCAACACAATACCCACCTGTTATTTTCATTCCTGGTTGGGGTTCTTTTATACATGGCTGGAAAATTGTTCTTCAAGAAATGACNAAGTATTTTGAGGTGTATTATATTGAAACTNGAGAAAAGGGTTCAGCAAAACATACNAAAGAACAGAAAATAAATATACAAAATATTGGACATGATATTNCCNAGATTGTTCAANANCANNNTATTGATAATAANTATATTGCTTTTGGAAGCTCAATGGGTGCAACTGCAATTCTTGATGCNATAGCTGAAAAAAAATTAAACCCTTTTTTAGCTGTACTTATTGGTCCGAACATTGAGTTTAATATTCCACGTTTCTTGTTATTTATTATAGCTTTAATGCCAACTCAATTTTATACGGCTTTTAAGCCTTTTGCGAAATGGTACATGAAAAGAAAATATATTGATATGGAATCTGATTCGAACCAGTATAAAAAATATTCTTATGTACTTGACAATATTCACATCGGAAGGNCTCGGCGCTCAGCATTAAGCTTTAAAAAATATAGTTTTGAGGACAAAATTAAAAATGTGAATAAAAGAATTTTAGTTTTTTCTGGTAAAAAAGATATTTTACATAGCTATGAAAAAACATTAGATATGGTTCAGAGGATTGACGATGCAAGGTTGATAAATTTAGAAACTAATGATAGAACTCATAGCGTCGAAATGGTAGATGAGATGCGGGCTTATTTGAAAAAATATAATTTATTCAAATAAAGATTCTTTTTTTGATAATAGTATTCTAGCTAATTCTTGCTCAAAAAGATTTTCAGGCGATGCTTCAGGGATTTTAGTAGGCTCAGTATTTAAAACGAATTGCAGGTCATTCACAAAAGAGTCNCTGTTGCCATTTTTTGTATAATAGTATTGTGCTCTCAATGTGTAAGATGTCATAAAGTTTGGCTCACCTAAAATTGATTTGTCAAAATTATTTTTAGATTGATCAAGNTTTACGCCTGGTAGTTTAGCGTAAAATGATCCAAAAATGCGATTAGCTCCATGAAAATTATATTCTGGATTCATTGAGAGTATTCGATGGAGGACAGTTTCAATAATCTCTCTATTTTCCAATCTTTTTAGAACTGGCTTAGTTAATAGATAGCTTGTGAAGTTTTCAGCCCACCAATAAGCTACAGGAAGCATCTCCTGAGAGAGCCTTTCAAGACCTGCGATATTTTTTGCTGCACTATCACCTTGAATTGATTGAAATCCAATTTGAAACTCTTCTAATGAGATGATAAATTTCCATGCGGCTGTGAACCCTTCAATGAACATCGAGTCTGCAAGTTCAGGTTTATCGTAATTAATATAACGCCCATTAAAATAACAGCTTCTTGTAAATAAGGCTGTTATTTCAGGATTTTTTGAATCAAGCTCAATAGCCTTTGAAAGGAAATGCTTAGATAGTTTTGCAGAATTAACATCCACTCTTTTTTCCCAGTTTAAGCTTCCCAGCTTTATCAAATGTTCAATATTTTTCTTTTTAGAGACATAACGATTTGATATTGGAGATTTAGTTGAGCAGCTAAAAAGCATTATAAGGCTCAAAAATGCTGTTAAGGTAGTTTTCATAGATAAGAATTTAATCTTGTTATNTGATTAATACGTTGAAATAGTTATAAGTTTAGTTANTATTATTAATTAAAAAAGCTTCAGTATGGAAAAAACAATTGAAATGAAAGGTGTTGACTTGGGTTCTTTTTTTGGACCAGCTGACACCAACCTTAAATTAATAGAAAAATTATTTTCGAGTAAAATTATTGCCAGAGGAAATTTAATAAAGATAATTGGTGATGAAGCTGAAGTAGATACGATAAGTCAGGTCTTTCATGAGATGGCATCTACATTAAATGAAAAAGGATCCCTTGAGATAAGCGATGTTGAAACGCTTTTAACCTTTAACTCTTCTGCCATGAGTTCTGGTGATAGCAAATCAAAATACATAATTCATTATGGCAGGAAAGGTAGTATTGCTGCTCGAACAAAAGGTCAAGAGAGATATATTGAGATTGCTAGAAAAAATGACATTGTGTTTTCTACTGGACCAGCCGGAACGGGTAAAACATTTCTAGCTGTGGCTTTTGCGGTTGCTGCGCTTCAAAATCGCGAGGTTGACAAAATTATTTTGTGCAGGCCGGCTGTTGAGGCTGGAGAAAGTTTAGGGTTCTTGCCTGGAGACTTAAAAGAGAAAATTGACCCGTACTTGAGACCGCTGTATGATGCTTTGGGCGAAATATTAGACCTAGATAAGTTGAAGCCTTTATTGTTTAATAATACTATTGAAATAGTTCCCCTAGCCTATATGCGTGGAAGAACATTAAATAATGCTTTTATGATTCTTGATGAAGCACAAAACGCTTCTTCAATTCAAATGAAAATGTTTTTAACCCGACTTGGTGTAAACTCTAAAACCATTATTACTGGAGATGTCACACAAACCGATCTTCCAAAAAAAATTGAATCAGGTTTAATTCAAGTTCTGAATCTGCTCAAAGATATCGATGGCGTTGGATTTTGCAACCTATCATCTGCTGACATAGTAAGGCACAGGCTAGTTAAGGATATAATTCAGGCTTACGATAATAAAAAAAATTAATTATGCAACCTGATAATAATCAGTTATGCATTGTAAATTCAATATCTTATTTTTGGTTGATTCACTTTATGAAAGTAGTTTTTAAATATTTAGCCCCTCTCCCATCTTTAATATCATTATATGAATTTTTAACTTTTAATAGGCAGATATAAATGAAACAAGATAAACAGAAAATTGATTGGGATAATTTAGGGTTCAATCCCCTACCTACGCGAAGCATGTGGAAAGGGGAATGCGTTTCCGGAGACGACTGGATTAATGGTAAACTTATACCTTATGGAGAGATAAGTCTGTCACCTGCAGCGTGTGTACTAAATTACGGACAAGGGATTTTTGAAGGCATGAAAGCTTACCATACCGCAAAAGATAGAATCGTTTTATTTCGTCCAGATAAAAACTCAGCTAGAATGGAAAAATCTACTGAAAGAATGTGCATCCCGAAAATGAATGAAAAATATTTTATGAATGCTGTTAGCGCAACAGTAAAGGATAATGCAGATTTTATACCTCCCTTTGGAAAAGGTTCAATGTACATTCGACCAATTTGTTTTGGAGTATCCAAAGCAATTGCCGTACAAGCTGCTACAGAGTATGTGTTTATGGTATTCACATCTCCTGTTGGACCCTATTTCAAAGTTGGCGCTAAGCCGTTACACTTATATCTAACCGATAAATATCATAGAGCTGCTCCAAAGGGTATAGGAAATGCTAAAGCCATTGGAAACTACTCAGCTTCTTTATATCCAGGATCTGAAGCNAAATCTAAAGGATTTAACGATATGATCTATGTTCATGCAAAAAATGAAAAGATTATCGAAGAAATGGGCGCTGCAAATCTTTTTGTTTTATGTGNCGATGAACTTCTAACTCCAAAACTAGGCGGTTCAATTTTAGATGGCGTGACAAGAGATTCTGTTATAACTATTGCCAGAGATTTGCTCAATCTTACTGTAAGAGAGACAGATGTTGAAATCAACACAATGCTTTCAGCGGATGAAGTTTTTTGTTGTGGAACTGCCGTTACGGTTACGGGTGTTGGTAGAATATCCACCGATAAAAAAGAACATGTAATAGGAGATGGTAATTTTGGAGAAAAAACATTACAAATAAAAAAGAAGCTGCTTCAAATACAAAAGGAAGAGATAGATGATCCATTTGGATGGATACATCCTCTAAGTTAAGTACTTATGTCTGCTGTTAAACAATCTAGGCGTTCAGCTAGAGAAGCGGTGCTTCAAGCGCTTTATGCCATCGAGATAGGTAAAGAAACTAGAGCTAAAGCTCTTAAAGATATTTTAGATAGAGAGCTTCGTGATGAAGAAACCAAAAATTTTATAACCCAACTATTTGAAATATCTCTTGATAATAGGGATTGGTGCGAAGACCAAATAAAGTCTAGGTTGAATAATTGGGAATTTAAAAGAGTGGCAGTTTTAGATCGCTTATTATTAGTAGTGGCTATAAGTGAAATATTTTTTATTGATAGCGTACCTCCCAAGGTTTCAATATCAGAAGCTATTCAAATCGCAAAACAATATAGCACCGAAGACAGCTCGGCATTTGTAAATGGAGTTTTAGATAGTATTTACAAATCTGTTTCGCTGGAAAAACTGGCAACATAATAATGAATTTAATTAGTAAAATTTTTGGAACNAGGTCTGATAGAGAAATAAAACTTCTTTATCCTTTAGTTGATCAGATAAATCAACTATCTGCGCAGCTTAAAGATAAAACTGATGATGAATTAAAACTGAGAACTGTTGAGCTAAAGAATGAAATAGCTATTTCGAGAAAAGAAGCAGAAGAAAAAGCAAAAGAGCAGATAAGCGATAAAGATGAGGCGAAAAAATTTGTCCTTGTTGCTGAACATCAAAAGTTAGATNCAATCCTTCCTGAAGCATTTGCAATGGTNAAAGAAATTTGTAGAAGGATGTGTGGTTCGAGCTGGAAAGTGGTAGGAAGAGAATTAAGTTGGGAGATGGTACCGTATGATGTCCAAATAATTGGTGGAATAATTCTTCACAGAGGTAATGTAGCTGAAATGAAAACTGGTGAAGGTAAAACTTTGGTTGCAGCATTCCCCATCTTTCTAAATGCACTTACAGGTAAGGGTGTACATTTAATAACAGTTAATGATTATTTGGCGCAAAGAGACGCTGAGTGGATGGGAGAAGTCTACCGNCGACTTGGACTANCTGTAGGTTTTATCTTGAATAATATGAATCCTGATGAGAGAAGAAAAAACTATGAATGCGATGTTACTTATGGAACAAATAATGAATTTGGCTTTGACTACCTTAGAGACAATATGTCTCTTAGGAAAGAAGACCAAGTTCAGCGTGAATACTCTTTTGCAATAGTTGATGAAGTTGATTCAGTATTAATAGATGAGGCCAGAACACCTTTAATCATTTCTGGTGCAGTTGATGCGCCTGTTGATAAAACCTTTACAGAGCTAAAACCATTAATTCACAGCCTAGTTAAAAAGCAGAACGAGCTGGTTTCACAGATTGTAAAAGAAGCTGAAACGCTTTTAAAAGATAATAAGGAAAGTGATGCAGGCTACAAACTGCTTCAGGCTTTGCGAGGGGCGCCCAAGCATCCTAGAGTAATGAAAATTTTTCAAGAATCAGGGACAAAGAAACTGGCCTACAAAGTTGAGTCTGAATTCATGAGAGACAAAAAGCTACATGAAGTCGATGAAGATTTATTTTACAGTATAGATGAAAAATCGCATGTGATAGACATTACAGAAAAGGGAAGAAGTGTACTTGCTCCAAACAAGCCAGAAGTTTTTGTTATACCAGACCTTGGTGAGATGTTGCACGAAATAGACTCTAAAACCGATATACAACAAGAAGATAAAGACAAAGAAAAAGATTTGGCGCATCAAAGTCACGCTGAAATTTCAGCAAAGATACATAATATGAGTCAACTTTTACGCGCCTTTACTCTTTACGAAAAAGACGTAGACTATGTTGTTCAGGAGAGTAAGGTTCAAATTGTAGATGAATTTACTGGGCGTGTTTTGGCGGGAAGAAGGTACAGTGACGGACTTCACCAGGCTTTAGAGACAAAAGAAAATGTGAAAGTTGAGCGGGAAACNCAGACGCTTGCTACAATAACTATTCAAAATTATTTTAGAATGTATAATAAATTAGCGGGAATGACGGGTACCGCTGAGACTGAATCTGAAGAATTTGGCTCAATTTATAATCTTGAAGTTTTTGTTATACCAACNCATCAACCAATAGCAAGAGACGATCGCAACGATCTGATATATAAGACCAAAAGAGAAAAGTATAATGCNGTGGTTGATGAAATTGCCCTNAGGTCAAATGAGGGCCAACCAACACTGGTTGGAACTATATCAGTTGAAGCCTCAGAGTTACTATCAAGAATGTTAAAACGNAANGGTATCCCGCACAATGTTTTGAATGCTAAGCAGCACAAAAGCGAAGCAGAAATAGTTGCCCGAGCAGGTCAAAGAGGTGCGGTCACTATAGCAACAAATATGGCGGGTCGCGGAACAGATATAAAATTAGCTGAAGGGGTTAAAGANCTGGGAGGTTTACATATAATTGGTACAGAACGTCATGAGTCAAGAAGGATTGATCTTCAATTAAGGGGTCGTTCAGGTCGTCAAGGTGATGCTGGTTCAAGCGTTTTTTACCTATCCTTAGAAGATGATTTAATGAGGTTATTTAATAGTGAAAGAATTGCCGCAGTGATGGATAGGTTAGGCGCAGAGGAAGGTGAAGTAATTACTGCAAAAATGGTTACACGAGCAATTGAAAATGCTCAGAAAAAAGTTGAGCAAAGAAATTTTGGTATTCGAAAACATTTATTAGAGTATGATGATGTTATGAATCAGCAGCGACAGGTTGTTTATAACACAAGAAAGCAAGCTCTAAATGATGATGATATTTCAGAAGTCATTCATGACATGATAGATGATTTCATTGATGATGAGCTTGATGTCTTTGAACAGGATAATGTGCAAAATTGGGATTGGAGTAATTTAAAACAAAATTTTTCGTCCCATTTATTAGTAGATGTTGATTTAAAAATCATTCAAAATCATTTCAATCAAGACGATATAAACATTGATGACGTAAAGAAGTTTATTTCTGAAAAGGCAAACGATGTCTATTTAAATCGTGAGTCTCTTATTCAGGCAGATATTCTGCGTGCATTTGAAAAATTTATATCCTTAAGAACTATAGATGAAAAATGGAAGGATCATTTATATGCAATGGATCAATTAAGGGAGGGAATTAACCTTAGGGCATATGGTCAGAAAAATCCATTATTAGAATATAAATCTGAGGGTTTTGAAATGTTTCAACAAATGATGTCTGATACAAATGCTGAAACTGTGAAGAGGCTTTATCGTACTCAAATTCAAGGCATTGGATCAAATCAAAACTCCACCACCAGCAGTCCTTCTAATATCCAAGTAAGACACGATGACTCCTCTGGAATGGGCTTAAATTCTCCCTCATTAAAAGATCAGGCGAATCTCAATTCTGGTGCTAAAGTAGCACCAACTATTTCTGATGAAAAGATTGGTAGGAATGAAAAGATTAAGCTTGTGAGTCCTAGTGGAAAGCAAATTGAAGTAAAATTCAAAAAACTTCAACATTATATTAATCAAGGATATACAAAGGTATAAGAATATGTCAAAAAAGACCAAATGGGGTTTTTCAACTAAATCTATTCACATAGGAAATGATGCGAATAAAGAGCATGGCTCAGTAGCGCCTCCAATACATTTAACCTCAACATTTAAACAGGATGCTGTGGGTAAAAATCGAGGGCATGATTACTCAAGGGTTTCAAACCCAACGCGAAGCCGCCTTGAAGAAAATCTTTCTGCAATTGAAGGAGCTAACTATGCGGTATGTTATAGTACGGGAATGGCTGCGACAACTGCACTATTTCAATTGTTTGATAAAGGCGATCATATTTTAGTTTCCAGAAATACTTATGGTGGTACTTACAGGATGGCAATGAACGTATTGAGTAGGCAGGGAATAACCTTTGAATGGATTGATACGCGTGATCCTCAAAATATTAAAGAAAAAATTAGAAAAAATACCAAGCTTGTTCACGTAGAAAGTCCAACTAATCCCTTGCTTGAACTATGCGATATTGAAGCAACAGCTAAAATATGCAAAAATAATGATATTCTTCTAAGTGTAGATAATACATTTATGAGCCCTTACGGACAGCGACCATTAGAAATGGGTGCCGATATCACCATGCAAAGCTCAACCAAGTCTTTATCAGGTCACTCAGATATACTTGGAGGTATTTTAGCCACAAATGAAAAAAATCTTTATGAAAAACTACAATTTATGCTCAAAGCAACGGGAGGCGTTCCCAGTCCATTTGATAATTGGCTTACCCTTAGGTCTACTAAAACACTTGCTTTAAGATACCAAAAAGCAACAGATAACGCATCTGATCTAGCCAATTTTTTATCGGAACACCCATCAGTAATTAGGACAATTTATCCTGGATTGGATTCCCATCCTCAACATGAAATAGCTGTCAAGCAACAATTAAATCCGAAAGGTGAAGTTGTTTTTGGATCCATGCTTTCAATTGATGTTGGAGATATAGGTCGCAGAGATGAATTCCTTAATAAGATTGAAATATTTCAGCTAGCTGAAAGCTTAGGNAGNGTNGANAGTTTNGTTTGNGTACCNTTNTTTATGACNCATGCNGCNNTTCCAGAAAAAACAAAACTCGAAATGGGTTTAACAGAAACACTAATAAGGCTTTCAGTTGGAATCGAAGATTTTGATGATCTAAAAATTGATCTCTCTAACGCGTTAAATAACTAACATAACTATTTTTTTAAGCACGTTAAGCTTCGTAATTTATTTAGGTATTTAAAGTTAATAAAAATAATTTTGCCGCGGTGGTGGAATTGGTAGACACGCTGGTCTTAGGAACCAGTGCCTTACGGCGTGAAGGTTCGAGTCCTTTCCGCGGCACTTAAAAGTCTTATTCATGCAAGAAAATCAAACCGATAAAAAATCTGCTTTACAAGTAGTAGTTCATAGCTTCTTTGTAGTTCCGCTTATCATTGCAGTTTTTGCTGTGATGATTTTTTTGTTTATTCGTTTAATGACTAGTGAGCCAAATTCAGCAAGAGATTATCTTGAAGATGTCAAAATTGGCGGCACTACAAAAAGATGGCAAGGCGCTTTTGAGCTATCCAAGCTGTTATCTAATCCTAAAATGGTTCCGAAAGATGAAATGTTTGTAAACGAAATGATTGCAACATTTAAATATTCTTCCAGCGATAGGGATGCTCGTATTCAGCAGTATCTAGCTATTGCAATGGGAGCGACAAAGGATGAGAGGTATACCGCAACTCTTATAGATGCGATTGATGGCTCTGATCAAGGTGTTGTTCAAGCATGCGCTTTTGCTTTAGGTAATATTGGTAAAATTGAAGCAATTCAGCCTTT
This sequence comes from Fidelibacterota bacterium TMED108, assembly GCA_002172545.1. Classification (GTDB taxonomy): domain Bacteria; phylum Fidelibacterota; class Marinisomatia; order Marinisomatales; family TCS55; genus TMED108. The sequence continues at coordinate 78,192 of NHFJ01000011.1, read as the reverse complement.
AAAAAATCTTTTGGATTACTCGGAACCACAAATACGACTCCATGCTGTTATTGCCCTTGGCAAGATTGGAGGACCCTTGACAATACCTTACCTAAAGAAGATGCTGTCAGATTCAGAGCCAAATGTTAGATGGGACGCGTCAATAGCATTGGCAAAACAAAAAGATTCAAGCGGACGGTCGATTTTATTAGACCTCTTGGATAGAAAGTATTTAAATTCATTTCCAAATATTGATGAAAAAGAAAAAGTTCAGGTCATTTTAGTAGCAATAAGCGTTTCACATTTTATTCAAAATCAGGAACTAAAAGCAGTATTAGAAAATATAAAAGAAAATGATGAAAATCTGAAAATAAGAGAAGCAGCTCGAATTGCTGTTAATAAATTCATTATTTAGTAAAAGAAAACACAAGCACATGCCAGAAAAAGATAAGAAAAAAACCTCAACAATTTCCCCTAAGACGCCACCGCCCGCAGCATTAAATAAAGTAGAAAAAGAAAGCAATGTGGATAGACGTACTTTCTTTTCATGGCTATCACTTGGGTGGGTTGCCTTTGTAGCTGCAACAGGGGGATTTTTTACTATGATGCTAAGGTTCTTTTTTCCAAATGTGCTTTTTGAACCTGTTCAAACTTTTAGAGCAGGATATCCAGATGATTATACTGTTGGTGAAGTAGATTTGAGATGGAAAGAAAAATACGGCGTATGGATGGTAAGAAATGATGAAGGGATTTACGTATTATCGACAGTCTGTACCCATTTAGGATGCACTCCAAATTGGCAACCATCTGCAAAAAAATTCAAATGTCCATGTCATGGTAGTGGATTTCGCATGACGGGTATTCACTTTGAGGGCCCTGCCCCTCGTCCTCTTGAAAGATTTAAAATATCTTTAGCGGATGATGGGGAAATCATTATTGATAAAACACAGAAATATCAACAAGAAAAAGGGCAATGGAACGATCCAGAATCCTTTTTAAAGGTTTAATTCTATGAGCGATAAAAAAAATATTTTTGAAAAAATAGCTGAAGGCCAGATTTGGAAATCTATCTTTCGCGGAGGTGGGGCACCGAAGACGAGAAGACAAAGGATGATGGTGGTTTTAAATTCGGTATTTCTTCATTTGCATCCTGTTCGTCTTCCAAAGCATGCCGTTAAGCTTAAGTTCACCTGGTGTATGGGTGGATTGTCTTTTTTTATTTTTCTTATTTTAACAATATCGGGCATTCTTCTAATGTTTTATTATAGACCTACTATTGAATATGCTTATACCGATATTATGGATTTGACCGAGCAAGTGCCTTTTGGAATTATGAGAGAAATTCATAGATGGGGAGCACATGCAATGGTAATTGCTGTATGGCTTCATATGTTTAGAGTATTTATGACAGGATCTTATAAGCCGCCCAGAGAATTTAATTGGTCTGTTGGTGTGATATTGTTAGTTCTTACACTTCTTTTGAGCTTTACTGGTTACTTGTTACCATGGGATCAATTGGCGATCTGGGCAATTGCTGTTGGATCTAATATGGCTGGAGCAACACCGTTTTTAGGAGCTGAGGGCCCAGGGTCTTCATTGCTCGCTATTGGGGATATAAATTTTATAACAAAAGCCAGTGATGCCCGCTTTGGTTTGATTGGTGGTAGATTTCTTGGCGAAGCTACTCTTTTAAGGTTTTATGTACTTCATTGTATTGGATTACCTTTTATAATCATGATATTTATGGCAGTCCATTTTTGGAGAATTAGAAAGGATGGGGGAATTTCAACCCCAGTTTAGATTTCTATGGATGCATTTAAATCATTAGTTAACTATATATCTAATCCTACTATTTTGTTTACCGCAGTTTTGGTGGGCTTTCCATTTGTTTTTCCTCCAACAAACTGGTTTTACAAAGTACATAAAAAACTAGGGATTCATAAGCTGTGGACAAAAAAAGGTCTCATTATAATGGTAGCCATTACAATCGCCTTTTTTATTTTTGGTCTTGGAGATGATAACTTTAAAAAAATCGTTCTTAAGCCAGACAATGTTCCAATATCCGGTTTAATTATACTTCTCATTTTTTTTACTTGGTTAAGCCTTAGTCAGGCTTACAAAAATGATAAGCTTATCGATGAAGGCAAACCTGTTGATGAGCACTATGAAGCTCCAAACGATAAAGTATTGGTTTGGCCAGATCTTGTTTATGTGGAATTAATATCATTAATACTTTTCTCTGCATTTATGTTAATTTGGTCAATAGGATTACCAGCGCCTTTAGAAGAACCGGCGAATCCTTCTGAATCTCCTAATCCAGCTAAAGCTCCATGGTATTTCTTGGGATTACAAGAAATGTTGGTTTATTTTGATCCCTGGTATGCAGGAGTTGTTTTGCCTACGTTTATAATTATTGGACTTATGGCAATTCCTTATATTGACACTGATCCAAATGGATCAGGGTATTATAGCTATAAAAACAGGATGCTATCTTTATCAATCTATTTGTTTGGATGGCTCGTTCTTTGGAATGTTTTAATTGTCATCGGAACTTTCCTCAGAGGTCCAAACTGGGGATTTTTTGGACCTTTTGAATACTGGGACTCACACCGCTTAGAGGCGTTAACAAATGTTAATTTATCTGAACTGTTTTACATTAAGTGGCTAAATATGGGATTGCCTTCTAATATTTTAGTAAGGGAAGCCCCAGGCTTACTGATAATGTTTCTTACATTTGCTGTGACGCCTCCTTTATTAGCTAAAACTGCACTCAAAAGTTTTTACGAAAGATTGGGCAGTACTCGATATACAATTTTTGTTGTCTTGATGATCTTTGGCGCTTTACTTCCTGTAAAAATGTACCTAAGATGGTTTTTTAATTTGAAATATATTATTTCCATGCCGGAATTCTTTTTCAACTTCTAGATTTTTATTATGGCAATCAAACAAGAAGAAAGATATTACAACGTATTAAAGCTAAATAAATGGTTTGCTATTTCTAGCCTTTTATTTACTGCTTTTTGGATATTGACATTTGCCGATGATTACAATCGACCTTGGAAGAAATACCAGTCAGATTTTAGAAAAATGGAGATTGAGAACGTACGAGAAAAATTAACTGATCAGCGCGCAATTCTATCAGACAATTCAGATTATCAGGAGCTTTTATCAAATTTAGAACGTAGAAGGAATGAACTGTTCAATCAGTCAGAAAAAGTAAAAAATATTGAGCAGCAGCTTGCTGATATTGAGGGCAGTTTTTATGCTTCAAATCAAGATTATCAATTCGCAAAGGCCGATTTAGATGCAGCGAAATATGCTTTAGAAGAGTCTAGATATGGTAACGGAGATCTTATTAAAGCAAATAAAGTTTATGATGATCTCAAAAAGAAATCAGATAAAGCATTTTTGATTGCAGAAAAAAATCAATCTATTGTCGATAGTCTTCAAAATGAATTGAAAGTAATCAATTCCTTCATAAAGCAAACAAATGATGCATTGTATACAATTGATAGCGAAAAGCAATTANTAGAGAGGCAGCTTTCAAAGCTTGACCCTGAAGCAATGTCTTTTGCAAANAAAATTGCAAATATTGTTAGAGATGTTCCTGTTATTGATTTCATTGATCCTTACTATGAGGTAAAGCAAGTTGTTGTGAACGACCTTGAAGATGATTTGGTTTACATGGGAATGCCTAAAGTTGATCGATGTATTACCTGTCACGTAGGTATTGACAAAAAAGGTTATGAGGATGCTCCTCAACCTTACACAACGCATCCAAGACTTGAAGAGTTCGTAGGGGGCAGTTCACCCCATCCTTCAGCTGAATATGGCTGTACGTCATGCCATGCTGGACGGGGAAGGGGAACTGACTTTACTTCCGCAGGCCATATGCCACAAAATGAAGAACAGGCAAAAGACTGGAAAGAAAAATACGATTGGGAGGCTTTACATTATTGGGGAAATAAAATGCTTCCAACGCAATACTCAGAAGCTGGATGCTTTAAATGTCACAGTGATAATATGCCTATCAAGGGAGCAGATAAGCTTAGCTTAGGTATGTCTACATTTGAAAAAGCTGGTTGTTATACTTGCCATAGCATGGATAGATGGGGTGAGGAATACCCTAAGGCTGGCCCTAGCTTATACAAAGTTGCCTCAAAAACAAACAAGGATTGGACCTACCGCTGGATAATGGAGCCGCGAGCATTTCGCCATAACACTTGGATGCCTCATTTCTTTAAAAAAGGCAATAACAGCAGTCCTGAAGACTTAATCAGAACTGAGCAAGAAACTCTTGCAATGACTGAATACCTATTTGCTAAATCTACAGATTATAATATGCAGAAAAATTCTCTTAGCGGTGATCCAGCAAATGGAGAGCTCTTAGTTTCTGCTCTCGGTTGTTTAGGCTGCCATCAAATCCAACCAGAACCCGATCCTGATTATGAACCTTCTTTGCAAAACCTTAGGCTTGAGCAAGGACCTAATTTAATAGGCGTAGGATCAAAGACAGATAGAACATGGCTCTTTAATTGGTTAAAAAATCCATATACCTACCACTCAGGTACAAAAATGCCAAATTTGCGCTTAACAGATCAAGAGGCGAGCGATATTGCTAGCTACCTGCTTTTAAATAAGAATGATAAATTTGATGCAACCCCAGTTCCCTCTGTAAATCAAGAAGTATTAAATGAAATTTCTTCTGATTTTTTATCTCAACTTAATTCTTCAACGCAGGTCAAAAGCTTACTAAATGACATGTCTACGAAGGAAAAGCTTATTTACTCAGGTGAAAATTTAATTGGACATTATGGGTGCTATTCATGCCACAATATCCAAGGATTTGAAGACAAAAAACCAATCGGAATTTCCCTTAACCATGAAGGAAGCAAGCTTATCACAAAACTTGATTTTGGGTTTTGGCACGATAAGATTCCTCATACTAAGTGGGATTGGTTTTATAATAAGATAAATCAGCCAGAAAAGTATGACCTTATACCTAATGATGATGGGACTGTTTCTGTAAAAGAATTAAAACCTTTGGAAAAATCAAGAATGCCTCATTATGGATTAGAGCACAAAGAAATAGAATCTTTGGTAACCTTAATCATGGGATTGGTAAAAGATGAAATACCGCCATCCAAGCTTCCAGAAAAATCTCCTNCNTATTTGGCTATTGCCAAAGGCGAACAATTCATTCATACNAATAATTGTTTGGGTTGTCACAAATTAGATGATGAGGGTGGAGCAATATGGCCATCTACAGCAGAATGGTTAAAAGTTGTAGCTGACGGTACCAATGCGGAAGATATGAGCTTAGTACAAAGCTTTAGTCCTCCATTATTAAATACTCAAGGACGNAAAACACAGCCACAGTGGTTATTAAAATGGTTTAAAGACGTAACTATGGTTAGGCCTCATTTAGCAGCTCGAATGCCTAGTTTTGATTATACTGATGAAGAGTGGAATAAAATAATATCATATTTTCAATACAAAGATGGGCAAAGTTTGAAATACGAAGACCCACATAATTTTACGATGAACTCATCTTCATACAAAGCTGGAGATAGGATTGCTGAGATGGGTGCATGTAATAATTGTCACTTTTATGGAGAGGAAAAACCAAAGCAGGCCGCTTTAACCTGGGCACCAAACTTAGTATTAACTAAGGAGAGACTTCGCCCAGAATGGCTTGTNGAATGGTTTGTGAATCCGCAAGATGTAATGCCTGGAACCAAAATGCCCGCTCCATATATACCTACAGAAGAACCCGCAGGTTCAATTAGAGAAGTTTGGGGAAGAGATGTTGCAAAGATCAGTACNGACAGCACTCTATTATATAAAGCCCTAATTGACTGGATGTGGGGCATGGATGGGCGTTCAGATGTTTCTGGGATAGTCAGGCGCCATATTCAGTCTGAAGGCTATGGATTTATTATTGAAGAGGAAGACGACTGGGGAGACGAGGATTGGTAACTACAACCTTAGTATAACACAAAAGACTTAATCCCTACATTTGTAGGGATTTTTGTTTGGAATATGTAATCGACAATGTACCAAAACTTCGATACGTAAAATTTTTTTATACCAAGCCTCCCAACATAACTAAAATAAAATGGATTTAAATTGATGAATAATGGATATAAAAAACCCGATTTAAAAAGCTTACACTATGATAAAGAAGTAGAAAAAATACCATCACTTAACGGAAAAACTATTGCAATAACCGGTTCAACATCAGGAACAGGTTTTGTCGCTGCTAAAACAATAGCAAAAAAAGGCGCTCGAGTATTTCTATTGAATAGAAAATCTGATCGATCAAAAAATTCATATGATTTATTGAAATCCTATTGTTCTGAAGCAGATTTTGTAGATGTAGAATGCGATTTACAAAGCTTTGATTCNGTAAAAAAAGCTGCACGAAAAATTGCTGATTTATGTAAAGATGGGCTAGATGTTCTTTGCAATAATGCAGGGGTAATGGCTCTCAAAGATCAAGCAACAATTGATGGTTTTGATATCCAAATGCAAACGAATCATTTATCTCATTTTTTGCTAACAAAGGAATTGATGCCTAAAATTATAGAGGCATCTNAAAAAAAAGGTGAAGCAAGAGTAGTTAATCATTCAAGTATTGCTAGATTTGGATCTAAAAAGTTAGAAGAAAAATATTTTGAAAAAAGAGGGGGAAATCTTGGGGGNAATGGTTCGAATATGCTGCTTTCAGCAATAATACCGCAAGGGCGCTGGGCAAGATATTCTCAGACAAAATTAGCTAACGCAGCATTTACTGCATGTCTGCATGAAAAATTTCAAACGGAAAATTTAAACATTAAATCTTTAGTCGCTCACCCTGGGCTAGCAATTACTGAACTACAAAATACAACAGTAAAAGATGGTGGTATGGGAGCATGGATGACAGGTCAATTTATGAAGAGTGGTCAGTCAATGGAAGATGGTGCAATAGGTATAATAAAATGCATTGCGGATATTGACGCTATGTCTGGCGATTTTTATGGCCCAGGTTCCGGGAAAATGGCAATGAAAGGCGAGGTAGTAAAATTCAGCCTTGAAAAACTCTATGACAATAGAAAAACCAGGAATCTATTGTGGAATAAAAGCTGTGAAGCTATTGATCAAGACTTTATAATATAATTTAATTTTTTAATAATTTTTTAGGATGTAATCAAATGGAAAACAAAGCGCCTTTAATCCCAATGGAGGATTTTTTTCGTAATCCAGAAAAATCCTCTTTTAATATTTCACCAAATGGAAATCATATTGCCTATATGAAGCCTTGGAAATCAAGAATGAACGTATTTGTGATGGATATGATTACAAAAAAAGAAGCACGGNTGACATCCTCGCAAGAAAGAGGTNTNTATGGGTTTGCTTGGCTGACCAATAAAAGAATTGGATACATAAAAGATGAGGGTGGAAATGAAAACATGCATTTTTATGCTGTAAATANTGATAAGTCAAACGAGATAGACTTAACGCCTTTTGAAAATGTACAAGCCAGAATCATTGATGATCTAGAAGATGACCCGAATCATATAATAATTGGCCTTAATAAGCGAAATCCGCAAATTCACGATCCTTACAGAATTAACGTTAATGATGGTAAAATGGATATGATAGCTGAAAATCCAGGAAATATTTCAGAATGGATGACGGACCATGATGGAAAATTAAGAATAGCTATTACCAGCGATGGAGTTAATACAAGTATCCTTCATAGAGCGTCTGAATCAGAGAAGTTTGAATCAATTTTGACAACAGATTTTAAAGTGAGCGTTTCACCTCTATTTTTTACTTTTGATAATAAAAATCTATATGTGGCATCAAACAGGGGACGAGACAAGTCAGCTGTATTCAAATTTGACCTTAATAATGCCCAAGAAGAGAAATTAATTTTCGAACACGATGAAGTTGATGTTAGCGGTTTAATGTATTCCAGAAAAAGGAAGGTTTTGACCGGGGTTAACTATACGGTAGCTAAGAATGAAATGACATTTTTTGATACATGGAGACAGGATATACAACAAAAATTGGAAGAAAATCTACATGGTTATGAAGTAGGTATAACTAGCTTTTCAGAGGATGAGACCAAAGCAGTTGTTGTTACTTATAGTGATAAATCTAGAGGCACATATTACTATTACGATATAGATAAAAACAAATTGACAGAATTAGGTGAGGCCAGTCCTTGGTTAAATGAGGAAGATATGTCTGATATGAAACCTGTTCAATATAGGTCTAGAGATGGGTTAGTCATTAATGGATATCTCACATTACCTAAAGGAACTAATGGAAAAAATCTACCTGTTATTGTAAATCCGCACGGTGGTCCTTGGCACAGAGATAGTTGGGGGTATAAATCTGAAATTCAATTTTTAGCAAATAGAGGGTTTGCTGTATTTCAAATGAATTTTAGAGGTAGTACTGGCTACGGAAGAGAGTTTTGGGAAAAGAGCTTCAAGCAGTGGGGTAAGTTAATGCAAGACGATATATCTGATGGCGTTAATTGGCTTATTGATGAAGGGATTGCAAATCCCGATCGAATTGCAATTTATGGAGCTTCTTATGGTGGATATGCAACCCTAGCTGGATTAACATTTACTCCAGATTTATATGCATGTGGTATTGATTATGTTGGCGTTTCTAGTTTGTTTACTTTTATGGAAAGTATGCCACCTTATTGGGAGTTATATAGAAAAATGCTATATGAAATGGTTGGTCATCCTGATAAAGATAAAGAGCTTCTGGCTTCAGCCTCGCCATTGCTTCACATTGATAAAATAAAAGTTCCATTATTTATTGCACAAGGCGCTAATGATCCACGGGTAAAAAAATCTGAATCCGATCAAATAGTAGAAGCGTTACAAAATGCCGGTATCGATGTTCCGTATATGGTGAAGAATGACGAAGGTCATGGTTTTTATAATGAAGAAAATCAGTTTGATTTTTACCGCGAAATGGAAATATTTCTCAATAAACACTTAAATTAAATCGAAACTCATTTGTCTCCAGCTAATTAAAACAGAACAGAATACGTAGGTCTCATGACCCGATTTGAGCTTTATTGATTCTAAGCGGGGTTTTTTGTTTGTGGGATAATGTGTAAATTTATATATGAGACGAGAATTAAGATTCTTTGCAGGAGTGGCTATTAGCATAGGAATAGGCGCAGCAACTGACAATTTAGGTATAGGAATTGCTATCGGTATTGCTTTTGGTGCCGCATTTTCCCAAACTAAAAAAGAACAAAAGAGCGCTAAATCAGATTCAAGTGAAGAGGGTGTGGTAATTGATTTGAACCAAATGAATAGAAGAAAAAGAAAAGCCAAGAATGATGAAGAAGAGTAGAGACCTAATTCGTNANAGTTTTTGTTTGAGGANTTAGGNCAACTTATAATCTGGTTGGAAATGAACTTGTAAAAAAAAGCCTCGAAGAATCGAGGCTTTTTTTTTAAATGAAGGAGAAAAAAATCTACTTTTTCTTAGGTCTACTGAACTCAAAATTCACTACCGCTTCCCCAGATTTGACAGTAACATTTTGAGATAAAGTTCTCTTGCTTCCAAATTTTTCCTGCCAGGCAACAATTTCATAAGTTCCGTCTGGAACATTAGCTATGCTAAACTTCCCNGTTTTGTCTGTTACAGCGTAATAGGGATGGTCAAAAACTTGAGTATAGCTTTTCATCCATGGATGAACATCGCATTTGACAACAAATACATCTTCAGCTTTATTGAAAACCATTGATTTTTCTTTAAGGGTTTTTGGCATTCCAAAATTGTACTCNCGATTTACTTTTGGAAGACCATGGATATTATGCATAGTTGCGTCACTATTAAGTATTTTTACAGTTTGACCAACTTGAACACCCATAACATGAGGTGTATAAACGCACCCCGCCTGATCCAAGGTTTTTTCTTGGTTTGGCGCACTTCCTTTATATTCAACATTCTTGAGATAAACTAGGACATTAGCCATATTACCCTTTGCATCTACAATAAAAGATTCAGATTTAGCAGCTTCCTGATGAGAGGATGCACATACTGGATCTGCATCCATTCTTAATCGCTTAGCTTTTGGCGCTTTTCCAACATATTTTACGTTGCCAGTAAGCTCACCAGCAATTAAGCTTCCCCCAANCATTACAATCATTAGNTTAATTACAAATTTATTCATTATTTCTCCATAGTNCTTAAAATTAAATTATTTGNACNACAAATTTAGATAGAATTACAAATTTAAAACAACAANCTAAATGTATTTTAAATTCAAAATTTTAGCAAAATCAACTTTGTAGATATTTAATTAAAATGATAAATTTGAATAACGAATTAATTATTTATACTTCGAAAATACATCAACAAATAGTCCCATAATAAAATTAGACTAAATTAAAGGCATCGAATGAGCGAAGGACATCACAAGCAAAGTTTTTGGTCCAAATATATTTGGAGCACAGATCATAAAGTAATAGGTATTCAGTATGGAATAACATCGCTTATTTGGTTATTGTTTGGATTTGTGCTTATGGCAATTATGAGATACCAACTTGCTTATCCTGGATCACCCGTACCAATNGTTGGAAGTCTCCTTGGAGAGGGTGGGATATTACCATCTGAGATGTATAACTCTTTAGGGGCTATGCATGGAACAATAATGATATTTCTAGGGGTTGTTCCCTTGGCATTTGGAGCTTTTGGAAACTATCTTGTGCCATTGCAGATTGGTGCCATTGACATGGCATTTCCAAAATTAAATGCTGCTTCTTATTGGACATATTTTTTAGGATCAGCAATAATGGTTACGGGGTTCTTTGTGCCTGGGGGTGCAGCTAATTCTGGATGGACTTCTTACCCTCCTCTAGCAAATACAGCTACAATGGGTCAAACTGTATGGTTATTGGGAATGGTGATGTTAATCACCTCTTCACTTTTGGGATCTGTGAATATTTTGGTTACAGTAATTCAATTGCGCACTGATGGAATGACATGGATGAAGTTACCAATTTTTGTTTGGACACAATTCATAACTGCGTTTCTTTTGTTATTGGCATTTCCTCCACTAGAAGCTGCTGGAGTACTTCAATTAATGGATCGCTTGGTAAATACTAGTTTTTTTATGCCAAGCGGCTTAGTTGTTTCTGGTGAGGTTTTACAAAATGCTGGAGGTGGAAGTCCTCTGCTATGGCAGCATTTATTTTGGTTTTTAGCTCATCCTGAAGTTTATGTTTTAATTTTGCCTGCATTTGGTATTGTTACAGAAGTGATTGCAAACAACACCAGAAAACCAATAAAAGGTTACAAATCTCTTGTCTATGCAATGATATTTTTAGGCTTTATGTCGTTCGTTGTGTGGGCGCATCATATGTACTTAACTGGAATGGGAACTACTATTGGAGCATTTTTTCAAACTACAACTATGATTATTTCTATCCCTTCAGTTGTGATTTTAACTGCTCTTTTATTATCGCTATGGGGCGGGTCAATAAGATTTAATACCCCAATGCTTTTTGCGTTAGGGTTTTTACCAATGTTTGGAATAGGGGGGCTTACTGGATTGCCACTGGGCTTAGCAGCGGCAGATATTCATTTGCATGATACGTATTATGTTATTGGTCATTTTCATTATGTTGTCGCACCTGGTACTTTATTTGCTCTTTTTGCTGGAATTTATTACTGGTTTCCAAAATTAACTGGAAAACGGACCAATGAAACGCTTGGTAAGTTGCATTTTTTCACCTCTTTCATTTGTATGAATGGAGTATTTATGCCAATGTTTGTTACGGGATTGGCTGGAGTTTCAAGAAGGCTTTGGGATGGAGGAGAGTCATATGCGCATGCTGCTGGAGTTTTTCAGTTAAATGAATTAATGTCTTTTTCAGCTTGGCTTCTTGGAGTCGCACAACTATTTTTCGTAATTAATATGATTATAAGTTTGCGTTCTAAAAAAACAGGCGAATCAAATCCTTGGGGCGCAACAACAATTGATTGGACTGACACTACTTCCCCACCACTTGGTCATGGTAATTTTGATAAAGTCCCAACGGTTTATAACGGACCCTATGAGTATAGTGTTCCAGGATCTAAAAAAGATTTCTTACCACAAAGTCAAAAAGGTTAATTTATATGGATATACCATTTAATGTAAAAGAGCGTCCTGATACAGGGCTTTATAATGGGAAACTAGGGATTTGGTTTTTTCTAGCATCCGAAGTGATGCTTTTCGGAGGATTGTTTTCTGCCTACATCTTTTTAAGAACTGGTGTAGATAATTGGCCTGCTGGCACAGACTACCTCGATGTTCCTTTGGCTACATTGAATACATTATTTTTAATCTCATCTTCAGTAACAATGGTTATGAGTTGGGCGTCTCTGAAATTAAACGACTTCAAAAAATACAAGCTATATACACTGGTTACATTATTGTTTGCTTTTGCATTTTTAGTAGTAAAGTACTTTGAGTATAGCGCAAAGTTTGCCCACAATCCACCGTATCTACCAAGCACCAATAACTTTCTTGGCATCTATTTTACGATGACCGGCTTACATGTTCTTCACATAATTGGTGGTATATTGGTAATAGGGTATCTATATGGACCTGGTTCAAAAATGTGGAATTCTGACCCTGAGCGCTTTACCAATAGAATTGAAATAGTTGGTTTATATTGGCATTTTGTTGATTTAGTCTGGATCTTTTTATTTCCAGTTTTGTATTTATTATGAGGAATATTAAATGACACCTGAAGAAGTAAAACATCACGTTAAAACCTATGTTTTGGTTTTTGTNGCNCTTGCGTTTTTAACAATAGTCACAGTNGCAATTTCTTATATNGATTTAGGCGTTAAGGGNGGCATTGCGCTCGGACTTTTTGTAGCNAGCGTTAAAGCGTCTCTGGTAGCATGTTATTTCATGCATTTATTAGATGAAANAGCAACTATNTACTGGACGCTTTTAGCTACAGCAATATCATTTTTAATTTTAATTTTTCTTCCAGTAGGGGCATTTCTAGCTCAAGCTAGGATATATTAAATGTCAATAAAAACATTTCATATGCTGTTTATTGTATTTTCATTTGTTCTATCTTTAGGCGTTGGTTATTGGGGAATTAATGAATCTCCCTTAATTGGTTTATTATCTTTTATTGGTAGTGCGCTTTTAATTTACTACGGTATTTATGTTTTCAAAAAATTTAGAGCGATTTAATTCATGAGAAAAACATTCATCTTAGTAGTACCTCTTTTTATTTTATTAACTCTTGATACTGTATCTGCCTGTTCTACCTGTTTTGGTGATCCCAATTCTAAAGCAGTTCAAGGGATGAATTTAGCTATTATTACTATGCTNACNGTTACTGGTGGCGTATTAAGCAGNTTNCTCTCTTTTGTATACATTCTAAATAAGCGCGCAAAAGATTATGCTAAAAAAATNTCAAAAAGTAAAAACAACACNGGAGGTAATTAAAATTGCTTGAATTATTAAGGANNTTTGGATTACCAACAGTTTCTGCATCTTCGCAAGGACCTGCAATTGATAANGTGATTTCACTTGTCCATTGGTTGATGCTCGTTTTGTTTGTTGGCTGGGGTGTTTACTTTATTTATACTTTAATACGTTTTCGCTCATCAAGGCAACCTAAGGCTGATTATAAAGGCGTTAAGAACCACTANTCTTCTTATGTAGANGTTGCAGTTGCATTGATTGAAGTTGCGCTTTTGATAGGTTTTGCTTTCCCGATATGGGCCAGTAGAGTTAACGACGTACCAAACAGTATCAATTCGGTTCAAATACGAGTAATTGGACAGCAATANGCTTGGAATATTCATTATCCAGGACCNGACAATATATTTGGCTCAACAAAAGTTGATCTTGTTGATGAGGCTGAAAATCCTATCGGAATTGATAGATCTGACGAACATGCTAAGGATGACGTTGTCATGATAAATCAACTTCATATCCCNGTTGATAGACCAGTTAATATTTTGTTATCTACAAAAGATGTTATTCACAATTTTAAACTTCCTGAATTTAGAGTGTCTCAGGATGCAATATCTGGAATGGAGATTCCAGTATGGTTTAAAGCTACAATGACTTCNCAAGAGTTTTTAGAGACAACTAAGGGCGGCCCCAGAGANGGNAAAGGCTTTGAAATTGCTTGCGCTCAACTTTGCGGATTAGGTCATTATAGAATGAAAGGTTATTTGACGGTTCATGATGACCAGGGCTATTCNAACTGGATGGATGAGCAACAACAATATTTACTTGAAGAAGCCGAGGATGAAGATGATGATTGGGGTGATGATGAATGGTAGATTCTATATCTTCCAATAATTATTGAACTTTTTCTTAGATTGATAATTAGTTGATCCGATCATTTATAAAACTGAAGCCCAAAATTCTTAATGCGTTTTTCTCTTAACANNATAGCACGAACATTATCTAAGCTGATCGTTTTTNTNACGCTTTTGTTAATATTNGTTGGNGCTCTAATCAAAAGCCATGAAGTAGGTCTTTCNGTGCCAGATTGGCCAACATCGTATGGCAAGAAAATGTTTTCTTTTCCATTTTCTGAAATGATAGGTGGAATATTCTACGAGCATGGCCATAGACTTTTTGCAACAGTAGTTGGTTTTTTAACTTTATTGCAATTTATAATAATATCTTTTTCAAGCNATCCGTCTTGGGTTAAAAAAATGAGCTTNGTTTCTTTGATTTTGGTGATNACTCAAGGGTTNTTAGGNGGAATAACTGTAATATTTTTTCTTCCTCCATCAATTTCTATTCTTCATGGCGTTTTAGCGCAGACTTTTTTTGTTTCTACTATTTTCATTGCATACAGTTTATCNGATAGTAGAAGAAGTAAAAGCAAAACACCTTACCCTNTATTTATAAGGCGGGCTACTGTTACTATTACATTATTAGTTTTTATTCAATTAATTTTGGGAGCACTCATGCGACATACATCATCTGGTCTTGCTATTCCAGATTTCCCAAAAATGGGGGGGCTTTGGATCCCTACGTTCTCTGAAAATATGATTAATAATATAAATGTTGAACTTTTTGATAATAANTTAGATATGGTATCTAAATGGCAAGTCATCATTCATTTCTTGCATAGGTTAGGTGCTCTTANAATTGTTTTAGCATTAGGATNGTTTATATATAAATTTCGNAATGNTGTNAAAAAGAATTCAACNGAAGCAAAAGCATTAATGGNAATATCNATAATATTAACTGTTCAGATTTCGTTNGGAGCNGCNACTGTAATTACNG
Source organism: Fidelibacterota bacterium TMED108 (assembly GCA_002172545.1). Classification (GTDB taxonomy): domain Bacteria; phylum Fidelibacterota; class Marinisomatia; order Marinisomatales; family TCS55; genus TMED108. The sequence goes on along the minus strand of NHFJ01000011.1, from coordinate 62,921 downwards.
ANAGACTGCCTTTTGTCGCTAGTTTTCATGTNGTCACTGGTGCNGCCTTACTTGGATGTTGCGCNCTNATTGTAATGATGACTCAATCAAACAAGCTGAAAGATTTTAATTTTTGAAATTTGTAAAAGAAAAAGCTAAAAATAAAATTAGTATATATTTAGAGCTAAGCAAGCTAAACATACTTTCNCTTGTTTTAGTATCTACACTATTGGGATATTATATTGGTGCATCNGGAATAGATTCTTGGCTTCATTTATTNNTAACNCTTCTTGGAACATCAATNACAGCTTCAGGTTCCGGAGCGCTTAATCATTANCTTGANCGTGATACNGATAAGNATATGATGCGGACNAAAAATAGGCCACTTCCATCAGGATTAATTGAACCATCTGAAGTTTTGTCTTTTGGGANATTAATGGTNCTTCTTGGAACAACTTTACTTGTATCTCAGATAAATATTTTAACAGGGTTCATCGCACTTCTTACCTCATTTTTATATACAATGGTTTATACACCGTTAAAGAAGATAACCTGGCTAAATACTTCCATTGGGTCCATACCTGGCGCTTTACCAATTATTGGTGGTTGGACTGCNTCAACTGGTACAATAGGCCCAATGGCCTGGATTCTATTCGGAATGATGTATCTTTGGCAGCATCCTCATTTTTATTCTATTGCTTGGATGTGCAGAGAGGATTATGCTGATGCAAAACTTAAAATGTTGCCAGTAATTGATCCAGGTGGCAACAGCACGATGAGACAAATATTTTGGCACTTGCTTTTGATGATTCCAGTATCAATTATTCCAGTAGTTCAAGGATACCTGGGAAACATATATTTAATTGGAGTTGTTGTTTTAACTAGCGCTTTTTTCATGTCTGCGCTTCCATTGGCAAGAGAAAAATCAAATAAAAATGCTCTTTTACTGCTAAAGGCATCTGTTTTTTATTTACCTATACTATTATTAATAATCATCATTGATTTAGGAGTAGCAATATGAATTTAAACTCAAGAATAAAAATATATACNCTGGTAGCTGTTTTTTTAGCAATTACTTATGTTATAAAAATCAACAGCGATAAAGAACCTTTACCTGTTATTGGGAGTATACCGGAATTTGAATTTGTGGATAGTGAGGGGAAATCTATNACCCTAAATACCTTAAAAGGCAAAGTATGGGTAGCGGATTTTATTTTTACAACTTGTACCATGGCTTGCCCTATTATGACAGGAAATATGAATACAATCCACAAAAAATATAAAAAAAATGATGACCTTAGATTAGTTTCAATATCAGTTTATCCTGAGTANGANACACCNAAAGTATTAAAAGAATACGCTTCGCAGTACGANGCTAATACTGATACATGGCACTTTCTNACTGGTGAAGAAAGCACCGTTAAAGAAGTNATAAGAGATGGNTTTAAAATTGGAGACTATGAAGATATAATCTTTCACAGTGAAAAATTTGCGTTAGTTGATAGANATGGAATGATTAGAGCATATTACAATGGCATGAAAAGTGANGATATGGATAAACTTAAAAAAGATATTAATAATCTACTTAAACAGAGCTCATGAAAACCAAAGACAGCTTTTGGATTAAGATCATTTATATTGTTTCTATTATTATCTCAGGAGCTGTTGCATTTCTAATACTTGGTCCGAGACCAGAGGGCGTAAATGGATCTTTAGATGTAACCGCTCTACCAAAAGTGAATGCGAGTATAAATGCAATTACAACATTATTGCTTATTTTGGGATACTTTTTAATAATTAAAAGAAAACGAAGATTGCACAAGAATGTCATGCTTTCCTCATTTGCAATGTCAGCAGCATTTCTTGTTAGCTATATAATATATCACTGGTTTAAGTCTGGACCTAANAGTTATAACGGTGATTTTTCTACTCTTTACTATTTTATATTAATAACGCACATAATTTTAGCTGCGGCNATTATCCCTTTAGCATTATTAACCTTGTATAGAGGCTGGACAGATAANCTCAGGTTACATAAAAAGATCGCAAAAATAACTCTCCCTCTTTGGCTTTATGTTTCAGTCACNGGTGTTACAATTTATTTAATGCTTTATTAGTTGGAGTAGTNATCAATAATCCTATAGTTGTTCAGTCACTAATCTTTCAGTAAGTTATTATACAATACTTTTAAGCCAATTTTATGACTAAAAAACAAACAAACTCGTCCCATGAAGTAGCAAAATATCTTTCAGAAGCCCCAAAAGCTGTCAGCGCCTACATAACAGATCTAGAGCAGCAAATTCAAAATCTTTCTCAAATTGGATTAGCGCTATCAAAAGAAAGAGATATGTCAAAGCTTTTAGAGATGATTTTGCTTGAAGCTAAGCGCATATCTAATTCTGATGGCGGTACTCTTTACATGATGACAGATGACAAGAGATTAAAATTTGAAATAATGATGACAGATTCACTTGATTTTCATATGGGTGGAACTTCGGGGCAAGATATTCCATTTTATCCAGTAAAATTATTTGATGAAAATAATGAACCAAATAATTCAATGGTTGCTGCCTATGTTGGACTTTCGGGAGAGACTGTAAATATACAAGACGCATATAAAGCTAAGGGATTTGATTTTTCAGGAACAAAAATGTTTGATGATAAAACGGGATATCATTCTAAGTCATTCTTAACTGTTCCATTGAAAAACCATGAAGATGAAATAATTGGAGTCTTGCAACTTTTAAATGCCCAAACAAATAAAACAAAAAAAATCATTGAATTTAGCTCTGAAATTCAGGGTAAGGTAGAGGCACTCGCTAGTCAAGCTGCAGTAGCAATTACTAATAAAAATTTAATTAAAGATCTTGAAAATTTATTCGAATCATTTATTAAGCTTATAGCATCTGCTATTGATGCAAAATCACCATATACAGGCGGTCATTGTGAAAGAGTGCCTGAAATTACAATGCTGCTAGCAGAAGCTGTTCATAAAACTAAAACAGGGCCATTTGCTGATTTTAATTTATCCGATCAGGAAATGTATGAATTGAAAATTGCGGCATGGCTTCACGATTGTGGTAAGGTTGCAACTCCAGAATTTGTTGTGGATAAGTCTACAAAGCTTGAAACGATTTATGATCGTATTCATGAAGTTGAAACTAGATTTTCTGTCTTAATACGCGATCAAGAAATAAAAAAATTAAAGAAAGAATTATCTATAGAACGTGACAATACGCTTAGCGCTAATGAAAAAAATCAAAAATTTAAAACTGTTAAAAATGAATATCAAAAATCACTTAGGCAGTTGAAAAAAGACCTCTCTTTTGTTAAAGAATCAAATATTGGTGGCGAGTTTATGTCTGCTGATAAAAAAGAGAGAATAAATGAGATTTCAAGCTACAAATGGAAGCCTAACGGTAAAATGCAAAATTTTTTATCAGAGGATGAAGTCTATAATTTAACTATTCCAAGAGGAACCCTGACGCCTGAGGAAAGACAGGTTATTAATGATCATATTGTTGTTACAATCAACATGTTAGACGAATTACCATACCCAAAACATTTGAAAAATATACCTGAATTTGCAGGAGGGCATCATGAAAAACTTGATGGCACTGGATATCCCAAGGGCTTAACAAAACACGAAATGTCTGTTCAAGCTCGAATTATGGCAATTGCAGATATTTTTGAAGCACTAACAGCACGAGATCGACCTTATAAAAAAGGCAAAACACTGAGTCAGGCAATGCGAATATTGGGATTCATGAAAGACGATGCTCATATCGATGTAGATCTCTTTGATATATTTGTTAAGAAAAAGATTTACATGAAATATGCGAAAGGATTCTTAGAGCCAGAGCAAATTGACGAAGTTTCTGTTTAATAAAAAAAACTAATAATGACTTTTGAAATAATATTTGTCTTAGCTCTTATCCTTTTAGCCTTTATTCTTTTTATAACCGAGAGGTTTAGCTTAGATGTAACCGCCCTTCTTATTTTAACGATATTGTTCTTGGGGGGATTTTTAACGGTAGATGAAGCAATATCTGGTTTCTCAAATCCAGCGGTTATTACTATTGGCCTACTCTTCATCCTAAGTCAAGGTTTGCAGAAAACAAGAATTTTAGAATATCTAATAGTTAGAATAAACAAACTAGTTTCCAAGTCAAGGAACTTGGGCTTAGGAGTATATTTACTAACAATAGCTATTNCAAGCGCACTCATGAATAATACGGCAATTGTAGCAGTATTTATGCCTGTTACTATTCGACTAGCTCATCAATACCGTATGAGTCCATCCAAGTTATTAATACCGCTTAGCTATGCTGCTATAATGGGAGGGACTCTTACGNTGGTTGGAACATCGACAAACTTAATTGTTAACTCAATCTACATTGAAAGCGGTGGAGCTCCTTTAGGTATGTTTGAATTTGCCAAGTATGGCTGGATAACTTTGATTATAGGTTTAATTTACGTTTTATGGGTTGCTCCAAGAATTCTACCCTCACGTACTGTTACATCAAGCTTAACGCAAAGTTATCATATGGCTGGATATTTAACTGAAATGAAAATATCTAGCGATTCACCTCTAATTGGTTCTACATGTCAGGATCGTAATGTAAACCAAAGCTATGATGTAATTGTTCTGGATATTCAAAGGGAAGGTAGGTTGATAACATANAACGTTGGAAGGCAGGTATTAAAACAAGACGACATACTTTTTGTTAAAGGATCTCTTGAGAGTTTTTTGCGAATGAAAGAGGTTGAAAAAGTAAATCTTCTTACCGATGAAAAACTTACCCAATCTGAACTCGAACAAGATGATAATATTCTTGTTGAATGTATGGTAACTGACCAATCAGATGTTATTGGTAAAACGCTTCGNGAAGCGCGCTTTAGAAAAAGATTTGGAGCATTCATTTTAGCCATAAGAAGGGAAGGTTTAATTATTCGAAAAAAAATTGCTCATGTCGTATTAAATACATACGATACTCTTTTGGTATATGGGGGAAAGAGACAAATTTCTGAACTTGCTGANTCAGGAAAATTTATTTTATTAGGTGAATTGCAAGCCGATCTTGTAAAGGTTAGATTTTGGTGGTTAAGTATTATTTCTGTAGTTGTGACTATTTTATTTGCTGCAATTGGCATTATGCCAATTATTAAAGGAGCCTTAGTTAGTATAGTAGTTTTAATGGTTTTTAGAGTGATTTCACCAAACGAAGCATATGAATCTATTCATTGGCAAGTTATAGTATTGATCGCAGCATTAATTCCTCTCGGTATTGTTATTGAATCCTCTGGAACAGCAGCTTATATTGCCAATTCAATGATTAATTATGTCGATACTTACACTCCATCAGTTAAACCTTATATTCTGTTTGCTTTGATATATTTTGTCACTATGGTAATGACCGAAGTTTCCTCAAATACAGCAACAGCGATTATTATGACCCCAATTGTCATTGCTATCACAGGAGAAATGCAGCTTGATTCTAGACCTTTTATTTTTGCTGTTTGTTTCGCGGCATCTGCTTCATTTAGCACTCCTGTTGGGTATCAGACAAATTTAATGGTCTATGGTCCAGGCGGGTATAAATTCTCTGATTATATGAAAGTTGGAATTCCACTTGCAGTTACTTTCTGGCTTTTAGCGATTTTAATCATACCGCTTATATGGCCATTTTAATTCAAATCNATTTTTATAAATTAAGATAATAAAATAAATTNATGAGTCAGTCAGACCAAAGAAAAACGCCTCTTAAATCATTCCTCAATAATCCCGTTAAATCCATGTGGAACTTAGCAATTCCTGTTATGGTTGGCATGGGTATTCAAACTTTGTATACCATTATAGATATGATATTTATAGGAAGATTGGGCGGTGATGCAATTGCCGCAGTTGCGTTTAATATGCCAATCTTTTTTTTTGTAATGGGTCTTTCTTTTGGACTCGGAAATGGTGTAACTGCTTCTATAGCTAGATTCATCGGAGCTGAAGATAAAGTGAATGCAGATAACTCTGCAGAACATGCACTTGTTTTTGCTTTTATTATCAGCGCTTTACTTACCTTGNTTGGATTGCTGTATGGAAAACAAATTTTGATATTTATGGGATGCACTCAGCAAATTTTACCATTGGCATGGGATTATCTTAGGGTAAGTTGTTACGGTATTTCATTTGGTGTTTTCTCTGGATTTTTTAGATCTATTCTTGCGGGTGAAGGTGAAATGAAACTTCCTATGATTGTAGCTGGGCTAGGTACAGTTTTAAATACAATTCTTGACCCAATTTTTATATTTTATTTAGACTATGGAGTATCTGGTGCTGCTTGGGCGACAACGATAAGCCAGATTATAGTATGGTGCATTTTTGTTTATATGTTATTCATAAAGAGTCACACATATATTCGATTCAAATTAAAAGACTTCACCCCATCTTCTTACATTATTTTAGATATAATTAAAGTTGGAGTGCCTGTTTCAATGTCAATGGTTGTTATGGCTTTAGGTCAGTTAGTTTTTAACCGGTTGTTAATAAAATTTTCTACAAGCGCTGTTGCGGCATACCAAATTGGCGGAAGAATTGATATGCTGATTTTTCTTCCTATTTTTGGAATAGCTTCTGCTTTAACTACAATTATAGGGATGTTTTATGGGGCAAATGAAATTGAAAAAATTAAGTTTATTTCTTGGTACGGAATAAAAAGCTCGCTGTTCATTACTACTGGATGTTCAATAGTTTTATTTATTTTTACACCAACTATAATTAGTATTTTTACTTCTGATGCTGTTATCCAAGAAATATCCATTTATTATTTAAGAACTATATCGTTTCTCTTTCCATTTATTTCTATCGGTTTAACCATCGGAAGAATATTNCAAGGCTTAGGTACTGGTATGCCTTCATTAATCATTACCGTTATTAGAGTAATAGGTGTAGCGGGTCCATTGGCTTATTATTTTACATTCATTTTAAACAAACCTGTAGAATGGATTTGGTATAGTATGTTTATTTCTGGTATCTTTGCCACGATTATTTCTGTAACATGGATTAATATAGCGTTTAAAAAACTTTCACGCGTTTAGCGCTTTTAGGAGAGGAAACAATGAGTCTCGTAGAAAAAAATAAAATATANGAAGCTTTAAAAAAGTTAAATGAATGGGAATTCAAAAAAAATGCGATTTCTAGATNATTTAAGTTTTCAACTTATATGGATGGCATAAACTATGTTCATTCACTTGCTTNNTTGGCTGAAGAACAAAATCATCACCCGGATATTTCAATAGGGTGGTGTAGCGTCAAANTNGANTTTACATCTCATGACTTAGGTGGAGTTACTGAAAATTGTATAAAAATGGCGACCTTGGCAACAAACTTATTTGAGGAATAAAGCTAAATATGAAACGTAGTATTATATTTTTTGTCTTATTTTTATTTAACATTGTTTTTTCACAAAGCATGTACCCCAAAGAAAAATCTATAATTGCTATTAAAACTGATGCACTTCCAGAAATTGATGGAAATGTTGTTGACGATCCTGTTTGGAAAAAAATTATCCCAACAACAGGATTTACTCAGCAATCTCCAGATGAAGGTAGTCCAGCAACAGAAAAAACGATTGTTAAAATTGCATATACAAAAGATTATTTTTATCTCTCTGCTGTATGTTATACTAATCAGCCACAAAATATAATTATAAATGACACAAGAAGAGATTCTCCGTTAGATGATATGGACAGCTTTNTATTNATTCTAGACACATTTAATGATAATCAAAATGGCTATGCATTTGGAACAAATGCAGCGGGTATTGAATATGATGCACAAATAACTAAAGGTGGAGAGAATATATCTAGAATCGGAAGATTTTCCTCGGGTGCTGGAGGTGCGTTTAATATTAATTGGGACGGCTCCTGGATNGTAAAAACTAAAATACATGANGATCANTGGAGNGCTGAATTCAAAATACCTTTTAAAACNCTACGCTATACAAGCAAAAGAACNCAAGAATGGGGTGTGAATTTTCAAAGNGTTAATGCATCAATACAGGAAGTATCACACTGGAGTCCAATAAATAGACAGTTTACGGTAAATAGGTTAATATCTGCTGGTATTGTAACGAATGTAAGTCCTCCTTTATCTCAAAATATAAAATTTATTCCTTATTTTTTAACTCAAAGAAACTCATTTTCAGGAAATGAATCAAAAAGCGATAATTTTGATACAGAAGGCGGTTTTGATGGAAAGGTTAGCATTGGGTCTGGGTTAAATCTTGATCTAACTTATAATACTGATTTTGCACAAGCCGAAGCCGATGAACAGCAAATAAATTTAGATCGTTTTAGTCTNTTTTTCCCTGAAAAAAGAGCATTTTTTCTTGAAAACGCAGGCTTATTTTCNGTTGGTGATAATTCNTTTGGCGGTTCAGAGGTATCTATGTTTTTTAGCAGGCGGATTGGCATTGACCCAAACGGTAACCAGGTTCCAATTAATGGCGGTGCTCGTTTGACTGGAACAATTGCAAATATGCGTGTTGGTTTATTGAATATGAGCACAAAGCCAGCCGATGGGAGCCCTTCGAACGAATATCAAATATTGCGTTTAAAAAAGGAGCTACCAAATCGATCTCATATTGGTGCAATCGCAACTAACTTAATAAAGCTTGGCAGCGAGAAATACTCAAATGAAGTAGTTGGCCTTGATGCAAAATGGGGTATTGGTGAAGTAAGTCAAATAGATGGCTATACCGCTATATCTAAAACCCCATCATTAGATAAAAAGAAATCATATGCTTTTAGAGTTCAGGCATCTTCAACCGGTAAGATGTTTTCTAATGCATTGTCATATACTGAAATCGGAGAAGACTTTAATCCTGAAATGGGATTTTTGAAGAGAACTGGAGGTTATAGAAAGTGGTCGGGTAGAATTTTTACTAGACTTAGACCAGAAAATTCTTANGGNATATTAGAACTTAGGCCACATGTAAATTATGATGGTTANTGGNAACTTAATGGTTTTCATCAGACNGGCAAACTTCATGTTGACAATCATCTTGANTTTAGATCTGGGTATGAAATNCATACAGGAGTAAATTTTAAAAAAGAAGGNTTAATAGAGAATTTNGAAATCTTTCCATCNAAAAATATTATTGTTCCTAAATCAACCTATGATCATATCGAAGCNCAAATATATTATACTTCCCCACCAACTAGTAAGATCAGTTTTAGTGTAATGAATTATATTGGAGGCTTTTTCGGAGGCAACAGGATTAGCTCATCCCCCAGATTAAAATTAAGGTTTGGTGATAAATTTAATTCAGAGATTAGTTATAATTATAATAACGTACAGCTGCCAGGTGGGAATTTTAATACNTATCTATCTCGAACAAGGCTTACCTATTCATTTAATCCAAAGATGTATATACAAGCACTCTTGCAATANAATAATCAATCAAATGAAAGTTTTATCAATTGGAGATTTATTATCCAGCGAACAGCGGCTTCTGGATTGTATATCGTCTACAATCAAATGGAAGATTACGATGGAATCCCTACAAAGCGAAATAATACACTTATATTAAAATATAGCCATTTGTTTGATTTTTAGATTTAGCTCATTACATAAAATGTTTGNNCAATGTTTTATCTAATTATNACNACTATAATATGGTCTTTTTCATTNAGTCTCATTGGAAACTATTTATCCACAGATATTAATTCATGGTCTCTAGCGTTTTTACGGTCAACCATTGCATGTATATTCTTTTTACGATGGATTGATTTCAAAATCCCATTTAGCTATATCTTGAAAATCGTACTTATAGGAGCCTTGCAAATAGGCATAATGTACATGCTCTATCTTAACGCATTTAACTATACGTCTGTTCAAAAAATACTTCTATTTACGGTAACAACACCTTTTTACATCACAATGATTTCACAAATAATAAATAAGAAAATAAAGCTTTTTGCTTTTTTTATAGCACTTATTTCTATTTTGGGAGCTTTAGTGATTCGAATGACCGATTTTAATACTGGTGACTTTGTTGGATTTATTTTCATTCAACTAGCGAACGTATCCTTTGCTTTAGGTCAAGTTCTATACAAAATAATAAAAGCAGATAATAAAATTTCTACCAATGTATAAACTGACTTTTCATTCTTTTTTATTGGTGCATCATTTATAACTTTAATTGGATTGATGATTTCAACCTCTAGCTATACCCAGCCTAGCTCTACGAATCAGTGGTTGCTGGTTTTATGGTTAGGCGGTGGAGCGTCTGGTATAGGTTATTATTTTTGGAATCATGGTGCAACGCAAGTAAGAGTTGAAACTTTAGCAACAATGAATAATCTTGTTATACCATTAGGATTATTTATTGAAGTTTTATTTTTTTCTGGAACTTATAACTATCAGACTTTCGTAATTGGTAGTGTAATTATTATTTCTTCAATAATTGCTTCTTTAAGATTTGATAATAATTAAAGTTTTATAAAAATTTTCTTTTTGTACATCCAGAGCAAAACAAACCAAAAAGCAAGCACATGAAATAAAGCAAATAGTAGTGAGCCGTTAATATCTCCAGCCAATGGCAAAAAGATTGTCTGGTATAAATATGAATAACCAGATATTTGTTCACCACCTAGAATAAATTTTATTTTCAATAATATTTTGGCCCAAATACCTGACAGGGTAAAAATAAATATAGAATTAGATCCAAAAACAATAAAAGGATAGGTCCATTTTTTATAACCATTTACATCTATTAACCATACCATAGAAGAGAGAACCACGGTAGCTATACCTGCCGTATATAAAACATAAGAACTGGTCCATAGTTGTTTATTGATTGGAAAATAGATTCCCCAAATCCATCCTATTATTATTAGCAATGATCCTAAAATAAACATTCTTCGACAGTTTTCTTTGTGATCTTCAGTTGTTTTTATCATTGTTCCAACTAGGAAGCCTAAAATCACAGTAATCGAAGATGGTATAGTGCTCAGCAATCCCTCTGGATCAAATTGAATACCTGTACCTCCATACAAATGACTTTCGCCAAGCATTATTTTGTCAATAGCTAGCACCAAATTTGAATTAAGTGAGTAGGGGTCAACCGCATTAACAAGGCCGTAGAAATACAATAAAAACCAATAGCCCATTAATGCAATAAACGATATTTGTACTAAGNTTTTGATATTTGATCGAATTATCACAAATGCAGCAATAAAATAGGCAAGCGCTATTCTTTGAAGAACTCCAAGTATTCGAAATGAAGACCAATCCCAATCTTGCCTTACAAGAGGGAATGCATTTATAAATAACCCAAGAACAAAAATAGAAATTGTCCTAATAATTATTTTATTGAAAAGTGGACCTGTTTTACATAAATCNTATTTCTGAAATGAAAAAGTCATAGCTATTCCAACTATGAAAAGAAAAAATGGGAATACTAAATCAGTTAATGTACATCCATGCCATTGAGCATGCCTAAGTGGAGCATAAACATGAGACCATGTACCTGGGTTATTTACGATAATCATTAAGGCAATTGTAGCTCCACGAAAAGTATCTAGAGCTAAAATTCGATTAAGCTTTGTCATGTTGCAAATCCTTTTTTAATCCAAAATCTGAATTTATAGAAATAAATTTTATTAGAATTAAGCCTGGGATAGTTGAAAAAATTACCCAATAGAAGAAATTTAAATATCCAATACTCTCTTGAAGAGCTCCACTAAACATTCCCGGAACCATCATGCCTAACGCCATTATGCCGGTGCAAATTGCATAATGTGCAGTTTTGTGTTCTCCTTCTGATATCATCATCATATATAGCAAATATGCTGTAAATCCAAAACCATACCCAAATTGCTCAATTGAAACACAAAAACTAATTAGCGTTAGGTTGGTAGGTTGTGAATGGGCCATGTATACATAAACTAAATCGGGCAATTTCATTGCTAAAGCCATCCAAATTATCCAAAATTTTAATCCATTTCTTGCTATAAATAAACCCCCGGTAATACCGCCAAGAGTAAGCATTGCAACACCTAAAGTGCCATAGATAAAGCCATATTCAGATGTAGAGAGATTGAGCCCACCTGATTTGTATGAATCCAACATAAAAAGTGGTGCTATTTTTACTAACTGTGCTTCTCCAAATCGATAAAGAAGAATAAAAATTATAACTAATAGTATTCCCGGTTTATTGAAAAAATCCTTTACAACCTCAAAATATTTTTTTCCAATAACCTTAGCAGTTTTGCTTGTGTTGTTTTTATCGTTTTGAGGATTTGGTAATACCCATTTATGATAGAATGCTAGGACTAAAAACATAAAAGAAAGAATTCCAAATATCACTGCCCANGCAATTTTAATATTTCCATAAAAATTTTCTANCTGACCAGCAAAAATAACTAAAATACCTTGGCTAAATAAAATNGCAAATCGATAGAAGGAATTGCGNATTCCAATAAACCATGATTGATCGTGACTGGATAGTCCAAGCATGTAAAATCCATCAGCGGCTATATCGTGAGTCGAAGAACTAAATGCCATAAGCCAGAAGAATGCTAGTGTATATTGNAGCATAGAATTAGTCGGGATTGAAAAAGCTATTCCAGCTAAACTCGCTCCAATAATTAATTGCGTGAGTATAATCCAATATCTTTTTGTTTTAATTAAATCAATAAATGGACTCCATAAAGGTTTTATCACCCAAGGCAGATATAGCCAGCTAGTATATAATGCAATTTCAGAATTTGATATACCAAGTTTTTTGTATAAAACTACNGAAACTATCATCACAAATGCATAGGGAAGTCCCTCTGCAAAATACAAAGAGGGCACCCATGACCATACTTTAGATTTTGATTGGGAATTCATGAATTATAAATTTTCCTGACTTCAGTTTCAGGAAAATAATGACTAAGAATTTGTACAGATTTCTTGTCACTAAGTGACATCCCAAGAGCTCCGATTTGACATAATCCAACTCCATGTCCCCAACCTTTTCCATCTAGAATAAATTTCCCCCCATCTTTTTTTACTGAAAATGCAGAGCTAAATAGAAATGATTTTGAAAGGATTTCTCTTATTTTATATTCTGAATTAATAACTATATTTTTTTCAATTCCCCGCTGATCACTAAATACTATTTCTAGTTGATAAATTCTTCCAGACGGTCCTCTTTTTATTGGGCGTATATCGATTAACNTAGATGCATCTATTTTGTGTTTTTCACTTAAATATGTGATTATGTATGAATTATCAACTTCAAATTTCCATCTGTAATATTCATGTTCTTCATCTACTGATCCAATATAATCTGAAATCAAATTGTCTGGGTAGAGATCTGGGTTGCAATAATCCTTATTTAGATGATTGCAATCTCTTATTGATCTTAAATATGGTACAGTCTTGTTTTCCCACACATTTTCAAAGTTTTCAGTTACCCCTCCGCACGACTTAGAATAACGTGTATCGCAAATTTGATCTTCGTATATAAGCACTTTTCCGTAGGAATTATTTGCAGCTTCTATGGATTCATCGTTACAATTATTGATACCTTGGTATCGTTGGCAACAGTCATCATTGCAAACATCAAAATTTAATTCTCTGTGTTTTTGTTCTATGTTAGCTAAAATCCATGATCTTGCCACTATGGTTTGTGAAATTAAAAACTCATTTGGACAATTTTGACTCATCTCAGATGTAGCCACACACTTTAAATAGTCTTCTAATTTCACTTCATTTATAGCTAATAATTTATTTTCTATTAGAGTAAACTCAATTTTACCCCAATACTTAACATCTATATTTTTTTGCCAATGAAACCCTCTACCCGCTATAATATTTTTCAATGTAATAAAGGTATTATCTGAATGGATAATTGGCTTAATTGATATTTTTTTAGAAATACAGTTTAGCCCATCTAATCTTAAGTCCGATTCATTTCTTACAATCGATAGGTTNTTTAAATTTTTGCATGATGGATACAGNTTTTCCTCTGTCTCGATTTCAAAGGAATCGCNNTCCGATAAAACTANATCAATCTTTGACATATTATCACTGGGNAGAATTATCCCTACTTTAATATTTGGCTCTTTAGTGGGTAGATGNTTCATATTCATTGCGATAGATAAGCTTTNGCNCCAAGTCCAATAATTGGAGATTCACGTAATTGTGATAAAACGATTTTTTGATCAATATTCTTACTATTAAAACTATCTTTTAAAAGCCCATCCTCTTTATTACAGTATTCTATAAAAATATCTTTAATCTTTGTGAAATGAATATTACCAGGCTCTGAACCAAAAAATTCAGCTAGCCTTTGACCAATCACTATTCGCTCAAGCAAAAGCCCTTTAAACGGATGCGAATCAGAAATAGGTCTACCAATTTTGAATTTAGGGCTTCCTCCTTTAAGAATTGTGCATACTCTATCAAATAAAAATAAANCAATATTNTTACATATATCATCTAGGGAGTTATTTCTATTAATTATGCCAGGCATAGAAATAAGTGANTCNAATGANTTTCCATTNTCTAGCTTTAATTCCCANCATTTTGCAATCCAATCTGACTCTTTATCAAAAGATANAATCTTATCCTTTAATTTTAAGCCATCTGCGATTCCAGTACCTCCACCAAGATAATATGCATTACTTACACTCCTAAGTGCCCCGTTTCTAGCATATTCTTCACCCCATGCACACATTTCCGCATCGCTTTGAATATCCAAGACCTTTACTGATTGCCCATAACAATTTTTTATTTCTTGGATAAGATTAGGAATTCTTGGCCCATTTGCCATGACAGCAATTCCTTTTTTATTTTTAGTTTTAATTCCAGGCATTGCTACCGAAATCAGCGTAGTATCATTTGTTATAAGGCTGTCAATAGTTGCAATAATAGTTTTTATATAAACAGCGCCTTGTTTTTTTTCATCTTTATCTATAGGCAATCTTTTGAACTGTGAATCTATATCAATTGATGAAAAATTAGGGTTAAAGCTTTCATGGTCTTTGTAGCGATTTTCAATGATATCCCCATTTAATCTAAATGTTTCGCTATCTAATTGCTCTACTAAAGCTCCAGCTACTTTTGTAGCACCACCATCAATGCAGACTGCTTTCATAATAAACCAATTGTTGATTTTAGCTTCATGATTCTTTCATTAGATTTTTCTAGCATTGAAATATTAATTTTATGATTCTCTAATAAGCGCAATACTGCTTGGTGTATTTTTTTTACAATATCTTGATCATACACTAAATTATTGCCAAAACAAAATATATCTACCCCAGCGCATATCATTAGCTCAATTACCTTTTCAAGATTATATCTTCTAGAAATTGCTTTCATTTGAGGATCATCGCTTATAACTACACCTTTGAAATTCATTTTTNTTCTAAGAAGATTATTAATTATTTCTTTTGAAAGAGTTGCAGGGTATTGATTGTCAAGATTCTTGTTATATAAATGGGATGTCATTAATGCAGAAATGCTGTTTGATTGAATTAGTTTGTTATACGGCCATAATTCTAGCTCTGACCATGTANTGCTAACATCTACCCAATCTTGATGGGTGTCNCCNANTGAACTNCCTTGTCCTGGAAAATGCTTTCCTACTGGAATAATACCGTGATCTAGGTGGCACTTCATTAAAACTTTAGCATGTTTATATATAATTTTAGGATCAGATGAAATCGCGCGATCTTTTTGAGATATAATATTATTTTTAGACAGGTCAAGATCAAGAACTGGAGAAAAATTTAAGTTTATTCCGCATTGATTCAATGATCTTGCAATACTATTAGATTCAAGTTCGGTTTTTTTTAAATCATTAATATTGCCAAGCTTTGACCAGCTTACTGTTTTTGGAAAACCGTAGACTTCTTTTAATCTATTTACTTTTCCGCCTTCTTGATCAATACCAATAAGTAAAGGATTGGAGCTAAATTGTTGGAGATGATTTGTAAAACTAGAAAGTTGTTGTTGCGATCGTATGTTGTGTAGCGAAGGAGGATTTGTAGTTATATCCTCATCATAAAGAATGATTCCCCCAACATGATATTGATGATTTCTTTCAAAAAAATTATATGCAGCTTCCCTGTCATGTCCTTTAATTCCAACCATAATCATTTGTCCAATTAATTTTGATATATTTGAGGGCAAGCTATTCATAGCGTAAATTTAATAAAGTTAAAGATTTAAACNGGGAAGTAAAGTTAATTTTTGTAATCATATGTTTAAAAATTTTATATTATTGTTTTTNACGATCTTTTTAGGTTGCTCTGGNCTNGGGACAGTCTCTTCAAATAATCCAGATTGGGCTNTAGATACATTAAAAAAACTAACTCTTCGTCAAAAGATAGCTCAAATGATGGTATTCAGNATGAATATGAAGTTTATAAACTTTGATAGTGAAGAATGGAAAGAAATTGAAAGTCTTTTGCGCTCTGACGGAGTTGGGATAGTTCATATTTGGTTTGGAGAAGCTGGAAGNGCATTNACTATTTTAAATAAAATGCAAAAGTTATCAAAAATACCCCTATTAGTTGAAGCTGACATAGAGTCCGGTCTAGGAAGAAGATATAANGGCGCTGTAACGCTTCCTCCAATGATGGCAATAGCTGCTACAGGTGATGCAAAATACGCTTACAAGGCTGGAATGGTATCAGCAGAAGAGAGCCGCTCGGTTGGAATTCATTTTAACTTAGCCCCGGTTGTAGATGTAAATAACAATCCAAAAAATCCAATTATTAATACTAGGTCTTTTGGAGAACATCCAGATTCAGTACATCGTTATTCAAAAGAGTTTATTCAAGGACTTAAAGATTATGGAATGTTAACTACAGCCAAACACTTTCCAGGACATGGTGATACTGAAACAGACTCTCACTCCGCATTAGCTCAAATACCCAGCGACTCTTCAAGATTGTGGAGTATTGAAATACCACCCTTTGCAAATGCCATAAAATCTGATATAGATGCGATAATGGTTGCCCACGTTAATGCACCTGATTATCAAGAGAATGCTGATGAACCTGCAACATTGTCAACTTTCTGGATAAATGATATTTTAAAAGATAGTTTAGGCTTTGAAGGTGTCGTTATAACTGACGCTATGGGTATGGGTGGTATAATCAAAAATTATTCCGATGCTTATGCTTTAATTGCAACAATTAAAGCAGGATCGGATATAATAATTCAAAATAATAAAATGAAAGAATCCATCGATCTTGTTGAGCAAGCTGTTTTAAGAGATATAATTAAAGAAAGCAGAATAGATTCATCCGTACTAAAAATTTTAAAGATGAAACAAAAAATCGGCTTACACCAAGATCGCTTTATAAATATAGACCAAACACATAGAATGATGGGTAAAGAGGAAAACTTTGATATCGCAGAAGAAATTGCTTCAAAATCGATTACTATTGTGAAAAATAATAATAATATTCTACCTCTTTCACCAGATTTTGACGAGAGTATATATGTNATTGATTTGTATGATGGACCGAATAATCACACCGAAAGCAGTCTGACGAAAAAACTTCGGCAAGGTAAGCGCAATATAAAATCTTTTCAAATTGATAAATCTGATAGCCTNGCTATAGCAAATTATATTACTGATNAAATTCCAAAAAACACGATAGTGCTTGTTAATGCTTTTGCGAATCCAGTGGAGTGGAAAGATAATATTTTCTTACCAAAAGTTGAAGCTGATCTGATCAAAAAATTGATCTTAAAAACGAACAGGTTGATTGTTACGAGCTTTGGAAGTCCGTATTTAATACAGGATTTTCCTAATGCACCTGTATATATATGTGCTTATAAAGGCAGTAGTGTCATGCAGAATGCTGTCGCTGATTTTTTGATGGGTAAAAAAGGTGCTAGCGGTATTCTACCTGTTTCAATTCCTGAAATTGCCGATAGAGGAATAGGTCTAATTATTGAGCCTCTGCCCTGGAAGCAAAAAGAAAATATGTCTGAGCCAGCTACAGAATTAATCCGAATTCGCTCTGAAGAAATCGGCGCAAACATTAATCCGATAAAAAGTCTTCTTGAGCAAGCTGTCAGAGATACAGCTTTTCCGGGGGGAGTTATTCTTGCGGCTAAAGATGGCAATATCTTCTTACATGAAGCGGTAGGGCATCATACTTATTCAAAGAGAAAAGCTGTATCAAAAGGAAATATTTTCGATCTTGCATCAATAACTAAAGTTGTATCGACAACATCTGCTCTAATGAATCTTATTGAAGAAGGAAAGTTGAATTTAGATGATAAAGTGACGAGTTATGTTCCTGAATTCATTGGAAAACAAAAAAAGTATTTTGAGCAAAAAAGAAATACTACAATAAGAAATTTAATCACTCATACAGGAGGTCTTCCTCCATTCAAACAATACTTTAAAATAGAAGGNTCTTATCAGTCCCGATTGGATTCNGTATTTAATACCGAGCCAGTCATAGGGCTAAATGACTCTACGATCTATTCTGATATAGGTCTAATTGTCCTAGGTAAGGTAATAGAGAGCGTGGCAAAAAAATCATTGAGTGCTTATGTAGATTCTGTTGTTTTTAATCCACTCGGCATGTCTTCAACTTTTTATAATCCACCATCAAGCAAGCTTAACAGAGTTGTCCCCACTGAAAATAGTATTTTTCATAAAGAATTGATTAAAGGATTTGTGCANGATGAAAACGCATACAGCTTAAACGGCGTTGCCGGGCATGCTGGTTTATTTTCAACTGCAAAGGATTTAGCCATTTTTTCTCAAATGATGCTCAATGGAGGAAGGTATGGTTGGAAAAGGATTTTTAATGAGGATACAATTAAAGAGTTTACCTNTAAATCCAATAATACCACCGGCTCATCGTATGGGTTAGGTTGGGACACCCCATCAGGAAAAGCATCTGGCGGTATTTATCTTTCAGATGATAGTTATGGACATACAGGGTATACGGGAACATCGATTTGGATTGACAGAGCAAACCAAATGTTTGTAATACTTTTAACAAATGCTGTTCATCCGGATCGCTCTTATAAGAGGAAAAGCTATTTTGATTGGAGGCAGCGCTTACATTCGTCAGTTTATGAATCAGTTGGGTTTAAACAACAAAATGAAAATCTTGAGTTAAGAGAAAAATGGAAAAAAATTGAACAATAAAAATATTTACCTATCTCTTTATCTTGCTTTATGCTTATCNCTCGTGGGCTGTAAATCGGATAATGAATGGATTGAAGATCTTCCAAAACCGTGGACTTTAAATGAGAATGAATTCTCAAATATTTTGCAAAAATTTGGAAATAGGTATCCTGATTTTTATGATCGTCTAAAATATTTCTCTAAATGGCAAATTGGAAAACCCTATAAAATATTTTGCCTTGGCGAAGAAGTTCAACCTGATCCTGATCCAATTTTTAGAATGGACGTCTCTGACTGCACAGTCCATATACTTACAAGCTTAGCAAGCGCACAAAGTAATAGCTGGAGCGAAGCTAAATCCAATCTTATTAAAATTCATTATAAATCTGATTCAGATGGAAATCATATTCCTCGTTACAATAAGAGATGGCATTTTACAACAGATAGGTTGCTCGAAAATCCTTCTACAAAAAACATCACGGAAAACTTATTTCAGTCTAACAAGTTTGAAAAAATTGATCTGACATTAAATGAAAAAGAAAATGGTGACGAATTTTTGGACATCAAATGGAGTAAAAAGATTTCAATTAAATTTATACCAAGCCAAATGATTGATCCTGGTTTATTGGAGAAAATTCCAAGTGTAACAGGAGTGGCTTTTGTAAAAAAGTCATATTTTAAAATGGGTTTGGTAATTGCTCACGAAGGAATTATNATTGATAATAAGGATATTATACACGCCTCNCAAGAGTTTGGTAAAACCGTTCAGATGGATTTTTTAGATTATTATTTTACAGATGATGAACCTCGTTTTGATGGTGTTATNTTCTTTTCTTTTCACCCATTAGAAAGTTANTTGCTTGCATTGGATTGATCAATTCATCGTAATTTTATTTTTACTTTCTTTTTCATTGTATGGAATTTGGCAGGTTAATAGAAACAAATCTTCGGGTGACTATTTTTTAGCTGGAAAAGATCTACCATGGCCTATTTCTATGCTTTCTATTGTTGCTACAGAAACTTCTGTGCTCACGTTCATTAGTCTCCCAGGTTTAGCATATAGGGGCGAATGGTTTTTTTTGCAGCTAGGATTTGGCTATATGATTGGTAGGGTTCTGGTAAGCATCTTTCTACTACCTGCATATTTTGAGGACGGCGTTGTGTCAATTTATGAAATAATTGGCAATAAATTTGGATCCGTATTTCAAAAAATTGCTTCATTGATTTTTCTAGTAACTCGTGTTTTGGCAGACGGAGTTAGATTTTTAGCAACCGCAGTAGTTGTACAGGTAATTACAGGATGGTCCATCGAGTTAGCTGTTTTTATTATTGGAGTGGTCACGCTAGTCTATACTTTGTCCGGGGGACTAAGAACCGTAATTTGGATTGACAGCATTCAATTCTTGCTGTATCTACTTGGTGGATTAATTTCGATTTATATTGCTCTTGATCTTCTGGATACTCCTTTTAGTGATGTTATTGCAGATTTATCAAATTCCGATAAGATGAAAATTTTTAATTTTGATGGTAATCTTCTTTATAATCCTTATTATTTCTTTAGTGCTGTTTTGGGGGGAGCTTTTCTTTCATTTTCATCGCACGGTATTGACCATATGATGGTTCAAAGAGTTTTAAGCACACGCAATTTAGCATCAGCAAGAAAATCAATGATAGCNAGTGGAGTTTTTGTTTTTATTCAGTTTACCATATTTTTATTTGCTGGCTCATTAATCTTTTTAATTACTGGAGANACTGATATACAGAAAGACCGTGAATTCACACATTTCATTGTTAATTATCTTCCNGTAGGTATACGCGGTATCTTGCTAGCTGGAGTTCTATCTGCGGCCATGTCAACGCTTAGCTCATCGATAAATTCATTAGCATCATCTACAGTTACAGACTGGTTTGAGAATAGGGTAGATGTGACTTTTTCACGTTTAGTCAGTTTAGCTTGGGGTACAGTTTTAATAAGTATTGCACTATTATTTGATGAAAGCGACTCTGCTGTAATTATTGTTGGTCTCCAAATCGCATCATTTACATATGGAGCACTACTCGGGCTATTTTTATTAAGCAAGTTTCAGCGTGATTTTTCATCTATTAGCCTAATTACTGGACTAATAATAAGTATTGTATCGGTATTCATCTTAAAAGAATATGGGCTTGCTTGGACAGGTTTCATATTTATTTCTGCATCAATAAATATTCTTACAACGATATCTGCAGATAAAATTATTCGATTTATTTATAAATCAAATTTCTGAAATAGACTAGCTGAACCGTAACCGTCTTTACTTAATTGTTTTCGAAAATTTGATTCTTCATTTAGAATAGGATTAGTNTGNTTTAAATGAATGAAATTTATATTAACATCATTTTTTATTTTTTTAAAAAATTCTGTTGATTCAATAATAAATGGGTGTGGAATTTCAGACATATCCCTTCCAGGCAGTTCTTTTTCATCAAAAAATGTTCCATCTAATAATGCATAATCATTTTCTTTGATCTTTTGTAAAACGTCAANATCCCATTTTTCCCATTTGTCAATATCGGGTATAAAAATTAACGATTTATCTGGACCTATAATTTGGAAACCATATGTTTCGGAAAATTCATCTCGGTGAGGAACAGTAAAAGGCTTAATGGTGAGCCTTTTATTTAATTTAATTTCTTTGTCTTTGTTAATTTTGTTGATACTAACGTTATTTAAATCTACGAGCTGGCTCCATGGAGCATTTGTATTAATAAAATTTGTCATTCTTGGTCCGAGGAATAAGGGCATTTTTTTATACCCCATTGTTTCTCTCCCTAAATACATTAGACCCGAGTAATGTCCAATATGCGCGTGAGTAATAAAAATACCCTTAATTTCATTTTCATCTGAAAGCTTTTTTAATTGATGCGGAAAGTCTGGTGTTGCTTCAATCATCCAAGCTTCTTTTGAATTTGGATCTACTACGCCTAGTGAAGTAACAAAAAATTCTTTTTTAGGGTTTGCCCATCGATTAATACAACATTTCTTTTTACATCCAGCTTGAGGTGCACCGCCATCTTGAGTTGTTCCTAAAACAATGATATAAGGATCAAGTATTGGTTTTTCTGAGCAACTTATAAGAAATAGAATAGCTACGAATATCGGCTTGTACATTTTAACGCGCTAACGTTGTAACTATTTTGTCTTGAAGGTCTCGATATGGAGCCGATGACCCTTTATAGCCGTTCATTAAAATTGAAAACGCAATGGGTTCAGAAGTTGCATTTAAAATATAGCCCGAGAAAGTCGTTACTCCAGANAATGATCCGGTTTTTGCGAATATACCTTCAGGAAGATTTCTNTCTTCAAGCGTAGACTTATAATTNGTTGTTGATAGGATGTCTAATAAATTATTTTTAATCTTTGGGTCATTGTAAGCCCAGGCTAATAAATCAGTAAAATGACCGGGACTGGAATAGTTATAGCGCGAAACTCCTGAGCCATCGTTAATTGAAAAAGTTGTAGTGTCTATTCCTACNTTATTATTGAAAAAAGTTCGCATTGCAAATAAGCCATTTTGCCAAGTTCCTTGTTTGNTTGTCANTTCNTGACCCATCATCTTCACCAATAATTCNGCAGTCAAATTATCACTTTCTACCATNAGGTTTTCAAGTGAAGATAAAAGCGTATTGGAATAGTGTATTGCTNCTAATGAGCTAGATTTTGAATTTGATCCTTTGCCGGTTTTATTAATGCGTAAACCGTTCTGTATTAATAGCTGTTCAAAAAGACTACCTGTNAATAAAGTTGGGTTACTAATATTTCGAATAACTGTATCAATTGAAGTTGTATCCATAATTGCTCCAGAGACATGAAATGAGTTCTTATTATTTTTCCAGTCCCGGATAATTTTTAATTCCACATATTCTGATGTATCACTAATAGTAGTTCCAGTATTAGTTATATTATAAAAGTTTGATTTTGGATGAATTTCAATGTTAATAGGTGAACCTGGGTATGTGGGATTAACTATGAAATCAACGCAATTGTCATTTACAGAAAGTGCACTTACTTCAGCAGAATACCATTCATCCCCTTCATCCCACATCCAGCCTGGTCCATAAACTAGTGAGTCAGTTATTGTATCATCTAGTATTAGTTCGTTAGCTGATGGAAATTTTTTTGCTGTTATCTTCGAAAGTGAATCAAGAGTAGATAATTCTAAATCAGGATCTCCACCACCAACAAGATAAATTGTATTTTTTTCCCCATAAACAGAAGTCTTAAATCTGTAGCTAGTATCCAATATACTTAATGCCGCAATAGCTGTATACAATTTGTTGTTGCTTGCCGGATTAAATAATGAATTGCTATTTAGCTCAAAAAGGGTTTTTCCAGTTTTAAGAGATACAGCTTTTATTCCAATATTTGTTTCCAACCCAGAGTCGTTAATGATTTTCGTAATTGACTTTTTTTCACCGAATTGACCATTAGTAGTATATAGTTGCGGAGTGAGGCAGCCCGCAATGAAAATAGTAGCAATAGGCAATAACAGTTTATTCATAAAGAAAATATTTTTTTGCTATTTTGTTATAGCTTTTAAGTGGTGCATAAAATTGATATAAATCATTGGATTGCATTTGAGTGGAGAATTCAGCATTTCCCCACAATCTATTCATTCCAGAGGTTTTTATTTTTAGTTGAGTGGGATACTTTTCATTAATTTTTTTAATGATACTCATCCCAGTAAAAACACTGAGAAATTTATCTCGGTTTGTAAGAATTATTTCCGCTCCATGACATACTTGATTTTTATATTTTGGATTATTTGACATGCCTTTTATTGGGGTAGGTATAAAAGTTATTGGCTTAAAGACTACCCCGGGTAGATTGAGATTGTTTAATTCTTGGGTTAGTTCCTGTTTATTTATCCATGGAGCTCCAAACTTTTTGAATGGCTTTTTAGTTCCCCTNCCCTCACTAAGATTAGTTGCTTCTAATAAACACATACCTGGATAAATGATTGCTGTATTTAGGTCGGGTATGTTTGGAGATGGCTTTATCCAGGGAAGTTTAGTTTGGTCATACCAAAGATCTCTTGTCCACCCTTTCATTTTTATGACTTCTAATTGGGGTTGATTTTCTATCCATCTTTCATTGTTAATCATGAGCGCAAGCTCTCCTACGGTTAGCCCGTATCGTGTTGGTATTGGATAATATCCTACAAAAGTTTGATATTTTAAATCAAGAGTCGGACCTTCAGTTATATTACCAGTAATAGGATTTGGGCGATCAAGCACCAAAACATTTATGCCTGATTTTGCTGCACTTTCCATTACCAGGCCAAGCGTTGAGATATAGGTGTAAAAGCGCGCACCTATATCTTGAATATCGTAAATGATTATATCAACTCCCTCCAACTGAATATCGGTTGGTTTGCGATTGTTTCCGTAAAGACTTATTACTTTTGGAAGGGTTTTGATCTGACCATCATAATTAACTTTTTCCCCAGCAGCGGCTTCACCGAACAACCCATGTTCAGGAGAAAAAATCACTTTTATAGTAATATTTTTTGTCCTCATNAGACGTTCAAAATTGGAAATACCTTTGCTATCTATTCCTGAATTATTTGTGACCAATCCAATATTCTTATTTGTGATTAATTCTATTTTTTCATCAAGAAGAACATCAAGGCCTAGCTTTACAGATGATAGATTGACCATGGGTTTTTCTTTTTGGTCATTATTTTGAACTTTGTGAATAGATTGAGGGGTTTGCGATTGTTTCGAACAAGATATAAGGATAGTAAATCCTATAAAGAAAAATTTAGGTCTCATTTTAAAAGCGTAAACTTCTTATTTACTATTTTATCTCCTTGAGATAGGTACACTATATAAACACCGGAAGGAGCTTTATTTCCATTTTTTATTAAACCGTTCCAGTTGAAACGCTGAATTTTTGTTGGAAGCGATAGAGCAGACATCTTAAACACTTCTCGCCCCAATAAATCTGTAATTGTCAAAAAAGCAATTGGGGAAATTTCTTTTACCTTGAACTCTATNGATATTGAATTATTGGACGGATTGGGATACAATGCAGAAATACTTAATCCGTCCGGAGTAATTGGATCGTAATCGATAACTGATGCGATTGGCGCCTCTAGAAACTGTAAAGCTTCTTTCATAATGTCGGTTCGAACTTTTTCAGGATAAATTGATTCAAATCCCACAGAAAGATAAATAATCCCAGAAGGTGTTTTGCTATTGAGAAAGTTTCCCCTGAACGCTATTCCAGCACCGCCNCTTTTTTCATAATCTACACCCCTATATTTCAAAATACTTACTGCATCTCCAGCAGGTTTAATCCCATCAGGCCAATCAACATCATAATTTCCATTTTCACCGTTATCAAAATTAAATGTATAGCCATTAAATAGAGAATTAGTAACTCCTTCAATTTCATATACCCCGCTAGTTCCACCAGCAGCATCGCTTACATATTCTGCTTTTAGAATNTTTTCATAAAATATCCTGTCAGAATTATTTCCTTTTTCAGACATATCGTAACCTATCTCTGAACCTGAAACTAAAAGTCTACCACCATTTAAGATATANTCTTGAACTAAAGCTTTTTCTTTTTCATCAAAAGCAGAAGTTGCTGCGCCTTCTTCGCCTAAAATCCAATCCACTATTTCATAGTTATTTAATTTTATTTTTTCATTAATAATTGCCTCATTTGAAGCTCCATCAAATGAATAGCCATTAATATAAATTGCATTGCCATGTTCAAGGATAAAATCAAAAGTATTTGTTGTTCCAGTTACACGATCAAATCCATTCACGATTAATACTTTAGAGTTGGCAGGTGAAGGAGTAGACCCAAGTAATTCTGTAAATTCACTAAATCCAAATTGATTTGAGGCTCGAACCTTATAGAAATATGGAGTGTTATCTTTTAAGCCTTGAATTAAAATTGGACTTTTTAAAAACTTCCCAACTATACGTCCTTGGGTTGAATCTGAAATAATTTCAACCACTTCGTAGTCTATCGCATTTTCATCATTAGAAAAATTAACACTCACCATACCACCCCCTAGGCTCTCAACAAAATAATTTGCCGGTATCGATGGACTGGATTTGATTGTAATTTTGTCTCTAAGGGCACCCCACAGTTCATTGTAGCCATCATCGTAACCTAGTGCCCATATTCCAATCCCACCGANATTNTTTGCGTTTACAAAGTCATATTTTTTTGATAGAGATAAGCTATCATCATACCAAGTTTGGATCCAGTCCGNATTTTGAAATCTATACCATGGGGTTTGAGATGAAGCATCCCACTTTTTTCCATAAGAAAGCGCTTTTGCCTCAGCAGAAGAAAACAGCTCCGCAGAACCTGTACCTGTAGTATTGGAACCTTTTTCTCCCGATAAGGATGGCCAAGAATAGCCATAGTAAGGGACGCCGAGTATTATTTTATCNAGATTATTTTCTGTAACAGATAGGTAGGTATTAATCGTGTTCGATACGTTATATGAGCCACCTGTAAGTGGTGCTACAGGACCGGTAAGAGTGCTTCCTTTCCAATGGTAGTCGTATCCCATAATGAAGAGTCCATCACTTTCATTGGCAAGGGATTTAAAGTCCCAAGCATTGTTCCAGTCAACAGCAGGCGTAGCTAGTGTAACTTGCGCATTTGGAATTGATGACCTTAAAGATGAGCGCAAGTCCTTAACAAATTTAATTAAATTTAATTTTTGACTTTCAGGAAATGATTCAAAATCAATATTTACACCATCGGCACCAGCGCGCTCAATTTCAAATTTCAAATTATCGATTAAACGCTTTCTGTTTTCATTGCTGCTGAGAAGCGTCTCGAGTTTGGTCTTTGAAAAAAGAGTAACCGTTAAAACAACCTCAACACCATTATCATGTGCCTTATTAATTAAATCGGTTGCAGGCCAACCATGAAGATCAATTAATTCACCATTTTCATCTGACTCAGCAGAAAAGTATGCTATGGTTGAAAGAAGTTCAAAATTATAATTTTGCCATTTTGTTCCTTGCCAGTAGGGGTGATAGCCAAAAACCTTTCTTGAGGTATTTTTGTTGATTTGTGTAATTGGATTTGCAGGTTCGGAGTATGTCTTATAAAGCGGTTCAACAAAATTTTCATTATTGTATTCAAGTTCTAGCTGGTGAATACCTTTGTAGGTTTGTTGGGATATCCCAAAAGAAAAAATAAACAGAAAAGCTAATCTTATATAATTAACAAAGTGAAAATATATTTTCAATTGTTTCTCGTTTTCGTATTTCACTAAAGGAAGATTTGTCTAATAAAATTTCAGCAGATCTCGGACGGGTATTAAAGTTATGTGACATTGAGTAGCCATATGCACCAGCATCCATAATAGCAATTAAGTCNCCCTGAGCTACAAATGGAAATTGTCGATCTGTAGCAATTCTATCGGTATTTTCACAAATTTGACCTGTAAAATCGACCGTAATTTCGTTATCCCCATGATCACCAACCTTATACATTCGATGCTTGGCGCCATAAAGAGCTGGCCGCATTAACGTCTCCATTCCTGCATCAATGCCTATAAAATTTTTATAACTCTCCTTCAAGCCAGTCACGCTAGAGATAATAAATCCAGTATCGGCTATTATTGATTTACCAGGTTCAAGCCAGAAGGAGGGGGCAGAACCTTTATCGGGGTAAGCCGAGTAATAGATCCTTGATAGTTTTGCAAACATTCTATCAAAGTCTAAGGCTGCTTCTTCATCTTGATAAGGAACACCGAATCCTCCACCCATACTTATATATTCAAAATTTATTTGAAGCTCGGTTTCAATTCGTTTAGCATTATCTAAAATAGCAGAGAGTACTTCGGAGAAAAATTTTTCATCCAAATTTCCGGATCCGCACATACATTGCAACCCAAAGCGCTTAATTCCGAGATCCATCGCATTTTTGTAGGCTTTAATTATCTTTTCAGCAGGTATTCCAAACTTAGCATCTCTACCACCTGTAATTATACCTGAATAAGACCCTCCGCCAAANCCAGGNTTCATTCTAAACGATAGTCGCTCGGGAATACCAATCTTTTTTAGTCTATCTAGNGAAGTAAGGTCGTCAAGATTAATATTGCAGCCTTTATTAAGGGCCTCTNTTAAATCTGTTTCAGATTCATAGTTACCCGTATATATGCATTTTGATGGGTTAATTCCTGAAAGTTCTGCAGCATAAATTTCACCAGGACTTGAACAATCTCCTCCAATATCTGAAAATGATTCACGCATGACGCGAATTAAGTGAGGATTGCTGTTTGATTTAATTGCGTAGCAAATATGAAAATTATCAAAGCTTTTTGATAGTGCGCTGCTCAGCGTAATAACATTGTCATGAATTCTCTGCTTATCATAAACATACAACGGTGTTCCATATTTATCTGCAATGCTAGATAAAAGCTTTTTATTTTTGATGACTTCTCTTAATGGGTGCATTATTATATGAAATTTATTGTTAATTTAATAAGTAATCCTTATTCAAAATTATTCCTAAGTGGGTAGGATTTACTAATTAATTTTAATAATGAAAGAAACTAAAAAATTATCAAGCAAATGGGTACTTTTATTCATCTTTTTTATGTACTCGTTTGTTTTTGTATACGTAGTTTATTATCTATACAAATACCGTTGGATATTTTAGTTTAGAAGTATAAGAAAATTCTTTGGGAGAATAATTAGCCATGTTTGATGAAAGTACTTATATAATTAGAAGAAGAGCGCTTAGCGATCAAATCAATGAAGGAGTAATTCTTCTTTTAGGAAATATGCCAGTTCCAATGAATTACCTATCAAATACTTTAAGATTTCGTCAGGACAGTAATTTTTTATATTACA
Organism: Fidelibacterota bacterium TMED108; assembly: GCA_002172545.1. GTDB lineage: Bacteria > Fidelibacterota > Marinisomatia > Marinisomatales > TCS55 > TMED108. Next base: position 33,900 of record NHFJ01000011.1, on the reverse strand, counting down.
GTGGCTTAGATCATCCAAACTTAAATATGGTGATTGACGTGCCAAGCGGAGAAACCACCTTATTTGGAGATGATATTGATATTGATGACATAGTCTGGGAAGGTGAAAGAATTACTGTAAAGAAAATGTCGGAATTAGCTGGAATCGAGCACGTTGAAAAGAATTCTTTTCTGAGTCAATTTTTATCCACTAAAAATAAAATACACACACTACCAAACTATAGGGAAGATCAAAGATCTTTTCTGCGGTCGATAATCAACTCACAAAACTTTTCCTCATCCAAAGAATTAGTAGTCAATGTCATTAAGCAGCGTTCAATAAAATCAAAAGAAGAGGTTGCGGAAATAGAATTAGCCTTGGACGTAACAGCTGAAATGCACAAAATTGCTATGAAGTATACTCGTCACGGAGTAACAGAGCAATCTATTGTAGGCAAGATAGAGGGCTATGCTCTTGAAAAAGGACGAAGAATGGCATATCCTGTAATCTTTACTGTAAACGGAGAAATTCTCCATAATAACGTTTATACAAATACAATGGAGTCCGGTCAATTAGCTCTAAACGATTCTGGCTCAGAGTCTCCGCTATATTATGCGAGTGACATAACTAGGACTTTTCCAGTCAGCGGCTATTTCTCAGATATCCAAAAACAGATTTACAATCTAGTACATGATATGCAAAAGGTTGCTCTTGACTTCTGTAAGCCAGGCACCTCATACAAAGAAGCGCACCTTGCTTCAGCTAAAAAAGCTGTTGAAGGTTTGACCGAAATGGGTATTATGTCTGGCAGTCCTGATGATGCTGTAAAAGAAGGGGCGCATGCTCTTTTTTTCCCTCATGGACTAGGACACATGCTAGGGCTTGACGTGCATGATATGGAAGGTCTTGGCGAAGATCTTGTAGGGTATCATGATGAAGCAAATAGAAGTGATCAATTTGGCTTGGCATACTTAAGGCTTTCAAAAGAACTTGTTCCCGGTTTTGCTTTAACGGTTGAACCTGGAATCTATTTTATTCCCCACTTAATGAATAAATGGAAAAGTGAGAACAAACATTCAAATTTTATAAATTACAATGCATTGGAAGATTTTGAAAACTTCGGAGGTATTAGGATTGAGGATAATATACTTATTACTGATGAGGGTTACCGTATGCTAGGTCCACACATACCAAAGACGGTAGATGATATAGAATCCCTAATGCAATCATGAAAAAAATTATTTGGTTATTTTTATCTTCTTTTGGAATAATGTTTGCAGTTTTATCTTGGCTACAAGAATCAGGATTTCTTCCATCGGATTTGGGCTCCGCTAAAGGATTTCTTGCAATTATCTTTGGAACAATTCTTTATTTTTTCATTCCTTCTAAAATATCTTGAATAAGAATTATTAATTTTGTCGGACGTATTTGTAACACCACCGCCCACAATTTCTACTGAATCAGTTCTTGATTTCCTTTACAATCATTATGGTTTCTCTGCATCAATTGAAAAGCTTTCAAGTGATAGGGATTTAAATTTTAAAGTTTCATCTAAAGAAAAAACTTACGTGATGAAGATTGCAAATTCTTCTGAAGATTTTAAAGTCCTAGAAATGCAAAATAATGCACTGAGGTTCATTGCCTCTCAAGATGAAAAAATTGAAGTGCCTCTCCCTATTGAATCAAATCAAAAAAAAGATATAACGATTATCGAAGATCCTAGTGGAAAATACCATGCGCGACTATTGACATATATCGAGGGCGATTTCCTTAAAGATGTAGAGCCAGACAATCAAATGCTGTTTTCCGTAGGGCAATTCTTAGGTAGAATAGATCAAATTTTGACAGGTTTTAATCATCGATCAGCTGCGAGGACGTTCATTTGGGATGCTGCTCAAGTTAATGTACTGAGTCATCAGATTAATCAGAGCGAGGATGATAGGTTGTTGATTGAGTTTTTTATTAAGACCTATAAAGAAAATGTCTTTTATCATATTGATGAATTATCAAAAGGCATTATTCACAATGATGGTAATGATCATAATGTTATAATTGGCTCAAATGGTAAAATAAAAGGGATAATAGATTTTGGTGATATGGTATTTTCTTTGCAGGCTCTAGAGCCAGCGGTATGTATGGCTTATATTGCTATGAATAATAGGAAATCTTTTGAACTTATTGCTTCTCTGCTGAAAGGATACTGCTCAGCAAAAACTCTTTCAGACAAAGACCTTTGCTCTGTGGTATATTTAATGTGTTTGAGGATGTGTGTAACAATTAATATGTCAGTGTATCGTAAAAAACTTTTCCCTAATAATGACTATATATCAATTTCTGAGGACAGCGCTAGAAATTTTCTTAATAATATGACGAATGACAGTATCCATAAATGGTCAGGCGATCTTTGTGAATATGTTAAATCATAATCAAATTTTACAGCTAAGAAAAAAATACCTAAGTCCATCTTTGAGTTTATCGTATGATAGCCCTTTACATATTATTAGAGGAAAGGCGCAGTATCTCTACGACAGTAAAGATAATAGATACCTAGATGCTGTAAACAATATTCAACATGTAGGTCATTGCCATCCTAAAGTAGTTGTTGCAGCGCAAGAGCAGTACGGGATTTTAAATACAAATACACGCTATTTAGATGAAACTGTAGTTAGCTATGCTAAAGATTTGACGAGCTATTTACCTGAGGACTTAAATGTTTGTTTTTTTACAAACTCAGGAAGCGAGTCAAACGATCTTGCTCTCAGGTTAGCGCGGAATATAACGCAATCAAGGGAAACAATAGTTTTGGATGGGGCGTACCATGGACATGTCTCTTCGCTCATTGAAATCAGTCCATATAAGCACAATTCAAAGGGTGGAAGCGGACCTCCAAGCTATGTTCATACACTGCCAATACCCGATGCTTATCGAGGAAAGCATCGCGGACATAAAGCGCTTAATGGCTATCTTGAAGAGTTAAAAAAAATATTACTATCTATTAAAAAAGATGGAAAAAAATTATCTGCATTTTTTGTTGAACCAATAATGGGTTGCGGGGGACAACTAATTCTTCCTGACGAATTCCTTAAACAGTCTTTTGATCTGGTTCGAAACGAGGGAGGAGTATGTATTGCGGATGAGGTTCAAATAGGTTTTGGGAGAGTTGGGTCAAATTTTTGGGGGTTTGAAACTGCAGATGTTCANCCAGACATTGTTACAATGGGAAAGTCAATGGGTAATGGTCATCCTCTATCTGTTGTNGTAGCAAAAANAGAAATCGCAGATNANTTTAATAATGGAATGGAGTATTTTAACTCTTTTGGCGGTAACCCTGTTTCGTGTGCTGTTGGNAAAGCAGTGCTAGATGTTATTAGAGAAGAAAAGATGCAAAAAAATGCATACAAGGTTGGAAAATATTTATTGAAACAATTGAAAAATTTACAAGAAGAATTTCCATTAATTGGACAGGTGCGCGGAAAGGGATTATTCATTGGTATTGAATTAATCAAAGACACAGCTAAACTCACTCCAGCTAGTAAAGAAGCTGAAAAAGCTGTGAATGCAATGATGCGAAAAAAAATTCTTTTAAGTACTGATGGCCCAGATCGTAACGTAATTAAGATTAAACCACCCATGGTTTTTAATTCTGAAAATGCCGATGAATTAGTATTAAAACTTTCAGAGGTTTTAAGTAATATTGAGCATGAATAAAAAAATAATTCATTTATTTTTACCCATTTTACTCATCCTTATTTCATGTGAAAAACACGGAAAACATGAATGGGAGAATCCATCGATTTTTTCCATTAACAAACTTCCACCTAAAGCGCANTTTGTTGCTTATGAGACTGAAAAACTTGCTCAAATAAATAACCCTCTTGAATCTAAAAACTATATTTCTTTGAATGGTCAATGGAAATTCAAATTCTCAAAAACTATTAAAGACAGACCCGATGATTTCTTTGAAATGGGTCATAATGATACTAATTGGGATAAAATAATAGTTCCAGGGAGCTGGGAACTCCAAGATTGGTCATATCCAATATATTTAGATGAAGAATATCCATTCCCAGTAAATCCACCATTCATCCCTCACAAAATGAACACCGTGGGTTCATATAAAAAAAGAATGAAAATTCCCCAAGAATGGCTAAAAAAAGATGTCTTCTTGAGGTTGGGCAGTGTGAGATCAGCATGCTATGTCTGGTTCAATGGAAAATATGTTGGATATGCTCAAGGGTCAAAAACACCATCAGAGTTTGACGTTACTGAATTTATACAGACTGGTGATAATCAAGTAGCAATCGAGGTTTATCGTTATTCAGATGGATCATACCTTGAAGGGCAAGATACATGGAGAATAAGCGGACTGGAACGTGATGTCTCAATCTATGCCAGAGATAAAATTAGGGTTGATGATTTTTCAATTAACGCATCATTGAACGATTCATACAGTGAAGGTTTATTTTCAATTGATGTTGATATACTAAATTCACTCAAAAAAGATAATAAAATAAGTCTCCGNGCAAAACTTTATGACCCAATGAGACGCAANAGAACTATTTTTGACTCAACTAAGTTTGTAGGTATTGATTCTCTTTCAACTTTATCAATAAACCATAAAGTTCGTAGGGTAAAAGCCTGGAGCGCAGAAACACCCTATTTATATAAACTCCAGCTCTACTTAATGAAAGACGATAAGCTAGTAGAAACCTTCACTCATCAAGTTGGATTCAGAAGAGTAGAGATTGAAAATGGCAAGTTATTGCTAAATGGAAGTCCGTTAATTATACGTGGAGTAAATCGGCATGAATGGGACCCTCATTCAGGAAGGACTGTATCTGAAGAGTCGATGATNAAAGATATAAAACTCATGAAGCAAAANAATATTAATGCTGTTAGAGCTTCTCATTACCCTAATCATGAACGCTGGTATGAGTTGTGTAATGAGTACGGCCTATATGTAGTAGATGAGGCAAATATTGAATCCCATGGAATGGGGAAGCACCCCAAAGGGTTTGGCTATATAGCTGATGATCCGGTATGGCTAAATCAATGGCTTGATCGTGGGAATAGAATGTACGAAAGAGATAAAAATCAGCCCTCAATCATTATGTGGTCAATGGGAAATGAAGCTGGAGATGGAAAAAACTTTGAAGAATTGTATAATTTTTTGAAGTCTAAAAAGGATTCTAGGCCTGTAGTTTATGAGCCAGCCAAAGAGAAAGGTCATACAGATATCGTTTTTCCGATGTATAAGTCTGTTGAAGAGATAAATCAATATGCTGATTTAAATAAGGATAAACCACTCATTTTGTGTGAATATGCACATGCTATGGGAAACAGCGTAGGAAATTTAATTGATTATTGGGATGCAATCGATAGCCATGAATCTCTTCAAGGTGGTTTTATTTGGGATTGGGCAGATCAGGTTATAGCTAAAACAGATAAAAACGGCACGGATTATTGGGGATACGGTGGAGATTTTGGTATTGAATTTGCTGAGAATGACTCAAATTTTTGTGCGAATGGACTTGTAAGTGCAGATAGAATTTTAAATCCCCATGCTCATGAAGTTAAAAAGATTTACCAGCCAATTACTTTTAAGCCACTGGATTTAAAAAAAGGGGTTATCAAAATTACGAATAGTTATAATTTTTTAAATTTCGATAATGTTGATTTCACCTGGTATATCAAAGCAGATAATAAAACCATTTCCTCTGGAAAACTGAGCACGTTAAAATTGAATCCGGGTCAATCAAAAGATATATTTTTCAACACATCAAATATAATTATTAGTCAAGGGGTGAGGTATTTTCTTACAATTGAAGCAAAGACTAGAAATGCTAAACCGTTGATTCCAAAAAAACATATAATTGCCTGGGAACAATTCGAACTTCCTTTTTATAGACCACTTGCAATCAAAAGCGATGATTCTAATTATAGGATGAGTTTATCCGAAACTCCAGATGAAATTAAAGTTTATGGTCCGAGCTTTAGCATAGCATTCAATAAAAATTCAGGTTTTTTAGAAGACTATATTTTTGAAAATTTAAATTTTTTACAAAAACCCATTGTTCCATTTTTTTGGAGAGCACCAAATGACAATGACCTTGGGAACAAAATGCCTAGTCGTACTGAAATATGGAAAGATGCTGGAAATAGAATGGAGCTAATTGGTTTATCTAGTGACAAAAATAATAGCAAAATAATAATCAATAGTACACACAGAGATAGCACTTCAAAGACAACCGTTGAAACTGAATATACTATTGGTAGTGATGGAGAAATTAAAATCAAAAGACAAATTGATGTTGAAAGTAAAAGCCTTCCAGAGATTCCAAGAATAGGAATTAAATTCACTTTACCTGGAGACTTTAAGGAGATTCATTGGTTTGGTAGGGGTCCGCACGAATCTTATTGGGATAGAAAGCAATCTGCTGCAATTGGATTTTATAAAGGCTTGGTTTGGGATCAGACTTTTCAATATGTAAGACCCCAGGAAACGGGTAATAAAACAGATGTTTACTGGATGGCATTGGAAAGCAATGAAATTGGATTAATGGCAGTTGGTTTGCCACAATTTGATGGTAGTGTTCATCAATACCCATATGAGGATTTAGATTATTATCCAGGTTCACAAAAACACGGTAAGCTTGATATTAGTTCTAAAAATCAAACAGATTGGCTAATTGATTATGGACAAATGGGCGTTGGAGGTGATAATAGTTGGGGTGCAAAGCCAATGAAAAAATATACTTTATATCCCGGATATTATGAGCACTCATTTATATTGATCCCTTACAAAGTAGGTGTAGATTTAAATAAGCTCTCAAAAAGAAGAATCTAATTAAAATAATCTTGAGGAATATCCAATGAATACAATTTCAATTGTAACATTTGTATTTGCAACTCTGTCCGTAGCTTTTTTTACATACAGAATTGTTCAAAAAATGAAAAAATCTGATAGCGCTACTGAGGAGTATTTTACTGGTGGGCGGGCTTTGTCTTGGCCGGTTGTAGCAGGATCTTTATTGCTTACTAACCTTTCAACAGAGCAATTGGTTGGCTTAAATGGTGATGTATTTGGAGACAAAGCTCTAGTTGGTTTAGCATGGGAAGCCTTAGCAGCATTTGCGATGATTGCAACTGCACTAGTTTTTTTACCACGGTATTTAGCGAGCGGGTTCACAACAACCCCAGCTTTTTTAGAAAAAAGATTTGATAAGACAACCAGATCGATGGTTTCAGGTTTATTTCTCTTTGGCTATGTTACGGTTTTGCTGCCTGTAGTTTTATATACCGGTTCTCTTGCCCTTGAAAGGATGTTCAATTTAAATGTCCCTTTGTGGCTCATTATTTTACTTATTGGTAGTCTGGGGAGCGCCTATGCTATATTTGGAGGCTTAAAGTCTGTTGCCGTAAGTGATACAATTAACGGAGTGGGTTTGTTGGTTGGGGGACTAGCTATACCATTTTTAGGACTTTCAGCTTTAGGGGATGGCTCATTCTTAGGTGGAGTTTCGACACTCCTAAATGATAAACCTGAATACCTTAGGGTTTTAACTCGAACAAATCTTGAAGGTAATGTAGTTTCAGTTCCTTGGCCAACCTTACTAACTGGAATGATGTTTATCCAAATATTTTATTGGTCAACGAATCAAGTCATTGTTCAGCGAGCGATGGCAGCTAAAAGTTTAGCTGAAGGTCAAAAAGGCGTTCTTTTTGCATCCGGCATGAAGCTTGTAGGTCCTTTGATGTTATGTCTACCTGGAATTATTGCTTTGCATATGACTGAATTGCCGATTGGTAGACAGGATCAAGTTTATGGTGCTTTAGTTAGGTATGTTTTACCTGATTGGTCGTTAGGACTTTTTGCAGCAGTACTGATGGGATCGATCTTAAGTTCTTTTAATTCAGCTTTAAATAGTGCATCAACTTTATTTTCTCTGCAATTTTATAAGGGCTATATAAACAAAAGCGCTTCGGGTGATCAAATCGTTAAAACAGGCAAGCAATTTGGTATTTTTCTTGCAATAGCATCAATAATAATTGCTCCTATGTTAGCGCAAACCCAGTCAATCTTTCAGTATCTACAAAAGGTAAACGGATTGTATAGTGTACCAATTATAGGAATCTTTTTGTTGGGTATAACAACTAAGCATGTTCCTGCTATTGCAGCAAAAGTTGGTATGATAGTGGGTATGGTAATTTACGCTTTCTTCTCATTTGAGAATTTGCATAACGTACCAGAATTTTTTGCAGATGCCTCAGGTGATCTTCATTGGCTTCACGGGTATTTCATAAGTTTTATAACGGCAGTTTTTGTAATGCTAGCAATAGGAAAGTATAAACCAAAAACATCTGAGGAGATTGCGATTAGCGATCAGCGCGATCCTGCACCTGTTGATATGACACCATGGTCTCAATCAAAGAAAGTCTCTCTAGGGATAATGGGGGCAACGTTTGCAATTTATATGATTTTAAGTTTGGTAGCGCAATAAATGATTAATATTGATTGAATTAAGCACACTTGAAAATTTCAACCCTCCTTCAGATTGGATAGAGATTCAAACAATCGAGGCGCATACTGGAGGTGAACCCTTAAGGGTTATCTTATCGGGATTCCCTCCACTTGACGGAGCATCTATTTTATCAAAGCGAAAAGAGTTGTCGTTAAATCACGACTATCTTAGAAAAGTTCTCATGTGGGAGCCAAGAGGCCACTCCGATATGTATGGAGCCTTGTTAGTTGATCCTGAATTCTCAACTTCTGATATTGGTGTTATTTTCATGCATAATAATGGCTATTCAACTGGCTGTGGTCATGCTATAATTGCTTTAACAAAGATTTTTATAGAAACTAAAACTGTACCACTTATTAAGCCGACAACAAAAATACTAATTGAAACTCCATCTGGCATAGTTACTGCTTTTGCGAGGGTTAGTGATACTAATTTTGTTGAAGTTTATTTTGAGAATGTNCCTTCATTTGTTCAGGAGTTGGATGCTATCATAGAAGTGCCAGANATCGGTAAAATAAAATATGANTTAGCTTACGGTGGAGCCTTTTATGCTATTGTAAGCATTAAAGATCTTAATCTTGAACTCAAACATAAATATTTAGATGAAATCACTAGCTTAGGAAAAGAAATTAAAAAAGCAATCTCCAGCAAAGTTGTTTGCATGCATCCCACTGAACCACAAATGAATAGTTTGTATGGCACTATTTTTGTTGATGATTCTGATAATCCTGAATGTCACAGTAAAAATATTTGTATATTTGCTGATGGAGAGCTCGATAGAAGTCCAACGGGAACAGGTGTAAGCGCTAGAGTTGCTGTTGAAAATAGTCGCGGAAATTTGAATACAGGAGAAAAAATTTATATTGAGAGTATTACCGGNGCAATTTTTTCAGTTTCTGCAAAAAAAACNGTNTCNATTGGAGGNTGTGAAGGAGTGATACCTCAGGTTGGNGGAGATGCTTCTATAACNGGGAAAAGCACNTTTTGGNTNGACCCTAGNGANCCCNTAAAAGANGGATTTCTTNTAAAATAATNTAAAGGAAAGCGTAATGAAAAGACGCAAATTTTTAAAAACGACTGCAATGGCTGGAATTGCAAGCGCTGTATATCCCAAAAACTTATTTAGCGCCAATGAAAGACTTCAGATTGGAATTATTGGTACCGGGTTGAGAGGACAGTGGAATATAAAGTTATTGCTAGATAGACCTGATGTTGACATTCCTGTAATTTGTGATATTGATCAACGAATGATAGAAATGGCTATGAGATTATTTTCAAAAGCCGGAAGGCCAAAACCTAGGGTCTATGATAATGGACCTGAAGATTACCAAAACATGCTTAATAAAGAATCCTTGGATGCGGTTAATATCGCAACACCATGGGAATGGCATCACCCAATGTCAGTTTTAGCGATGAATAATAATATGCATGTTGGGGTTGAGGTCCCTGCAGCTTTGACTATTGACGACTGTTGGGATCTGGTAAATACATCTGAAAAAACAAAAAAATTGTGCATGATCATGGAAAATGTGAATTATAGAAGAGATATAATGGCCATATTGAATATGGTTCGTCAGGGTATTTTTGGAGAGCTTATTCATTGTCAGGGAGGATATCAGCACGACTTGCGTCACGTTAAATTTAATGACGGGGACGGACCATACGGTGGAGGGGTAGAGTTTGGTAAAAATGCATTCTCTGAAGCGAGATGGAGAACTCAACATTCTGTTGATAAGAATGCTGACCTATATCCCACTCATGGTTTAGGGCCAATTAGTCCAATGCTTGAAATCAATAGAGGCAACAGAATGCTTCATCTTTCTTCAACATCAACTCAAAGCAGAGGATTAAGCAAATACATTATTGATAACGGTGGAGTAGATCACCCCAACGCTAGTGTTAAGTTCAAGCTTGGAGACGTAGTGACCACACTTATAAAATGCGTAAATGGTCAAACAATAGTACTAAGTCATGATACAAATTCTCCAAGGCCCTACAGTCTAAATTTTAGAGTTCAAGGAACCAAGGGGCTGTGGATGAAAGATTCTAAATCTATTTACATTGAAGGCGTTAGTCCTAAATCTCACAAATGGGAAGCCGATGAAATGTACTTAAAAAAATACGACCATCCTCTTTGGAAAAGGTTTTCCGAAGCTAAATCAACGCTTAGTGATAGCGGTCATGGCGGGATGGATTTTTTTATAATTCGTGCTTTTGTTGAGTCCGTTAAAGGCAATCAAAAACCAGTAATCGATGTATACGATGCTGTAAGTATGAGTTGTATTATTCCCCTTTCAGAGATGTCTATCAAGCAAAACAGTGCATCCATAAAAATTCCTGATTTTACCAGGGGAAAATGGAAAACAAATAAATCTATCTTTGGATTAAATGATAATTATTAGATGATTATTGAAACTATAGATTGGTTAATTATTGCAATCTATTTCCTAGTTGCGTTAGCTGTTGGAGTTTGGTCTTCAAAAAAAGCCGGCACCGATACCCAGTCCTTTTTTCTAGCTGATAGAAATATGCCTTGGTGGCTCCTTGGAATTTCAATGGTTGCAACCACTTTTTCAACCGATACACCTAATCTTGTAACGGACCTTGTTAGACAAAAAGGGGTTTCGGGTAATTGGGCTTGGTGGGCATTTTTATTAACAGGAATGTTAACGGTATTTGTTTATGCTAGACTTTGGAGACGATCGAATGTTTTGACAGATATAGAATTTTACGAATTAAGGTATAGCGGAAAAGCTGCAGCGTTCCTAAGAGGATTTAGAGCTTTGTACCTTGGTTTAATTTTTAATGTTCTTGTTATGGGTACTGTGAGCTTAGCTGCTATAAAATTTGGGGAAATACTTCTTGGTTGGGAAGGTTGGTTGACTCTTTTGGTAGCATGTTCAGTAACAATAACTTATTCTGCTCTCGGCGGTCTAAGAGCAGTTATTATTACAGACTTTGTTCAGTTTATTTTAGCAATGATCGGTTCCATCTTTGCGATGCTTTACATTCTTAGTTTGCCAGAGATTGGTGGTCTTAAAAACTTAGTAACCCATGAGAACGTGAGAGACAACCTATCCCTTTTCCCAAATTTTTCTGATCCAAACTCATGGATACCGGTTATGTTTGTTCCAATTGCCGTGCAGTGGTGGGCCAGTTATTATCCTGGCGCTGAACCAGGGGGTGGTGGGTACATAGCTCAACGTATGTTTTCAGCAAAAAATGAAAATCATGCGATTGGCGCTACACTTCTTTTCAATATTTGTCATTATGCATTACGTCCGTGGCCCTGGATAATAATCGCTTTGTCATCCTTAATAATTTTTCCCGATCTAAAAGATATTCAATCCACTTTTCCAAATCTACCTACAAGTAAACTTGGACATGATGTTGCCTATCCTGCTATGTTAACCTTGCTGCCTCCAGGTCTACTGGGTCTTGTCGCTGCTTCATTGATTGCAGCTTTTATGAGCACAATGAGTACTCAGCTTAACCTTGGGGCAAGTTATTTAGTTAATGACTTTTATAAGCGATTTATTAATAAATCTGCAAATGAACGTCAGTTAGTTGCTGTTGGTAGATTATTTTCAATTGCATCTATTATTATGGGGGCTGGTTTAGGACTATCGCTCACCAACGCATCTCAGGCATTTGAATTGCTACTTATGATTGGTGCAGGTACAGGTTTAATATATATATTGAGATGGTTTTGGTGGCGTATAAATGCATACACAGAAATTATTGCTATGATTTCTTCTTTAATAATAGCTTATTATTTCAATTTTTTAAGTGACAGATTTATGGCTTGGCAAGAAATAGTCATTGGCGCATCGCTTACTACAATAACATGGGTTATTGCAACACTCATTACTCCTCCTGAAGACGATAAAACGTTAATGCGTTTTGTGAGAATTGTAAACCCAGGTGGACCTGGCTGGAAGAAATATAAACAAAAAAATTCAACTGAAGATTGGTCCGTCCCAAAAGGTATTTTATCTATGCTTCTTGGCAGTATATCGGTATATGCTATTTTGCTAGGCACAGGTAGTTTTGTGTATGGAAATCATTTAGTTGGAACGGGTCTAATAATCACGTCTCTTATATGTACTTATTTTTTATTTGCAGTTTGGTTCAAAACTGAACAAAAAGAAACCTGAATGAAAATAACCACTCCAGGTAGAATCTGTCTTTTTGGTGAGCATCAGGACTATCTAGGTTTGCCTATAATTGCTCTCGCAATTTCGTTGCGCTCGTCAATTAGTGCAATTGAAAGAAACGATAAAAAGATAATCGTCAATTTACCCGATGTTAATCAGGTTGAAGAATTTTCACTAAATGAATTAAACTATTCAAAAGACCGCGACTATTTCAAAAGCGCAATAAAAGTTTGTAAGAAAAAAGGTTTAATCTTTAGTAAAGGCTTTGAATCTACCATTGAAAGCAGTATCCCTATTCAAGCGGGCGTTAGTAGCTCATCCTCTATTGTCGTTGGTTGGATTAAATTAATTTCAAATTTAGCAGATAATCCTCCAAATTGGGATAATGAAACTATTGGGAAATTAGCCTACGAGGCTGAGGTTCAAGAATTTGATGAGCCTGGAGGAATGATGGACCAATACACTACAGCTTTGGGGGGATGCATTTACCTTTCACAAACACCTTTTTTCATTAAAAAATTGAATTCAGGCTTAGGGGCGTTTGTATTGGGAGACTCTAATCAATCAAAAGATACGTTAAACATACTCAAGCGATGCCGAGAGGATAGATTGGCAATGATGAAGAAATTGAACTCTCAGTATCCAGAATTAAATTTCATTAATTGCAATTTCGAGCATGGTAATTCACTCTTGAATCATCATGAACAGGTTCTGCTTGAAGCCACAGTGAAAAATAGGGAAATTTTAATCCAAGCCATGAAAGAGTTAGATAAAAGCAAATTGAATCACAATAAAATAGGGGAATTATTATCAGAGCATCATGGTGTTTTAAAAAATTTGTTGAAAATTAGTACTAATAAAATTGATAATATGATAAAAGCCAGCATCGATGCAGGGGCATTAGGTGCCAAAATAAGCGGTTCAGGCGGCGGCGGATGTATGTTTGCTTATGCACCTGAAAATGCGATGGATGTTGCAAGAGCAATAAGTGATTCAGGTGGGCACGCTATAATTATCCATAGTGAAGATGGCACCAGAATAGATTAATTTAATTAATTAAATTAGGAAATATATGCACGACTTGACATTGCTTGTAATGGCTGCTGGGATGGGCTCTAGGTACGGAGGATTAAAACAACTTGATCCTGTAGGACCAAATAATGAAACTATAATTGATTATTCTGTATATGATGCTATACGAACCGGATTCAATAAAGTGGTGTTTATAGTTAGGGAGGAGTTTAGATCCGATTTTGAAAAGCAAATCACTAGTAAATATGCAGATAAAATAAGGATTGAATTTGCTATACAGGACCTGAACGATATTCCCAAAGGGTTTATGTGTCCAAATGATAGAAAAAAACCCTGGGGGACTGGTCACGCAATATTATCTGCTTCCAAAATTATCAATGAACCTTTTGCGGTAATTAATGGNGATGATTTTTATGGCAAAAAATCTTTTCAGTTATTATCAGAATTTTACAGAGATGGAAGTAATGCTGATTTTAGTATGGTTGCTTTTGAGTTAGATAAAACTTTGTCTGATTTTGGAGGTGTTAGTAGAGGAATTTGTACTTCAAAAAATAAACATATAATCAATATCTCCGAAACGCATGATATAAAAAAGAACGAAAATTCTATCTCTTCTTCNTCAGTTTTAAAATTAGATGGCTCGGAACCTGTATCAATGAATATGTGGGGCTTTACTCCAAAATTATTTTCTTATCTAGAGGAAGGATTTAGCGCTTTTTTAAATCTTCACTCTAAAGAAGTAAAAAGTGAATATTTAATCCCATCAGTAATAAATGACTTAATTGAAACCGATCAAGAAAGGGTGAGGATGTTGAACAGCAGCTCTTCCTGGTTCGGGGTTACTTACAAGGAAGACAAACCTTTTGTTGAATCTCAGATTTTAGACCTGATAGATGCTGGCTTTTATCCTTCGAGATTATTTTAGGTGTAGTACCGTGAAAGACTTTAGTAAATGGCTTATTATNTTAGGTTTAATTGCCGTAGTTATAGGGTTTTTATTGAATGTTTTTTCTGATAGGCTTGGTTGGTTAGGAAAACTCCCCGGAGACCTAAAATTTGAATCAAAAAATGTTAGATTTTATTTCCCGTTCTCATCTTTAGTTTTATTAAATTTATTTGTCTATTTAATTATGAGGTTTATGAGTTGGTTAAAATAAATACAGTCCTATTTTTTTTGTGCGCAATATTTATTTCATGCGATGATTCAAAAAATAATGAGAATATTTTTGATTCTTTGAAGAGTGATATGTTAATGAGATCTGGGGTTTTGTGCGAGCTCAAACCAGATACGGGTCCTTGCAGGGCGGCTATACCGCGTTTTTATTTTGACCCAGAATCCCAAAAATGCAAACAGTTCATATGGGGAGGTTGTCAAGGGACAGTACCTTTTGAGACTATGANCGAATGCATAAATGCCTGCGAATAATCGCCCTTTAATTCTGGATGGCGCTTTGGGCACTGAATTGATGCTCCGAGGCATAAATCTTCCTCTTCCTCTTTGGTCCGCAGAAGCAAATATTGTCCATCAAAATGAAGTCACTTCAATACACAAAGACTATATTGAAGCTGGGGCAGATATTATATCCACAAATACCTTTAGATCTACTTCGTGGACATACCGCAGAGCCGGTTTTTCCAGCAAACGCGCTGCTGAAAGAGCAAAGCTCAGTCTCATGAAAGCTGTTGAATCTGCGCATGCTTCAAATGCACCAATTATCGCAGGATCAATTACCTCCGTTGAGGATTGTTATGAGCCAAGTTTATTTCCAGGTATAGCTGCAGTAGAAGATAGTTTTGGAGAAACACTATCATGGTTTAGGGAGGCAGGATTAGAAATAATTTTGTTTGAAACAATGGGNCATATTGAAGAAATCAAAATTGCNATCAAGATGGCAAAAGATTTTAAAACCAAATGGCTTAGTATGATTTTAAACGAAAAAAAATCTTTGCTATCTGGNCATAGTTTGGATGACATTTTTAGTCTTTCGAAGAAGTACGTAGACTGTTTGTTACTGAATTGTAATTCATTTGAAAAAACAAATAATAGTTTACGATTTTTTTTAAAAAATTGGGATTCTNATTGGGGCGTTTATCCCAATCTTGGCCTTACCGATCCGGAGCCTGATGGAGCGATGGATTTAAAAATTAGTGACAAGCTATTTTCAAAAAATATCAAAGATTATATAAATAAATCTCCTAAAATTATTGGATCATGTTGTGGATCCAGTCCAAGCCATACCGCTGAAATAAAAAAAATAGTTCGTGAAATTTTTTAAGCAGAACATTTGAATAATTTTATAAGATATTTTAACTTCGCTCGAACTTTTTCTAAAAAAAATGTGTACGAGAATTAATTATCTTGAAAATATACTTACATCAAAAAGGTTTATGATAAATGATAAAAGTTAAAGGTTTAAGCAAAAATTATGGTTCNGTCGAAGCTGTNAAATCNATATCGTTTGATTTAAANGACGGTGAGGTTATNGGTTTTTTGGGTGCAAACGGCGCTGGGAAAACNACTACTCTTAAAATGATGACAGGCTATTTAGTCCCTACGGANGGNTCAATTACTGTCAANGGACTAGACATAATTGATGATACCCATGAGATACAAAAACAAATAGGCTATCTACCAGAATTAAACCCTCTCTATGCAGAAATGCGTGTATATGATTATTTAGAATTTTTAGCATCTATTCGAAATATCAAAGGCTCTAAATTTAAAGATGCATTATCCAGGGTTGTTGAGCAGTGCGGTCTTAGGGGAGTTGTCCATAAAAATATCTCTGATTGTTCAAAAGGCTATAAGCAAAGAATTGGCCTTGCGGCTGCAATGATCCATGACCCTAAAATTCTNATTCTTGACGAACCGGTAACAGGACTTGATCCAAATCAAATAATTGAAATACGAGGTTTGATAAGATCATTGGGTAAGGAAAAATTAGTATTTATGTCGAGTCATATTCTTCAAGAAATCCAAGCTACGGTAGATCGCATAATTATTATTAATCATGGTGAGATTGTAGCGAATGGCACCAATGAAGAATTAATGACAAGCTTCATGGGTAATGTTTTGCTAACAATGGAAGTTAAAGGAGCTAAAGTTGATTCAATAAAGCATATCCAAGCATCTCTTCCCAGCGTTAAATATGTATCATCTTCAAAAGAAAAAAGTATNNATACTATTCAATATGAATACGATAAAAACAAAGATTCGCGAGAAGAAATTTTTAAATATGCCGTAAAAAATAAATGGTCGATTTTAAAAATGAGCCCTAAAACAACTGACCTAGAAGATATTTTTAGAAACTTAACGATGGAGGGTGGTGTAAGTGCATAATATAAAAACCATTTTTTATCGTGAATTAATTGGCTTTTTCAATAGTCCAATGGCTTACATATTTTTAGTTATTTTTGCTATTGTGAACGGTTATTTTTTCACAAATAGATTCTTCCTTTTTGGTCAATCTGACTTACGATCATTATTTGATATAATCCCTTTAGTTTTTCTTTTTTTTGTTCCAGCTATTTCAATGGGNTCAATATCAAGAGAAAGCGATATTGGAACCATGGAAACAATGTCGACACTTCCATTAAGTAANTATCAATTTGTAATGGGAAAATTCAGCGCAGCGCTCTGCTTAATTTTGCTGGGACTGCTTGCAACCTCTATACATCTCATTACTCTGGTATTCGTAGGAACAAATATTGACTATGGTGCCCTTTTTAGCGGCTATTTAGGCTTATCGTTTATGGGAGCTACTTTTGCTGCAATGGGTATTTATGCTAGCAGTTTAACTCAAAATCAAGTAGTTGCATTTATTATTGGTCTTTTCATGGTGTTGATCTTTTACATGCTTGATAAGACCTTAGTATTTGTACCCGCNTCTATTGCAGGTTTGTTGCAATTCTTGGCAATTGACTACCATTTATCAAATATGTCACGAGGTGTTCTTGATTCAAGAAATTTAATCTATTTTTTCTCTATGATTGGGTTTTTCCTTTTCTTGACTGTTCAAACGCTTGAAGTAAGGAGGTGGAAGTAATGAAAGATTTTTTTAAAAGAATTGATCTAAAAAGGTCTGTAATGGTTCCAGGTGTTTTGCTGCTTACAATCCTTTTGCTGTTAAACTCAATTTCCACCAGTCGCTTCTTTAGAATAGATTTAACTGATAATAATATGTTCTCTCTTTCAACTTCTAGTAAATCTGTCATCAAAGAGGTTGACGACCTATTGACAATGAAAGTGTATTTTTCCAATGACCTTCCAGGTGAATACGCGAACAACAGAAGATACTTGCAAGACATCCTTGAAGAATATGTTGCAATNTCAAAAGGCAATATCAAGTTTGAATTTGCTCCTCAAGATAAATTAGAGGAGGAAGCACAAAAATCTGGAATTATGCCTCTTCAGCTTCAAGTGATAGAAAATGATAAAGTTGAAGTCAAGCGAGTATTGATGGGTATGGCAATACTTTTTGAAGATAATAAAGAAGTACTTCCGNTTATTCAAACAACCACAGGTTTAGAATATGAGATCACCACAAAGATCAAAAAACTTGTTGAGACCAATAAGCCTTCAATTGCAATTGCTCAATTTGAAGGACAAAATGAACAATACCAAAGCATTCAAAATGTACTTAGGCAGCGTTATGATGTAAGGATTCTTAAATTAGAAGAGTCTATCCCTCTAGATATATCTGCAATTTTAATTGGCGGTATAAGCGATTCTCTTAATACTGAAGAAAAAAATAACCTTTCTCAATTTATGGATAGAGGTGGAAATTTATTTGTATCTCAAAACCGAGTCAAAACCAATCTGCAGATTCAACAAGCTGTTCCAATTCAATCAGATATTTTTGATTTTTTGCAAAAATACGGTTTTACTGTTGAAGAAAACTTAGTTACAGACAAAATATGTGGAAGGGTAAATGTCCAGCAGCAAATGGGACCGATACGAATGAATGTCCCTATGGAATACCCTTTGCTTCCAATTATTAGAAGTTTCAACGGTGGGGAGCCTATTGTTGCAGGGTTAGAGCAGATGCAGTTAATTTTTCCAAGCGAAATTAAGCAAGACTCTAGTTCCTTTGGGCGTGTCAAATTTACTCCTTTATTCTTTACATCTGAGCAATCAGGCGAGCTTAGAGGTACTTACAATCTCAGCCCTGACCCACAACAAAATCCCTTTATAAGAATGTTTAATAAGTCAAATCAGATTTTAGGAGCTAGATCTGAATTTACAAGCTCTGCAGGTATACTCAATCAGGTGATATTGGTTAGCGATTCTGAGTTCATGGCTGATGGCGGAGGAGGTCGTTCTCCTGAAAACCATATTTTTATNTTAAACTCGATTGATTATCTAATTGGTGATCAAGACCTTATAGCTCTGCGCTCTAGAGAGATAACATCTCGCCCTCTTCAGGATATTTCAGATGCTTCAAAAAAGACCTGGAAATGGATAAATATTTCAGCCCCATCTTTCTTCATAATTGGATTTGGTCTTATTCGCATCAGAAGACAGAAGAATAGAAGTAGTATTTTGGAGGAGCTTTATGGGTAAAGNAATGAAATGGATGGGCATAGCTTTTGTTGTTTTATTTATAGGTTTTTTTATAAATAGCGCTCAACAAGGAAGGTATAATGCAAAGAGCGATCGAATTTTTAATATTGATCGAGCAGATATTTTTTTAGTAGAAATATCAAAGGATAAAGAGACAGTTTTATTATCATATAATGGAGAAAATTGGTCTATAATTGATCACGACTCATTGACTGTTAAATCAAATACGATTAATAGTTTTTTTAGCACAATGCTGAATTTAAAAAAGACATCTTTAGTATCAAAAAACCCAGATAACTGGAAAAAATTTATGGTTGATGATTCCACTGGCGCAAAACTCAAGTTTTTGGATTTTGAAAAGAAGGTTTTATCTGAAGTAATCATTGGCAGATCGAACGCGGAATGGTCCTCCAGCAATATTAGGNTTGGAGATGGGCCTGAAGTATATCATACAAATGAAAATGTGAGTTGGCAAATCAACCCATCACCTACCTACTGGGGAGAAGTAGTCACAGCTGATAGCTCCTCTTCAGAAACTGAAGACTAAATANCCTGTTNATTTATTTATAATTCATAGTAGCTTCCCATCCTCAATTAATAACTGTATAACAAATTAGTGAGATAAAATTCTTATGGAAGATAAAATTAAAAGCATTATAACATGTGATTTAGATGGAAAAGTTGAAACATTTTCCGAAGGTGCTGAAAAATTATTTGGGTACTCTAAAAAAGATGTTATTGGAAAAAAACGTGTAAGCGATTTTAGTCCGGGCGAAGTTGTTTTAGGTCATGTTATCAATTGGCTTAANATAGCTGTTGAGAAAGGTGAATGGGAAGGGGAAACNGTTTTTCTCGGAAAAAACAATATTGAAATCCCCAGTAAAATTAAGATAACACCAACAAAGGGTAAAAACGGTGAACATATAGGTTATTGCGGTGTAACCTCTCCTTTAAAAAACAAAACAGCTGANGAAGTGCGTCCTAAAATTAGTTTTTTCACTAAAATTTTCAAGTGGATGGTGATAATGAGACTTCCTTTTTTAAGCGCAACCTTTGTCCCAATTTTTGCNGGAGCGGCNGTTGCTTCNATGCTGGGTGAGACGGTAAGCTGGAGCTGGCTTGGCTTGACCTTATTGGGTGGAGCTCTTCTTCACATTGGCACCAACACTTCTAATGATTATTTTGATCACAGAAGCGGAACAGATGCAATTAATTATAATTATAGCAATGAAGGTTTAAATGGTGGTAGTAGAAGTATTCAAATGGGNTTAATTACACCAAAAGGCATGTTAACTGTTGCCGTTGNAACGTTTACTTTGAGCGCAGTTGTAGGCATACCGTTAATTATAAAATCTGGCCTACCGATTCTTTGGTTAGGTTTGGTTGGTTTTTTCTCGGGCCTATTTTATACCGCACCTCCATTCAAATTTTCTTCGAGAAAAGGTATGGGTGAATTTTTGATCGGTTTGAATTTTGGACCTTTGATGGTTGCAGGAAGTTCGCTTGTTCAAACAGGAAGATTAATCCCAGAAGCTTTTTTAGTAGGTATTCCTATTGGTCTTCTAATTGCTGCTGTAGTTTATATGAATGAATTTCCAGATCATGAAAGCGATAAAGCAACGGGAAAAAATACACTAATTGTAGTCTTTGGACCAGAAAGAGCCAGGGCAGGGTATGTTGCATTAATAGCTTCTGCCTTTGTTAGTATTATAGTAATGGCCCTTAACGGAACTTTGCCTATGCTTTCATTAATTGCTCTTCTGGCATTATACTTTGGCTATACAGCAACGAAGACACTTTATAAGTACTATGACAACAGATTATTGCAACCCGCCAACTGGGGGACAATAATCATGCACAGCGTAACAGGTATCTTGCTTACCGTTGGTATTTGGCTCGGAAATAGTATTTAGGCAAAATTATTAAATGGCNCTTCCTGCTAAGATCTTAGATAGGAAGCGCCATTAACATCTATTATACACCCTGTCAAAAATTCATTTTTTCCTGAAGCGAGCCATAGCGCTGTTTCAGCAACTTCNTGTGGAGTTGCGACTCGATTTAACGGACTTTGTGCTCTTACCTCATCTGTAACCAATTTTTTCACCCTTTCTGTATCTACAAAACCGGGAGCAATGGTATAGACAAAGATTTTATTTTTAGCTAAAGCTTTTGCCATAGATTGTCCAAAAGAGTTTAAACCGGCTTTGCTCGCACCATATGCAGGTGCATTCGGCTCACCCCTAAAAGCACCNCTAGATGATATATTGATTATTTTACCGCCCCCTTTTTTCTTCATTTTTTCTGAAGCAAAATATGTTATATGGGCTGGTCCAAGTAGATTTGTATCAATAGTTTTGTTCCAAATATCTTTCCATTCATCGAATGTCAATGCGTTAATTTCGTGTGTTTCAACAACAGCAGCATTATTTACAACAAGATCAACATTGTCTATCTGATTAAACATTTTTTTAATATTATCTGGATTTGATAAGTCCGCTTGAACAATCATGTGCTCATTATNGGGTAGCTGACTCATTATGGATTCCGCCTTCACTTTATTTGAATTATAATGTAGGATAATTTTCGCATTAGCAGATGCAAACAAGTCGCATAGCGCTTTTCCAATTCCACCTGCGGCTCCGGTTATAAGT
This sequence comes from Fidelibacterota bacterium TMED108, assembly GCA_002172545.1. Lineage (GTDB taxonomy): Bacteria > Fidelibacterota > Marinisomatia > Marinisomatales > TCS55 > TMED108. Next base: position 11,996 of record NHFJ01000011.1, on the reverse strand, counting down.
ACAGTTTTATTTGTAAGATTATTTGTCATTTGAGAGTGACTTAAAATACGCGATAAGCGCAAAGGTTTCAATAAGCATGCCTAATAATAAAAAAATGATTGAAAGGGATTTTAGAAATGCAAGGTCCATTGCAACAAAGATTATATAGGACAAGATACCTGCAACAATTATCTTTTTTCCGATTCGATGGTATGGGCTTAGCGCATCAATTCGCTCCATACTTTTAGGGTATTCTTTTTCAACCCATGCGTCAAGCTCTTGCCTTTCTTCTGGGGTCATTCTCATTGAAACACTCGATTTAATTGATAGGAAGCTATAGATAAGATGACTGCCACGCTTACATCTGCGATAGGCTTTGCTCCTGGAAAGCCAAAGTTCCACAAAATAACGCCANCAAGCCAGAAACAATAAATCTTTAAAGACGAAGNCATTTATTTTTTGCTAAATTTTGCACCAACAGGAGGTCGGTATTCCTGAAAAGGAATCATGAGCATTGTCTTTATATCTTCCGTTTCTTTCTTTTCCATATGAGTATCAATCCCGTACCTTAATTGGTCCATGCTATCAATCTTTATAGATGTTTTAAAAATATGGTCCCAGATGGAAAAAATATTTCCATAATTGCGATCGGTATGCGGAAGAACATAGTGGTGATGAATTTTATGGAAATTGGGAGTTACAAAAATTTTTGAAATTATAGGATCCAATTTTTTTATTTCTCTTACATTGGTATGCGTAAGGTGTGCAAAAAAACCTGATATAGTTTGATAGAGCATTACAATNCCAAATGAAGCACCAGAGACAAATACTGCTAGGGCNGTGAAGAGTAATCTAAAAATACTTTCACCAGGATGATGACGTAGACCGGTAGTTACATCAACATAACGATCTGTATGATGAATAACGTGGAATTTCCACATCCATTTAACTTTATGCTCCATCCAGTGTACGAACCATGCACCAATAAGGTCGAGTATTAGAAGACCAAGAACTATATCTGCCCAAATTGGAAGATCGAAAGTATTTAAAAGTCCTGTTTGTCTCATTGTATTAAAATCAGCTGCCCAGAGAATTAACGAAGCTCCTACAATATTTATAACTACAGATGAAAGGGTGTAGAATAGATTAATGAACGTGTGCTTTTTCTTCTGATATTTAAAGTTGAATAAAGGTATTCCAGTTTCAAGCATAAAAAGAAACGTAAAACCACCCACCAATAAAACTGTGCGATGTTCGATTGGTATACTGCTAAAATAGTTTACAATACTCTCCATAAGAATAGAATTTAGTTTGAATGGGTAAATAAAATTATAAATATCAGAAAAAAATAACGTAATTTGAGTAATGAAACATATTTTAACCATCTGCGTGTTAGTTTTTTCTACTTTTATTTTTTCACAGAATAACCAACTTGTTGAAATAGAAACAAATGATGGAAATATATTTCTAGGCACTATAATTGAAGAAAATGAAGATGGTTATACCCTTAAAACTCAGGACGGCATTCAAATTTCAGTGCCGATATCTTATGTAAAAAATGTATCCATTATTGAGACCGCTGAAGTTGAAGGGCAAGTATGGCGAGCNGACCCAAATAAAAGCATGTATTTATTCGCTCCTTCTGCGTTTCCTATTGAAAAGCAAAAGGTATACTGCAGAGATTTTTGTTTAGTATTCCCTTCCTACAATCGCGGCTTTGGAAATAATTTTTCTTTGCAGGCTGGCGCATTTGTTTTTCCAGGAATGCAATTTGATAATATTCCAGTGGTATTATCTGGTAAATTTTCTCTTCCACAGATAGGTCCAGCTAGACTTGCTAGTGGCATGATGTACGTTAGTGTTCCTGGGCAAAGTACCTCTTTTGGAGCAGGTTTTGCATTTGGCAGCGCAACCTTTGGAAATAGATTTACTCACTTTACGGCTTCTTTGGGTTGGGGTTATTTTCGCGATGAAAATGAATGGGATTTTGCAGAAAAACCTATACTCGTTTTGGCAAGTAATGTCAGAGTAACAAACTCCTTTGCAGTGGTTGCTGAATATTGGCTTCCTCCTGAAGTAGACGATCCAACAAATTTACCAATAGCAATATCTGGAAGATTCATAGGTAGGAGATTTGCTGTTGATGTCGGCGGATTCTTCACTAAAGATATGGAAGGGATACCTTTTCCATTGATCAATTTTACTTACCATTTAAAATAAATGAAATATTTATTGGGATTCTTTTTGCTGTGCCACCTTAATGCACAATCAGTCGTATTAAAAAAACACCCTTATGCTACACTAGGCGTTGATACATATCTCACTGCAAGCACCAGCGCAGGAGATTTAGATAATGATGGAGATATTGATATTNTTATTGCAAATGGTCGCCATTGGTCCCAGTTCAATCAGATATTTATAAACGACGGTAAGGGTTTTTTTCGTAGAAGCAAGCTATTGGGTATTGAGGCAAATACNTCATATATGGCAATAGCTACTGATATTGATAACGATGGTGATTTGGATATTTTAGTTGCCAATGATCGTATTANGAATCAAATATTTNTNAATAATAGCAAAGGAGAATTTGCTTTTAAAAATTATTTTGGAAGACAAGAATCTGTCACAAGGGGGATTTGTATAGCAGATCTGAATCAAGACGGATATGTTGATATCGTTGAAGCAAATAGAACCAGCCAAAACTATATTTACTATAATAACTCAACGGGATTTTTCTCTCAAGAAACTCCTCTTGGAGATGAAAACGAAGCAACCATATCTATTGCAGCTAGCGATTTAAATGCAGATGGACATTTAGATTTAATACTGGCAAATAGAAATAAACAGCCCAATAGAATATATTTTGGCCCAGATTTTTTAAGTTCATCNGTTTTCGGTAGTGGAAGTGATGAAACTCGGCAAGTAGCTATTGGAGATATGGATGGGGATGGGTACCCAGATATTATTGCAGCAAATATTGGAGAAAAAAATAAAATNTTCTACAATNACGGACGCGGTCAATTTAAAAAGTCAGCTTCATTTGGATCNTCTACAGATAAAACGATGTCAATTGCGTTAGGTGACTTGGANAATGATGGTGATTTGGATATTGTTACGGGAAATAATGGNAGTAAGAACCATTTTTATATAAATAACGGTTCAANATTTAAATTGAACCACTTCTCTGAAAATGATAAAATAACTTACGGTATTACACTTGAAGACTTAAATAACGATGGAACTCTAGATGTTATTGAATCTAACTCCGGGGATATAAATAAAATTTTTTTTAATAAAGCACAGGAATGATTTTCTTTTTAAATATTATGCTACTGACTGCAGCTACCGCTCAATCTATTGAAACTCCTAAATATCAATTAATTCAAAAATTTGAAAAATTTGAAATAAGAGATTACGGTACAGTAATAACTGCAAAAACTGTTGTTAATCAGGGTTTTAGAGAATCAACATATACCGGTTTTAGGCGCGTAGCTAACTACATATTCGGTGGAAATGATCAAGAAAAAAAAATCGCTATGACCGCTCCTGTTATTACGCAAATGAAAAGTGCGCAATCGCATATAGTTCATTTTGTTATGCCCTTGGAGTACACGCTTGAATCTCTTCCGGACCCTAATNTGGGGAGCGTTGAAATTGACAAAGAAAAGCTTGGCGTTATTGCAGCTATGCGGTTTGGGGGATGGGCCACNGAAAAAAGNTCNAATCGCTATATTGAGATCTTTTTAAAACAGCTCAAAGATAAAAACATAGAGATTGTTGGAGATATTCGTGTTGCGCAGTATAACGGACCCACAACAATACCTCCATTTAGAAAAAATGAAATATTGATTCCTGTTTCATATAGGTAGNTTAACAGGTTTTAATGAAAAGATATCTAGCATTACTTCTTTTTATTGGATGCGATAGCGAACAAGATGATATGGATGTTCCAAGTTATCTTTTTGAAAAACCGCAAGCTGTGATCAGTAAAATGACCCGGGGAATTAATATAGGCAATACNCTTGAACCACCTCGAGTTGGTGAATGGAACAATGATTTTATATCTGAATATTTTTTTGATGATTACGTATCTGCTGGTTTTAATACCGTTAGAATACCGGTTAGGTGGGATAAGCATACTCTTGTAGACTCGCCTTTCACAATATCAGAAACATGGCTTGATACAGTTGAACAGGTTATTGATTGGGGCCTAAACAGAGACCTCTTTTTGATAATCAACTCGCACCATGACTGGTGGCTTGTGAATAATTACAATTCAATAAAAATTAAACAACGCTTCCACGCTATTTGGAATCAAGTAGCTTCTAGGTTTAAGGATAAATCTCCTCAATTATTATTTGAAATCATNAATGAACCTCATGGAATGACGAAAGAGGNTGTTGATGAGCTTAATAGGGATGTATTGAAAATTATTCGCCNAGAAAATCCTCAAAGAATCGTTATTTANGGNGGGCACAGTTGGTCAAATTCAGACCACTTNCTTTCCACAAGTAAGTTAAACGATGANTATGTNATAGGATACTTTCATTCATATGATCCATGGGAATTTGCTGGCAAAGGAAATGGCTCTTGGGGCACAGATTACGAGATTGGTCAAATTCAATTAAAATTCGAAGCCGTATCTCAGTGGTCAAAAAATAATAATATTCCCGTGATTATTAGTGAATTTGGAGCAATTCATGATTGCGATTATAATTCAAGAATGCTTCATTATTTCACTTATGTAANAGAGGCTATTAGAAATGAATTTGCTTTTCAAGCTTGGGATGACGGCGGACAATTTANAATATANGAAAGAGAATCTCGCGAGTGGCCCGAAGTTAAAGATATTCTTATAAATACGTATGCTGATAGCCCTTCAAATCTCAAAGTTCAATATATAAATGATACTCAGGCATATCTAACATGGATAAATAATGACGATCAATGTTCAAAAATTATTATTGAAAGNAAAAGTGATTCGCTTCCTTTTAAAAGCATCGCAGAGTTAGATTTAAACATTAGTGAATATTTAGATAGTTCAGTAGGCATAGTAAACGCCACTTACCGTGTTGTATCTATATGTGAAAATAAAGTTTATAAACATTCAAACCCGTTTAAGGTAACTAGATGAAAAAAATTATCTTATTATGCTTTTTATTTTATGCTTGCGGATCANGTGATCGATCCACTATGGATTCCGTACTTTTAAAATCGGATGCAACTACCGATAGTATTGAGCATGNGATAAAAGAGATGCTAGTTGCTATCAGCACCAATGACTTAGAAAAAGCGAAGTATCATGTCCTAGAAGAAGGTCGCGTGTTTAGAGTTCGCGTTGACGGTTTGACTTTTAGATCAAATTCAGATTTCTTCAAACAGACAGGAGATCAATCAACCGATTATTATGAGCGTATGTGGGATCCAATCATCATGTATCGCGGCGATCTTGCGATGGCTTGGACAACCTATGATTTTCATTTAGATGGAAAATTTTCTCACTGTGGAGCTGAATCCTTTACGCTTACCAGAGTAAATAATAGGTGGATGGTGATGGACTGGGCCTATACCGCGAATGAGCCTGAAAATTGCAATAGTCCATTAGGTCCAATTGAAAAATAAGGAGATAATAAATTGAAATTTTTGATTCAAATCGTAACAATAATTTTGTTTTGTGTAACCATGGCATTTGCTCAAGAGACATTGATCCATGCTGGATCAATGATCGATGGTGTTACTAAGAAAATGAAAACTAAGCAAACCATCATAATCAAAGATGGATTTATTGCGAATGTAGAAAATGGTTATTTAAAGGCAGATCCAGACGATACAGTAATTGATCTAAAAAATGCAACTGTTACTCCAGGGTGGATGGATCTCCATGTTCATTTGGGATCTCAATCAAGTCCCCAATCATACAGTGAGGATTTTTATTTGAATCCTGAAGATTTTGCTTATCGGTCAGTTCCGTGGGTAGAAAAAACATTGCTCGCAGGATTTACAACAGTGCGCGATGTAGGTGGGGAAGTTGTGATTGCCGCCCGGGATGCAGTCAATAAAGGATATATCAAAGGTCCGCGTATTTTTTCAGCAGGTCGCTCCATTGGAACAACGGGCGGTCACGCTGATCCCTCTAGCGGATTAAATCGCAAATTTCAAGGAGATCCTGGCCCCCATGAGGCAGTTGTTAACGGGGTTGATGATGCGATGAAAGCTGTTAGGCAGCGCTATAAAGACGGTTCAGACCTTATTAAGATTACCGCAACTGGAGGAGTCCTAAGCGTAGCTAAAAATGGTCAGAATCCACAGTTTACTGAAGAAGAAATCAGAGCAATTGTTGAAACTGCTAAAGATTATGAAATGCACGTTGCAGCGCATGCGCATGGAGTAGAAGGGATGCAGCGCGCTATTCGGGCTGGTGTTCGTACAATCGAACACGGCACATTGATGGACAAACCAACCGCAAGACTAATGAAGCAGTATGGTACGTTTTATGTTCCTACGGTGTCTGCAGGTGAGTTTGTATATGAAAAAGCCAAAGAGCCAGGGTATTTCCCTGAAATCGTGCGCCCTAAAGCGTTAGAAATCGGACCTAAAATTAAACAGACCCTAGGCATGGCCTATAAAGAAGGTGTGAAAATTGCATTTGGTACGGATATGGGAGTTTCTCCGCACGGAGAAAATGCAGATGAGTTTAGATATATGGTAGAGGCCGGAATGAAACCTATCGATGCTATTTTTGCTGCAACAAGCGTAGCTGCTGAAGTCCTAAATCAAAAAGATTTGGGTAAAATTCAAAAAGGAATGAAGGCGGATATTGTTGCGGTAAATGGTAACCCATTAAAAGATATATCTGTTACTAAAAATGTGGTTTTTGTAATGAAAGATGGTGTTGTTTACAGGCAACCCTGATAAGGAATTTTATGAAATCAAAATGGCTTATCTTTTCGATTAGTGGATTAATTTTATTTGGATTTGGCCTTTCTTTACTTGGAGAAGCTATCATATTGAAATATGAAAATAAGCCATTTTTTTGGTTCGGAACACTTGCGCTAATAGTTATTAACAGCGGTCTATGTTTGTTTGGTAACGCTATACGTTATCGCGTACAAATGGATAGAAGCAATTAGAGGTTTTTAGATGAAAAAAATAGCAATAATCATTTTAGTTTTTTCAATAGCGTTATGTCAAAAACCGCGCGCGCGCGATCTTGGTGTTCAATTTGAAGGTGTCCCTGGAAAATTCAATGCCATAACCGATGTAAAGGGTGTTGAGGTTGGGCATAGTACAATTATTTCTGGATCGGGAAAAAATATAATTGGTAAAGGACCGGTCCGAACAGGGGTAACAGCTATCTTTCCGCGTGGCAAAAAGTTTAATCCAGTGTATGCAAATTGGTACAGCTTAAATGGAAATGGCGAAATGACGGGCACAACTTGGATCACTGAATCTGGATTTTTAGAGACCCCAATAATGATTACTAATACCAACAGTGTTGGAGTTGTGCGAGATGCTGTTCTAAAATGGTTTGTTGATACAAATTGGTATGGCAATGATGACTGGTGGTATACATACCCTGTAGTTGGTGAAACATATGATGGTTTTTTGAATGATATTTATGGATTTCATGTGCAAGAGCAGCATGTGTATGAAGCTATCAATAACGCAAGTCCAGGACCTGTTACTGAAGGCAATGTTGGGGGTGGAACTGGAATGCTTACCCTTGGATTTAAAGGAGGGATTGGTACCGCCTCTAGAAGAGTTAAGATTAACAATAAAACTTATACGATTGGCGCGCTTGTTCAATCAAATTTCGGAAGCAAAAGAAATCTCACTATCAGTGGAGTACCGGTTGGAAAAGAATTAAAAGATACACTTAATGTTGTATTTAATGCGCCTCCATCAAATAAACGTCAAGAGGGCGATGGATCCATTATTGTAATTGTTGCTACAGATGCACCCTTACTCCCCCATCAATTAAAACGTATTACACATAGAATATCTATAGGAATTGGAGTTGTGGGTGGAAGAGGGTCTAATGGATCTGGAGATATATTTTTAGCCTTCTCTACCGCGAACCCTAGAGCTTTTGATCGTAAAAATGAGCGTTCAATTAAAAGTTTTCCTAATGATAAAATTACACCACTTTTTGAAGCCACTGTTCAAACTGTGGAGGAATCTATTATTAATGCAATGATTGCAGCAGAAACAATGGAAGGTATAAATAATAATAAAGCTTATGCATTGCCTCATGATACATTAATTGAAGTTTTAAAAAAATATAATAGGTTAAAATAAATGCATTATTGCATTAATTGTGGAGCAAAGACTGAATCAATTGTACCGCCAATGGATAACCGCCTAAGGGATGTTTGTCCCGAATGCAGCTATGTACATTATGTGAATCCAAATAACATTGTTGGGGTAATTGGTTCTTTTGAAGGGAAAGTTCTTCTTTGTAAAAGAAATACTGAGCCAAGAAAAAATTACTGGACTGTTCCTGCTGGATTTATGGAAAACGGCGAAAGTCTTCTTGAAGGTGCGCAAAGAGAGGCAAGCGAGGAAGTAGGAATTAAGCCTATGCCCTCAAATTTATTTATGGTTTATAGTGTTCCGCATATTAGCCAGGTACACTTTTACTTTTATTCAAGACTAGAAGACATGTCAACAAATATAGGTGAAGAAATCAATGATATCATGTTTGCAGATTATAAGGATATTCCATGGGACGATCTTGCTTTTAATAGCATTAGAGTCTTGTTAAAACATTTTTTTGAGGTTGGAGAAGAAAAAGCAGCAAATTCATTTTTTAATCTTACATCAAATGGATAAAAAAATGATTAATATAAATTTTATACTTGAGTCGTATTTTTTTTATTATCTAATTTAGTTATAACAATTTAGGAAGGAGGTGATCAGTTGTCTATAAACTGTAGAACGCTGGCCTCCAAAAATAAGCCAGCAAATTAACTGACTAGATGTCACCCTTTTGGAGGTCGGCAACTACTAAGTATCTAAATAAAGGCCCTCACGAAAGTGAGGGCCTTTATATTTTTATAATGTTATAAAATTTCGTGTGAATTATTCTATTGCGTATTAATTTGATTTACTAAAAAGTTTTTATCGGAGGTAATAATGAAGCGCTTTATTCATATTCTTTTTTTATCATCAATATTTTCTCAACAACAAATAACTCTTCCTATGGAATTTACCGGTGTAAACTATGACTTGTCAGTTCCTCGCCCAGAAAATGTTATTGGGCACAAAATTGGGGATAGACATACTCGAACAAGTCAGGTTGTTGATTATTTTGAAGCCATTGCGGATATAAGTGATCGGGTAATATTGGACGATCATGCTGTTTCACATAAAGGTAGACGCCTTATTCATGCAATTGTAACCCACCCTGAGAATCATAAAAATCTTGAAAATCTTAGATTAGAAAATATCAAGATTTCCGATATGCCCAACCAAATGACAAATGCAAAATTAGAAAAATTACCACTAGTTGCTTATTTAGGTTTTTCAGTCCATGGTGACGAGGCAAGCGGGACTGAAGCTGCAATTTTACTCTTACATCATCTAGCAGCAGGTCAAGGGGATGAGATTGATGAGATTTTAAAAAACACTATTTTAATCGTTGATCCAATGTTTAACCCTGATGGAAGAGATCGTTTTGTTAATTGGGTGAACGGAAACCGTGGAGTCGTTCCAACATCCGACCTTCAAGACAGAGAGCACAACCAGCCATGGCCAAGAGGAAGAACAAATCATTATTTGTTTGATCTGAATCGCGATTGGCTTCCTGTTACGCAGCCCGAGAGTGAGGGCCGCGTAAAACTGTTTCATCGCTGGAGACCACAGTTTCTTTTAGATGTCCATGAAATGGGAGCTAATTCAACCTATTTTTTTCAGCCTGGAATTAAAAGCAGAACTAACCCAAACACTCCTCAAGAGGGAATTGACCTCACTTATAAACTTGCTCCGTTCTTTGCCAAAAGATTAGATGACATTAAATCTTTTTATTATTCTGAAGAGTCATTTGATGATTTTTATTATGGCAAAGGGTCAACATTTGGAGATATTCATGGTTCGGTTGGTATCTTATTTGAACAAGCATCCTCACGAGCGCGTGAAACGGACTCTAATCAGGGAAAGCTAACTTATGCATTTTCTGTGCGCAATCAGTATATGGCGACGCTTGGCGCTGTTGACGGTTTAGTAGCGCTTCGTAATGACTTTTTAAGGTACCAAAGAAACTTTTATGCAAAGTCTGCTGATGTTGCGTCAAAAAATAAAGTAAAAGGGTATTTAATTAATTTAAAAGAAAATAGAACTAGAGCTCAGATGCTTGTGAAGACTCTTCAAAGACATCGAATTGAAGCCTATGACCTTAAAAAATCAATAACAGTCAAAGGTAAAAGATTTGCAAAAGGAGAAGCTATAATAATTCCCACCAATCAACCTCAAACCCGCTTTATTGCAGGTATTATGGAAAAAGTGACAACGTTTGAAGATTCACTCTTCTACGATGTTTCTGCTTGGACTTTGCCGCTTGCGTTTGGAGTGGACTATCACGAAGTAAAACAGCGGCCAGATGCATTTTTAGGAGCAAAATTAAATGCTATTGATATTAACGGTGGAAAGTTGGTAGGAGGTATAGCATCATCTGCGTATTTAATGCCATGGGATAGATACTATAACCCCAAAAGTCTTTATCAAATACTAAATGCTGGAATCCTACCAAGGCTAGCTACGGCGCCTTTTACTGCAAATATAAACGGCAATGAATTAAAATTTAAAAGAGGTACTATAATTATACCTGTCGTACAAAGAGATGCGGATGCGACAATAACACCCGATAAGGTTCATGCCTTGATGGAGGAGTTAGTTAGCCAAGACCACGTTAATATTTATGCGACTAACTCAGCTGCCACTCCATCTGGACCAGACCTTGGAGGTGCGTTTCAAGCTGTTCTAAAAAAACCTAAAGTAGCAATTTTATCCGGAGAAGGAACTTCTTCATATGGTGCAGGTGAATTGTGGCATTTAGTTGACAACAGAATGCGAATACCGGTATCGTTTTTAAATGCAACTAATTTAAATCGAAAGAAACTTTCTAAATATAACACTATTATTTTTCCAGATGGATTTTACTCTAAACTAGATACCTTAGATATTAAAAATTTAAAAGAGTGGATAACCTTAGGAGGTACATTGATTTCTGTACAAACTGGTTCCAAGTGGATTGTGGATAAAAAAATAATCAATGAAAATCTTATAGAGACTGAAAAGATGTCATTGGATATTCCTTACGATCAAATAAGACCTGTAACTGGCGCTCAAAGAATAGGTGGCGCTATATTTGAAGTTAAGATCGATAACACGCATCCCATAGGATACGGATATAATAGTACCCATTCCGTATTTAGAAGAGGTACAAACTTTTTTGAATTATCTGAATCACCTTCTGCAAATGTTGCGAGGTATTCAAATAATCCCTTAATGAGTGGCTATATTTCAGAGGAAAAACTTTCTAAAATAAAAAATACCGCATCTATCATAGCAAAAAAACAAGGACAAGGGCATATTGTATTGTTTGCGGATAATCCGGCCTTTAGAGCTTTTTGGTTTGGGACAAATGGGCTCTTATTAAACGCAATATTTTTTGGACATACCTTTTAATTGAAATTTAATGACAAATAATAAAAAGAATTTTTTCCTCAGAATGTGGAAATTTCAATTTTCATTTATTGATTTTAGGTTGAATGGATTGGCAGGTTTTGCGATAGCCCTTATGATTGCAAAGCTCTGGGAGCCACTGTTGGGTTTAAATTGGTACGTTTATCTAATCGTTGCGATTCTAGCTTCAATTAAGCCTTTAATTACGTTTATTAAGCAGATATAAAACAAAAAACCCCATCAGTTGACGGGGTTTGTTGCGGGACTGACGAGACTTGAACTCGCGACCTCCGGCTTGACAGGCCGGCGTTCTAACCAACTGAACTACAGCCCCA
>NHFJ01000010.1 GCA_002172545.1 Fidelibacterota bacterium TMED108 | reverse complement strand
GAAATGTTATGGATAGTAGCTATGAAGCTTCAGGCTTGAAAGAGTATATAGACTCAAATAATACTGGTGTATGTTTTTTTTCACCGATTAAACATGGTCTATTAACCGGTAAGTATAAAAATCCCCCTACATTTAAAGATGGAGATTATCGTAAAAACGTTGAAGCGTTTAACAGACAAGAAATTATTGATCGGCTTTTAGAAAATAAACTCAAATTGGAGAAAAAATTTGGTAAACATGCTCAACCAGTTATGCATGGATTGATAGCGCCATTACTTGATGATGCGCCTACGGGCTGTGTTCTTTTAGGTCAGAGAAATGAGGATCAGGTGGTTAAAGCTTCTCAGCTTGGGGAGAGTATATCAAGGGAAGACGCGGAATGGGTAAGGAAACTATATAGAATTTAGTTTTCCCCCCGCACAATTATTTTCAAAAGGAAGAATTGCAATGGAAGGAGCTTCTTCTTCTTTTAAATTCATCAACTTAGAAGCGGACTCTTTGATTCCCTTTGTCATGAGATCAACAATATCACCCATGTGATCGTGACTTATTGACTTTACAACTTCAGCAGATTGTACATTAAGGAGGCGGGCGTTTATGCTAAATAATGTTCCAACTTTTGAAATAGATCCTGAAACAATAAAATCAGCGCCAAGTGCTTCACCCATTTTCACCGCATCGTCCGATGAAACTATTCCAGTATTTTGAAATCCTTGTTCCTCAAGAATCTGACCCATCTGATTTCTTTCAACAATTTTATAGGTTCCTTTTGATACCCCCATAAACTCGGTACCGAACCTACCAGAAAGGGCTCTGGCTTCATCTTCGGTAATACCAATACCGTCAAAATCAAGAACTGCTACGCTTAGCTGGGCGCTTAAAGTAGTGGATACTAAAACAGCAAGTAGCTTGAAGGGTAGTTTCATTTTAATTAGTAACTATTTTTGTGCATAAGCCTCAACTTTAGCCCATACTCTCCAAATATTTTTGTAACAAATCTTTTCAATATCTTCTTCTGAATAACCCCGTTTCAATAAATGGTAGATTAGATTTGGATAAGTTGATACATCTTTAAGTTCAGTAGGGAGAGTATTACCTAATCCATCATAATCAGATCCTATTGCAACGTGGTCAATACCAGCTAGCTCTACAACGCGATCAAAGTGATCAACAACATCGTCAATTGTTGCGAATGGATACGGGTTGGTTTTTCTATACTCCTCTTCAAATTCGTCTGGAGCAGACCAGTTCACACAATTCGAACCCGGCTTAGCGCAATATGCCTCAACTGCTGCCTGCTTATTGTTTGCATACGCATCGGTTTCAGGAGATACGAATCGAGATCCAAAGTTAATTTGAATGACACCACCATTGTCTTTGAGTCTCCTTATTTCATTGTCTCCCATATTCCTTTCCCAGCCTTTAGTAAAGTGTCTACAGGAAGAGTGCGTGGCAACTACGGGAACATCTGACATATCCATAACCTGATTTATTACTTCATCCGTTACATGAGAGATGTCGACCATAATCCCTAAGCGATTCATTTCTTTAACTACTTTTCTTCCGTACGGGCTAAGGCCTCCCCAGGTATCATCTGATTCATCATACGAAGAATCACATATTAGGTTATCTTTTGAGTGCGTTAAAGTTATGTATCTAATACCTCTATCATAAAAATGTTTTAGGTTACTGATATCGTCTTCAATTCCGGCACCATTTTCCATACCCATTGGGAGCGCAACCTTTCCTTCTTTAAATATCCTATTTGCATCAGCGAGGCTGTACGCAATCTCAAATTTATCTGGATCTTTAGCAGCGATTTGTTCCACCATATCTATTAGTGAGTCTGCTTTTTCTTTGGCACCACCGGTCTCAAGGTAGGAAGAGGGGATGTAAACCGCCATAAATGGAACATCTAAGCCGCCTTCTTTTGCACGTATATAATCAAAATCTCCAGTCTTTGTTCGAAGCGATATATCCTCATAGTTCTTAGAAAGTTTCCATGGGGTGTCGATATGGCCATCTGTTATGATAAATTTATGTGCCAGCATGTTAGCTTTAGCTCTCAATGCTTTGTCGTTTGAACATGAAGTAAAGATGAGGATGGTAGCAAAAAGAAAAAATACTTTTGAAAGTCTCATTATGTTTTTCTCCTTAATAATTAATTATAAATTTGTATTGATAAATAATTTGTTGTCCCTGCAATTCCCATAGGTACTCCACCGGTAATAACAAATTGTTCATTTGGATCAATTGCTTCAATATGTTTTAAAATTTTATTGCATAGCCTGGGTATATTATCAACATTATCGTAATTATCTACCTTCATTGATTGTACACCCCAAACCAATTGCAATTGCCTGACAATTTTACTAAAAGGAGTAAGAGCATAAACTGAGGATTGAGGGCGGTAGCTTGAAATCATTCTAGCAGTGCTTCCGCTATGCGTCATTGTCATAATTACTTTAATTTTTAAGTCTTCTGCAATTTGACAAACGGCATGACTAATAGCATCTGCTGTCTTTGAGACCCCATCCGGTAACTTATTTTTATTTGTAATTTTTGATCCCTCGGTTTCTTTAATAACCTGGTTTAATGTTTTTATAACCTCAACAGGATACTTTCCCATTGCTGTTTCGCCAGTGACCATAAGACAATCTACACCATCAAAAACGGAATTAGAAATATCGCTTACCTCAGCTCTTGTGGGGGTATGGCTATCAATCATAGACTCTAGAAGCTGTGTAGCTATAACAACCGGTTTCCCGCTCCTGCTTGCTAACCCGATAATTTCTTTTTGCGCGGCCGGTACTTTTCCCGAAGGAATTTCAACCCCAAGATCTCCTCTAGCAACCATAAGACCATCGAACGCATCTGTGATATTTACCAAATCCTCCAATGCCTCCCATTTTTCAATTTTTGCCATAACGGGAAGACGCACGTTAAAACTATCCATGATCTCATGTACGCCATCTATATCTGAAGCGTTTCTTACGAACGAAAGCGCTATCCAATCCGACTCTTCATTCAGAGCTAATTTTAAATCCTCTTTATCTTGGTCAGTTAGTGCAGGTACTCCTAAGGATACACCTGGAAAATTAACACCCTTACCTTTTTGTATCTCTCCGCCAATAAGAGTCTTACAACGCAAGGAGTTGCCATCAATGACTTCATCAACTTCTAGCTGTACTTTGCCATCATTGATTAAAATTTTTGACCCTGTAATTACATTAGATAGTGATATTGAACTCGTAACAAATATATCCCCCGAACCTTCTTTGTTTGAGATTACTACCGAATCACCATCTTGAAGATCAAATTTGTCAGAAATATTAATAATACGAATCTTTGGTCCACATAAATCAGCAAGGATTGCTGGACGACCACCTTCCGGATGTTTAACAGATTTAACAAGGTCGAAAAGTTGCTTCTTTGATTCACTATCCCCATGCGACATGTTGATTCTAAACGTACCAACACCGCTATTTACCATTTCTTGCAATATATTTATATCGCTACAAGAAGGACCAATTGTTGCTATAATTTTTGTTTTATTCATCGATTTAATTTACCGAATGAGGTATTGATAGGCGAAAAGGGGCTATTTTTGCTTTAAACTTTTTACCGTTATCCGTAATCATTTCAAAATACCCATGCATTACACCAAAATCCGTTGGCAAGGGACAGTAGCTTGTATATTCAAAGATTTCCCCATTTTTAATGAAGGGTTGTTTGCCAACTACTCCAGGTCCGCGAATTTCTTCTACATTTCCATTACCATCTGTGATATTCCAGTACCTAGACCGCAATTGAACGGTTTCACCAGAAGTATTTTTAATTAGAATAGAGTAGGAGAAAAAAAAGATGGGTTTAGATAAATCTGACCTTGATGGTAGATAGTTGGGACTAACTTCAATACTAATAGATTTGGAATTAGTTTTTATCATACGCTATACTAAAAATTACAATCCATTATCAACTATTGATAGATGATAATCATTTTTTATCAACACCTTTCTTAATCTCTGCACTTAATCCCAAAACAGCTTTTACATAATTATCTGCATGATTGTAAGCATAGATTGATTTATACACTTTGTCATCATCGTATTCTGTAGTTGGGTAGCCATTNTTTATAAGATAGTTTGCAATGCTAGCAAANACATCTTCCCAATCATAGGGTTTACGCTTNCCATCGTTGTTTCCATCAAGAGAGTATGAAATAAAGCTCGATGGAATAAATTGTCCATAGCCAAATGCCCCTGCATACGAACCTTGAATNGAATGTGGTGGTATTTTATCTTCGTAGCACAATACTAAGAAATCTACNAGTTGCCNTTTAGCCCACTTTGACCTTTTGGGCATTCTTAAGATTTGGGTATATAGCGCATTAAATACAGTATATCTTCCTTTATTCAGTCCATAATTACTTTCAATGCCTATAATACTTAAAACGATGAAAGGATCTACAGAAACGTTATTGCTCAGAATAGTTTTTTTTAAAAGATCACCGTATTCGTTGTAAAATTTTATACCNCCTTCAATTCGTTTAGGAGTGATAAAAATCTTTTTATAGACATCCCAGCTTTTTTTTTCATAAGGTCTGGCAAAAAACTCTGGAATTTTTTCATGAACTGTAATTTTATTTTTATCGAAAGTTTTTTCAAGATANCCCNTAGGAACNCCTCTTTTGATTGCTTNGTTAAATATTGTGCTNAGGACAGGATCATCTGCTGGGAAGAGAAGTGTAAATAATAGTAAGTATNCTGGCATTTTTTTGTTCTGACTCAAATACAAATTAATTTTTAAAAGCTTAACTTTCATTTTCTTTTTTATATTTTTCAATTTTTGGATCATTTGAAAAAATACCATGGGTTTTTTTAGGGAGCAGTGCAGCAATTCTGCACATGACCTCATTGCCAATATCNAACAATTCACCCTCACGNTCTGCTTTATCTTTTGATATGCTGTAAGGACCAAATGGCTTACCAATCTTTATTNTTGTACGTGGCCTAACTCCTCTAAATAAATAGTACCATAGACTTTTTTTCAAACCATATACACCGAGNGGTACAATTGGTACCATATGGGAGGCAGAAAGATACACTACACCGGCTTTTGGCTTTCTGAGCTCATCACCCTCTGTATCGCCTTCAGGAAATATCCCAAGCAACTCGCGGTCTTTTAAAACTCTNTTGGACATTTTAATTGTTGAGGGATTTAGATTGGATCTATTTGTTGGAATAAATCCGTAGAGCCAAAGAGCAAAATATTCAATACGCGTAAAAACAGTATCGCTCGCAGCTAAAAAACTAATTGGCTTTTGAATTGCATGTATCACAAATGGCGGATCAAAAACATTAAAATGATTTGCAGCAATAATGTAGGGCCCTTTTCTTGGTAAATTATGCTTACCAACAACAGAAGTTTTGGTAAAAAGACTNCATAAAAACATGGCAAGATAGTGAACGCAATATCGTACCCAAAAAGGNCGTGGTNTAAATTTTGCTAGCCGCTCTTCAGGNNTCAAGATGGGTATCTATCTAAAATAAGAGCAATAGACGCGCTTAATTTCTTCGCGAACGGGATATGAAGAAACTCATTTGGACCATGTGCATTTGAATTTGGACCAAGTACACCAGTTACAACAAATTGNGCTGCTGGAAANTGTTCGCCTAACATTGCCATAAACGGTATTGTNCCTCCTTCACCCATTGCCATTGCTGATTTACTATANAATAATTGCGAAGCCTCTTCCATNGCNTCTTCAAGCCAACCGGAAAGTTTTGGTGCATTCCAGCCATTTGCAGGTTCATCCCAATCAATTTTGACCGAGGAATTATTTGGAGGCTCTTTTCTTAAGACCTTATCTACAGCGTCCATAGCAACATTACAATTTACTGTGGGAGGTAAGCGAAATGACAATTTTAGCTCAGTATAGGGGCGCAAAACGTTTCCTCCGTTTTGAATAGAGGGTATTCCACCTGACCCAACGACTGAGAGTGTAGGTTTCCAGGTTCGACCAATTAATCCATCTAGGCTATTTTCGGTCATGGGTGATGTTGAATTNTGCCAAGGAAAAGAGCCGAAATCTCCGTTTAGAGCCGATGCCATCTTTTGAGCTTCAACATAGCGATGACTTGGAATATCAGCATGAAGCTCAGGAACTAGTATTTCACCTGTTTTTTCATCTTCCAGTCTTGAAATTAACTGCCGAATTAAGCGAAAAGAAGAAGGAACCATACCNCTAGCATTTCCAGAGTGTACGCCTTCGCTTAATACTTCAACTTTCAAATTNCANGATATCATNCCTCTTAATGATACTGTTGACCATAATTGNTCATAATTTCCTGCCCCTGAATCAAGGCAAATGACTAAGTCAACATTTCCTATCGTGTCTTTAAATTTATCCATATAATAGGGCAAATCTGGGGATCCGCTTTCTTCGCAAAACTCTATTAGTACAATAATTCGAGGTAATTTAGCTCCTTGCGTTTTTAACGATAAAATTGACCCCAATGATGCAAATAAGGCATACCCATCATCTGCCCCACCTCGTCCGTATAGCTTCTCATCAATATAAACAGGATCCCACGGACCTAAACCATCGTTCCAACCCTCCATTTCCGGCTGTTTGTCTAAATGGCCATACATCAAAATATTTCCATCTCTTTCCCCAGGTATTTCAATAGCGATCACTGGAGTTCTGTTTTCACCTTCTTTAATATGAACTGTGCTGCCTTCAGGTTGAAATTTTTCAATCCATTTCTTTGCTAATTCTAACACAGCATCCATATGTCCATTTTGTTTCCAATCTGGATCAAAAGCAGGGGATTTATTTGGAATTTTTATATAATCTGTTAATGTTGGGAGAATATTTTCATCCCAAAAATTGCTGATGTCTTTTTCAAGTTTATCTATTTTCACTGTGTTGTACTCTAACGGTTGGTTTGATTAAAAAAATAGAAATAAATAACTAAAAGGGTAGATCCTCATCATCGGATTTAGTATCTGTGCTTTGTTCAGGGCTACTGAAACTACCAGAAGATTGATTGTTTTCGTTATCCATCTTCCTACCAAGCATTGTAAACATTTCGCATACCACTTCGGTAGTATAGCGTTTTACGCCATCCTTATCTTCCCAATTTCTAGTTTGAAGCTTTCCTTCTGTAAAAACTAGCTGCCCTTTTTTAAGTAGGTTCCCCGCCAATTCTGCTGACTTACCAAACATAACACAGCGATGCCATTCCGTCTTATCTTGGATATCGCCATTTGCATCTTTCCAAGATTCGTTTGTTGCAAGATTAAAGTTGGCTACCGCAGCCCCAGAGGGCGTGAACCTTGTTTCAGGGTCGCCACCCAAATGCCCAATTAGCACAACTTTATTTACACTTCCTTTTTGCATATTTATCTCCTGATTTAAGATTATAATTTACGCGTATAATAAATACTACATATCATTGTTTATCCAAGTCAATAGCTTTTAGCAAATAATTATACTTACTTACCAAATTCTGGGAATTAATTTCCTTCTTTCTTTTGGATAATCTTTAAAATTTTCTAAATACCATAAATGGTTTGATTTTGCTCGAGGTAAAAGGTTTGCTATTACCCAGAATGCAAAAGAAAACCCCGCTAAGGACCAGATAGCGATTGCCCAGCCAATCCATTCTATAATTTCACCCAGATAGTTTGGGGAGGATACCCACTTATATAATTTACCTTGAGGGATTACATATTCATTGTGACTTTGCCTTCTTATTTTAATGAGAGTATTGTCAGAAGAAATATTTATCCACATTCCAACTAGAAATAGAAAAATCCCACAAATGAATTTAGGGCTAGTAACCCAATTTTCAGGGTAGGGGGAGTAAATTTCGAAAATCGCTTGAGCATTAATTCCTGTATTTATACTATTGAAAAAAATTGCGAATAGTGCTATTGATATTGGCATCTTTTTTTTATTTATTTGTGCTCGAAAAGGCCATACCAGTGTTCTGTGAATATAGTGGAACATCCACATAGCATAAAATAATGTAGCAGTTAGGCTGATAGAGTTAACAACAAAAGAATGGTAATAAAAATATACGGTCATAATAATGATAGTTGGGGATTCCATAGCAATCCACCCAAGCTTAGCGGGAATATTGATTCCCCAGCCAGATCTTATATGGCGCCCGTACGGAGCATTTACAAACATAAGCAATATAAAAACACCTAATGCAAGTACAAGCCAGGCTAAAATAAACTGATCAAATTGAATTTTAGTGAGCATTGTTTTTTGTTATCCATTCTACAGTATCTTTGATTGTTTCTTCAAGCGGTCGTGGTTCAAAAGCAAAGCATTCATTCGCTTTTTTGTTTGAAGGTACTGCTTGAGTAGATAATGCGCGCAAGCTTCCAAAGCTAAAAAGCGGGCGCCTGAAAAAAATTTTTGAAAATAGATATGCAAAAGGTAAGAATAGATATGCTACCCAAAATGGGAGTGTGGTCCACCGTGTTTTTTTACCCGTCTGTTTTGATACTAATTCTGATAGTTCCTCAAACGATGCCCATGTACCGCTAAGAATATAGCTATTACCTGATTTTGCTATATCCACAGATTTAATAGCAGCAGAACAAACATCTCTTACATCTATCCAGTTAAAGCCAGCATTAATAGTAATCGGCATTTTTTGATCCATTATATTTTTGATTAATTGTCCCATTCTGCTTGGTTTTAGATCATAGGGACCTAAAATACCTGTAGGGTTTAGAGTGATTGTATGCAGCCCTTTCTTATGTGCTTTATTAACCTCCAGTTCGGCCCTTGCTTTTGATTGATCGTATTGCGGGGCTTTAGAGTCTGTGACCAGCATACGATCTTCATTTAAAGGTCTATCAAGAGGTTTTTGTTCATATGCATGAATACTGGAAAAGTAAATGAATCGTTCGACGTGTGATGCTAGCGCCGCACTACACATGGTGCTTGTTCCCTGAACGTTAACGCTTTNCATTNCNTCTATNTCAATATTTTCTACACCAACGATTGCAGCCGCATGAAATACAGCATAACAGTCCTGCATTTGCTGTTCCAAGAAATATTGATCTAAGATATTGCCCTTTATAAGTTCAATATCTAACCCTTTGAATGCACGCATGTCATTATGTACAAGACAACGCACCCTCCAATCATCATCTATTAATTGACGGATTAAATTTGCACCAACATGACCAGATCCCCCTGTTACAAATGCCTGTTTTTTCATATTAGAAATTTACTTACTTAGTTTAATTGTACTTAAATTAAGCCATACTATTTTTGAACTTATAATCTATACTTTAAACAAATAAGGAAATTATTCTTTGCTATCTGTAAAAATTGATGGAATGACATGCGGGGCTTGCGTTGAGAGTGTTCAAAATGCACTAACAGGAGTGGTAAATAATAATGATTTTACTATTGACCTTGAGTCCGGAATAGCCCATTTCAAGGTTAATGTTGATTNAAATGAAGTTCTTTCAGCGATAAATAAAAGCGGATATCTTGCTACACTTAACGATGATATAAAACGTGTAGAACCCTCATCCAAAAAACGAAAATCTATGTATGATTTAGTCCCTCTATATATAATATTGTCTTATATATTGATTGGATCTATTGGTTTAAATGCATCAAACTTTAGCGTAAATAAGTTTATGACAGATTTTATGGGACTTTTTTATATTGTATTTAGCCTCTTTAAGTTTATTGATTATCGAAATTTCCCCACTGCTTTTTCTAATTACGATCCGATTGCTAAGGTNTTTATTGGATATGGATGGCTCTATCCTTTTATTGAGGTTTGTCTTGGAATAAATTTGCTTTCAGGTCAGTATATTATTCCTTCTTTATTTATTACATTAATAATACTCGGAGCGACAACGATGGGAGTTTTAAGCAANTTGATTCAAAAAAAATCTGTTCAGTGNGCATGCATGGGTACNGCAATTAAATTACCNNTAACCAAAGCAACGCTAGTTGAAAATATTATAATGATCGGCATGGCCTCTTGGATGCTGGTCACAATTTTACTAAATGCGTAAATTTTTTCTCTCCCTTTTTCATATATAAAATAAAATGTCGAACACATCATTGGGTTTTTCTCCTCGATAAATNAGTCGGTGAACGCAATATTAACGTTGTGTAAATTTTTTTAAAAAAAAAGCTGTACAATATTGAAAAAAACTATTAGGTTCCTAAGTAGAGGTAAGTGTGATATCAATACGTCACAGCGAGTTACGTACATATATTTCACATTCCTCAGTAAATTTTTATTTAAACTAATAAGTAACAGTTAAGTGGAGTAAAATAATGAAAAAACTCACAATCTTATTCTTTGCTACTATTTTTTCAGCAGGTCTGTTTGCGCAGAACCTTTCTGGAAAACTTAGTGGTACCGTTACGTCAGATGGCCAACCTTTGGTTGGAGCCAACGTTGTTCTTCAGGGAACATCTAGTGGTGCAGCAACTGGCGAAGATGGAACGTATTATATTTTTGACGTCCAACCCGGTATCTACACGATGCAGGTAAACTATATTGGTTATCAAACCCAAATAGTTTCCAATGTTCGCGTTACCATTGGACTAACAACCCTCCAAGACTTTGAGCTTGCAGTCGCTGCAGTCGAAGGTGAAACTGTTGAAGTAACAGCAGAAAAACCTTTGATTGAGGTTACCGCAACTAACGTTCAGAGAACTATGGACTCAGAAGCAGTTGAAAACTACGCTGTAAGAAATGTGACTTCAATGGTTGCAAGTCAAGCAGGTGTAGTTAGCATGCATGACGGATTGCACGTTAGAGGTAGTCGTTCTGAGGAAATTGGTTACACTCTTGAAGGTGCTTCAATGGCCGGTGCAGGTGGAAAAGTAGTTTCCAATGCAATTCCTGAAGCTCTTGAGGCTATCGCGGTTCAAACTGGTGGTTTTGATGCCAGTGTAGGTCGTGCTACTGCTGGTATTGTTCAGCAGTCACTTAAAACTGGTGGAAGTCAGTTCTCCGCTTCAGTATTACTAGAAAATATGACTGGTGATACGAAAGCTGAACCCTGGACAAACACTGGTGACCAGGACATGACATTCACTGTTCAAGGACCTGTTGGCGATAAGATTCGTTATTTTGGTGCATTTAGACGTACTTCTACTAATAATTATAAGAATCAAAGTAGATGGTTTACCCCTTTCACAATCGCGGGCGGAAATCCAATTGCGGATAAAATCGGTGGATTAACCACCTCTCATGATTATGTTGTGCTAACTGATACAGATAGCTATACATTTACGGATGGACCTAATCATGATGGAGTGTATGATCCAACTGCTGATGAAGGCGATATGATTAGAGGTGGAAACAATACCTATGCTTTTGACAATGAATCAACAGATATGTCATTTAATGGTACCCTTCAATACGACTTGAAC
Source organism: Fidelibacterota bacterium TMED108 (assembly GCA_002172545.1). GTDB lineage: Bacteria > Fidelibacterota > Marinisomatia > Marinisomatales > TCS55 > TMED108. The sequence goes on along the minus strand of NHFJ01000010.1, from coordinate 7,373 downwards.
CCACTCGTTCTTCGTTTGGCAGGTACATTTACTACCGATACCTATCAGAGCGCTGGTCTTCCAATTCAGAGCATGTTCAACTCTAGAAGACATGAGACCACTACACGCAACCACCTTCTTAACTTGAAAGCAACCTACTTCTTAAGCACGAACACTTATGTTCGTACCAACTTTAGAATGATGGGCCGTTTCTATGAAACATATGACAAATCTTTTAAGGAAAAAGGAAAGGTTACTACTGCTGATGGTAGAGTATCAGATTTTAAATTAGGCGAGAATAGTGAACTTAAAGATTGGTTATCATGGGGCGACCGTGATGCGGTAGCGCAAGTTGATTCAAACTGGGCAAACCATTTTGGTACACCTGGTGCTGATTCTTTTGCAGGTTCTTATCGCTTTGTTGAGCCTTCAAATTATAATGTTAATGGTTTCAGATTCCAACGTGATGGTGCTCGTAGAGGCGGATACAGCAAAGGCCGCGACGGATACTTTGGCTTTGACGCTGAGTTTGTTACTCAGATGGGAGAGCATGAGTTAAAAGTTGGTGGTGATTATATGAGATATAACTACCAACGTTACAGCTACACAGGAATCAATTCTCTTAACTCAAAGATTGGTCTTGATTCAACATTATATGATGCTGTTGTAAATCAAACTCAAAGAGCATATACTGAAGTAACAGAAGCTCGTCTATCTTCATTTATTGGTTATGACCCACTAGGAAACGATTGGGATGCGAATCCATCAAAAGCTACTAGTGATAACTATAAGTATGATAAGCCACGTAACCCTTGGAACTTCTCAATGTATGTGAATGACAAGTTCGAAGCTGGTGACTTGATTGTAAACGCTGGTGTGCGTTACGAAGCAATCAATCAGGCTAATCTTGATTTGAAAGATTTTGATAATCCACCATTAGATCGTAACTACGAGATTGTGGATCCTTTCAATGCTCAGTATGGATTTAAAGATATGCCTACACAGACTTATCTACTTCCAAGACTTGGTCTAGGTTTCCCAATTTCAGATCAATCCTCTTTCCGCTTGAATTATGGTAAATATGTACAGATGGCTCCAATGGGTCAGCTATACCGTAGTCGTGCAAGTGGTTGGTCTTCATGGGGACTTCTTCCAACAAGAGAAACCAAGTTTGAAATTGGTTATGGTACTCTAATAGGTGATGTTGCATCTATAGACTTGACAGTGTTTACTAGAAACCCTGAAGATCAAGTTAGTCGCGATGTTTATCAGCCATTAGGTGAGAACAGATATGGCGCAAGAGACATGACCGTTTATACTAACACTGACTTTTCAAACGTAACTGGAGTTGAGATTGATTTCAAATCATCTCGTGTAAATAATTTCCAATTATTTGCCAATTACGTTTTCCAAGATGTTCGTGGATTGAACTCTTACCCAACATTAGGTACAATTGGCTGGGGTAAGTCAACAATGATTAACGCTACACGTTATGACCAACGTCATCAGGCAAGTGCTGTTCTTGACTTTAGAACTAGCCGTACTGGTAATGTTGTAACAGATAATCTAGGTGCCAATTTGGTTGCTTCATTTAATAGTGGACATCCATATACACTTTCAGATGGATCTATGGGTCAGCGTGACGCAGGTGAAGGTGCATTGCTTTCAGACAATGATCCTCGTAACCGTGCTCCAGTTGAAGCGATTAATTCATCAACCACACCATCTTTCTTTAATTTAGATCTTAATGTTGAAAAAACATTCGCTGTTCCAGGTGTTGCAAATGTGAAGGTTTACGCGACCATTACTAATTTGCTCAACACTCAGCACATCATTAACGTGTACAACCGTACTGGTGACGCGTATGATGACGGATTCTTAAATGATCCAGATCTAAGTTCATTNATAATTGAAGGTCGTGGACCTGAGTATGTTGAAATGTACAGGAAAATTAACCTAGCAAATCGTAACCACTGGTTGAATGACCATAGTTTCGATCTGTTCGGTATTCCTCGCGAATTTAAAACAGGTATCCAAGTCTCCTTCTAGGGCGGCCTGAAGATGCTAAGAAATAAAGTGGAGAGTTTTATGAACTTGAAAAAATCGATCACTTGGGCAGTCACCGGCTTGTTTATCTTTGCCTCAGCGCTTCAAGCAGAGGAGATCAAAGGNGACAAGACTGCAGGAAAGACAGATGCTAGAAGACTAGCTAAGTCTGGAATGGCAGATGATGGTCCAACATCTACTTTCTTTAACATTAATAGTTGGAAAATCCAGATGGAACACCAAGGATTCTTCCAGTGGAATGGTACTTCTCACGGCTCTGCCGGTAATTACCCTAAGGGTATGGGAAGTGTTATTTTTGCTGAAGGTATTCTATGGGGTGTAAAAGCCAGCGATAAATACGGTGTGGATGCTACCACCGGTGAAATCTTAACAGATGGATCTGGATCTGGNGACCCACGTGTTCGCGTAAATGGTTCCATGTACAACACCGGTCTTAAGGCTGGTAAAGTACTGCGTGATGCCAACGGAGTAATCAAAACTAAAGATTATTCTGAGAACTACCGTGATCAGCAAATCTGGAGAGTGCGTAAGGATTGGAATACTGGAGACCTAACGGTTGACGCTTCTATCCTTCGTGACATTTCAGTTGCTGACGTTACAGAGGCAATGATAACAGCTGATAAAGCCCAGTATGAAAAAGACTGGAACAACTGGCCAGCTAGTGAAGGTGCACCGTATGATGACGTAAATGGTGACGGAGCCTACACTCCTGGAACNTGGAGTTCTGAGACGAATGCTTGGGTTGGCGATGTACCGGGANTACCTGGTGCTGACCAAACGATTTGGACTGTTGCAAACGACCTACCTGACGAATATGCTGAAGGTGGAGTTGTTAGTGTTTCTGAAGGCGGTTGGGGTTCTCCTCCTGTCGGTTTTGAAATGCAGTTAACACTATGGGGTTATGATTTCCCATTCTCAAATCCAATTTCAAGTATGATGTTTAAACGTGCTCGTATGATTTATACTGGTCTGCCTGGCGGTCCAGCTGATGCGAAGCTCGATACTGTATACTTTACTCAGTGGTCTGATCCTGACCTTGGTACATATACTGATGACTATGTNGGAGCTGATACTAGCTTAAGTCTTGGATATGTATATAACGGTAATACTTTTGACGATCAATTCTTAAGTTCATTTGGTAGTCCAGTTCCCGCTGGTGGTTACGACTTCCTTGAAGGACCTAAGGTTGATGTCAACGGTGATGGTGTATTAGACACACTCGGTATGACTAGCTTTGTATACTTTGCTGCTGGATCCTCAGTGAGTGACCCGTCAACAAGAGTATACTCTGGTACTTTGCAGTGGTTNAACCTCATGGAAGGTTATTTACCACGCCCTGAGTACCCAACACAACAACCATTCGTTGATCCAATTACTGGATTCGCNGAAAAGTTTGTGTTAGCAGGTGANCCTACTACAGCTACTGGCTGGGTAGATGGTATTATTCTTCCTCCTGGTGATCGTAGACTTGTTATGAANACAGGTCCATTCGAAATGGTTATCAATGACACACAAGATGTTGTTGTTGGTCTTATCGGAGGTTTAGGAATAAATAACCTATCATCTGTTGCTGTGTTAAAGTACAATGATAAATTTGCACAGTTTGCTTATGATAATGACTTTAATCTTCCGCAACCTCCACCTGCACCGACTGTGTCAGTGTTTGAAGGTGACGGATATATTACTCTAAACTGGGCTGAAGTTGCTGCTTATACCCAGTCAGAAAGTTATAATCAGGCAGGCTTCAAATTTGAAGGTTATAAAGTTTATCAACTACCAAATGCTACAGCAAGTGCTGCTGACGGTGTTGTAGTTGCTATTTATGACGTAGTAAATGGTGTTAAAGTTATTAGTGAACCACAACTTGATGGTGCTACGGGTCTATTCTTTGATAAGCCAGCACACGTAGGTGGTGACAGCGGTGTGAGCCGTATGGTCGTGCTTACAAATGATGAGCTTAAGAATCGTCCGATTACTAATGACCGTGACTACTACTACGGTGTGGTTGCATATGCATATCTTGAAGATAATGCTGGTGCACCATTTAAATCTTTAGAGTCCTCTCTTCAAATAATTACTATCGCTCCTAAGAAACCTAATCCAGGTACTGCTTACGAAGTTGATACAGGTGATTACTTTGATATGGCTCATAGTGCTGGTGTCAGTGATGGTCAAGGACGTATTGAAGTTATTGATCCAGGTGCTGTAACCGGTCACAACTATAAAGTAACATTTGAAGATGATGGAACAGGTACACTCATGTGGAACGTTACAGATGTAACGAATAGTACCAAAATCCTTAGCGGATATGCACAGGGCGCGACTTACGCTGACCCTGGTTATCCTGCTGCTGATGGTCTCGCATGGAAAGTGACTGGACCACCAGATGCATTCAAACAGTTCGCTGTTGTTGCTAATGCAGATATGAGCTGTACTGAAGAAGCTCCATGTCAAGGTACGCAAGACTGGGGAGGGTTTAGCTCTCTAGTTCCTGCTACATCTCCTGGTAGAGTAAACCAGGCAGATGGAANAGCATGGTTCTTCCATGGTGGTGGTGCTGCAAACAACGCTTATGATACTATGATTTCACGTATCATTAGAGGAAGCGGATGGCAGTATCTTATTCCTAACGATTTTGAATATCGTTTCACTTATGAAGATGATAACTATGCATGGGCTGCTTACACTTCTGGTGCACTATCACGAGTTCCTTTTGAAATGTGGGATGTAACCCAAGGGTTCAGACTTCTTTCATGGTTCTATGATTTTGATGGAAACGACAAGTGGGGCTTACACGCAACTGATCACCCTGGCTCTGGCGGATCAAATGATCCATACACAGACTGGCATTACCCACACTTACCATTGGATACAACTCCAGGTGAGTCTGGTTATCAAGCATGGCTAGCTTCAGCAATAGCTGGTTGTGGCGCTGCTCCTGATGCAGATGGAAACTATACTGCATGTACAGGAAGTGCCCGTGGCTTGGATCAAGAAGGTGCAGAGGTTATGGGACGTAACGTTTGGTTCGTTTGGAACTTAGACGACGTTGCAGACGGAACCATAGATGCATTCTCAGGTCATGATGTTGATGGTGATGGAGTTGGTGATAACACAGGAATGGACAAAGGTTCAATTCTAAGAATCTATACCAATAAAACGAATCAGTTAGCTGATGAGTTCACGGTAACTGCTCCTAAGCAAGCTTCATCAGATCCAAAAGAAGATGTGAAAATGATAAACGTATTTCCAAACCCATACATGGGACGTCATGAGCTAGAAGGTACTGACTCAGTTCTACCGTTACCTAAGTATGTAACGTTTAATCATCTTCCAACATCACAAGATGTTTATTTCAAAGTATTCAACGTCGCAGGTACAATGGTAGCGAACTTCCAAAAGAACACTACCTCACAGTACCAGAGATGGAATATGAGAAATTCAAATGATTTCCCATTGGCAAGTGGTGTGTATGTCATTCATATTGACATGCCAGGACTTGGAACTTCAAAAGTATTGAAGTTTGCAATGGTCACTGAAGAAGAATTTTCAAAACGCTTTTAAGGCGAGAAGGATAACATGATTATGATTAATAAAAGAATAATTGCGATCACAGCTGTATTAGCATTCTCTCTAAATGCCTTATCGGCTCAGGGAAGATTCGAATACGGTGGTGATTTAGCTGGTGGTGCCAGAAACGGTACCTCATCAGCTGTGTCTCTACTCATCCCACAGGGCGCTGCTTATTTAAGTGGCGGTGGTGCTGTTGCAACTGCTACTGGAGTAGGTGCAGCGTACTGGAACCCTGCTGGAATGGCTAGGGCAACTAACAACCTAGAAACAACGTTCTCACAGCGTTCACACTTTGCTGACATGTCAGTAATGTTTGCTGGAGCAGCTGTAAAACTGGGCAAAAACTCATTCGGTGTATCGGTAAGATCACTCGATGTGGGTGAAATACCAGTTACTACAGTATTTGCACCAGATGGAACCGGTGAGAAATTTTCACCCAGCAATTTTACTGCTGGTTTAACGTTCTCTCGTATGATGTCAGCTAAGACATCTATGGGTGTAACAGTTAATACAACCTCAGAAGGCTTTAGAAGGGTCAAAGGTAATGCAATGACAGTTGATGCTGGTGTGCAATACCAGGACTTTCTAAATGTCACTAACTTAGACGTTGGTGTTGCGGTAAGAAACTTTGGTAGACCTATGCGCTACGAAGGTTCTGGTCTNTTAACAAAAGCAGTCGAAGTTGGTACTGATCGTTTAACACAGTTTCTAAAAGTTGAACCNGCTGAGTTTGATGTGCCAATGTTATTTGAAATCGGTATGGCTTACGATGTTATGCCTGGTCTTCAAGTNGCNGGTACNTANGAAAGNAANAACTTNGAACAAGATAAGNNAAAGTTAATGGNTTCATACTCANTNCCTGGNCTNTTNACNGTTCGCGGTGGNTTNCTTTTNGANANNGAAACTGTTGAACGTACTGACGACTCCAGAACTACTACTGTTGATGAATCTAATAGTAAAGTAGAGATCGACAACATGTATGATGGTATGTCATTTGGTGGAACTGTTTACCTTCAAAGATACCTCGGAATCAATGCATCTATAGATTATGCATACATTCCAACAGGGTTTGATGGTTTTGACGCAAGTTCAGTTTTCACCCTTAACGTTGGATTCTAGATATAACTAGATGACGCTTTAAAAAGCCCTGCATATTTTGAATGTGCGGGGCTTTTTTTTTACATTAAATTACCAGCAATGCTTTATACACGTTTCACTTCAATTATTTTATCTTTTTTTGGTCTGCTTATCGTTAGTTGTTCAAGCGATAAAGATTTAGTACAACTATCGAGCTTTACGCATAAGGACCCTAAAATTAACTTTGCAGACTTCATTGGTAGCAATCAATGTCAAGCTTGTCATGCAGATATTTATGATCAATGGAAAGGATCATCCCATGCTAACGCTGGAGGTCCTGCAAATCCAGCAAATGTGATTGCACCATTTGATGGTAAACCAATAGAGCTAAAGGATGCAATCATATATCCAGAAATTGTTAATGACGTTTATCAATTTAGAATCGAAAAAAGAAATGGTAACCTAATTCAAACTATCGTTGTTGAATCTGTAGTTGGTAAAGGTTTGATGATTAACGGTGGCACGCAGACTTTTTTTGGTAAATACCCAGATGGAACCTATCGCTTTTTGCCTTTTGATTATAGCAGACATGAAGGTGTATGGTTTATACAGCTAAGGTCAGATGAAAAGTGGGTTAAGATAAAACCTGAATTTGTACTTGACGATCTATATAACTG
>NHFJ01000009.1 GCA_002172545.1 Fidelibacterota bacterium TMED108 | reverse complement strand
TCTGCGTATTTATTGATTGAGAGATTAAAAGACAGATTGTCTACAAAAGAAAGCATCATTGCTTCCGAACTGGATTAACTATTGCAGCTTATCTATAGAAAGCCATTTAGTAGCAACAGAAGTTTTTTTATTTATTTCAGTCCAAGCAAATAGCATTTTTTCTCCAACCACTTCCATTTGAGGATATCCAGAAATTCGACCTTGTGGAATTGATTTAACAAAAAATACTTTTCCTAGATCATTATTTATATTTACCACTCTTGCAAGAATATCTGAAGATTTTTCAGTACTTCTAATCCAGCTAACAACTACACTTTCACCGTCAATCCACTCTATGTCTACGCGACCTATTGGCATTGTTCGATCGATTACTACTGGCCTAGAAAATGTTTCCCCAACGTCTTTGGAGAAAGCGACTTTGACTTGAGCAGAATCATTTGCTGCTGTGTACCATGCAAGCGCAATATTTGATTTGTTAATAGTTAGCATTGGCCCGTTTACTGGGCATCCGGCAATTTTCCAATTATCATTGTGTGCCGGATAGGGTTTCTTCCATTCATCCCCAATCTTTCTTGCAATAAAAATATCTCTGACCTCATTAGAATCTCTATTCCTGTAGGCAATTACTAAATTCTCTTTATAGCGAACGGAGGAAGTGGGGCAGCATTCACAAACCTTAGCATCAACGAGGTATTCTTCTCCAAGAACACCTTTTGTCGAAAAAGTTGTATGGTAAAGATTCATTTGACCGTAATCACTTTTGCCGTGCCCCATTGTCATCTCTCTGCCATCTAGCCAAACTACATCGTGAAATTTATTACCAATAGCAAAGGATGAAAAACCGTGTTCTCCCTTTACCAGAGTTGCGTGTGGAATTTCAGATTGACTCCACGAAGATCCCTTGTCATAAGAGAAAGAGAGGTGAACATCGTAATCGTAAGTACCTGATCCTGATTTTTCCAACCAATGCGCTACAAGCGTATCTTGATTAATATTATTGATGGAAGGAAAATCTGCCCAATTAATAAAGTAAGGCTTACTTTTTGAGATTACCTTTGGATTAGTCCACTCTTTGTTGGAAAAAATAGATGACTTGATTGACCATTCTACACTATCAACTTTCTCAAACCAGCTTAGGAAAACCTCACCATTATCATTGGATGAGAGGCGCGGGAATCGACTTTCATTGCTTATTTCAGGTATTTTTTCAAAATCACTAAAGCATGAGGTTATAAAAAAAAATAATAGATAAATATGTTTCATTTAGCCTATTTAAAATCTTTACCTATTTTTTGAGTAAACTTATTTATATGTTCAAAAACCTCTTTTGGGGCCTTGTCTTTTTGCACTATCTCACCATTATCTTTGTAACCAAATCTAGGATTTATTCCTAATCCCCCTGGTATTGCATCTGGCATATCTACACCAAACCGCACCTTATATTTTACAAATCCATTGCTATTTAGATCCTCAAGGAAAATCCCTGTATCATACCAATCTGTTTCAAGGGTAACAAGGGTTATTGTTCCTATTGGCGTACTTCTTTCTTCAATCTCCGGTTCAAATTCATTTATGACCTTCATATTATTTTTTTGAAGATATTCAACTAAGTTATCAAGGGTTGTGCTTTCCTTGTTAAGATTTTCAAGCATCACCGGTTTCAATATCGGTGTGCACCCAAAGAAGATAGTGAGCATTAAAATATATAGAACTTTTTTCATTATTTGCCTTTTATTTAGAGTCGATATTTAAAATATATTTATTTGATTTAAGGTATGAGGTATACTAGATAAGTTAGTAGAAGCGAAATAGCTAACCCGCTGAGCACTATTTTAAATGATTGGATTCTTTGCTTTTTTAAAAATTCAATATTTCTTTCTCTTTCATACTTTTCGCCCATATGTTTTATTCCGATAGACGAGTATACTATACATGTCTTATTTGACGCCTCAAGTAAAGAAATTGTCATAACTATGGCTGGAAAGAAAATTAAAATCTTCCAAATACCAATATCAAAAATGAAAATAAAAGGTATAAAGATCAAAATAGATGCCAGGCTTACATACCCGGACACTTTTCGGTATCTTACTTGATCTCCACCAATATTTGGACAACTAGACATGATTAAATTTATTTATTTTTACCATTTTGAAGTGATAAGCTTTAAAAATTGTAGATAAAAATTTACTTATATAAATTGAGCTATGTACCAACGTTTTGTCAAAATAGTATTAATTGTTTTAGCATTACTTTTTATTCCTTTTGTGGCAATGCAATTCACTGATAATATTCAATGGTCGCATGGTGATTTTATAATCATGGGGTGCATGTTGACAGTTTATATACTTACAATAAATTTTGCACTTAATAGCTTGTATGGCGCAAAAAAATTATTGTTAATATTAATATTGGGATTACTATTTTTACTGCTTTGGGCAGAACTTGCAGTAGGCATTTTTAATACGCCTTTTGCTGGCAGCTAAGGCTTCATACGTAAATATTAATTAATCATTTGTAAATACTGTATTAAATTTTGATCTAAATCATAAGGATAAAAATGAAAATACAGCGCTTCAAATTAACCCAACTATTTTTAGTTATTTTTCTAACCCTTTTTGTCGCCTGCGATGATCCTGCAGAAGAAGCTTGTAAAGAGGCTGAACAAGGTAAAATTGTCAACTATACAAGCAAGGGTATTTTGTCTGTGGATTATATTAATAGCTTAAAACCGAGTCTAGGATTACCGGAAAGTTTTTCAGCTCAGTATGATGTAAAAGTCTATTCTGTTGATTATGAAACCACTGATCCAAATGGAAAAACTGTTATAGCCTCAGGTGCTGTTTATTACCCCAAGGGATTAGACGAACCACTTTCTTTGTTATCCGGGCAGCATGGTTTGACCATCAAAAGAAGCGATGTTGCGTCTCTAATTCCTATATATGGATACCTAGGGTTATTTGGTGCTAGTGTGGGTTATGTAGGTATTCAGCCAGACTATCTAGGGCTTGGAAATTCAACATTCCCGTACTATCCTGTCTACCAGAAAAGCAATGGGAAGGTTCTTTTGGATATGGTTGAGGGAGTTCAGGCTTTTTCATGTGAAAATGATATCGAACTTAATGATAATCTCTTTGTCATGGGCTATTCAAATGGAGGTTATAATTCGATTGCTATGCATGACGAATTATCAAAAAATCCAAGATCGTTTGATATTGATGCCAGTGTTGTAATTGCAGGTTATTTTGATCTTGAGAGGGATAACAGTTTCTCTATTCCACAACGTCTAGAGCGTCCCTCATGGGCTATTTATCATCCCTATGTAATTAATAGAACGTATAATTTGAATATTATAGATAAGATAATTCGCGAACCTTATCTTAGCAAGTTAGATGATCTTTTCGATGGAGAGAAAGAAGCTTTAGTAATAGATAATTCATTAACTACTTACACAGACCAGCTTTTTACATCAGAATACTTAAATGAATTTTCAACGCTTTCTGTATTTGATTCATACAAGAACGCTGTTAAGGAAAACTCGCTACTTGAAACTAAGTTAAGCGGCGATATTTTATTGATCCATAGCAAGGAGGACGAAATCGTTCCTTATAGCCAGAGTGAAAAATTTTATACCTCTGCTATTTCATCCGGAGCTAATGCTGAAATTGTTTTACTTGAAAAAGGAAAACACAATATTCAGGACTATGTTGGTGCAGTTGTTGATGCATTGGATTGGTTAAAAAAATATGAGTAAACCGGACTTAACCTGAGTTAGAATCTCCTCCCTCCGCAATATTACTGATCCACCAGAAAAATAAATTTTTTTTGTGTATATTGTGAATATGAAAAAATACACCAGCTTAATCATAACTATAATTTTCTGTTCAACAATCTCCTCGCAGCAACGATTTTCAAATCTAGATGTCTTTGATTTACAATACGTCAAAGATCCTCAAATAGCCCCAAATAGCTCTAAAATAGTTTATGTTCGTATAAAGATGGATATTATGAAAGATGGAAAGACGACATCAATATGGATAGTCGATAAAGATGGTAATGGCCATCAAAAACTTACTTCTAATACTCATAATGAAAGTAGTCCGCGCTGGTCACCAGATGGAAAGCGAATTGCATTTGTTTCAAGCTCTGACGACGGAAATGGATCTGAGATTTATATGTATTGGGTTGAAACAAAACAATATTCTGTTATTTCTCAACTTAATAAAAGCCCGAAAAATTTAAAATGGTCTACTAGTGGAAAATATATCGGCTTTACAATGTTTATACCCGATAACGTTCTCAGTTTAGTATCCGCTCCAAAAAAACCTAAAGATGCAAAGTGGGCTCCTCCAGCAAGAATTACAGATAGATTAAAGCACGAATCAGACGGATCGGGTTATATGGATAAAGGATTTAATCATTTATTTTATATTTCTGCTGACGGTGGAGCTCCGGTACAAGTTACCAGCGAACCTTATAATCATAGAGGGTTTGATTGGTCAAAAGACAGTAAGAAGATGATCTTTAGTTCTAATTATACCGAGAACTGGGAGTACGATTTTAGAAATTCAGAAATTTATACTATTGAGATTAACGGATCAAACCTTGCTCAATTAACCAACAGAACAGGCCCCGACTATGGAGCAGTTTTCTCGCCTGATGGAAAAAAAATCGCCTATCTTGGATACGATGATAAGGTTCAAACATACCAGGTAAATAAGTTGTATGTAATGAATAGCGACGGCTCTTTAAAAAAAGAAATTAAAACAGATCTTGATAGAGAAATCTCTTCGTTAAATTGGTCATTTGATGGAAAAGGTTTGTATTATAAGTATGACAATTATGGAAATGGGAAAATTGGATATGTTTCAATTTCTGGAAATACAAAAAAAATTGCAGATAATTTAGGTGGGACAACTATTGGAAGGCCTTATGGAGGGGGATCTTATTCTTTGTCAAATACTGGTCGTATTTCCTACACTATGACCACCCCGTACCACCCAGCTGATATTGCATATTTTGATGGCAGAAAAACCAATAAAATTACAGATCTAAATAGCGATTTACTCTCGAACAGGGATCTTGGAGAAATAAATGAAATATGGTACCAGTCATCTGTAGATGGAAGAAGGATTCAGGGTTGGATTGCAAAACCTCCTGGATTTGATTCAAATAAAAAATACCCTTTAATTGTGGAAAACCATGGGGGACCTATTAGCAATTATGGCGACAGATTTTCACCGGAAATCCTCTTGTATTCAGCTTCAGATTATGTAGTATTTTATCCAAATCCTCGAGGTAGTACTAGTTACGGAGAAGAGTTTGGTAATCTTTTATATCGTAATTATCCGGGCGATGATTATCACGATGTAATGGATGGTGTAGACAGATTATTAGAGTTAGGATACATTGATAAAAATAATTTATATGTTACTGGGGGTAGCGCAGGTGGAATAATGACTGCATGGATCGTAGGAAAGACCAAGCGATTTAAGGCGGCGGCGGTAATTAAGCCTGTTATGAATTGGATATCTAAAACATTGGTAGCGGATAACTATTTTTACTATGCTAACTCGAGATACAAAGGCCAACCATGGGAAAATTTTGAAGAATATTGGAAGTTTTCTCCTATATCCTTAGTTGGCAATATCGAGACTCCAACAATGGTAATGGTGGGTACCTATGATTTACGTACTCCTCCATCAGAGGCCAAGCAATTATACCATGCGCTAAAAATAAGAAAAATTGAAACGGTGTATGTTGAGATTCCTGAGGCGTATCATGGCATTGCTAGTAAACCTAGTCAGTTAATAACAAAAATTGACCATATATTGTATTGGTTTAATAAGTACAAAGAATAAGAAAAGGAAAAATAATGGTAGGGACAAAATTATTAAGCTATAAGCTTGAAGATGGTACATTGATTGAGTTAACCAATGCATTGTCAGGATTTGGGCGGGTTTATTTGAACGGAGAAGAGGTGTCCAAACAAAGAGGATTTGGATCGGAAACCCATGTATTTAACCATAGTGGTTCTGAATTTCAAGTTACTGTATGGCCTCTGATTTCAATGCACGCATTGGGGTTTTCGATTGAATTAAAAAAAGATGATGAGCTTTTGATGCTTTATGGAAAAGAATCTAAGCCTAAGACATGGCTGATGTTTATATGGGCGCTCGCTATTGGAGCATTGATAGGAGCATTAACAATTTATTTTCTCGAGTCATAAATTGAGCAATAAAAAAGAAAAAGTTAGTTCAAAGGAAGTAGGATTAGAGGTTGGTTTAGTAATAAGTCGCTTTCTTTATAAAACAGAGCATTTACATTACGGTATCTGGCCAGATGATTTAGAAATCATACCTGAAAACGTTCGAAAAGCGCAAGATCTCCACTCTAAACTTATCATTGATACAATCCCAGATAACGTGGAAACTATTCTTGATGTTGGAAGTGGTTCAGGGGGGTTAGCTGAAAAATTAATTAAAGAAGGCTACACGGTCCATTGTGTATCTCCAAGTGAGTATCTTGCAGATGCAATTGAAGAAAAACTGGGAAGCAAGGTCAAGGTATATAGATCAACGTGCCAGGATCTTCAGCTTGAGCAGCAATACGATCTAGTTATTTTTAGCGAAAGTTTTCAATATGTACAAGTAAATCAAGCTCTTGAAAAGAGCATAGATGCGCTTAAAGCTAATAGCCATTTGTTAATTTGCGATTTCTTCAGGCAGCCAGGAACGGGTAGGAGACCTCTAGGCGGCGGGCATGGATGGGATTGGTTTCAAAATGCATTAAAAGACTATCCTTTTGATGAAATAATTAATACCGATATCACTAAAGAAACTGCACGAACAATGGATTTATTAAATGACATGCTAAACGATGTAGCGCTGCCAATTAGCTCATTATCCGGTAGATATTTGGACAGTAATTTTCCTAAATCTATGAAAATATTTCGGTGGATCTTTCGTAGGCATTTGACCAAAATTGATGAGATATATTTTTCAGGAAATTTGACATCCGAAATGTTTAACAGAATGAAAACGTACCGTCTATTGTTGTATAAATTATCTCAATAATATCAATGCGATCTTTACAAAAAAAAGTTCAAAATTTTTGCGAAACAAACAATATCACTGGCACTCCAGAATCACGACTGATGGATACAGTTTCTGAATTAGGGGAGGTTGCCAAAGAAGTTCTGCTTGCATCTAATTATGGAAAAAGCGCGCTACGAAATAATGAAAAAATTGAAATGGAAATCGGAGATGTTATTTTTTCTATCATTACACTTTCTAATTCATTAGAAATAAATATTGAAGATGCCCTTGATAAAGCTTTGGAAAAATATAACGAAAGGCTTGCAAAAGGACACCTAGGGTCTGAAAGCCTCAATGACTAAATCGGTCATCATAGCGTTGGGTGGAAATGCGCTTTCACCTAAGGAAGAGGCGGGTACTATTTACCAACAATTTGCGCATACCAGAGAAAGCCTAGCGGCTATAATGCACTTCGTTGAATTGGGTTATAATATTTGTTTAACGCATGGCAATGGACCGCAGGTTGGTGATGAGCTATACAGAATGGAATTAACTCACAACACAATTCCGCCATTGCCTCTAGGGGTTTGTGTAGCTGAAACACAAGGCTCAATAGGCTATATGGTGCAACAGTCTCTACAGAATGAATTAAAAGAAAAAGAAATTGATCGTGAAGTTGTTACGTTAATTACCCAAACAATTGTAGATAAAGATGATCCATCTATATCTAATCCTACAAAATATATTGGTAGAAGATATAATAAAGAAACCGCAGAGAAGCTTGCTAAGCAATTTAATTGGAAGATAAAAGAGCAGGAACCGGGTACCTGGAGACAGGTTGTTCCAAGTCCAATGCCCCAATTCATTGAGCACGGCAGGTCAATTCAAACACTGGTTGACAATAGTACTATAGTGATAGCATCTGGTGGAGGTGGTATACCAACTTTTTGGAATAATAATAAATTAGAAGGTATTAACGCTGTAATTGATAAAGATTTATCTGCAGCGCTTCTTGGAAGAGTTATAAAATCAAATGAATTATGGATTATAACCGATCTTGATCAGGCGTATCTTAATTTCGGAAAACATGATCAAGAGCCCATACTAAATATAACCTCTGAAATAGCTAAGAAATATTTTGATGAAGGCCATTTTAAGGCGGGTAGCATGGGCCCGAAAATTCAAGCAGCTTTATACTTTCTAAAGCACCACGGTGAAAAAGCTGTAATCACATCTATCAGCGGAATAGATGGAGCTATTGCTGGTGAAAATGGAACAACAATCATTAAATAGCCACAACGAAATTATTTAAAGGAGTAAAAATGAAACCTTTTTTATTTATAAATGCCATATTTATATCGCTTCTCATAGGCCAAGAAAATGATTCATTGCAATTTGTGTTCGAACCGCCATCATTAAAAATTAATGTTGGTGAAAATCAAAAGGTTACAATAAAATTATTAGACAAACAGAAAAATCCAGTGAAGTCAACTTTTACAATTTATTCAGCGCACGACCCTGGAATTGGCCCTACGCCTGATTGGCCTGGCAATAGTATGCTTATTTCCCCTAGAACAAGCAGAAATTCAGGTGTTGTGGATGTAACTGTGCAACCAAATAGAGCGGGGAATTTATTATTAAAAGTGCGAAGCTTGAATGGGGCAATTGGAGAAATGAATGTTAATGTTCCTATGCCCAGTATAAAGAAATTAATTTTCAGAGACCTTCCTTCAAAAGTTTATGTTGGTACTTCAACATTAATAAGTGTAAAAATAATTGATAGCACTAATAACGAAAGAGATGATGTAAAGTTAAAAATTCGATTAAGCGATGATTCAAAAGCCAATATTGACACATTTAATAACTTGGTTGCAAAAAAAGCAGGATCTGTGAAATTGCTTGCTGAAGCTGAGGGGGCTACTCAAACATTCAAAGTTAAAATTGTTAAAAATCCAGTTCGCGAAATTAGTATCGGGTTCAAAGAAAAAGAAGTTCGCACAGGTGATGTCTTGCATCTTAATGCTATAGCACTAAATAGCGCAGGTCGCCAAGTTGTTGATGCGCCAATCACATATGCATACTATGGAAAATCTCAATACGGTGAATATGGCTTACCTGCTTCAGGTCTTATTTCAGAAGATGGAAGATTTGTGGGAGAAACGCCTGGTTTATATACAATTATTGCAACCTCTGGAATCTATTCAACGCAAAAGAGTATTAAAGTTTTACCTAGAAATGTTAAAAAAAACATCCAATTAGTTGGACACGGATTGATCTCAAATGTTAAATCAGGCGATTTATGGGTGTGGGCTGGAATTGGCAAACATGCAGGAAAAGATTTTGCGGCAACCGGAAGTATTTTTGGAGATGGTGAAGCTTACTTTTGGGATGTAACAGATCCTGAAAATATGAAAATTATTGATACAGTAAAAGTTGATGCTAGAAATGTGAACGATATTAAAGTTTCAGATGATGGGCGGGTTGGAGTTATTACGCGCGAAGGAGCATCAAATAGAAAAAATGGTTTTGTTATTTTAAATGTCTCGGATCCATTCAATGTAAAAATAATTTCTACTTTTAATGATGATATGACCGGAGGTGTGCATAACACTTTTATATATGAAAATCACGTATATGCTGTAAATAACGGACGCAAATACGACATAATTAATATAGAAGACCCTGAAAATCCATTTAGAGTTGGCATTTTTGAATTAGATACTCCAGGGCATGCAATACATGATGTTTGGATAGAAGATGGTATTGCTTATTCTTCTAATTGGAGAGATGGCATAGTGGCTACAGACATTGGTGGCCTGAAATCCAGTGAGAAGGATCGCTCAGATATCAGATTCAATCCATTGTTAATGAAAGCTGGAAAAGGAAGTCCATCGCGACCCCTTAAGCTTGCATCTTTCCCGGACGTTAAAGGAAGAAACCATTCAGCATTTCCGTTTTTAAGTCAATCTACAGGTGATTTTTACATTATTGCGGGCGATGAGGTCTTTCCAGATGGCTTAGATAACCTTATCAATAACAAGCCCTCAAGTCCAAGGGGAGGATTTCACTTTGTAAATTTTAATGATCCATCTAACCCAAAAGAAGATGCTGTGTATATTGTTCCAGAAGCAGGTAGTCACAATCAATGGGTTTATGGTGATATTTTATTAGCGGCATTCTATCAAGGTGGAATTAGAATTCTTGATATATCAGGTGAATTACTAGGTGATTTATATAAACAGGATAGAGAAATAGGCTATTTTCTTCCTCAGCACAGAGAGGGAATCATTCCAAACGCTCCAATGGTATGGGGTGCGCAACCTTATAAGGATTATATATTTCTCTCAGATATGAATAGCGGACTTTACTGCATTAAAATCAATGATTGAATCAAAACTAGTAGACTACCTTTCTGATTTAGTAGCCATAAATTCAGTAAATCCAAACCTTTCATCTCAGGGTCAGGGCGAGCAGGAGATAGCCGAATATATTTACTCTCATTTTCAAAGACTTGGTTTCAACACAAATTTATTTGAAGTAGCCAAGAATAGATGCAATACAACTTCCTTCTTACCCGGAGATAATCTTACCAAAGTCCTTTTGATGAACGGACATATTGATACCGTTGGTACAGAAGGAATGGATTCACCTTTTGTTTTAAGAAAGGATGGAGACCGTTTATACGGTAGAGGGGCTTATGATATGTTGGCCGGCTGTGCAATTCAAATGTGCTTGGCTGACTTTTTTGCAGAAAATCAAACACCAATTTCTCTAGCATTTACTTTTGTTTGCGATGAAGAAGATAAGAGTATGGGCATGGAGCATTTAGTTGACCATTTTTTACCTACCTTACCAGCAAAACCTCTTCTAGGGATTTTTATGGAGCCAACGGAAGATCAAATTGGAATTTGTCATAAAGGTTATGATTGGTATCAGCTAAAAATAAGCGGAGTTGCAGCGCATGGAAGCAGACCAGAAGAGGGAGTAAATGCTATTTTTCCTTTACAGTTTGCATTAGCAAAATTGGATGAGATAAATAACCGGTTATCAAGGGAAGAACCGCATCCTCTTTTAGGGAACGCAACGCTTCATCCGGGAATAATTAATGGAGGATCAGGATATAGTGTAATAGCTGCTGACGCTGTTCTTACTTGGGAGCGCAGAACACTGCCTAATGAAGATCCTAAAAAAATTAAAGAAGAAGTTAACCAGGTTATTGCGGCAGTTTCTGATGCGCCAGGTAATCACAAGGTTAGCGTGACCCAGCTTTTTAATCGTCCCCCTAATCAAACTAAAGAAAATGAGCATATTAAACGATTAAGTAATATTATTAACGAAAAACCATACGAAGGAATGTCGTATTGGGCTGATTCCGCTTTAGCAGCCAAAGCGGATATACCTTCTATTTTATTCGGACCATCTGGACACGGAGCTCATGCGATTGATGAATGGGTTAGTAAATCCAGTATGATGTATTGCTATAAATCGCTTAAGGACCTAATCCTTAGCTATCTAGATTAATCTTGTTTTAGCATTTTCTCAACTTCGAGAGCGTGCAATTCTTCTTGACCAATCATACTTCTAGCGTATTCTTCAAGATAAACGGAGCTATCTCCTATTAGCCCTAAAAGATCGTAATAGTTTTTAATTGCCAATTTTTCATGCTCTAAGCTTTCAGCGAGAATTTCTCTGGTATCATGCTTAAATGTTTCTTTTATATTGGTGAGATTTAGTGGAGGATGTCCCCCTAGTCCCGTGATGTGTTCCCCTGCTAAATTAGCATGATCAAGGGATTCAACCGCTTGCGCTTTAAAAAAATCAACCAAAGGTAATCGGTTGTGACCAAAAATCATTAGAGAATAATGTGTATATCTTATAACTCCAGAAAGCTCAAGATCAAAGATTTCAGTTAGCTTTTCAATTATTTTTTCTTTATTCATTTTTCACTCCATTAAATTAATTAATCATTTTTATTGCAGCTTGACCAACCTCATACCCTTTATTTTTTTTCATATCTGAACCAGATCTATCAAATGCAAGTTGGGCATTTTGACAGGTTAATACTCCAAAGAGTATCGGGATTTTTGAAGTAAGCGTTAAATCCATAACACTATTTGTTACCGCTTGCGAGATAAAACTATAATGATCTGTTTCTCCTTTAATCACACATCCTAATGTAATAATAGCTTGGGTTGAATTCTTATTATTTGACAGAATATTTTTAATAGAATAAGGTATTTCAAATGCACCAGGGACTTCAATAATATTTATATTATTAATTTCATGCTCTTTTAATGCAATAATACATCCATCTAAAAGCCCATTTACTACTTTTTGATTAAAGTTGCTCTTTACTATTGTAATCATATATCTAAAATATGCCCCAGCTTATTTTTTTTTGTCTCTAAGTATTTTTTGTTCATTTTCTTAGGTGGTATCTTAATTGGTTTTCTATCAACGATTGTTAGACCGTGACCTTCAAGTCCAATTAGCTTTTTAGGATTATTTGTCATTATAGTTAGCTTTATTGCGTCAAGATCTTTAAGAATTTGTGCTCCAACTCCGTAATCTCTAAGATCGGCAGAAAAACCTAATTCATTATTTGCTTCTACCGTATCCATTCCCTCTTCTTGAAGTTTGTAAGCTTTTATTTTGTGCTTAAGACCAATACCCCTTCCTTCCTGTCTCAAATAAAGTATTATTCCAGATTTATTTTCACTGATTTGATGCATTGCCATCTCAAGTTGATCTCCACAATCGCATCTTTGTGATTGAAAAACATCGCCAGTTAAGCATTCAGAGTGAACTCTTACTAGCACAGAATCCTCTTTTGAGTAGTCACCCATTGTTAGCGCAAGATGTGAATCATTATCAAACTTATCTTCATATAGATGAAGAGTAAAATTACCGTATTCTGTTGGCAATTCAATTGCTTCAATTTTTTCTACAAGCTTTTCATTTTTTCTACGGTAGCGAATTAAATCTTCAATTGATATTATTTTCAATGAATGTTTATTTGCAAAATTTTCAAGCAGTTCACCGCGCGCCATAGTTCCATCGTCAGCCATTATTTCACATATAACTCCACTAGGTTTTAATCCTGCTAATGAGGAAAGATCAATACTAGCTTCGGTATGTCCAGCTCTTCTCATAACACCACCTTCTTTACCAACAATGGGGAAAATGTGGCCAGGCCGCGCTAGATCGGTGGAAGAAGTGGATTCATCAATTAATGCCCTTACGGTTTCAGAGCGATCAAAAGCTGAGATTCCAGTAGTTGTATTTTTATTAGCATCTACACTGATAGTAAAATTCGTTTCATGAAGACTTGAATTTTTTCTTTCCATAGGCTCAAGTTTTAATTCTTTCGCCCTTTCATTTTCGATGGAAACACATATTAAACCTCGACCCTCTGTTGCCATAAAGTTAATTAGATCGGGTGTACAAAGCTCAGATGCTGCAACAAGGTCACCTTCATTTTCTCGGTCTTCATTATCTACAACAATAATGCATTTACCATTTCTAATGTCTTCAATTGCTAGCTCTATGGAATCAAATTTCATTTTTTATCCATCAGGTTTTCAACATATTTAGATATTATATCTACCTCAAGATTAGCCAGATCGCCCACTTTACTATTCTTCCAATTTGTAGCTTCAATGGTATGAGGTATAACTGCAATGGAGAACTCTTTATTATTTATTGAAGCTACGGTTAAGCTTATCCCATCCAGGCATATCGAACCTTTTTCAACAATATATTTCTGATACGGTCCAGGTAAAGTAAACGAAAAGATAGCCGATTCATCTGTCATCTTGATATCTGTAATTTTTGATGTACAATCAATGTGGCCTTGAACAAAATGACCTCCCATTCTTGAGGATGGCAAAAGAGCCCTCTCTAGATTAATAGCAGAATCATTTTTCCAATTTTTTGCAGTAGTTCGGTTTAGGGTTTCTTCTACAAGCTGCACTGTAAAAGAGCTAATATTCATATCAATCACAGTTAAGCAAATCCCTGAACATGATACACTGTCATCTACCTTTAGTCCCTCCATTACTTTTTCTGCATTGACGCTTATTCTAAGACCGTCTAGATTGCTAGTGATTTGCTCAATGGTACCTACTTCTTCAACAAGACCAGTGAACATTATTTAGCCTTCTTATTATAATATGTAATTTTAATATCGTTGTCAAAAGTTTCATGTTTTACAATGTCTAAATTTAAGGAATCGGCAATTTTTTTCTTACTGTTATAAATTGAAATTCCTTCTCCAATAAGTTTTGGGGCAAAATATGCATGTATTTCATCAAAACTTCCAGAGTCTATAAATCCCGTCAAAGTTTTGGCACCACCTTCAACAAGAACAGATTGGATATTTAGTGAATAAAGTTTCGAAAGAATTTTTTGAATATTTTTCTCTGGATTGCTATTGGAGAGCTCATCGGTAAAATGAATTGTATTTTTGTTGAAAGCAGTATACTGTTTATCAATTTTTCTTGAAGGATCTAAAATTACTACTTGCGGATCAGGTCCTACGCCATGAGATGTTAAAGATGGGTTGTCAACTTCAACAGTTTTTCTCCCTACTAAAATTGCATCACAACTAGACCTTAGTGTATGAACTGAAAGTCTGGACTTTTTTGAAGTAATCCATTTTGAATGACCATCTATTTCAGACATAAAACCATCTAATGTTGCAGCAAATTTTAAAATAACAAATGGCCGTTTTTTTTCGTAAAAAGTAAAAAACCTTCTATTAACAAATTTAGCATCATCTTCGCAGACATTAAAATCAACCCTTAAACCCTTATCGATTAATGTTTGCAAACCTTTATTAATTAAAGGATTAGGATCTCTATTTGCGATTACAATTCTTTTAAATTTTTCAGGTTCTATCAATGAAGTGCATGGAGCAGTTTTGCCATAGTGATTGCATGGTTCTAAAGTAACATACATGGTAGCATCTTTTAATTGAGTATCGCAATTATTGAGTGCTTCAGCCTCAGCGTGAGGGCCACCAAATTTTTGATGGTATCCTTTTGATACAATTTTACCATTTTGGACAATGACACAACCAACTTTTGGGTTTGGGAATACGTTATCAGAAGCTTTTTTGGCTTCATCAATAGCCATTTTCATGTAAAGTATATCTTGGTCCATCGCAATAAGGGGTAAATTAAAAGAGAGGCATACTTAAAACTGTTTGAACAAAATCTCTTTTTCCATCTAAAATAATTTTTGAATCAGCTACAGCTTTATAATAAAAAACATCGTTATTAGAATTGATTATGAAACCCATTAATCCGGCTGCATCTATTGGTTCACTTTGACCCATGCCTCCATTAAAAGACCCGGAAGTTTGAACAAAAGTCAATTGACTGCCGCGAATATCCATGCTTTCAGAGCGCTCTTCAAGTCCAGCAACTTTATCTCCGCTGAATTGACCAAACCATCTCTCAATGTTTTGATCTTCATTTCCACCAATATTCTTAAAAACGATTACGTTATAAAACCCACTAGTTGTTTCTACTTTATATTCAGCTAGACGCATTGAAGACTTTGGTTCAACGCGAGTCCAATTTGAAGGCACAGCGTCAAGAGGGTCAGTTGTTGTAGTTGGATTTGAGGCAAAGAGCTTATCGGCATTTGTTGTCTGAGGCTCTTCAATAGCACTTTCTTGCGAGCTGTCAATCATAACAAGCATGATAATACCGGAGAAAATAATAAAAGCGTAAATTTGTATTTTGAAGTTATTCATTAATAATTCCTGAATAATGGATGGTTAATTTATAAAAGCTTTGTTCTTTGACTTACTAAAATTGTTACAATAATAAAGCTAGCCTAATTGTCCAAAAAACTGTTCTAATCCAATTAAGACGTATCAGCCTTAAAATAGTATTATGGCTAAACTTTTTTGTTAATTTGGAATGAAATTTTGTAAAAAATAGCCCTGTTATTAACCAAATTAAAATCAATAAAGACAAAGACACGTAAAAAGAAAATTGTACGTTTTCAACAGTAAATAAAATACTTAACCCCGAAATAAGTTCACCCAGCATAAGTGGAACAATTATATATGAAATCTTATTCATATGGAATTGTTGAAATTCGGTATAACGCTCTTTATCGATAAAGAGGAAGGTGGGATAGTGAAGAATTTGTACTATCCAAATAATTGCAACCATCATTGAGGTTGAGATCAAATGTAATTGATCAAGGCTTAATAGATTTGTTGTCATATTTATTTAAATTCCCAATTGTAAACTTATCAAATTTAAATACTTTATCAATGAAACAGAATTACGATATTATAATAATTGGGGCTGGTTTATCAGGTTTAGCCTGCGCTCAAAAATGTAGCGAGAATAACAAAGATTTTTTGTTAATTGAAAAGTCTAATAGGATAGGAGGCCGTGTTGGATCGGTGCGAAATGAAAAATTTATATTTGATCTTGGTTTCCAGGTTTACAATACCGCATATAAAACCACTAATGATTTATTAAAAAGTAAGGCAGATGAATTTTTGCCCTTTTTACCAGGAGCAAAAATTATATCTCAAAATGGTAGTACAATAATCAGTGATCCAATGAGAAATTTTTCTAAGATCTTTCATACTATTTTTTCATCTGCTGGAACTCTAAATGATAAAATAAAAATCCTGACGCTTAAATTCCGCCTATCAAACTATACGCTTGAATCAGATGATTCTGAAGATATGCATACCATTGATTTCTTAAAATTGTACGGTTTTTCAAAAAAGATTATTGATAATTTTTTCTACCCATTCTTTTCTGGAATTTTTTTAGAAGACAGATTGGAGACATCATCAAAATTCTTTAAATATGTATTTTCAAACTTCAACAGAGGAATTGCTGTCATCCCAAAATATGGAATGCAGGAAATTCCAGATGCAATTTTTTCAAACATTGATACATCTCATCTTTTATTAAATACCGATGTTACGAAACTATTACCAGAGAACAACCTTGAAACAAACAATGGAAGAACTTTAGGGTATAATCGCTTAGTACTGACAAATGAAAGCTGTTCTCTTGTTAATCAATTCAATATAAAATATAATAGTGTCAAAACTGTCTATATATCAACCAATCGTAGATTTAAAGATTCAAGGTATATTCATCTTTTTCCGCAAGACGAAATAATAAATAACGTCGCTTTTGTATCTTCAGTTTCACCAAATTATGCTCCAAGTGAAAAAACGCTCCTTTCGATTTCAATAATTAGTAAGAGTCCTGTTAATAATATGGAGCAATTATTAAAAGAGAAAATGGTTACTTATTTTGGTGGAATAGCAAGTGATTATATTTTAGAGAAAAGTATGGATACAAATAGAGCCACTATAAATCAATTGCCAGGTTTTTATACCAATATAAGAGAACAAAAAGGAAACACGGTCCTTGCAGGTGATCATATGATAAATGGTAGCATTGAAGGGGCGGTAGTTTCAGGAATTAAAGCATATGAGTGTACAGTAAAATAAAGATATATTCTAAAAATCATTCAATTGTAATTATAAATAATTAATCTAAACTTAAAACTATGAATTACACCCTACCATTACTGAGCGCTCTCTTTTTATTAAGTTCTTGCAACCAGACAAAATCGCGCTATGAGTATTTAGAAAAAAATGACGCGTTTAGAAAAAAAATTGGAAAAGAAAATTTTGTAAGATCAAGCCATGGCTTCACTTATTACGAAAGTCAGAATATGGAGCACGATGAGATTTTAGTATTTATCCATGGATTTTCTGTTCCTTCTTATATTTGGGATGAAACATATTTTGAAGCGGCTAGAAGAGGCTTAGGGGTTTTGCGATTAGACCTTTACGGAAGAGGGTATTCCTCAAATCCAAATATTGCATATAAGGATGTACTGTATGCTGATCAAGTTATTGAATTGTTGCAATCGCTCAATATTACCAAAAAAGTTAACTTTATTGGCCTTTCAAACGGGGGGCGAGTTATATCTCGAATAGCTTTAAAATACCCGAATACAGTTAAGCGGCTAATCTATGTTGCTCCAGGAGGTTTTCATGATGCGAATACAGAGCCAGATTTGACGCCGGTCTCCCAATCAGAAATTAATCTGTTTATTGAAGAAAATTACAGCACCATTGCACAAGGACAATTAGCAGACTTTAAATACCCTGAACGTTTTACAGGTTGGGATACAAAGTACGAGGAATTGTTAAAATATAAAGGGTTCGCCAGGGCATTGATATCAACAAATAAAAATAATTTCCTACTCGATGAAATAAATAAGAAAATAGGTACAACAAATATACCTCATTTTGTTATTTGGGGGGATTCTGATACAGTTTTGCCTTTGGATGCGGTTAAAAAAAAATTAAATATGCTAATGCCTAAATTAAAATTATTTGTAATAAAGGACTCAGGTCATCTGCCACATAAAGAACAAACCGAACAATTTAATTCAGTCTTTTTCAATAAAATATTTAACATTATAAATAGAGATGTTACTGCTTCACAAGCACGTAAAATGTATGAATCAAGTGAGAATGTTTTCTTAGATGTTCGAACAAAAGCTGAGCACAAACAATCGTCTATTCCAAATTCAATTTTAATTCCACTTGATCAATTACCTTATAAAGTAGACGAGCTAGAAAAATATAAAACGAATAATATCATTGTTTATTGCAGGGTTGGCAATAGGTCTCAGTTTGCTACACAATTATTAATTGATGAAGGTTTTAAAGCATCTAATCTTCTAGGGGGAATAGTTGATTGGACAGGTCCGGTTACACCTTAAGTTTTTAATAATGGAAAAATTTTTTAATAAAGACATAGAACTGATAGAGCCTGATCATAAATATATCCTTAAAGCAGAGCCCGATTTAAACTTTACAAGCGTCACATCAATCACATCTCAATATTTTGCACCTTTTGATAAAGACGCTATAGCAAAAAGGTTGGTTGAGACAAATAGGAAATACATTGGAATGACAGTTGAAGAATTAATTGCGCAATGGGATCAATCGCGTGATTTTGGAACGTTAGTACATAATAATATTGAATCGTACATAAATAACGATACCTATAAAGATATTTCCGAAGTAAGGCATGCAATAAAGTGGATGAAAAAATTTAAAAACCTTTCTGAGTTTATATTTTACCCTGAAGTAATAATTTACAGTAAGGAATTAGGCATAGCGGGGTCGATAGATGTTTTAGCCAAAGACACTAAGAGCGATACCTATATAATTATTGATTGGAAAACATCTAAGTCAATTAGCAAGTCTTCGTTTGGTGGAAGAATGGGGATTCACCCTATAACTAGCCATCTCATGGATTGTAAGTATGTTCACTATTCAATGCAATTGTCATTGTACAGGTATTTGATTGAAGAATTTTACGGAATAAAAGTTTCGAATCTATTAATTGCGCACTTAAATGGGAATGAATGCAAACCAATTGTTGCAGATTATTATAAAAAAGAGGTTTTAAGTATGGTTAATGAGCATAGAAAAACGCTAAATAGTTAGAATTAATGCTGTTTATGGCAAAATTATGTAAATTGCATCATGTATAGAAAATTTTTCATTTTATTGATTAGCATAATTTGTTTATTTGGTCAATCAAAAACCAAATCGGATAATGCAGATACCCTTAGATATATATTTGAACCAGACTCGCTTACTTTGAATGTCGGAGAAACCGGTACAGTAACAATAAAACTTGTTGACCCTGAAGGTAATATTTCCAATAACCCCTTTTTGATATATGGTCAACCTAGAAGATCCTTAAAAACTTTTCCTCGCATAAGCGACTCTACTGGATTTGCTAAAGTTACTGTACAGCCTTTTAAGTCGGGCAAGATAAAATTGCGAACCAGGAGTATTGCTGTAAAAAGAATAGATCGCGTTTATGGCTCAATAAAAGTTCTTGTTCCAGATCCAAAGCTTCAAAGGATAGAGTTTACTAATTTAAAAAACGAGTTATATGAAAACACAGCCTTGGAGCTTAATGCTGAGGTTTTTGATGAGGCGAATTTAGTCAGAAAAGATCAAAAGATTCTTTTCACTACAACAAATGACAAAGTGATTAGCATCAATAAAATTGGTATTCTTTCTACCCACAAACCAGGGAAGGCTTCCGTGATTGCTACCGCTGGAGATATCTCAAAACAATATAACGTTAAAGTATTAAGAAACCCGGTAGACGAACTATCATTTAAAATATCTAACAAAAAAATAAGAACCGGAGATGTCGAGCAGCTCATTGCTAAGGCTTTTGATAGAAGAGGTAGATTGATTGAAAAAGTTCCGATAAACTTTTCATATTCTGGCAAGGCTGATTATGGTAGAGGTTTACCGGCTTCCGCCCAGATCACAACCGATGGACGGTTCGTAGCTGAGACCGCAGGTATGTATACCGTTTCTGCTTCTTCAAATGGCTTGACCAGGTCACAATCAATCGAAGTTGTTCCTAGAGATGTGGGAATGGATGTTGAGCTGATTGGTTTTGGATTAGTTTCAAACGTAAAGACTTCAGATTTATGGATCTGGCCGGGTATCGGCAAGCACAAAGGCAAGGATTTTGCGGTAACCGGTACATGGGGCGCAAATGGTGAAGCCTACTTTTGGGACGTGACCGATCCTGCCAATATGAAGATCATCGATACGGTCACCGTAGATGCGCGTACCGTTAACGATGTAAAGATATCTGCTGATGGAAGAGTTGGTGTGATGACCCGTGAGGGTGCATCAGACCGTAAGAACGGTTTTGTTATTTTAGATGTCTCCGATCCCTACAATGTGACCATCAGCGCTGCGTATAACGATGATATGACAGGTGGTGTGCATAATGCATTTATCTATGAGAATCATATCTATGCGGTTAACAACGGGCGTAAGTATGACATTATTAATATAGATGATCCCAAAAAACCCTTTAGAGTTGGAGTCTATGAATTGGATAGTCCAGGGCACAGTATTCATGACGTGTGGATAGAAGACGGTATTGCCTATTCATCCAATTGGGCAGATGGAGTTGTTGCTGTTGATATTGGAGCAAAAAAACACAAAGAAGCTGATCGTTCAAAATCTCAATTTAACCCGCTCTTAGCTAAAGCAGGACAGGGTAGCCCTTCTAATCCAATAAAATTAGCAGAAATGAAAGACCCAACCGGTAGAAATCATGCAGCATTTCCTTATACGAGTGAATCAACAGGACAATTCTATATTGTGGGAGGCGATGAAAATTTTCCATGGGGTGTTATGGCTACAAAAAATAAACCATCCAATCCACGTGGAGCTTATCATTTTCTAAACTTTACTGATCCTGAAAATCCTACGGAAGATGCAATATACGAGGTACCAGAGGCAGGATCTCACAATCTTTGGATTTATGGAGATATGTTATTGGCTGGTAATTATCAAGGCGGTTTTAGGGTTGTTGATATATCTGGTGAATTACTTGGTGATATTTATAAACAAGGTAGAGAAATTGCTCATTATTTATCCTATCACGAAAAGGGAAGAATTGCAAATGCACCAATGGTATGGGGTGCACAACCTTACAAGGACTACATATTCTTTTCGGATATGAACTCAGGCCTTTATTGTGTGCAGCTTGAAGAAGAATCAAGCAGTTCTACAGATTAATAAAATAATTAACGGAGTATTAGTTATGAAAAAATTTATTACTATTTCATTTTTATCATTTACGGTTTTATTTGCCCAACCGCCAAGTTCGCAAAACAAAGATCTTAAATTTGTTTTTGAACCTGAAACGATTTCATTAAATGTTGGTGAATCAAAAAAAATGATAGTTCGNTTAGTTGANTCAAAAGGAAANCANGTAGAAAACCAATTTATGGTAAGAGGNCAAAGAAGAGCTNTAGCGGTTGAGCCAAGAATGAGCGATTCNACNGGAGTNTCAGAGATAACAGTTCAGGCATANAAATCNGGTAAACTATCCATAAGGGCTTATGCTCGNGGAGTTAAAGGNGGTAACGTANTAGGNCAGCTTGAAATTGATGTCCCAAATCCACCCCTNGATCGCATTGTTTTCGTAGANCCANATGAAAAAGTCTATACTGGNACAGTTATAAATTATGAAGCGCAGGTTTTTGATAAGGCNAATTTATTAAGAGAAGATGTTGATATTAACTTCNCTACAAACAANAACAAAACAGCTGAATTTGATCGATTTGGTAATTTAACAGTTAAGAAACCAGGTAGNTTTACGATTACTGCTAAAGTTGAANACATTAATAAAACCGTAAAGGTGCAATCAAAGAAAAACCCTGTNAGGTCTTTATCTTTGTCTGGTCCAAAAAACGAAATAAGGACCGGTGATGTTATTGATCTTGATGCTAAGGCATTAAATTCACGAGGTCAGGCAATTAAAGATGTACCTATTTCATTTTCCTANGCTGGACGGGCTATCTATTCAGATGTTTTCATCAATAATAAGTCATCGGAATCAGTTGGTCTCCCCGCATCTGGAACAATTACAAATGAAGGAAAATTTGTTGCGGAAACCCCAGGTATTTATACTATTACTGCTCAATCTAGTGGCTATTCAGCTATAGCAAAAGTTAAAGTTGTCCCAAGAAATGTTAAGAAAAGAATAGAGGTTGTTGGTCACGGAACAGTGACAGATCACCATACTTCTGATCTATGGGTGTGGCCAGGTGTAGGCAAACACAAAGGGAAAGATTTTGCAGTTACAGGAACTCATAGCGCGGATGGAGAAGCTTATTTCTGGGATATTAGTGATCCATCAAAGATGAAAATAATTGANACTGTAAAAGTTGATGCGCGTACAGTTAACGACGTAAAAATAAGCGAAAATGGAAGAGTTGGAATTATATCAAGAGAAGGCGCTTCTAATCGTAAAAATGGGCTAGTTATTTTAGATGTTACAGATCCATACAACGTAAAAATAACCAAGATGTATGATGATGATTTAACTGGAGGCGTACATAATGTATTTATCTATCAAGATCATGTCTACGCCTTAAGCGCTGGGACAAGATATGATATCATTAATATTAGTGACCCAGCTAATCCATTTCGTATTAGCTCATATGAACTAGATACCCCTGGTCATAGTATACATGATGTTTGGGTTGAAAATGGTATAGCTTATTCTTCAAATTGGGCAGATGGGATTCATATTGTTGATGTTGGGGGAATGCCACAAAGTGAACAGTCTCGTGATAAAAAGAATTATAATCCCTTTTTAGCATTAGCAGGAAAGGGTAGCCCAGGAAACCCGATTAAAATGGCAAGCAAGTCTGACCCAAATGGTCACAACCACGCAACATTCCCATTTGTTAGTCAGTCATCTGATAAGTTTTATATGATTAATGGTGATGAGTGGGCAAAGAGTATCCCAGGTTCTGCAGAGAGAATATANCAGGGTGGTTTCCATTTTATAGATTTTACAGATATAAATAACCCCGTAGAGACTGCAATTTATCAAATACCCGAGGTTGGTTCTCACAATCACTGGGTTGAGGGAGACGTATTNTACGCTGGATANTATTATGGAGGAATCAGGGTTCTTGATATTTCAGGAGAACTTCTTGGAGATTTATATGCACAAGGACGGGAGATTGCATTTTTTGAAGGAAGAGATCCAAATGGAAAAATTGCAAACGAAACCAACGTTTGGGGTGTTATTCCTTACAAAGGTTTAATTTATTTTGCAGATCACTACAATGGGCTTTGGGCGGTTAAGTTGGTGGACGATGAGCAAATGGGGACAAACTAATGCATGCGATAATTAAAAAAATCTTTTTTGTTTTTGCCTTAATCAGTTTTTCTAATGCTATGTCAGCAAATGATTACTATGTTTATGTCTGCGCTGAATCTGAAGATGAAGTTGCTCTTATAAAATTTGACGGTAAAAGAGCTGTAGTTGAAAAAACAATTCCGGTTGGTGTTTGGCCTTTAGAAATAGAAGGACCTCATGGTATTACTGTTTCACCAGATGGAGAACATTGGTATTTATCAATGGCGCATGGAATGCCCTATGGACACTTATATAAATATGAAACAGGTACGGATAAGTTTGTAGAGCGTGTTGAGCTAGGGATGTTCCCCGCAACAATGGAAATCTCAAAAGCAACCGGATTGCTGTATGTTGTGAATTTTAACCTGCACGGAGGGCATTCAAAAGCAAGTACAGTATCAATTGTTGATCCNGATGAAATGGTAGAAGTAGAAAGAGTGGAAACCGGAGTTATGCCTCATGGTTCACGAATGCTTAATAACGGNTTGAAGCATTANTCTGTTGCTATGATGTCAGGGATGTTATATGAAATTGATGCCATGTCAATGGAAATCACCAGAACGCTTGAAACTTCACCTCCTATGAAAATGAAGTCAAAAAAAGGAAAGCATTCGTCACATTCAATGCATACAATGCATAATTCTAAATCCATGTCCAATAAAGACAANAAGGGAATGGCGGCTATGGGTAAAATGGCTATGGGTCATAAAATGCCACCAGAAAAACCTACATGGGTCTACCCGCACCCTAACGATGACTTGTTATATGTTGTTAATAATGGAACAGATAATGTGGTTGAAGTTGATGTTAAGAAATGGAAAGTAAACAGAACTTTTAAAACAGACAAAGGACCTTACAATTGTGAGGTAAGTAGGGATGGAAGATTTCTTGTGGTAACCTACAAAAGCGCTGCTAAAACAGGTGTATGGGANTTGAAAAAAGGAAAAGAAGTAGCTAAGTTTAAAAATACTCGCAAGGTTACGCACGGCGTTTCTATTTCACCGGATAGCAGGTATGCTTTTGTAACGGTAGANGGGGTTGGAAAAGAGCCAGGCGCAGTTGAAATTTTTGATTTAAAAAATTTAAAGCCNGTAGCTATTGCTGAAACTGGAAAACAAGCTGGTGGTATAGCTTTTTGGAAAATGACCAACTAAAAATTAGCCCACAGATTCTCTTTCTTTTTCAGTCATTTCTAAAACAATTTCAGTGCTTCCTATAAAACTAATATGCTGTTCTTTCGTAGCTTTGTAAAAGTAATATAGAGTTAAGAAGTATAATATATGAAACCACCATTCCGAGATCTTTCCGAAATAGTAAATACCATCTACTATTACCATTGCCATAAATAACATAGTGACCATCATAGTTGGTGGATATAAACGTCTTTTTATCGCAAACATCTTTTTATAGAGTTTGTCACCAAGCTCAGGATGAGCTTCAAGATATTCTCTGACATTTACACCTGTTCCAACAAAGAAAAACATTACAAGAGTTTGCGCGGCAATGAAAATAATACTAACAATTAAATCAAACGATATGCGATTAGTTATAAAAAAATCGAAGTAATGGTTAAGACCAATTTGAAANAATCCTAATCCTGAAATTATAACAAGCACATAGCACATTATCATGAAGAACCACATTATAGCTTCAACCTACACATTAAAATGAAAAAATATACAATCACCATCTTGCACTGTGTATTCTTTACCTTCAAGCCGTGAAAGACCGGAATCTTTAGCAAGTTTTTCTGAACCAACCCTTTTTAGGTCTTCGTATTTAATTATCTCCGCTTTTATAAATCCTTTCTCAAAATCTGTATGAATCTCAGAAGCAGCCCTTGGAGCACTTGAACCTTTTTTAATTGTCCATGCTCTTACTTCAGTTTTTCCTCCTGTGAAATATGTTTCTAGATTTAAAAGGCCAAAAGCCTTCC
Source organism: Fidelibacterota bacterium TMED108 (assembly GCA_002172545.1). Classification (GTDB taxonomy): domain Bacteria; phylum Fidelibacterota; class Marinisomatia; order Marinisomatales; family TCS55; genus TMED108. The sequence goes on along the minus strand of NHFJ01000009.1, from coordinate 17,792 downwards.
TGATTAAAACATTGAGCCCGGGTTCATGAAGATTATATTCACTCAAAAACTCAACTTGCTCATTTTTATCAAGAGTAGATATCTCTTGTTCTACCTTTCCGCATAACTTGATAACCTCAGAACCTGCTTTATCAAATTTTGAAAACAATAAATCAGAAAACTTTCCATGAGAATCAGATACTAGCTCCTCTTCGTTTATGTTGGCAATATACATTATTGGTTTAGCTGTTAAAAGAAACATAGATTTTATAAAATTTAATTCAGAGCTATTGCAGGAAAAGTTCCTTGCTGGATTACCATCATCGCAAAATATCTTTAATTTTTTTACCAGTTCAAAATCTACACTTATTTTTTTGTCGGTCTTTGATAGTTTCTCTAGCCGCATTATGGTTTTTTCTATTGTAGAAAGATCTGCAAGTAATAATTCAGTTTCAATTAGCTCAATATCTCTTACTGGATCAATGCTCTCTTCAACATGAGAAATATTTTCATCCTCAAAACAGCGCACAACATGAATTATAGCATCAACTTGTCTAATTTGTCCAAGAAACTGATTCCCCAACCCTTCCCCTTTGCTTGCGCCTTTAACTAATCCAGCAATATCGGTGAACTCAACATTTGCTGGAGTTACTTTTTCTGGTGTATAGATTTTTTCTAAAACATCTAGTCTAGAATCAGGAAGTGGTACAATGCCCATGTGTGGTTCTATAGTACAAAAAGGATAATTTTCTGCAGGAATAGAAGATGAAGTTAGTGCATTAAAGATGGTTGATTTACCTACATTGGGTAACCCAATTATTCCGCAAGTTAATGACATAATTAAATATAGTTTGTGTATAGATTAAAAAGGGTCTACTGCTGGATCTTTTCCATAGTCCCAAGTAAGACTTTCAAAAAGCCCAACCTGCAAATCTTTAGCAAAATAAATAGCCTTATTTTTGACTTCTAAGACAGCATCTCCCCAAACCATATGGGTTGGTTTAGTAATAAATTTTTTAATATCGATCCGATATGTAATTTTTTCATGATATGGTCGGACTTGACCTTTAAACTTTAAATCTTTTACTCCAAGAGCTCTTCCTTTCCCTTTTCCTCCAGCCCAAGTAAGAAAAAAGCCCAGCAGTTGCCAAAAGCCATCTAAACCTAAGCAGCCAGGCATAACAGGATCATTTTTAAAGTGACAATCAAAAAACCATAATGATTTATCTATATCAAGCTCCGCTTTAATTTCACCTTTTCCGTATGCTCCACCTTCATCGGAAATATGAATTATTTTATCCATCATTAACATAGGAGGTTTAGGAAGTTTTCCATCAAGGTTTTCGAAAAGTTTACCTAATCCACTACTTAATAAATCTTGTCTTGAGAAGCGCATTTTTTTGTTCATTATTTTATCCAATTCTTAATGTGAATTTACTTAAAAAATAATAAATAAGAGTTGTTTTCTATGTCGTTTTTTTCACCACATTTTTCATTAAATTTGAACTTAACAAAGGAGATAATATGTCAGAATGGGTTTTATTATTGGGAGGGTCTACTGGTCATGGAGCTGCTACAGCTAAACGACTAGCTAAAGATGGTTATGGAGTTATAGCCTTTCACTTTGATAGAGGGGAAGCAAAAAAAATTGCTGAAGAAACTATAAATGAAGTAAATGAAATATCTGGAGGACGTTGCCATTATTTTAACACTAATGCCGCATCTGAAGATGCAATGCAATCCTTTATACCTAAAATTAAGGAAATAACCGCAGGATCAAAATTGAAACTCCTTCTTCATTCTATTGCATTTGGAACAACAACAAATTTTTTTGGAGATAAACCAGTTACCCAGCGACAAATGGATATGACGGTTCATGTTATGGGTAACTCCCTTTTATATTGGACACAAAACTTATTAAACGAAGAACTGCTTGGTGATGGCTCTCGAATCATTGGACTGACCAGTGAGGGAAATTATTTAGCTATGGAAGGGTATGGTCCTGTCAGTGTTGCAAAAGTTGCTATGGAAGCTGTAATAAGGCAGATAGGCTGGGAGCTTGGTCAATTTGGTATTACAGCAAACTCAGTTCAAGCAGGTGTTACGCCTACTAGAGCGCTCACAAAAATCAATGATCGTTGGGAGGATTGGGTTGAGAATACAAAAAAAAGAAACCCAATGCGCAGAACTACTACACCTGAGGATGTGGCAGGCACCATTTCAATGCTTCTTAAGTCTGAAGCTAACTTTATTAATTGTTCAATTATTTACTGTGATGGTGGAGAGCACCGCTCGGGAACGATCTAATTTACGATTCAGAGTTTTCTAATTTTGACCTTTGTTTAATCAAATCCAATAACTCGAAATTCTCTTTAGTGGGTTGAAGTTTAAAACACAGCTCTGCCTCTTCGAGCGCATAGTCCCACCACCCTTTTTTTGTATACATCAGAGAAAGATTATAATGAGCTTTGCTTAAAGACTGAAAGTCTTCTCTATCAAGATTATTCATAGTGCTTGGATAAAGACGAGTCACTTCTTTAAACTCTAAAATAGCTTCTTCAACCAAGCCTTTTTTTGCATACCATTCTCCAAGCTCAAGATGTCTTTTGGGATCATCTTTACATCCACTAATAAAAATCAGAAGATAAGCCAAGATAAAAGCTTTATATATATTTGAATACTTCATACTTGTATTCCAATTTCAGATTGTACAGTCCTAAAATGCAAAGTATTTATATATAAATAATAAATGGTAAAAGAACACACGAATAACAATTAGTTATTATTGGACTCTTTTGATTAATATCGTATTAATGAAATAATTTTATAGCTAGCTAATACCGCCTTGAGTAGATATATCCGATATTTCAATTCCAAGTGAACTTATAGCAAGCTCCCACATTTGTTTACCACTTTTATTAAATATAAAATCTGAATATGCTTCCTGCATGATCCAATCACCATTTTCAATTTCTGAATCTAGCTGTTTTGATGACCAGCCAGCATATCCTAGCATAAATTTATAGTTACATTTATCCATGTATTCCGCCTTAACTATTGAATTTATATGGCTAGATAAAAATAGTTCATTTGCGATTTTAATTGAATCTTTTGCGAGTCCTTTGCTGTTATGTAAAATTAGACCTCTTTCTGATGCCAGTGGTCCTCCAAAATACATAGGAATTTGACTATTAATTTCTAGATCATTATTTTCATTAAGATTGTTAATAATTTTTGAGCTTATATTTTTTTCAATTTCCTTATTTATGATTAGCCCAGTTGCTCCATTCATATTGTGTTCGAAAATTAATACAACAGATTTTTTAAAACGATCATCTTGCATATGAGGCATTGCGATTATTATTTGATTGGTTAAATTTTTCATTTTATAAATAGTTTTAAATAAAAATTTATATACAAAAAGTACTAAATCATTTTTTGATAGAGAAATGAAAATGTGTAGATTTAGGGTCGCATAAAATTCAAACTATCGATTTTAAATAGAAAAAAATGTTAATTATATTATGAAAAAAAATACGGACAAAATTGTAATCAAAGGTGCAAGGCAGCATAATCTAAAAAATATTGATATTGAAATTTTAAGAAATAAACTTGTGGTTGTTACAGGACTTTCCGGTTCAGGTAAGTCGTCTTTAGCGTTTGATACGCTTTACGCAGAAGGGCAAAGAAGATATGTTGAATCTCTTTCTTCCTATGCACGACAATTTTTAGGACTTATGGAAAAGCCTGATATCGACTATATTGAAGGATTATCTCCCGCAATTTCAATTGAACAAAAAGCATCTGCGAGAAATCCACGATCTACAGTTGGAACTGTAACTGAAATTCATGACTATCTAAGACTTTTATATGCAAATGTTGGAAAGCCGCATTGTTGGATTTGTGATCGCCCAATTCAAAAACAGACAGTTCAGCAGATTGTTGATTCAATAATGAAATTCAAGAAAAATACGAAGATTAATATTTTATCCCCTATTGTGCGCGGTAGAAAGGGAGAGCATAAAGTTGCGCTTGCAGATGTTAAAAAAGAAGGATTTCTTAGAGTTAGAATCAATGGAGAAATAAAAAATATTGATGAAAAGATTGAGCTCAATAAAAATAANAAACATACTATAGAGATTGTTATAGATAGATTAATTCTTGATGATGACTATATGGATCGTCTAACAGAATCCGTTGAATTATCACTAAAAATTGGTGGAGGAATGACTATCATACAAGAATTACCAAATACAGATCATCTGTTTAGTGAGCATTTTTCATGCCCTCATTGCGAAGTTTCTATGGAAGAGTTATCTGCAAGAATGTTTTCATTTAATTCTCCCTATGGAGCGTGTGATAATTGCGATGGGTTAGGATCTCATATGGAAATTGATCCTGAGATGNTTATACCTGATAANACGAAGTCTATAATTCAAGGCGCTATTCTTNCACTTGGTGAACAGCCTAGGGGAAATTGGTATGGAAGTATTTTAAAAAGTTTATCCAAAAGTTATAATTTTAGTTTTACAACGCCGTGGTACAAACTAGATCCTAAGATTCGAGAAATGCTTTTGGTTGGAACAGGCAGCAAAAAGTTAAAAATGGAATATTCGTCAGAAAGGTGGAGTGGTACGTATACTGGAGGATGGGAAGGTGTTATTCCTAATCTAATGCGTCGATATAAACAAACTAAGTCAAATCATATAAGGGACTGGATAGAACAATTTATGAGCATGAAGTCTTGTCCTAAGTGTTCTGGATCAAGACTTAGAAAAGAGTCGCGATCTGTTACAATAAACGATAAAAGTTTGGGAGATATTTCATCGTACCCCATCAAAGAGGTTAAGGACTTCTTTNAAAATGTAAAGCTAAATAAAATGGATGCAACTATAGCAGAGCAGATTATAAATGAAGTTAATAAGCGGCTAAGTTTTCTTATTGATGTAGGTCTTGACTACCTTACTCTTGACAGGTCAGCCACTACTTTATCTGGTGGTGAGGCGCAAAGAATTAGGCTCGCAACTCAAATTGGTAGCCAGTTAGTAGGTGTTTTATATATTTTAGATGAGCCTTCAATTGGTCTTCATCCTAGAGATAATGCGCGACTTTTAGGATCATTAAAAAAACTTAGAGATCTTGGAAATTCAATCATTGTTGTTGAGCATGATCAAGAAACTATGGAGGAAGCTGACCAGCTAATTGACATTGGGCCTGGGGCAGGTGAGCACGGAGGCGAAGTGGTTTTTTCAGGAACCCCCAATGAAATTATAAAATCATCTAAATCCATTACCGGTAAATATTTATCTGGAAAAAAATCAATAGAGTTTTCTTCTAACAGAAGAAAAGGAAACGGTAAAAATATTAATTTAGAAGAAGCTTCAGGAAATAATTTGAGAGAAATAAGTACCAAATTTCCTCTTGAAAAACTAATTGTTGTTACTGGTGTTAGCGGATCAGGAAAGAGTACCTTGGTCAACGAAACACTTTATCCGATACTATCTAAAGAGTTAAATGGTTCTAGAGCATACCCCCTTTCTTATAAAAATGTGGAGGGACTTGAATATGTAGATAAAGTAATTGATATAAATCAAAAGCCTATAGGNAGAACACCTAGATCTAACCCAGCAACGTATACAGGTGTATTTACTTTTATTCGTGATTTATTTGCACAGCTACCCGAATCAAAGATTAGAGGNTATAAGCCGGGTAGNTTTTCTTTTAACGTTAAGGGAGGTCGTTGCGAATCCTGTGAAGGCGATGGTATTATTAAAATAGAAATGAATTTTCTTCCTGATGTATATGTCACTTGTGAGGTGTGTAAGGGGGCTCGTTATAATAGGGAAACACTCGAAATAAAATATAAAAACAAAAATATAGCCGAAATTCTGAATATGTCTGTAGAAGAATCTTTGAAGTTCTTTGCTAATATTCCTCAAGTGATGAAAAAACTTACTACACTTAATGATGTGGGTTTAGGTTATATTCGATTGGGTCAACAAGCAACAACACTTTCAGGAGGAGAAGCACAGCGTATCAAGTTATCTACTGAGCTATCTAAATCAAGCAGAGATAAAACATTCTATATTCTTGATGAACCAACGACCGGATTACANTTTGAAGATGTAAAGCTTCTTCTTGGCGTGCTTCAGAGATTGGTAGATAAAGGAAACACTGTTGTTGTAATTGAGCATAACCTCGATATAATTAAAAGCGCGGATTGGATNATTGANCTTGGACCAGAAGGAGGAGTGGATGGTGGTGATTTGATTTTTTCAGGTACCCCTGAAGAAATAATTAAATATAAACACTCTTATACAGGACAATTTTTAAAACAAGTTATTAAAAAGAAAAAGGTGGCATAATGAAAAGCCCAAGCGATCTCAAGCAACATTATGACAAGTGGGAGGTAGTTAAAGACCTCATTGATCAGTGTATTGATATTATGCTTAATCTGAGACAGTCTGGTCATCCAGGTGGATCGCGTTCAAAAGTTCATGCGATGGTTTCAACACTACTTTCTGGTGCTATGCGTTGGGATATTAGGGATGCTGGTAAAGTATTTTCAGATAGATATGTACTGGTTGCAGGCCATACAAACCCAGTAGTTTATGCAACACTGGCTGTTTTAAATGAGGCGCTNAGAATAAAATATAAACAAACAAAGCTAGATAAGTACAAACATTATAAGGGTGATGAATTTCAATTAGTTTGGGAAGATTTAATAACGCTTAGAAATAACAAAGGACTNCCTGGGCATGCTGAAATGGAAGGTAAAACGTTATTCTTTAAATTTAATACAGGACCAAGCGGCCATGGATCACCAGCTGCAGCTGGTGAAGCTTTAGCTTTAAAATATGCCAATGTCCCTGAAGTAAAAGTATTTGCATTNGAAGGAGAAGGCGGATTAACAACTGGAGCATCTCATGAGACCATGAATTCTGCATGGGGCTTAGGTCTTGGTAANTTAGTATACTTTTTGGATTGGAATGATTTCGGAATTGATGCACGTCCTTTTAGCTCTATAGTTTACGGTACCCCTGAAGACTGGTTTGGCTCTCATGGCTGGCATGTAGAAGGTACTACTAATGTTGAGGACTGGGAAGAACTTACTAACGCATATTATAAATTATTAGTTACTAATGCAGACCCAAATGTGCCAAAAGTCATTTACGGAAAAGGAACAAAGGGAAGAGGTTATCATAAAATAGACTATTCCAGCCATGGCTCACCCCACAAAAGAAANTCAGAACTTTTTTGGNANACAAAAGAAGATTTTGCTGAAAAATACAATGTTGAATTTAATGGCTTTAAAGAAGCTGCAGGCGAAACAAGAGAGGGACAAGAAAATCAGGCAATATCTTATTTTAATTCTGTGTTTTCTGTTCTTCGTTCAAACCAAGGGTTGGTAGATTATATTGCTGATACTNTAGTTGATCTAGGTNATTCTGTTCCTGAAAAAATAGAGTCTTGTAAAGTAACTGTANATAATCCTGCGAAAGATACCGAGNTTTTTAATATAGGTTCTCTNCCTAAGGANTTATTTGTTGATCCAGGAACAAAGGCTCCAAANAGNGTAGGGTTTTCAAAGTATGCAAGTTTTATAAACTCAAGGTCTTTTGCTAAATATGGTAGNCCACTTGTTGTTGCAATGAGCGCTGACTTAGCAGATTCAACAAATATTTCAGGTTTTGCAAAAGGATATGGCGATTCAGATGATTTAGGGCTTTACAATTATAAAACAAACAAGGANAGCCCATTGATGCCTCAAGGAATAACAGAGTTTACAAACTCTGGTATGCTTGCTGGTTTGGCAACTGTAAATTTTTGTGATGATCCATACGAAGACTTCAATGGGTTTTATGGNGCCATGAGTACTTATGGTTCATTTAGCTATTTAAAATACGGACCTATCAGATTATTTAGTCAACTGGCACAAGACTCCAATTTAAAAGTAGGTAAACTTTTGTGGGTAGCAGGACACTCTGGACCTGAAACAGCTGAAGACAGCAGGACTCATTTTGGTATTTTTGCACCTGGCGTAACTCAATTATTTCCGGATGGACACATAATTAACTTACATCCATGGGAACACAATGAAGTCGCACCTGCTCTTGCAGCAGCTATGCAGACTGATGTTCCCATTGTTGCGCTCCACTTAACAAGGCCACCAGTTGAAATTCCTGATAGAAAAAAACTTGGCATGGCTTCCCATCTTGATGCATCAAAAGGGGCTTATATAATCAAAGATTATGATAAAGATCTAGATAAAAAAGGGGTTGTGATTGTTCGGGGTACAAGTTCAACAAACTCAGTAGTACAAATACTTGACCAGCTGAAAGAAGAAAGTATAAATGTTAAAATTGTGTCAGCAGTATCATGGCAGCTATTCAAAAATCAAAGCAAGCAATATCGAGAAGCAATTTTGAATGACCAAGAGTGGGCAGACTCAATGATAATTACAAATAGTGCGTTGCGATTAATGCATAACTGGACAGCAAATAAGGTTGTTGAGAACTATAGCATGAGTCCTGACTATGACAACAGATGGAGAACCGGTGGCTCGGTGGATGAAATTATTGCAGAGTCTAAATTGGATGGAAAAAGTGTTATTGATGGCATAAGAAAGTTTGCCGNTGAAAGGTCNAATAGATTGGAATTAATTAAGAAATATATTCCAATTTCAAGGGTATAGATTTGACGAGCTTGANTCATTTTTGTAGTTTCTTGATATACTATTGTCAATTTTTATATAATTTGAGCCAAGCTTGACCGAAATTCATATTAATGATCCACAACCCTTTGATGATGATATAGCTGTTGAAAAATCCCTTAGGCCAAATAATATGGATGAATTTATTGGTCAAAAAGATATTGTTGATAGCTTAAAATTGTATATAGAAGCAGCAAATAAAAGAGGTGAATCATTAGATCATGTATTNTTCTTTGGCCCTCCTGGTCTAGGCAAGACAACATTGTCGATTATAATTGCGCGGGAGCTTGGTGTAAACATAAAACAAACATCTGGACCAGTTCTTGATAAAGCGGGTGACTTGGCAGGNATTTTNACTAGCCTTGAAGATAAAGATGTTTTTTTTATAGATGAGATTCATCGTTTAAATGCTGTAGTAGAGGAATATTTATATTCCGCAATGGAAGATTATAAAATTGAAATAATGATTGATAAGGGTCCTAGCGCAAGAAGTGTTCAGCTTAATATTGAGCCTTTTACTCTAGTAGGTGCAACGACTCGTCTAGGCAGTCTAACCTCTCCCCTTCGTGATCGTTTCGGAGTCTTACTTCGATTTGACTATTATGAAAAGGAAGATCTTTATGAAATAATAAAACGATCAGCCGAGATTTTAGAAGTTGAAATTGATAAAGATGGTGCCCTGGAGCTTGCAAGTAGATCTAGAGGAACACCAAGAATTGCTAATCGTATACTAAGACGTACTAGAGACTATGCAGATGTTAAGGCTAATGGAAAAATTACGAGTTCAGTCGCCAAGGATTCTTTAAATACACTTGGAATTGATAAGTTTGGTTTGGATTCAATGGATAGAACTATTCTTGATACATTAATCGANAAATTTAAAGGTGGACCAGTTGGCTTAAATTCTCTCGCTGTTGCNGTAAGTGAAGATGTGTCTACTATTGAAGATGTNTATGAGCCATATTTAATTAAAGAAGGTTTCATTCAACGCACCAATCGTGGTCGCATTGCACAAGAAAAATCTTACGCTCACTTAGGAAAAACTATAACAAAAAAACAACAACAAAGGTTATTTAATGATTGAAAAAAAGAAAAAGTGGAAGCTCGCAGACTTTGATTACCCTCTTCCAGAAAAATATATCGCTCAGTATCCAGCAAAACGTCGTGATCAATCTAAGTTAATGGTGATTCACAAAGATAGCGGAGANATTGAGCATAAAACATTTTCAAACCTTCCAGATTATTTTAAGAAAAATGATTTACTCATTACCAATAATACAAAAGTTTTTCCTGCNCGACTTTATGCAAATAAGGATAGAACCGAGGCTAAAGTAGAGGTTTTTCTTTTAAGAGAACTTGAGAACGACCTATGGGAAGTAATGGTTCGACCAGCTAGAAAAGTNCGAATTGGCAANAAATTAATGTTTACCAAAAACGTNTATTGTGATGTTATTGATAATACTATTTCGGGCGGACGTGTTGTTCGATTTGAATATGAAAATGAAGANATTTATGAAGTAATNGATAAAGTTGGAATTTCTCCTTTGCCGCCTTATATCAAGAGAGANTCTGAGCCCAAAGATAAAGTTAGATATCAAACAATTTTTGCGGAAGANAGAGGAGCTGTTGCAGCTCCAACNGCTGGTTTNCACTTTACCGANGGNCTCATAAANAGGTTGCATAAAAAAGGAGCTAAGACTGCTNATACAACTTTGCATATTGGCTTAGGAACATTTCGACCAGTACAGGTGGAAGACTTAAATCGCCATCAAATGGATTCAGAGTATTTCGAAGTATCACCCGATACAGCTATGCTAATTAATGAAACTAAGAAAAAAAGAAAAAAAGTGTTTGCTGTAGGAACATCAACAGTTAGGTCATTGGAGACCGTTGCAGTATCTGGGTTCCAAGTATCACCCAAAAGAGGATGGACTGACAAATTTATTTATCCACCCTATGATTTTAAAATGGTTGATGCGATGATCACAAACTTTCATCAACCTAAAAGTACTTTATTAATGATGATATCAGCATTTGCAGATAGAGATTTAATTATGAAAGCATACAGAGAAGCCAAGAAAAACAATTACAGGTTCTTAAGCTATGGCGATGCAATGTTGATTATTTAACATTTATTTATGTTAGCTTCAGCTATAATTCCTGCAGCTGGATCAGGAAAAAGATTTGGCGAAAAAAAACAATTTAAGGAGATTAACGGAAAGCCATTAATTTATTATACATTAGCTCCTTTTTTTGAATCAACAGTGATTGATGACATAGTTGTACCTGTTCAAAGGAATGATATGGATGAGGTTGCTTCAATTATTGATTCAATTACAATGAAAAAAAAAGTTAATGTTATTGAGGGAGGTAAAACCAGACAAGACTCTATTCATAATGCTTTAGGACAAATAAACAATAGAACCCGATTTGTATGTGTTCATGATGCAGCTAGACCTTTTATTACAAAAGGCTTAATTGAGAAGGTAATTATATCTTTAAAAGATTGTGACGCTGCTATAGTAGGGTCACAATCTACAGACACTCTCAAAAAAGTTTCTAATGGAGAAATTAGCAATACGATTGATAGAGATGAAATATGGTGTGTTCAAACTCCTCAGGCATTTTTGAAGGAGGCAATAATCAACGCATATGATTTGGCAAAAAAACAAAGCTTTCAAGGAACAGATGACTCTTCACTGCTTGAGCGCGCCGGCTATCGGGTTAAAATTATTAACGATTCTTCTACCAACTTTAAAATAACAACAAATGAAGACTGGATTATAGCAGAATCATTGCTAAGCGCTAATAGTAATGTATAAGGTTGGAATAGGATATGATGTTCACCAACTTAAAGCTGGTGAAAGTTTAATATTGGGAGGAGTCGATATTGAATTTGACAAAGGTATAGAAGGGCACTCTGATGGCGATGTTTTAGTTCATTCAATTATTGATTCAATCTTAGGCGCATCATCAAATGGAGATTTAGGAAAATATTTTCCTAGCAGTGACCCAAAGTGGAAAGATTGTAGCAGCCTAAAAATGCTGAATATCATTTATAAGGATTTAATTCAAGGTAACTATAAAATAGAACACATTGATGCTGTTGTAATATTACAACAACCCAACGTTTCACGTTATATTGATGAAATGAAAAGCAATATATTAGATACTCTAAACGCTATTGATTTTACAATATCAATTAAAGCTACCACTACCGATCGTTTGGGGTTTATTGGAGAGGGCAAAGGTATTGCTTGCCAAGCAATTACAACATTGATAGAAAATAGATAATGCTTATAAGGTCTAATACCAAGGTTAATATTGGCCTTAAAATTTTAAATAAACGATCAGACGGATTGCATAATTTAGTTACAATTTTTCAGGAAATTAACTTTGGTGATAGTATTCAATTAAAAAAAAATAAATCCGGTTGCCAAATAAAATCTAATGTTGACTGGATTCCCCAAGACAATTCAAACCTGTGCTTTAAGGCCTATAGTGCCTTATGTGAAAAGTTAAGCAAAGATTTAGGCGTTAAAATAGATATTAATAAAAAGGTGCCTGTTGGAAGCGGGATAGGTGGTGGTTCTGCAAATGCTGCAGCTACCCTAATAGGACTAAACTCCTTATACAATTTAGGATTAGATCACAATAAGCTTGAAAAAATTGGTTCTAGTATTGGAGCAGATGTGCCTTTCTTCATAAGGGGAGGCACTCAGCTTGGAGAAAAAACGGGCTCTAAGTTGACACCAATCACAAAAAAGCTCGATGCGGTAATTTTACTGGTTATTCCAAAGGTGTCAATAAGCACAGAGTGGGCATATCGCATGATAAAAAATAAATTGAAAACTGGCAGGAGTATACTTAAGTTCGCGGACTTGATGNGAAGTAATTTTCNCTCATATAAGTTTTTTGAGAATGATTTTGAAAAGATTGTGATACCTGCATATCCAGAGATTGGATCTATTAAAAATAGAATGTTAGATAGTGGTGCAAATTTTGCCAGTCTGTCGGGAAGTGGCTCGACTGTGTTTGGAGNATATAATAATAAAGCTTTCGCAAAAAAAGCTGAAACGTACTTCAATAATTCACACTTGACCATTCTTACTAGACCTATCCAACCAAATTGAATTTACAATCTTGAAATTAAATTAACGTACTGGGGCGTCGTCTAATGGTAGGACACCTGGTTTTGGTCCAGGCAGTTGGGGTTCGAGTCCCTACGCCCCAGCAATTAAAATTATGAAAGATCAATTAAAAATATTTACAGGACGTAGTAACCCAACCTTAAGCAAGGATATAGCAAANTATCTAGGCAAGGATTTAGGGAAACTAACTATAAAGACCTTCTCTGATGGAGAATTGTGGCTNCAGTTTGAAGAGAACATCAGGGGGTGTGATGTATTTGTNATTCAACCTACNAATAGTCCAGCCGAAAATATCATGGAGTTGATTCTAATTATTGATGCCGCTGTAAGAGCTTCAGCAAAAACTGTAACAGCNGTTATTCCTTATTTTGGCTATGGCAGGCAAGATCGCAAAGATAACCCGCGTGTGCCTATTTCTTCAAGGGTGATGGTAGATCTTATTACNGCAACCGGAGCTGATAGAATTATAACTATGGACTTACATTCTACACAAATACAGGGATTTGCAACTATACCATTTGATCATCTGTATAGTAGAATGGTACTTTTAGACGCAATTAAATCTTTAGAATTCGACCTAGAAAATTCTGCAGTTTTATCTCCAGATGTTGGGTCTGCAAGAATGAGTCAGTCCTATGCTAAAAAACTTGGGATGCATTTTGCTTTAATTGACAAAAGAAGATATGCACCNAATAAAGCGCAGGTAATGCACCTAATTGGNGATNTANAAAATAAAGATGTATTGATNATTGATGATATGATTGACACTGCTGGTACAACNGTAAATGCAGCCAATGCAGCNATTGAAAATGGTGCAAANAGTGTNACTGCGGTTGCAACTCATGCTGTTTTATCNGGACCCGCTATNGAAAGAATAAAAGATTCAGCGATAAGCAAATTGATCGTAACGGATACAGTTTCTATTNCTGAAAATAAAAAATTAGACAATATGCAAATAGTAACAGTATCTGAAGTATTTGCAGAAGCAATTAAACGCGTTTTTGACGGTAAGTCCGTTAGCGCTCTATTTGAATTTTAAATTAGGTAAATATTATGGAATCATTTTTTAAGCTTAATCTTGAACCAAGAAGTAAAACTGGAAACGCAGCCTCCAGGTCATTGAGAAGAAGTGGAAAAGTACCGGTAAATTATTATTACGGCGGTGAAGAAAATCAGAATATGGCTATAGACAAAAAAGTTTTACACAAAGCTGTCCAATCTGGACAGCATGTATTTGAAATGGAATTAGATGGAAATACTATTTATGTAACAGTAAAAGAGGCTCAATACCACCCTGTTACAGAAGAAATAATTCATCTTGATCTTTTAAGAGTTAGAAGAGATGTAAAAATGAAGTTTAGTATACCATTGAATTTAGTTGGAGATGCAGTTGGGGCTGTAGAAGGCGGAATTGTTTCTCAGTCAGCTAATTTAATAGATATTGAATGTTTCCCAACCGATGTTCCAGACAGTATTGATGTTGATATTACTGGCTTAGAGCTTAATGGAACTTTATTTGCAAGCAACATTGATCTTCCTAGAGATACTGAACTTTTATCTCCTGAGGATACAACAATCGCGNTATGTGCTCCACCAAAAGCTGAAGTTGAAGTAGTTGAGGAAGATGTCGAAGATGCCGAAGATGCCGAAGATGCCGAAGATAGTGCAGATGACAAAAAGACATCTGATGATAGCAGCAAAGAAGAAAAATCAACAGATGAAAGCTCAGAATAAAATCTAATGTATTCATTCATAGGTTTAGGTAATACAGGAAATCACTATGCCCTAACAAAACATAATGCAGGTTTTTGGGTAATTGATGAGCTCTGTAAAAGATGGAATGTCAAAATGTTGCCAGGTGAAGGTGAATATGTTTTTGCTGAAAACAAAACTAAAGAAATAGTATTGATCAAACCATCGACTGGAATGAATAATAGCGGAATAATTATTAAATCATTAATTAAAAAATGGAATTTAGAACTAGAAAATTTATATGTCATTTTTGATGATGTTGATTTACCACTTGGTAAGATTAGAATTAAGCCCTCTGGCGGAGATGGATGCCATAAAGGAATGGAATCTATTATTTATCGCTTAGGAACTAATAAGTTTCCAAGAATTAGGTTCGGTATTGCTTCGGGTAAAAATCTTAGACCTTCCGAAAAATATGTATTAAAGAATTTTAGAGAGAATGACCAAGTATTGGCTAATGAGGTAATAGTTAGAACATCGGATGCGGTAGAGTCCATTGTTAACAATGGACTAAGTAAAACAATGAATCAGTATAATGCTTAAAGTATTTATTAACGTTAGGAGTATTTAGTGAATAATCTTTTGTATTTAACCGTTTGCTCAGGGATTGTTGCAATGTTGTTTGCATTTTGGAAAACAACCTGGATAAATAAACAGGATCAAGGCACGGAAAAAATGGAACGTATCGGAAAAGATATTTCTGATGGTGCTATGGCTTTTTTAAAAGCAGAATATAGAGTCCTATCTATTTTTGTGGCAGTAGTAGCGCTTCTATTAGCTTTTGCCAACTATGGAAATCCAAATTCAAGCTCATTGGTTGCACTTTCGTTTCTTATTGGTGCTTTAACTTCTGGACTCGCTGGTTTTTTAGGTATGAGGGTAGCAACAAAAGCTAATAATCGCACTACACATGCCGCTAGAACTGGTCTGGCGCCAGCTTTAAATGTAGCATTTACAGGTGGATCCGTTATGGGTCTATCAGTCGTTGGGCTTGGTGTAATAGGATTAAGTGTATTATTAATATTTTATTTATCATTTTTTAATAATGATTACAATAGGATATTAACAGTTATATCTGGTTTTTCGTTAGGTGCTTCATCTATTGCTCTTTTTGCAAGAGTTGGTGGAGGTATATATACTAAAGCAGCAGATGTAGGCGCTGATCTTGTCGGTAAAGTTGAAGCTGGTATACCTGAAGACCACCCCTTAAACCCTGCAACTATTGCAGATAATGTCGGCGATAATGTCGGCGATGTAGCTGGTATGGGCGCAGATTTATTTGAATCTTATGTTGGTTCAATTATAGGATCAATGGTACTTGGTGCTAGTATTTTATCTTTTGGAGTTTTCGATGTTTCTTTTGTTATGCTTCCTTTATTAATTGCAGCTTCAGGAGTAGTTGTTTCGATTGTTGGGACCTTTTTAGTGTCTGTTAAAGAAGGTGGAAACCCTCAAAAAGCATTGAATATCGGTGAATTTGGTTCTTCCGCAATTATGGTTGGGGTTATGTATCTTTTGATTACAAATTTTTTACCAGAAACATTTACCCTCAATGGAATTGGATACACAAATTTAGGTGTTTTTTGGGCTTCAACGATTGGGTTAGTAGCTGGCTTAGGCATAGGATTAATCACAGAGCATTATACAGGAACAGACACCTCTCCAACTTTATCAATTACTCGTCAATCTTTAACTGGACCAGCTACAAATATTATAGCAGGTTTAGGGGTAGGCATGCAGTCAACAGCTGGCCCAACTTTGATAATTGCATCTGGAATCGTAGGAGCTTATCATTTTGCAGGGTTATATGGAATCGCGATGGCAGCTTTAGGGATGCTTGCAAATACCGGTATTCAGCTTGCAGTAGACGCATACGGTCCTATTTCTGACAATGCAGGTGGAATTGCTGAAATGGCTGATTTACCACCCGAAGTTAGAGAAAGAACTGATAAGTTAGATGCAGTTGGCAATACAACAGCAGCAATCGGAAAAGGATTTGCAATAGGTTCTGCCGCATTAACAGCACTTGCCCTTTTTGCTGCATTTATGGTCCAAACCGGAATTAAATCTATTGATATAGCTAACCCAATGGTTATGGCTGGTTTATTTGTTGGCGGAATGCTGCCTTTCTTATTTTCATCACTTGCTATGGGTGCTGTTGGTCGAGCTGCTATGTCAATGATTGAAGAAGTTAGAAGACAGTTTAATACCATTCCCGAGTTGAAATCCGCATTAGCCGTCTTAAAAAAATATGAAGATGGAGAAAAATGGTCGGAAGAAGATGTTAAAATATTTGAAGCTGCTGATGGAAAAGCTCAGCATGGTAAATGTGTGGAAATTTCAACACAATCAGCTATTAGAGAAATGGTTGTTCCGGGAATGTTAGCGGTAATTACTCCGGTTCTAGTTGGGTTCGTTCCTAAATTATTTGGAAGCAACCAAGGGCCAGAAATTTTAGGAGGACTTCTTGCGGGCGTTACAGTAACAGGAGTCTTAATGGCAATTTTTCAATCAAATTCAGGGGGTGCATGGGACAACGCTAAAAAAATGATTGAGGAAGGTATTAATGTTGACGGTGAATCTTACGGTAAAGGCTCAGAGGCCCATAAAGCAGCAGTTGTTGGAGATACTGTAGGTGATCCCTTTAAGGACACTTCCGGACCATCGCTAAATATTTTAATAAAACTCATGTCGGTTGTGTCGTTAGTTATTGCACCATTGATAGCCTAGAATTTAAGGAGGTATAATATGAGATATTATGAAAGTTTATATATAGTCAACCCAAATTACGAACAAGGTAAGCTTGATGAGGTTATGAAAACAGTATCTGAAGCAATGTCAGAGTACGGTTTTAAAATCATTAATCATTTCGTTTGGGGAAAGAAAAGATTAGCTTACAGTATTCAAGAGCATAAGTACGGTTCATACGTGCTATTGCATTTTGAAACTGAATCATCGGAAAACCTTGATACCTTTGAAAGGTTTATGGTTCTTCAAAAACCAGTCTTAAGAAATCAAACAGTAGTAATGGATGAAAAGCCCAAAAAGCAGTCAGAAAAATCATCTTTAAGCGATGAAAAAACAGTAAAATCTTCTGATGAAGCTAAATCTAAAGATACCGTCAAAGATGAATTGAAAACAAAGGCTCCTGAAGCGGAGAAAGAAACAGAGGCTCCTGAAGCGGAGAAAGAAACAGA
>NHFJ01000008.1 GCA_002172545.1 Fidelibacterota bacterium TMED108 | reverse complement strand
AAGCTGTTTGGGATGAAATTAAATCAAATGATGATCATAGAGACGCCGAACAAATCTACAGCGCATTAAGAAATAACAATTTAAATGTTTCAAGAGCCACTGTCTACAGAACAATTGATGTACTTGTTAAAAATAGATTAGTAAGGAAAATGGATGTAGGTGATGGAAGAAGTTTATACGAACCTCGTTTAGACGATGAACACCATGANCATATGATATGCCTAAAAACTGGAGATATAATTGAGTTCTACAATGAAGAATTAGAANATCTTCAGGATAAAATTGCTAAAAAACATGGTTATAAAGTTATTAGNCANGTACATCANCTTTTTGTAAAACCAATTAAATAATTACTACTCCTTGCATTTTTTATTGTATTTAGTACACTAAAATTTTTTTATAGATTATATACAGTTAAATTTACAATTAGTTATTTTTGTACAATATGAGTGTCTTTGAAGAATTAAAAAGAAGAAAAGTTTTTCGCGTAATTTCAACTTATGCAGTTGTTGCTTGGGTGATAATGCAAATTGGCGAGGTTGTTTTTCCTGCCCTGAGACTGCCCGATTGGGTGCTGACCGCAGTTGTTGTTATTCTATTAATAGGTTTTCCTATTGTAGCAATTGTTGCGTGGATTTTTGATAGAACTCCTGATGGTATAGTAATAACGTCTTCTAATTCAGAAACAAGTACAGATAGGCCTTTGACGCAAGTTGGAAATATGAAGCTGAANGTAGATGCGCGCCCTTTTTATTTACAAAAGAGAAATATTTTCCTAGTTTTGGGCGTTTTAGCTGGTATNGTTATCGGTCAGTTCAATTTATTTGACTCTAAAGACAAGCTTGTAAACTATACCGGAGACCGGATACCAGTTGCTATAGCTGATTTTGAGAATAATACGAATGATGCTTCATTAGATGGATTATCAGGCCTATTGATCACTTCATTAGAGCAATCAAAATATTTATCTGTTTTAACAAAATCAAGGATGTTTGACTTGCTTAAGCAAATTGGAAAAGCTGACACTGAAAAGGTTGATGAAAAACTTGGTGTGGAGATTTGTGAACGTGCAGCTATCAATACTTTAGTTCTTACTTCAATTCGTCAATTTGGAGATCTTTATTCTGTTGATTTAAAAATTCTTAACGTAGATAAAAATGAATATTTATATACAACAAATGTTCAAGCTGAGGGTAAAAAGAATATTCCTGATCTGATAGACCAAATTTCAAAACAAACTCGAATTAGCTTAGCGGAACAAGCAGAAGAAGTAGAAAAAAACCAACGTGAGATTGCTAGCCTAACCACAAAAAACCTTGAAGCCTACAACTACTATGATCTAGGCAAAAAGGCAATGTTTTCTTTTGCGTGGAGTGAAGCGGAAAAGAATTTTTTAAAAGCAATCGAATTTGATTCTACCTTCGCCATGGCATACTATAANTTGGCTTACACCTATCAATGGTTTTTTAATTCAAAGCAAGAGGAATATATTAATAAAGCTGTTAAGTATATTGAATCTGCACCAGATAAAGAAAGATTGTATATACGAGCACAGTCAATTAAAGATTTTCAATCAAGAATTCCAATTTATCAAGAAATAATTGATAAATATCCAAATGAAAAGTGGGCCTATTTTGAAATTGGAGATATGCTTTGGCATAATGCTGAATCTGAAAAATCTATTAATTATTTTCAGGAAAGTCTTGCCCTTGATCCCACATTTGAGTTTTCGATTCAACACTTGAGTTGGGCNTANAGGGACATGGATATGCACGATGAAAATATTGATCTTGTAAATAAGGCTTTAAAGATTTACCCAGATAAACCATCGTACAAAGA
Organism: Fidelibacterota bacterium TMED108; assembly: GCA_002172545.1. GTDB lineage: Bacteria > Fidelibacterota > Marinisomatia > Marinisomatales > TCS55 > TMED108. The sequence goes on along the minus strand of NHFJ01000008.1, from coordinate 41,081 downwards.
AAGTCAATTTGTAGCATATCGATATGCAGGGAAATTTAAGGAATATTTTTCATTAGCTAGGGATCTTGAGCAATCAGAAGTTAAGATTCTTAACCCAGATCGAATTTTTGGAGATGGATACTTAATTTCAGGGGATTATGATAATGCTAAAGAAAAATATTTAAAACTTTTGTCAAATGATGAAACGGAGACAACAGGGCTCTATAAATTAAAAGAACATTCAGTATACAGAGGAGATTACAAAAAATATATTTTTTATTCAGATAAACTTTTGCAAAAATTTTTCGAAGAAGAAAATAATAGATCGTATGTCAATGAACTTGCGAAAAGAGCATTTGTACTCGCTTTTAATTTCAATAATATGAAAGATAGCAATCAAATTATAAATGAAATAGATATCNTTTTTAATGATAAAGTAAAAAATATTCGGATTGATAATTTATCTTTGGCTTCAAGACTCTTATTATTAGAAGCTTATGCAATCCATGGTTNTTGGGATAAAATTGATGATGAAAAAATGAANTCTGTAAATTTTTACGGACCAATGAAGGATAGATATTCTGCNCTTAGATATCACGGGGATGGAGATCACGATTCTTCTTTGAAATCATTAAATAATTGGCCTGATTTGATTGGTGGTCCNATGCAGTTTTTAGTTTACTACCAAATTGGGATGGATTATCGATATCTGAATCAACATAAGAAGTCATTAGAATATTTTAATAAAATAAAATACACTTACGATACATGGTTCGGTTTAAGGGCTTANTACCATCCNGTATTGTTTCTTTACGCAGGACTTGAAAATCTAGAATTAGAGAACTATCGTTTAGCAAAATCTAATTTAGAGACTTTTTTAAAAATTTGGGAACCAGCACCTGAATCACTCAAGCAAAAGAAAATGGCTAGAGAAGCATTAAAAAAAATAAATAAATTTATATCATGAACTTTTCTAAAGAAATTACATTTCCCGAATTTTTTATCTCATTGAAACCTAGCTTTTGAAATAATTCCCTAGAGGAAATATCTTTTTTCATCGCATTGATTGTTAGAGTTTTTACTTTATATGTAGCAGCTAAATCTTCAATGTAATCTATCATCTTCTTTCTATATCCTTTTCCTCGATGACCAGAATCAAGATACATCTGCGCTATATGAGCTCTGCTATTTTTATCTGCAAACTTTACCCCACCGTAACCAATGATCCAATCATCTTTAGATAAAACCACAGTTTGAATTTTGTTCAACCTATAATTTATATTAATCCATTTTTTCATATCGAANGGGNATCGCATTTCAGAGTCTGTAAAATTTAGCTCTTTGGGGTTTGCGAACCAATTTTTTAGAGCGGATTCAAGCTTCCTAAGCTCATCAAGATTGTCATAGTTAAGTTCTTTTATTGAAAGTGACACGTGTATTTGTAAATATTATTATTGTTGTAACTTTAGATATCAAATATAGTCACAATGAAGAACATAATTCCTATTTCAAAATTTAAAGAAGGCCAAGTTGTCCAGGGTTTTTATTTATGCCTTGAAAAGAAACTGCGTCACACCAGAACTGGTGAGCTATATATTGATATTGTTTTAAGAGATCGAACCGGTCAAGTCCAGGCGAAGATTTGGAATAAGGTTAAAGAATACGATACTAAGTTTTCTGCTGGAGATGCTGTGGCCGTTAAAGGCTCGGTTGAAATTTTTATTGATGAACACCAGTTGGTGATTCAGCGCATTAATAAGGCTACGCTTCAACGCTATTCAAGATACGGGTTTGATCCCGCCTTAATTGTGCCAACATCCCGTTTTGACGAAAAGAAAATGTGGAATGANGCTATAAAAATCATTAGAACTNTAAAAAANCCGCACATAAAAAAACTAATTTATAATATCTATTCCTCAAATAAAAAAAAGCTGATGAAGCACCCTTCTACAATAATGCATCAATATAGTTATCGATCTGGTTTTTTAGAGCAAACTCTCTCGCTTTCTAAAATGGGAAAATTTTTAGCNAATCATTACCGATTGGATACAGATCTTATAATTGCAGGAGTCTTTCTCTTTGATATCGGTAAGCTAGATGCAATAGAATCAAATTATAAGTCTAATCTTTCCAAAGCTGGAAATCTTCTTGGACATGTTGCTCTTGGAAGAGATATAATCATTTCTGCTGCAAAAAAAATAAGAAAATTTCCTGGCGAATTATTACTTCAAATTGAGCATATAATGTTAACGCAGCAAGATTATCGCGAAGGGAAAAGACAAATAAATCCTATGTTCAAAGAAGCATTGGTAATTTCGATGATTACAACTTTAGATAGCAGAATGAGTATTATGAAAAAAATTATTGAGGAAGATAAAGATGGAGATGATTTTACTTCCCAATATAATTTTTTCAAAACCACTATATANAAAAAGAATTAAATGGAATTAGTAAACNTGGTCCGCGCATCTATATTTTGCGCAATGGCGATTGCAATGGGCTATTCNCTTATGATGGTTCCAAACATTGAGTTGATTACTGTTATAATTTTTTTATCNGGAGTTACTTTAAATCTTTGGTGGGGTGCGCTTGTCGGATTAGTGGCGATGGGTGTTTATTCTGGACTAAATCCACTAGGTTCAGGTTTAAGCTTTCCTCCATTATTTTTTGCTCAAATAATTGCTATGTCACTGTGCGGAGTTATTGGAGGATTATTTAGCCCTTTTTTCTTTGTCAAAAAGTACAATTTTCCCAAGCTATTATTATTGGGATTTATAGGTTTTCTTGTAACATTCATTTATGATGNGCTTACCCTTATATCGTATCCACTTTTTTCCGGCCTTGGTTTTACAGGCATTGTTGCATCCCTTGTTAAAGGTTTAGGTTTTACACTTCTTCATGAAATATCAAATATTTTTATATTTTTAATTACAGTTCCTAGGGTAGTTCAATTTTTAAAAAAATAAATAACATAATTTTAGGAGTTATAACTACCGGTTTTATTGCTTCTCAAGATTCTGCTAGTATTCCATTTGATTGGTCAGGGCAAAATGGAATTTTTATTCANAANGGAAATTTTTTTACAAATCAGTCATGGTACTCAGGNGCATTATCTTTTGANGGGACCTANACATCGTTTCCCAAGAGATACGGTGNACANTCTTCTAATGTANAAATTAATGAAATTGGTCAATTGCCAGGATTTCTTTCTTTGCCAGACTCCAACTCTGTTAATAGTTTTTTTGATTATTACAGAGGTGATTATGGCTTAGACAAGCTAGATATCGGAGTAAGGTATNATACTAGAGATCAGCTTTTAAATGTAAGCGGGTTCAAAAGATCATCGCTTGGAAACTATGGTCATTATNTACATCCTTCCAGCGGTGGCCCNATTCATCAATCGTACCGAATTGATTATTCAAAAAAGAGNATTAAGGATAGAATTGAAGTATCTGCAGCTCGATTTATAACCGCTAGTGGAATACCGGATGCTGTCCAAAATGGATTTGAAAACGACAATATTGTAATAAGCGGGATTAATTATGANAAGAATCTTAGTAGATGGAAAATAAAGAGCTATTTCAGTCAGTTTAGTCAAAACCGCAATGTAAGACATACATTTAACTCGGATTCTTCATCTAGACATATAAATAGAAATCAATTCGATATTCAATTGTTAAATCCTAGGGGCTATGAATTTGGGTTTAATCAAAAATTTCAGCAATTTAATAGCAGCAATTACATGAGGTCCATCGCTTGGAGAACTCTTTATTTACGAAAATATTTTACTAATTTTTCAATAATGACTGGAATTCAGTCCTCAGAAAATGAGCTCTTTCAAACACATACTTTTTCAGTCAATTATCAAAATAAATTAAAATATGGTAAAATCAGTTTATTCGTATTGAGCGAATCGCAACCTGCACACCCTGACGCAAATAAGCTCCTTTCTAATGAGTTTGAATCAAAGCTGAGATCTTCAATTAACTATAATATTTCTTACAATAGAATATCTCTTGAAAGCTTTTTTAATGATGTTAAAATAGGAGCTAAAGGTTTATACGATTATAGAATAAGCCTACTTGGTCTAAATACAATTTATAGCTTTAATAAAAAATGGAATATGTACCATAAAGCTATCATTCCAATTAGCACGCTTCAGGAAAATATTCCTGGCTCGATTGTGCAGAGTGGATTAAAAGGAAGGTTTAATCTATTTCAGAATAATATGAAAATAAATTTTCATATTTGGACGGATATATATACCAATAAAAATAACAGTTTTTCTTTTAATCCCTTCCTTCAATATTACAGCTTAACTAGTGAAAGTAATTATGAAATTAGTAATCGCAATTTGACACATCTTGAAATACAATCAGAGATTTCCGGAGTATTGTTGCATTATAAAATCTTTAATTTACTTGACGCTCTAGGCGTTACTAGTGAAGATACATTTTTTAAACCTAATGCAGTTTACCCTAAGATTGGCCGAATGGTACAATTTGGCGTTACATGGTATTTTGATAATTAAATCATTTCAACTAAATCGTTCTGTGATTGCTTCCGATTAAGTAAATTACGTACATGAATAATTATTATAATTCCGCATCTATACTCAATCGATCAGTTTTGGTTCTAAATACTAATTATGCTCCAATGGATATTTGTACCGCAAAAAGAGCTATTTGTCTATTTTTTAATGAAAAGGTTGATATATTNGAATCCTATAAAGAAGATATTCATTCACCATCAACTACACTTAGCCTGCCAAGCATTGTTCGTTTAAAAGATTTTGTAAAAAATCATACGATGGATGTCATTTTAACTAGAAAAAATTTATTAGTTCGCGATAATTTTGAATGCCAATATTGCAGTTCTAAAAAAACTCCATTAACCATGGATCATGTCAATCCAAAAACAAAAGGCGGATTGGATACTTGGGAAAATTTAGTTGCTGCGTGCCAACCTTGTAATAGAAAAAAAGGAAATCGTACGCCCAAAGAAGCCGGGATGCCTCTAAAGAGGATGCCAAGAAAACCAAATAAGATACATTATTTTCAGCAGTTTATTTCCGAACAACAGGGCGCATGGAGACCCTATCTCTTCATGGAGGCTTTTTGAAAAGAGTTTTAAGTGGTATTCAGCCTTCAGGTGATCTTCATCTGGGTAATTATTTTGGAATGATGTCCAGAATGATCGATTATCAAGAGAATAATGATTTATTTTGNTTTATAGTTAATTACCATGCTCTAACAACCGTTAAAGACAGGNATGTATTAGAAAGAAATACCATCGAAGCTGCNATNGATTTTTATGCATTAGGNCTAGATCCNGAAAAATCTACTTTTTGGATTCAAAGTGATGTACCCCAGGTATGTGAATCAACATGGCTACTTTCAAATATTACTAATGTAGGTTTGCTTGAAAGAGCAACATCTTATAAGGATAAACTGTCTAAAGGTATCTCCGCCAATGTTGGGCTGTATTCTTATCCTATCTTAATGGCTTCAGATATATTGTTGTTTGGAGGAGAGGTAGTTCCGGTGGGTAAAGATCAAAAGCAGCACCTTGAAATGACTNGAGATATTGCAGAAAAGTTCAATCAGCAGTTCGGAGAGACGTTTATAGTCCCTGAACCTGATATTGACAAGGACTCTCAACTAATTCCTGGCATTGATGGTCAAAAAATGAGTAAATCATATAATAACACTATACCAATATTTGGGGATGAGAAAAAAATTAGAAAAAAATTTATGTCCATAGTTACTGATTCTGCAGATGTAGATGAACCCAAAGATATTGATTCACCTATTTTTCATCTATACTCACTTTTTTTATCTTTTGACGACAAGAAGGATTTAAGAGAAAGATTTTTACAGCCCGGCCTGCGCTATGGGGATTTAAAAAATGAATTTTTTGAATGTTTTTGGGAGTATTTTAGATCTTTCAGAGAGAAAAGAGATTATTTGCAAAATCATAAAGACTATGTTTTTAAATCCCTAGATCAAGGCGCTACAAAAGCAAGTATAGTCGCAAATGAATATTTAGGAAAAGCGCGATCTGCNATGGGATTGAACTACAAAAAATAAATGCATAAAGTAGAGTTAGATAAGTTTGAAGGCCCACTGGATCTTCTATTGTATTTCATTCGAAGAGATGAGCTAGACATTAATGACATACCCATTGCAAAAATTACCGCAGAGTATTTGCAAATAGTTGAGGATATGAAAGCGATGAATTTATCTGTGGCGGGAGAATTTATTTTAATGGCTGCTACTTTAATGCGAATAAAATCTAAAATGCTATTGCCGCGTAGTGAGCTTGACGATTTAGGGGAACCAATTGACCCTAGAACGGAACTTGTTCAACAGTTGATAGAATACAAAAAATATAAAGATATTGCAGATAATTTATCTGAAAAATGGGAGAGTTTAAGCTATCAACATGAGNGGTCTTTAATAGAAAATATTAAAGAGGGAGACGTCGAGGAAATAAATTATTTAAAAGAGATTAGCGTGTTTGAACTTGCACAGCATTTTAAAGATGTGATGGATCGACTTCCTGATATAAATCCATATGAAGTTGATTTAANCACAGTTGATTTAAGTGATAAAAAACATTTTATTTTAAGTGCATTTGACGGTAGAGGCATTTTGTCTTTTGAGCGTCTTTTAAAAAAATGTAAAAATAAATTAGAAGTAATAATAACATTTATAGCAATTTTAGATCTTACCCAACAAATGAAAGTTGCGGTGCTTCAAAGTACTCTTTTTGCTGACATAGAGATTCATTTAGTTAGGAAAAATTAAGACTTATGAAAGATTTTGAACAAATTATTGAAGCACTTCTTTTTGCTAGCCCAGAACCATTAACCCAAAAAAAGATAAACACCATTTTCGACGCTGACCCCCCTGATCTTGATAAATACACTGAAAAACTCAAAAAAAAATACCAAAAAAATGATAACGCTTTTGAAATACTAAATGTTGCAGGAGGCTATCAAATAAGAACAAGGTCGGAATATGACTTTTTTATTAGGCGATTAATTATAAAATCTGGTCAATTTTATTTGTCGCAGGCCGCACTAGAATCACTTTCTATTATTGCATATAAACAGCCCATCAGCCGTCTAGATATTGAAGGAATAAGAGGGGTTGATTGTGCAGGTGTTCTTAAAACTTTATTAAAAAAAACGTTAATTAAAATTAGTGGAAGAGAAGATAGTCCAGGTCGGCCACTTATCTACAAAACTACTGATAATTTTTTGAAGTCATTTGGTTTAAATAAACTTTCTGATTTACCAAAACTGAAAGAGATTTCTGAGCTTATTGAAAATGAACCAGAGCTTATAGAGCAGATTGATGCGTTTAAATAAATATATAGCTAAATCTGGTGAATGCTCTAGAAGGCAAGCTGATAATTTTGTTCAGGGCGGAAGCGTTACTGTTAATGGCACTTTAGAACTAAATCCTGCATACCAAGTTTTGGAAAACGATGATGTAAGATTTGACGGAAGAAGAGTAAAATTAATTAAGGAATCCAAAACTATTCTTTTGAATAAGCCGATAGGGTATATTACAACATCGCGTGACCCCTTCAAGAGAAAGACTGTGATTGATTTAATTAGTCAAAGCGATAGGTTGTTTCCAATAGGTCGCCTTGATAAAGATACGAGCGGGTTACTGCTCCTTACTAATGATGGAAATCTTGCTAATATTTTGACTCATCCAAAAAACAAAGTTCCTAGAATATACGAATTGGAAATTGATAAGCCTTTTGAGTCTTGGGAGAAGAAAAAGATTGCAAAAAAAATATATATTGGGCAGAAAGAATGGGGAAGGGCTGATATATTAGAACAAAAGAAACATAAAGGCAGAACAACAGTATTAATGAGACTGTTTCAAGGTAAAAAACGTGAGATCAGACGTATTGTATATNGAATGAAGAAAACTCTATTTAGCCTTAAGCGAGTACAGTTTGGACCTATCCAACTTGACGATACACCTCTTGGTGCATCTCGAGAGCTTAGTGGGGCTGAAATAAAGCTTTTAAATAAACTTTAAATGGATTTTTGTGTCAATAGTATTGAATTGGCAATCATTTAATATATTAGTAAATTACTAGGCTAATTGAGAATGAGTATTTAATGATTATTGCTATTGATGGACCAGCGGCATCTGGAAAAAGTACATCGGCAAGATTGTTAGCTGATGAACTTGACTTTCTTTATCTAGATACTGGAGCAATGTATAGATGTATTGCATTATCTGTAACAGAGAACAAAGTAGATATTTACAATCAACTATCTTTGGAAAGCTTTATTGGAGATTTTAACCTTGAATTACATACAGTTGATGGAATTTCTGACTTTTTAATAAATGGTGCTAGTGTTTCTGAAAAAATTAGAACCAACGCTGTTTCGAAAAAAGTAAGCGAAATAAGCGCAATACCTATGATAAGAAAGTACATGGTTAAAATGCAAAGAGAATTTGCAAAAAATAATAATTGCGTTGTTGAAGGTAGGGATATTGGTACCGTTGTCTTCCCGCAGGCAGAAATAAAGTTTTTTATTACTGCCAGTGTTGAAGTTAGGGCAAAGAGAAGGCAGCTTGAGTTGCAGAATATTGGAGACAAAATTGCTTTGAAAGATCTTCAAGATGACATTAGAGCCAGAGACAGATATGATTCTGAAAGAGCTCATTCACCATTAAAGAAAGCATTTGATGCTATTGAGATAGATACTACTGAAATTACGATTGATGAACAAGTACGCTATATGATTAAAAATGTTAAATTAAATAACAAATAGGAAAAAACAATAAATGAAAACAACTGAAAAACAACCCGTTGCAGAACAGCCCTCTGAGGATAAACCCTTAGACGTCAGCGATAATTCGGCTACTGAATCGCCTGCAGCTTCTACAGATAANGCCGAAAATAATATTTTAAATAAAAAAGTTGACATCGATTATCTGGGATCTAGCCTTTTTAGCGATGTAAAAGAAATATCACCTGAAGATTTAAATCAAAATCTTCAAACTGAAGAAGTTTCGCCAGACCATGAAAGATACCTCTCTACATTCTCAGATATTTCTGAGAGAGAAATAATTTCTGGTAGGGTAATAGGTATCAATGAAAAAGAAGTGTTAATTGATATCGGTTTTAAATCTGAAGGCATAATTAATAGAGATGAATTTGCTACTGAAGACCTTCCAGATGTTGGTGGAAAAATTGATGTATATCTTGAAAGAATGGAAGATGAAAGCGGGAAAACTGTTCTTTCTAAAGAAAAAGCAGATTTCCTCAGAAGGTGGATCGAGTTAAGAGATATTCACGATACTGGAGAAATCATTAAAGGTAAAATTATCAAAAGAATAAAAGGCGGCATGGTGGTTGACTTAAAAGGTGTCCAGGCATTTCTACCAGGCTCCCAAATAGACGTTAGGCCTGTTAAAGATTTTGACAAATATCTTAATGTTGAAATGGATATGAAAGTTGTAAAATTTAATGAAATGCGAAAAAATGTTGTAGTTTCACACAAAGCAATCTTAGAAGAAAGTTTAGCAGAAAAAAGAGACGAAATATTTAGCAAGCTTGAGGTTGGTGCAATTATGGAAGGNAGAGTAAAGAATATTACAGACTTTGGTGTGTTNATTGATTTAGGNGGAATNGATGGCTTATTNCANATTACTGATTTGAGCTGGGGNAGAATAAATCATCCATCNGAAATCATATCAATGGAAGAAACTCTTACTGTNAAAGTNATNGATTTTGANAATGAAAAAAAGAGAGTATCTCTTGGNCTTAAGCAGTTAACGCCACACCCATGGGAAACCGTAGAAACTGATTTTCCTCAAGGAGAAAAGGTTAAAGGTAAAGTAGTCAGTATGACAAATTATGGTGCATTCGTTGAAATTAAATCTGGTATTGAAGGCTTAATTCATGTATCAGAAATGTCATGGACACGTCACGTCAAAAATCCATCAGAGCTCTACGCTCTTGGCGATGAAGTAGAGGCTGTTGTTCTTTCGATTGATACAGAGGAAAGAAAGATCAGTCTTGGTGCGAAGCAACTTTCAGATGATCCTTGGGATAAAATTGAAGAAAAATACAGTATTGGTAACGTTGTTGAAGGAAAAGTTATAAACCTTACACAGTTTGGAGCTTTTGTGGAGCTCGAAGAAGGTATAGATGGATTAATCCATGTTTCAGATTTTTCCTGGACAAAAGTTATAAAGCATCCAAGGGAAATGATTGATAAGGGTCAGAAGACAGAAGTCAGGATTTTAGAGGTATCAAGAGAAAGTAGACGAATATCCTTGGGAATAAAACAGTTAATTGAAGACCCTTGGCCAGAATTGGTTAAAAATTTTGAGACTGGAAGTATGCATGAAGGAGAAATAGTTAAAGTTTTAGACAAAGGAATCATTCTCATGCTTCAGGATGAAATTGAGGGAATTATTCCTTTTGGTAGACAAACAAAGAAGCAAAGAAAAGAAATTACTCAAAATTATGATGTGGGTCAGAAAATCAGTGGATCTGTAATGGAAGTTAAACCTGAAAATAAAAAAGTTATTTTATTTTCAGATGAATTAAGTGATAAGAATATTCAAAAAGATGAAATTAAAGACTTTCTGGATAATCAAGAACAACCTGTTGGCGAACGAATTGAAATCCCTGAAAATGTTTCTGATAAGGTAAAACCCAAATCTAAAGCTGAGTCAGTTTCTGATTAAGCCTTAAATTTGCTTTGCAAATGAACAAAGAAGAAGTGACAAGAAATTTTTCATCTTTTTTCACATTGCACAATATTTCAAGAGTATTAAGTACAGTATTTCTTGCTTTCTTGCTTTGGTTATTCGTTAAGAGTGAAGATGAATACATTATTTCCTCAGACATTCCATTGGATATTAGAAATCTTCCTGAAAACTTTATTCTTAGCGAAGAAGTTCCAAAAAATGCAAAAGTTCAAATTAAAGGTCAGGGTCGTTCACTATTTAAAGCTTTTTTATTAAAGCGATTTTTTCCTGAATTTAAGCTAGTCCTTGACATAGAAAGAATTTCTGAAGAATATAATTTCGTCTTAAATGAGTACTTTGACCGGTATCCGCAAAAGGTAGTAATTCCATCTAGCTTTGATATTAGTTTTATCGAAGTCATTGACCCTTTATCAATACACATAAGCTTAGATCAGTATAAAGAAAAACAAGTTTCTGTGAAGTCAAATATATCTGTAATACCTAAGTTAGGATATACCTTAGTTGGTAGGCCAGTACTTAAACCTGAATATGTAAAAATAACTGGCGCAACAAATTTAGTAAAAAACATAAATTATGCGTTTATTGGGCCAGATTCAATATTAGAAGCTGACAAAGATGTAAGCATTTTAGTTGATTTAAATGTACCCCCTGAGAAAGTTTTTGAATATGATAACAAGAGTATAGTTTTTGAGCAAGGTGTTCAGTTAATTAGCGAAAGAATAATTAGTGAAATTCCAGTTAAAATTTTAAATCCTAATAGCCAGTTAAGAATTTTTGCTAGCCCTCAAACTGTATCGCTAACAGTTATAGGAGGTGAAAAATTTATTTCAAAATTAGAACCTGGCGAAATTGAAGTAAGTGTTGATTTTAATAATTGGAATAAAGATAAACAATTTTATGAAGTCAGGGTTAAAACTCCAAAAGATGTTATAGAATGGATGGATTTATCACCAATGAATATTGAGCTTTTAGTAACGCAAAAAAATAATTGATAATTCTAGGCATAGAAACATCTTGCGATGAAACAGCGGCTTCGATTTGTATTGATGGTAAAATAATTTCATCAACTTTGAGCTCCCAAGAAATACATAATAAATTTGGTGGAGTTATTCCGGAGCTTGCATCAAGAGAACACGAAAAAATTTTAAATTTGATTGTTCATAAAGCTCTAACAAAGTCGAAGGTTTCACTTAAAGATTTAGATGGAATTGCAGTAACTCGGGGACCTGGTTTATCGGGTGCGTTAATAGCTGGAACTTCATTTGCAAAGGGATTAGCCATTGGATTNAATATTCCTATTTTAGGAGTAAATCACTTAGAAGCGCATATTTTTGCCAATTTCCTGGCTGATCCTNGTTTAGAATTTCCATTTGTTTGTTTGTTGGTTTCTGGAGGCCATACTCAAATTTGGGAAATAAAAAATTTTATGTCGTATAAAATGCTAGGTGAAACTAGAGATGATGCGGCTGGAGAAGCATTTGACAAAGGAGCTAGAATTCTAGGACTTGGGTATCCAGGGGGGCCTGAAATTGAAAAATTAGCTAAAAACGGTAATCATAAGGCTATAGATTTTCCAAGGGCTTTAATGAAGAAAAATAACTTTGAATTTAGTTTTAGTGGCCTGAAAACAGCATTGCTTTATTATTTTGATAAAAATAAAAGAAAAAATATTGAAGATATCGCTGCTAGCTATCAATTTGCAATTATTGATGTTCTAGTAGAAAAACTCAAAAATGCAGCAGATTTAACAAATTGTAAAAATTGTGTTGTTGCCGGTGGTGTTGCTGCAAATCAATTTTTAAGGGAATATTCAAAAAAACAAATTGGTGATCGAAATATTATATATCCGGACCCAAGTTTTTGTACTGATAACGCAGCAATGATTGCTTATTTGGGAGAAAAATATATATCAATCGGAAAAACTTCTAAATTAAATTTTTCAATTTTACCAAATATGAAAATTGCTTAGATGAAATTTAATTTTATACAATCACTAGATTTTGCATCTTTATTAATAATAACCTCATCTGTATTTATTTTTATCGCTCTATTCACTTCTCATAAGGAAAAATTTAAAACTTTTTTTATTTTACGTTTATTAGTGCTTTGCTTATTGCTGCTTTATTTATTTAATCCGGTAATAAAATATTCTACAAACAAATATAGCGAGTTACCATGGGCTCTTTTTTTTGACAATTCATCTAGTATAAAGTTTCACAAAAGTCCCTCGCTAAATTCAATTAATCTTGGTATTGATAATTTTTTAGACCAGCTTTACAGCAAGAACATTTCTTTTATATCACATTCTTTTGATACAGAAGTGAAATCGTTAAAAGGTAAGTTAAGTGGTTCCGGACAAACTACAAATATTGGAAATATAGCAGAATATATTTCACAAAATAAAAATAAATTAGCTGGCGCAGTTATAATTTCAGATGGTATTCCCACAGAAGGAGTCGAGCCTTCATTAGCATTTCTAAATTCAGGTTTACCTATCCATACAATAGGCATTGGAAATAAATCCTCTCTAATTGATATTTTTATAAATTCGATTGAATCTCCNACAGTTGCAATTAAAAATGATAGAATTAATATTTCCGCTGAGATTCAGTCCATTGGAGATATAAATGATAGATTTAGTGTTTCGCTTTATGATGATTCTAGGTTAATAGCTTCAAAATACGTTGAGCTTTATGGTTTAGGTTCAAAATCAATAGTTAATTTTCAATTTCAACCAAAATCTCTTGGCAGGCAAAAATACAAAATCCAAGTTTCTTCTGTTTCTGATGAAGTAAATATTTCAAATAATAAGCAAAACTTTGATGTATTAATATTAAAAGAAAAATACACGGTTGCACTTTTTACTGGCAGTCCAAATAAAAACACTTCAATCATTAAAAAAACATTAAAAAATAATAATAGAATCGAAGTAGATCATTATATAAAGATTTTTTCTAATAAATTTTCAACGCCAATTAAAAATTTCTGGGAAACATCTTATGACTTGATTTTGTTTGAAAACTATCCAATCGAACCTTTATCGCCTAATTTTATTAGAATCTTAGCAAAAAAAATAATATCGCAGCAATCAGGTATCATGATACTTGCAGGTCCAAATCAAAATAATAAATCATTGGAGGGTTTATCGATTATTGCTGGCTTTCAAATACAAAATGAAAAAACCGCAGATGGTGATTATAATTATTGGGAATTCTCAGACAATGTCCCAGATAGTGAAAATCTTCCTCCATTGTCTAGAAAGTTCTCTATCACTTCAATAGACAACAATACCAGCGATATTGCTATTTATGAATCTGGATGGACATTGCTTGCTAGAAATATTAACAGAAAAATAAGGAGCGTTATTTTTACTTCACCAGATATAAACAAGTTATTCTTTTATAAAAACGAACTAACAGTTTTTTCAAAAATTTTCTCAGAATCGATTAACTGGCTTTTAAGATCAGGAGTCTCTAGTGAGAATTTTTTTAGATTGAATAGAGATTATTTTCAGCAGGGAGAAATGGCATATTTATCTGGAACAAAAGTTGGCCATGAAGATGACTCGCTAGGCTTTTATGTTGATGTCTACAAGGAAAATAAGTTCATTTTATCAACTAATTTTGATATGAATATGGAGAAAAGTATATGGGAAGCAAGATTCAGGACGCCTAACCCTGGAAGATATTCTTATAATGTTCATTCTAAACATAATAAAGAAATTGTTCAAAGTACTTCATTCAATGTTTTGGATAGTCAAATTGAGACAAGTCAGGTTTTTTTAAACGAAAAGCTTTTAAAGGAAATATCCGCTTCAAATAAGGGTAAATATTTTAATTGGAATAATAGAGAGTTTATTTTTGGTGAAATGCCCCAAAAAGGCAAGCAAGAAATAAAAGCAAATGTGATTATATTTAAGGACAGTATACAGCTTCTTTTATTAATTTTGATTTTTATATGCACCGAATGGGTTTTGAGAAAAAAAAGAGGACTTCTTTAAAGGTACAAAAAATATGAAAAAAATAACTATAATAGGTACTGGATATGTTGGGCTTGTTTCAGGAGCAGGTTTGGCTGAGCTTGGCCATGAAGTGACGTGCTTAGATGTTAATGAAGAAAAGATATCTGAATTAAATGATGGCTTAATACCTATTTTCGAACCAGGTCTGAAAAAGCTAGTTTCAAAAAATGTCAAAGATAAAAGATTAGTTTTCTCCTCAAATATTGATAGTGTAATTCAGCAGTCAAGAATTATTTTTATTGCAGTTGGAACTCCGCAAGGCGAGGATGGTAAAGCAGACCTAACTGCTATAAAGCAAGTAGTTAAAAAAATTATAGATAATTTAAATTCTTACAAAATTATTTGCACAAAAAGTACCGTACCGATCGGAACGGGCNAATGGATAAATAATGAAGTTAGCAAGAAACATTCTAATGAAAAATTTGATTATGTTTCAAACCCTGAATTTCTAAGAGAGGGTTCTGCNGTAAATGATTTCTTATACCCTGATCGTGTTATTTTGGGAGGTTCATCAGAGAGAGCTTTTAAAGAAATGCGAGAAGTATATAGACCCCTATTTATTAATAAAACGCCTGTTATGGAATTTTCTGTGAGTACTGCTGAAATGATTAAATATGCAGCGAATTCTTTTCTAGCTTTAAAAATTAGCTTTATAAATGAAATTGCTAATTTGTGTGAAGCTGTTGGTGCAGATGTCCATGGTGTTGCATCTGGGATGGGTAAAGATGGTAGAATTAGNCCAAAGTTTCTTCATCCTGGCCCTGGTTTTGGTGGTTCATGCTTTCCAAAAGATATTGAAGCTCTTTTTGCTCTTGGGAATGAAAAAAATGTTAATCTAAATACAATATCTGCAACAATTAATACAAATAATTCGCAAAAGAAACGAATGTTGAAAAAAATATTAAAATTGATGANAAATGAAGTTGAAGGTAAAAAAATTGCTGTATTGGGATTATCATTTAAGCCAAATACGGATGATATTCGTGAATCCCCNTCACAATTTCTAATTTCTAATTTAATTAATTTAAAAGCTCAAATTAATTCATATGACCCAATAGCGAATAGCAATTTTAAAGAACTTTATCCTGATATAAATTATTTTGAAAATTGGAAAGATTGTGTNAGTGGAGCTGATGCATGTATAATTATGACCGAGTGGAATGAATTTAGAGGTATTGATTTAGATGAGCTTAAGCTACTTCTTAAGACCCCAATTCTTCTTGATGCTAAGAATATTTTCAGTATTGAAAAATTAAAGTCCNTAGAATTTAAATATGATAATGTTGGTAGGAATTTTTGATGAGAATAAAAGAAACTTCATTAAATGGGGTATTTTTAATTACACCTCATATCATTAAAGATCAGCGCGGCTATTTTTTTGAATCATTCAAGAGGAAGCTTTTCAATAAAAGCTCAATCCCGATTGAATTTGCTCAAGAAAACCATTCATTTTCATACAAAGGAACCTTTAGAGGTCTTCACTATCAATTGAATTTTCCGCAAGGAAAATTAATTTCTGTAGCTGTTGGTAGAGTTGTTGATTTTGTTGTTGACATTAGAAAGGGATCTCCAACATTTGGGAAAAGTGAAAGTTTTATTTTAGATGATATAATGCACGAAAGTTTATATATATCTGAAGGATTTGCTCACGGGTTTTATGTTGAATCTGATCAAGCAATTTTTAAGTATAAGTGCACAGAAAGCTATCATCCCGAAGATGAATATGGAATTAATTGGAATGATTCTGAACTCAGGTTAGGTTTAACAAATAAAGATCCTTTGGTTTCAGAAAAAGACCAGTTACTTCCAAAACTTAAAAATATAGACCAAAACCTACTTCCAACTTTTAATTAAATATTAGAAATGATTTCAATAGATCGAATTCGAAATAACTTTGAAGAAATAAAGTCCGGTCTTCTTTCAAAAGGGTATACAGATGATTTGGGTGAAATTATATCAATAGATAAAGATTACAGGCATGGTCTTCATCGTGTTAATGAGTTGAGAGCTGAGAGAAATAAGGTTTCAGATGAAATTGCAGAATTAAAGAAAACAAAACAGNATGCCAATGAAAAGATTATTTTNATGCGCACCGTTGGTCAAAAAATAAAGAACTTAGAAAGTAGTCTGNCAGAACAAAAAGAAAACCTTAATAATCTNATTTTGAACCTTCCTAATANTCCAAATAGCTCTGTCCCNAAAGGCTCTAGTGAAGTTGAAAATAAAATTATTAGNGAATGGGGCAATGAAAATATTAAAAGTTTTNATTTAAAAACGCATATAGATTTAGGTTCAANTTTGAAGCTATTTGATTTTGAGCGTTCAGCTAAATTATCCGGGTCAGGTTTTCCTCTTTATACTGGAAAAGGCGCACTCATTGAAAGATCATTGATAAATTTTATGATAGAATTTCAGACTCAAAAGAATGATTATTTGGAGATCATCCCACCTTTTCTTGTTAATTCAAATTCTGTTTTAACAACTGGAAATTTACCTAAGTTTTCAGATGATATGTATCATTCAGAGATAGATAATCTATGGTTAATACCTACCGCTGAAGTGCCGCTAACAAATATTCATTGTAATGAAATATTAAATGAATCTGATTTGCCTAAGAAATATGCTGCATATTCAGCCTGCTTTAGAAGAGAAGCAGGATCTTATGGAAAAGACACTAAAGGCTTAAAGCGCTTACATCAGTTCAACAAAGTTGAACTTGTTCAGCTAGTAAAACCTGAAGAATCTTATGAAGCGCTTGAAAGCTTAACTCTTCATGCTGAAATGGTTCTCCAGGCTCTTAATTTAAAATATAGAAAAATTGAGCTATGTACAGGAGATTTGAGTTTTTCTGCAGCAAAATGTTATGATCTTGAAATATGGGCACCAGCAGAAGAAAAATGGCTTGAAGTATCATCATGTAGTAATTTTGAAGACTTTCAGTCTCGAAGAGGTAATATTAGATTCAGAAAAGAAGATGATAATAAGGTAGATTTTGTACATACATTAAATGGCAGTGGTTTAGCAACACCCAGACTTTTAATAGCCTTACTTGAAACATATCAAAATGCTGACGGAACAGTTACTGTTCCAGAAATACTACAAGACTATGCAAAGTTAAAAATAATTGATTAAAGTAAAATTTTATTATTTTTGGATTGTTTTTAATGTGGCTTTATGGACCGTAGTTTTAGGATCTATAGGGGTTGTGGGTTCTTTATTTGAATGGAGAGGTAGGTATATGGGTTGGATTGTTCGATCATGGGCAAAAATTATCCTTAAAGCTTCATTTATAAGATTTGATGTTAATGGTGAAGAGAATATAAAATCAGGAAAACATTATTTCTTTGCTGCCAATCATCCATCAGAATTTGACATTCCCCTAGTATTTGCTGGTATTAAATTACAAATGGTGGCAATTTCAAAAATTGAATTAAAAAATATTCCCTTTCTTGGTTGGGCTATGCAGGCAGCAGGACATATTTTTGTTGATAGAAAAAATCCTGCGCGAGCTTTAGAGTCAATGAAAAAAGCGAAAAAATCAATGCATAAAAATCCACGCTCAGTTATTATTTTTCCTGAGGGAACAAGATCAAATAATGGAAAAATTCTACCCTTTAAAAAAGGAGGATTAGTTTTAGCAATGAATCTTAATATGGAAGTTATTCCTGTGGGAATAATTGGCACAAGAACATTGTTAAAGAATAAATTTTCAAACCAAGATGACACTTTGAAGCTAAACATTGGAAAACCTATTAAAACTTCACTACTGAACTACGAAGATAGAGATAAGTTGGTTAAAGAAGTAAGAGATGAGGTTGTAAAATTAGGAAGATGTTAAACTTTGATTAAAAATAAAATTGAAATAAAAAATAAAATCTTAGAATTAAAATCAAATGATAAAAAAATAGTTTTTACAAATGGTTGTTTTGATATTTTACATCTAGGTCACATTACATATCTTGAAGAATCTAGGAATCTTGGAGACTTTCTTGTTGTAGCTATTAATTCTGATGAATCCGTTAGGCTCTTAAAGGGTTCGGGAAGACCAATAAACAGTCAGCTTGTTCGATCAAAAAATCTTTTAAATTTAGAATTTGTTGATGTAGTTACGATTTTTGAGGAAAAAACACCTAAAAAGTTAATAAAATATTTACTCCCAGATATATTAACAAAAGGTGGCGATTACAAAACAAAAGATATTATAGGTTCTAAGACTATTCAGCAAAATGGGGGCGAAATTGTAATACTTCCTCATTTGAATGGTTATAGTACAACAAAGATTATAAATAATAAAGGAAAAGGCTTGACTGAGGAGAGGGGTAACGGTTAATATTGGCCCTTCAATTGACCTAAATATATATGAAACAGGGATTTACAAAGATTAACATCACCTTACAGTTTTTGTCGGCTATTGTTTTTTGTCAACAATCAAACGGCAATAGTGCTCTTTATGGTTCAGATCCTATNTCAAAATCTNTNGATNGAGCAGAAACCAGTGAAAATAGGCTTCCAGACCTTCTTAAAGAAGCAAAGGTTCTTTTATCGGATGCATTTATATCTGATGTAATGAATGATACATTAGAAGTTGTTTACAATCTTAATCGAATTTTCGATCTTTTATCAGAAGCTGACCAGTACGGCGAAATGAATGATGAAGACAAAGATGAATTTGATAGGTTTGAAGAATCCCTTGTCAAGCTTTACACAAAAAGATTTGAAACTCTTGATAAGATCGATGCTTCTCTTACTGCTGAAAGCATGAGAATAGATGTAACCTCTCGATCAGAACCCCTTGAGGTGGAGATGGGAGCAACNCAGTTTGTTGTTGTCGAAGACAGAGATGGNCATATTCCTCTAGTGCGTAATAAAAAAGTGGATCAATTTATAAAGTATTTTAGCACGAAAGGACGTCCACAGTTTGAAATATGGTTGGGCAGNCTTGAGGTCTATGGTCCAGTTCTTTCAAAAATTATTAAGGAAAATAATCTACCNCCAGAGCTATTGTATTTAGCGATGATTGAATCAGGGCTAAATCCNAAAGCACATTCAAAAGCCGCTGCAACTGGGATGTGGCAATTTATTTATTCTACAGGAAAGATTTATGGTTTAAATAGGAATTGGTATATTGACGAAAGAAGGGATCCAGAAAAAGCAACAAAAGCTGCAATGGCATATTTATCAGATCTGTATGAAGAATTTGATAATTGGTATTTGGCATTAGCTGCATATAATGCTGGCGAAGGTCGAATCAGAAGAGCTACTCGTCTACACCAGACGTCAGATTTCTGGCAATTACATTCTTTGCCTCGTGANACCCGTAACTATATGCCNTATTTTTTAGCAGCAACAATCATGGCAAAGAACCCNAAGGATTATGGATTTTCNANAATAGNGAANCCAAAAAAACCATATGCCTATGATTATGTAACTATTGAAAAAAGCGCAGANCTNACTGTTTTATCAAAAGCTGCAGGAACCTCTTTTAAAATACTTCAAGGTNTNAACCCTGAGCTTCGNCAATCAGCAACNCCNAGCGAATCNTATGAATTAAAAATTCCNACTGGANCAAAAAAGAAATTTNTAAAGAACTANAGNGAGCTTCCTGAAAATGAAAGATTNGCTCCTCAGTTTATNACGCANAAGGTTAGAAATGGCGAAAGCCTTTGGTATATTGCTAGAAAGTATAGAGTNTCNCAGTCNGATATNTCAGCNGTAAATAAATTAAGAAATAGAAATGTTCTTCGAATTGGTCAAAAATTAACTATTCCTGTGCCTGGTATGAAAATACCGCGTTCAACAAAAGTTAAAATGTCNTCAGGNCANAANAAAATAACNTACAAAGTTCGAAGAGGAGATACTTTNGGTCANATNGCTGAAGATTATAGTACGCGTGCGTCAAANATTCGTCAGTGGAANGGCATGAAATACGGACAGCATATTTTTCCTGGTCAAAAACTCACACTTTGGGTTAAGAAATGAGTATGNGGCCAAAAACAANCTCAAACTGGNTNTGGTGGGGNCTAGGNTCTCTATTTATTTTAGTANTAANCTTTAGGTTNGGGGCCNTTTCTGTTANTTCTTCTCTAGAGNCATCTGGAAANAAAGTAGGAATAGTTAAAATTNNTGGACCAATTATTTCCTCTGAATNAATAAATTCANAATTAGAAAAATTTAAAAATCGTAAAGATATTTCAGCTATTGTTTTAAGAATAGACTCCCCTGGNGGTCTAGTTGCNCCTACTCANGAAATTTATGAAAAAGTAAAATCNATTAAAGGNNTAAAGCCTNTNGTCTCAAGNATGGGNTCAGTTGCTGCCTCTGGAGGNTACTATATTGCTCTTGGTAGNGATACATTAATAGCTAACCCTGGAACTATAGTAGGNAGNATTGGNGTTATTATGAACTATCCNATAGCAACTGAACTTCTTGATAAAGTTGGAATAAAATTTGAAACAGTAAAAAGCGGAGGCTTGAAGGACGTTGGCTCATATTCAAGAGAGGTTACTGATGCCGATAGGAAGCATTTAAATGAAATGGTCACCAATATTCATAGTCAATTTATTACAGCAGTTGAAGAGAACAGGTTAATAGATAGGTCAGACCTAATTAAATTAGCTGATGGCAGAGTTTTTACTGGTTTACAATCAAGAGATTTAGGATTGATAGACTTGTTGGGTACTTTTGAAAATGCTATAGATTTAGCAGGATCATTAAGCGGTATTGAAGGAAAGCCCAAAACTATAGAAATAAATAAAAAAAACAATTCATTGTTTGATCTATTCACATCAAATTTGGAGCAAGCCACAAGTAGTTGGTTTGATGAATTGCCGGCATATCGCTGGCGAATGGAGTAAATTACTATGACAAAACAGAACATAGTTAACACTGTATCTGAAGCTACTGGTTTAACAAAAGTTGAAACTGAAGCAGTAATGAATGGAGTAATGTCAACAATAATAGAATCTCTAGGACGTAATGAAAGAGTCGAGCTTAGAGGATTTGGAACTTTTGGCGTTAAACATAGAAAACCAAAAAAAGCTCGAAACCCTGGAACAGGAGAATCAATTTTTCTTCCTGAGCGGCATGTGCCTACTTTTAAGCCGGCAAAGAATATGCGTTCCCATGTTAATGATAGTTTAAAGAAATAAAGAGGTTGAATGCCCTGCGGTAAAAAACGCAAAAGGCGCAAAATGAATACTCACAAGCGAAAAAAACGCTTGCGCGCCAATCGCCATAAAAAGAAAAAAGTTTAGAACTCATTAAATGAAATTAGCCAGGAAAATATGGCTTACAATTCTAGTGGTAACTATTTCACCTATTCTAAGTGGGTGGGGTTACGAAGGACATCGTAGAGTTAATTTTCTTGCCTCGCAACAATTGAAAGGTAGGTTCGGTCAGTTTTTAATGCGGAATGCAGATGAACTGAAAATTTACGGCGCTGTTCCTGATTATCAAAAAGGAATGGATCGATCAAGATACCACCATCATTTTATTGATGCTGATTATTATGATACTTATCCATTTGATAATATCCCTAGAGGTCGCGATGATTTCTACAATAAATACGGCGAAGATAATATCAAAAAAATGGGGGATGCTCCATGGTTTATAGATAAGCTTTGCGATCGCATTATTTATTTAATGAAAAACGATCGATTTGAAGAAGCCTTATACAATATGGGTGAATTGGGTCATTATATAGCTGATATACATCAGCCTCTTCATGTTATTGTAAATTATGATGGTAGAAAAACTGGGAATAACGGAGTGCATTTCAGATGGGAAGTTCGACTAGTTAATGATTATATAAGAAGGATAGTTCCTTCTGGAGCTATAGAAAAAATTTCAGACCCCATTTCGTACGCTTTTCAAATAGTAAAAGAATCTTTTTCGTATCATCAAGAAATTCTAGATGCAGATTCTAAGGCTAGAAAAGTCCTAACATCGCAACAGGCAAAGCAATTGACATCATACGATATTTTAGATTTTGAAAAACCGTATCTTGATATTTTATATTCAGAAACACAGGACCTTCTGAATGATAGATTAGGAAAATCCGTAGTTAGACTGGCTTCTATTTGGCAGTATTGTTGGGAGCAAGCAGGTAAGCCGGACTTGCCATAGTGCAATTTAAGAAATCATTTTCGGTTAGTGAGCTTACAGCCCAGTTGAAAGGGTTGATTGAATTAAATTACTCATCCGTCTTTGTTAAGGGTGAAATATCGAACTTTACGCATCATTCATCAGGTCATATGTATTTTACATTAAAAGATAAAAATTCAGAGCTCAGAGCGGTAATGTTTAAGGGTAGTAATAGTTCAATAGCTTTCTCCCCTAAAAGCGGTGATGATGTTATCATTCAAGGAAAATTATCAGTATACGAAGCCCGTGGACAATACCAAATTATCGCTCAACATATGGAGCCAGCAGGCATAGGAGCTCTATATTTAGAATTTGAAAAATTAAAAAAACGTTTACAAAATGAAGGTCTTTTTGATAAATTGATAAAGAAAAATATTCCTAAGTATCCTTCAACTATTGGTATTGTGACATCAAAAACTGGAGCCGCTTTGAGAGATATGCTGATTGTATTTAAAAGACGTGCTCCTCAAATTAAAATTCTAATTCGATCTGCACTAGTTCAGGGTTCTGATGCACCCAAAGATATTGTTAGTGGAATAAAAGAGCTATCAGCTATAAATAATATAGATTTGATTATCATTGGTAGAGGTGGGGGATCGTTTGAAGATTTATGGCCTTTTAATGACGAAAATTTAGCACAAGAAATTTCAAGATGTAGGGTTCCTATAATTTCAGCGGTTGGGCATGAAACTGATATCACTATAAGCGACATGGTTGCTGACTATCGAGCACCTACACCATCTGCAGCGGCTGAGGTAGCAACAAACCATCTTGTCGAAGCAGTGCAGTCAATTCAAAATTCACATAAACGCCTAATAAACATAGCAATGTCAAGGATTTCTTCTTTATGGCAGACTTTTGATAATTTCTCTGAAAGGTTAGTCCTTCAAAAGCCCAAAAATATTTTTAATCAACACAAAGAAAAAATTGCGCATCTTTCTAAAGCATTAAATATGTCGCTTATGAGAATGATTAGTTTAAAACATTCAACCTTTTCTAATTTAAAAACAAAATTAGAAGCTCTTAGTCCTTCAAATACACTTGATAGAGGTTATAGTATTGCTTACAAAGAAGATCGCTCGATTATTAGAAGCCCAGATGATGTAAAGCTTGGTGAATCATTTATTGTTAAGCTGGCTAGAGGAGATTTGCCAGCTAAAAAAGAAATAAGTAAAAATTAAATCAAAGGAAAATAGATTATGTCTCAAGAATCTCTTAATTTTGAAGAATCTATGGAAAAATTAGAAAAAATAGTAAAATCCTTAGAAACTGAAAATAAATCTTTAGAAGAAAATATTCAACTTTTTGAAGAAGGGCTATCTTTATCGAAAGATCTTCAAAAGCATTTAGAATCCGCTGAAAAGAAAATTGAAATCCTATCAAAAGATCAAAATGGAGAAATTTCAACTAGCCCGTTTGAAGAAAAATGAATCCAAAATCTAATATTAAACATTTTGGTATTTGGGGAAATACCGACAAAGAAAAGTTTTGGAATCTTTTAAATCCAATCTTGGAGTGGAGTAAAAAAAAATCATTAGTCCCTTATTTAACAACGAGAATAGCTGATAATTTACCAAATGAATTTTCTTTTTCTCCCAAGATTATAAAAACTGCTGATGATTTTGATAAACTTGATTTCTTAATAGCCCTTGGCGGAGATGGTACTATACTTTCAGCTGCAAGAGCTGTTGGGTCTAGAAAAACTCCAATAGTTGGTATTCATTTAGGTGAACTTGGGTTTCTTGCTGAGGTTACTGTTGATGATATGTTCAAAAGATTAAATCAAATTAATGAGGGAGATTTTTCTGTAAATCATAGAATGGTAATAAAAGCAACTTTATCAAGAAATGGAGAACAGAAAACCTTTTTTGCTCTTAATGATTTTGTAGTGGATAGGGGAAAATCGCAAAGAATTATTAATTTAGAGCTATATGCTGGTAATAGCTTTATATCGTCTTATAAATCCGATGGTTTAATTATCTCTACGCCTACTGGATCTACAGCATATTCATTATCAGCTGGAGGACCAATATTAGTGCCTGGACTCAGTGCTATTACGGTAACTCCATTAAGCCCTCACACACTATCATTAAGACCTATTGTATTATCAGATACCGAGGTGCTTGAAATAAAGTCTGCTGACAAAGGAGATATTGCTTTCGCTGTTGATGGTCAAGTTATTGATTATTTTAAAGACGATACTAGGGTTTTCATTGAAAAAGCACCTTACACTATTGAAATGATAAGTTTTAAAGATTCTAATTACTTTAAAACTTTAAATCTAAAAATGGGTTGGGGTAGAAGAGGGTAAAACTATTCTTGCTCTGATTCAAGTTCGATCAACGAGCTTGCTATAAGATTAATAAAAATATTTACCTGTTTTAACATATCCATTAGTTGAGAATGAAGTTGATTAATTTCGCTTGATTTAATATCAGCCTCTGAAGATGTCTTCATGCGCTCAATGCGATCAAGTTTATATTTCTTTTCAAAATCTGTATTTTCTTTTCCTTTTATAATAATCTTTTCCATTTTTTCTTTATCGAACTTAATAAAAAATTTATCTAAGCGATTGACTTGCTTAATTAGGCGTTTGTGATAATCTATCGCCTCTTGCTGATCTGTATCTGAAAAATCTTCGTTAATTCCTTCTTTCTTGGACACTAAAGAAACAAAGCGTACTTTAATAAGGTCGTTCATGGAGCTTAAATAATTGACAATAGATACAAGAGTGAAAAGTTCTTTTGATTGGTTGGAGCTTAAATCTGATTTACTTGCAGTTATTAGATACTCGCTAATTTTTTGATTTAAGAATGATATTTTTTCAATCCTCTGATTCATTCCACTCATAAGGTCTTGATCAGTATTTTCAATATCAATCAGCTCTTGACCCTTGATAAATGGGCGGACTAAAGTACCAACAACTCTTTCTGTAAGACCAACTACCCCTTTTATTTCTGCTTGCGCATTATTAATTGCTGCCTCAGGTTGACTAACTAAGCTGTCATCAAGGTGTAAAACTGCAGGTTTTTCAATATTTCTATCAACTTCTTTATCAGGGAAATAGTGAATAATTGTTTTTGCAATGAACCCAGTAAAAGGAATGAAAACAACAGAAGCTATAATATTAAAAATAGTGTGAGCGTTAGCAATTTGCCGAGGAATATTTTGAGATGTTTGAGATATAATATCTGCAAACGTTGGAATCCAAAAGCAAAATAGTAATACTCCAATTACATTAAACGTCACATGGGCAACGGCTACGCGTTTTGCATCCCTTGATGCATTTAAACCAGCAAGAAGAGCTGTAATGCAAGTACCAATATTTGCACCAAAGATAAGAGGTATGCCGGCCTCAAGAGTTATAGACCCTCCGCTTGCAAGGGTTATAACAATACCAGTTGTAGCGCTGCTGCTTTGAACTAAAGCCGTGAAAATAGCTCCAGCAAGAATACCTAAAAATGGATTCTCAAAACTTGTTAGAATACTGTTAAAAGCAGGGTCAGACCTCAAAGGTTTCATGGTATCTGACATGACCTTCATTCCATAAAAAAGTAGACCGAACCCAAGAACTACTAAACCCAGGTTCTTTATCGTTTCTTTCTTTGAAAAAAGAGACATTATAGAGCCCAATGCAATCAGCAGAAGTGCGTAATCTGTGACTTTAAACGCAACTATCTGCGCTGTAACCGTACTTCCAATATTTGACCCAAGAATAACACCTAATGCCTGGGAAAAAGCAAGTAACCCAGAATTTACAAAACTAACAAGCATAACAGTAGTTGCGCTGCTACTTTGAATGACCATTGTAACAAATGCCCCAACTAGCACAGCGAGATATTTATTTGATGTAAGCTTTTCAAGTATGGTTCGCATGCTATTGCCAGCAGTTACTTTCATTCCGTCGCTCATCATTTCCATACCGTACAAAAACATACCCATACCTCCAAATAGGCCAGTGAAAAGCAGAAAGAAGGATATTGTGTTATCACTATTTCCAGCAAAAAGCGAGCTTGTTGCTAAAAAGAAAAGTAGGGCAATCTTTTGATAAGAAATCTTATTTCTAAATAAATTCATGATTATAAATTATTAGTTATTATTTTTGTTTCAAAGAATAGATTATTTTTTAAAAATATTTTTGAGCACATATGATATTATTTTTGGGTTTTCATTCAACCTGCGAATAGAGTAGTCATACCATGAACTTCCAAAGGGTACGTATACCGTAACCTTATATCCTTTTGATTTTAATTTATTTAAAGTTTTAGTCATAGGAACACCGTACAACACCTGAAATTCAAATCTATTTTTTGAAATATTTTTGTTATGTATCCATCTCTCAATGCTGTTAATTAAATCAATATCATGTGTTGCAATACATGCATACCCATCTCCGCTTAGAATTGTTTGTACAAGTAATTTAAAATTTTTATTTATTTCATTTTTATCCTTTATTGCAATACTTGGATCTTCATTGTAAATACCTTTACAAATTCTGAGAACTAATTTTGAGTTGTTTAAGTTTTTCAAATCACCAAAACTCCTGCGCAAATAAGCCTGCATTACAGCTCCAATTTTGTGAAATATTTTGACAGTATGTGAATACACTTTATAAATACTATCGGTGTAAGGTGAGTTTTCCATATCAATAGCAATTCCAACATTAAATTTTTTTGCTTCATGAGTAAGTTCTATCATAAGGTTTTTGCAATAAGTAAAATCTAAATCTAAGCCCAAATGTGTGAGCTTGACTGATATTGTACTGTCCAAATTTCTTTCTCTAATAGATTTAATAAGTTTTGAATATTGGTTTTTAACTTTAACTGCTTCTTCTTCATCATTAACAAATTCACCTAGAATGTCTATCGTAGCAGAAAAACCCTTATCATTAAGATCTTTAACAACATCCAAAACTTCGTCTATCTTAACGCCAGCTACATAGGGTTTAGCAAACGGCCTAACAAACCATTTGGGTAGAAATTGCATAAAGTACGCGAGCACAGTATTTATAAATGCCATAAGTAGACTGAATTTATGCCATCATTATATGAGACAACAAATGTATTTAGTTAATAGTTCAAGCATAACAAAAAAACATGATAAAACCTCTAAGTTTATCTTGACCATCCTTAAGCAAAAGTTCTAAATTAGTTATCTTTAAATAAGTTAATTATTTATGTATCGCGACTTCGGAACAATATTTGTTTTTATCTTCATAGGTATAGTATTGATATACTTGCCTTTGTTAATTCAAAAGCTTCTTGCTCCAAACAATCCTAACCCAGACAAACAAGCAACATACGAATGCGGTGAAGAATCAGAAGGCTCTGCATGGGTCCAATTCAATATTCGATTTTATGTTGTTGCATTGATCTTCCTTATTTTTGATGTTGAAGTAGTATTCTTGTTTCCATGGGCTATAGTGTTTAATGAACTGGGATTGCTTGCCTTTATAGAGATGGGAATTTTTCTATTAATTTTATTGGTTGGTTTGGCCTATGTATGGAAACGCTCTGATCTTGATTGGGTAAAGTATAATGTAAGATATGGCCGAGGTCGCTATTCAAGTTTAATTCCTAAAGCAAATAATTTTAAGGATAAGTAATGGGTTTATTGGAAAATAAGTTTCAAGACAATGTTGTTGTTGCGTCTCTTGATAAGATTTTAGGCTGGGCAAGATCAACATCACCATGGTATTTTCAATTCGGGCTCGCTTGTTGTGCAATCGAAATGATGGCATCAGCAGCTAGTAGGCATGACCTCGAGCGAATCGGCATGATGCCACGCTCTTCACCTAGACAAGCAGATGTTATGATAGTTGCGGGCACCGTAACTATGAAAATGGCTTTACGGGTAAAAAAATTATATGAACAAATGGCTGATCCAAAATATGTCATATCTATGGGAAGCTGTGCTACNAGTGGAGGNCCGTATTGGCAGCACGGNTANCATGTTTTAAAAGGNGTTGANCTAGTTGTTCCTGTTGATGTTTATGTTCCNGGATGCCCTCCNAGNCCNGAAGCATTAATTGAAGGTTTATTAAAATTNCAAGAGAAGATTCANACTGAGCGCCCTCTNACNAGAAAGCTTGCATGACCNCTGANCAAATTAAAGCGAGTCTTTCTGATCAATTTAAAAGNTCGGTAATNGNAAATGAGAATNTAGCNAATCATCAAATTGAANTTAATGGNGACNATTGGNTGGATNTCGCTACTTTTATGAAAAATGANCCAAAGCTNTCATTTGACCAGCTCGAATGNATAACTGGAATTGATACNGGCGAGGATGGGCCNTTNCAAACACATTANAACCTNCATTCNATGGAACANCGCCATAAAATTGAGATTGTAATTANTCACGATAGAAAAAACCCNAAAGTTTCTTCGATTGANCAATTNTGGCGAATAGGGGATTGGTTTGAAAGGGAAACATACGATATGTTTGGTATCGAGTATACNGGTCATCGAGATTTAAGAAGGATATTATGCCCAGANGATTGGGAAGGGTGGCCGCTTAGAAAAGACTACGAAGCNCAGGANTCGTTTCATGGAATCGTTGTTCCAAAAATCAAGGAAGAGGAAGGATGGGAGTAGTTAAAGGCGATCAAATGGTTCTAAATATNGGACCACAACATCCTAGCACTCACGGGGTATTAAGACTTGAAGTAATGACGGATGGTGAAATAGTATCAAAGATTACTCCTCACCTTGGATATCTGCATCGCTGTTTTGAAAAACACGCTGAAAATGTTACCTATGAACAAGTAATTCCATTTACTGATAGGTGTGATTATTTAGCATCAATGAATAGCAATTTTGGTTACGTTGTTGCTATGGAAGAACTTATGGATATTAATGTATCTGAAAGAGTTCAATATATTAGAGTAATAATGGCAGAACTAAACCGTGTTGCAAGCCATCTTTTAGCTCTTGGTGTATACGGTTTAGATATCGGAGCGTTTACTCCATTTTTATACATGCTTAGGGATCGCGAGCGTATTTTAGATATTTTTGAATATACTTGTGGTGCAAGATTACTATATAATTACATGTGGATTGGAGGAGTTTCACATGATTTACCAAAAGATTTCGTAAAAATTTGTGTTGAGTTTTTAGATTATTTCGAACCTCAAATAGAGGAATACAATAATCTTCTCACATACAATAAAATTTTTATAGAGCGTACTGCAGATGTTGGCGTTATTCCTGCTGAAGTAGCTATAAGTTATGGTGTTTCGGGTCCCAATCTTCGAGCGTCGGGCGTTAAATGGGATGTAAGAAAAGATGAGCCGTATTCTATCTACGATCGTTTCGATTTTGATATTCCTACTGGCTTAGGCGAATTCGGAACACTAGGTGATTGTTTTGATAGATATTGGGTTAGAATGCTTGAGGTCACTCAAAGTGTTCGCATTATTAGGCAAGCGCTAAAAGATTTGCCTGATGGAGATGTATTTGAAACGATGCCNAAAAAAATTCGACCTCCTATTGGTTCTGTTTATAGAAGAACAGAAAGTCCTAGAGGTGATCTTGGATATTATATTGTTAGCGATGGAACTCCATCCCCAACTAGGGTTAAGATGCGTTCACCTGCGTTTACCGCACTTTCATGTCTTGACGAGGTTTCAAGTGGCTGGATGATATCTGATGTACTTGCTATACTAGGAAGTTTGGACATTGTCTTAGGAGAGATCGATAGATGACCGTTGATTATCTAATTGAGCTGTTTTCTAAGCTGTTCGATTCACCGTTTATTTCGTTTATTTTGGCTGTTTCAATCGCAGGCATACCTCTATTTGTATTAATGGCTCTTAACGCGACAGTTGCTGTTTACGTTGAACGCAAGGTTTCAGCTTTTATGATGGATCGCATTGGACCAATGGGTCAAGGACCTGGACTCCATGCTGGTCCATGGGGGGTACTGCAGACTATCGCTGATGCTGTTAAGCTTTTAATCAAGGAAGACACTATTCCTTCATCTGCTGATAAATTATTATTTAAAGTTGCTCCTTTTATAATTTTTATTGGTGCATTTTTAGGTATTGCTGTTCTTCCATTTAGTTCGGTCATACAAGTTGTTGATATTAATATTGGCGTTTTTTATATAATTGCAGTTGGCTCAGTAGGTGTGCATGGTATCGTTATGGCAGGGTGGGCATCTAACAATAAATGGTCTTTGTATGGAGCGATGAGATCAGCTGCTCAAATTATCAGTTATGAAATTCCTGCGGGTTTATCAATAATTATCCCCATAATGATGACAGGCACAATGAATCTCCAATCAATGATTGAATTTCAATCGGGATCTATATGGGGAATTCTTCCAAATTGGATTATATTTAATAACCCTTTTAGTTTTTTAGCCTTTTTTATTTTCTTTATTAGTGCAGTAGCTGAAACCAATCGTACACCTTTCGACATTCCAGAAGCTGAATCTGAATTAGTCGCGGGTTGGATGACTGAATATTCAGGTTTTCGTTGGGCAGTATTTTTCTTAAGTGAGTATGCAAATATGTTTGTTGTAAGCGGTCTTGCAGCAGCAGGGTTTTTAGGGGGATGGCTTAGCCCAATACCGGGTCTATTCAATTCACCAATATGGGGCTTATTCTGGTTTTTNAGTAAAATTATATTTTTAATATTNGTTATGATGTGGTTTAGATGGACTTTTCCANGANTAAGAGTTGATCANTTGATGCATGTTTGCTGGAAAGTTTTTATCCCCATCGCAATGCTAAATATTTTTGGAGTTGGAATTTGGAAACTAATTATTGGATAAAACATGTCTAGATATTTTACCAACATTTACGATACAGTAAATACACTTTGGACCGGAATGCAAATTACTTTCCGCCATATGATAAATATTCGAAGGGATAATGTTACCTTGCAATACCCTGAAGAGAGATGGCCTAGGCCAGAAAGAAATATTGGATTCAATCACGAAGACTATAACGTTATACGTTCTCGCCTTCACGTTGATATTGATGATTGCATTGGTTGCTACAGATGCGAAAGAGCGTGCCCAGTTGATTGCATAAAGATTGAAACGATTAAGTCTGATAGAGGTGAAGATATTCCAAAAGTAAATCACACCGGTGTAACCTCAAATGGAACAAAAAAAGGTTTTGTCGTAAGTAGATTTACTATAGATATGTCCGAGTGTTGTTATTGCAATCTCTGTACTTATCCGTGCCCAGAGGAATGTATTTTTATGGTTGGGGGTCCAAATAGCTCAAAGCACCCGATTGACTATGAATTTTCTGAAACTGATAGAAAAGATTTGATTTATCAGTTTGCAAAAAAACTTACTCCCAATCAAAAAAGCGGTTTATCTCCAGTTGATAAAAAGGCTGAGGCTTAATGGCTGATATTACATTTTGGTTTATATCAATCTTAACCGTAGTCTCTGCTTTTTTTGTAGTATCAAGCAAGAGCCTGCTTTACTCTGCCTATTCATTGCTTGTCACTTTTTTAGGGGTAACATCGCTCTATGTATTTTTATGGGCTGACTTTTTAGCGGTTGTTCAAGTGGTTGTATACGTTGGAGGAATCCTGGTTTTAATTATTTTTGGAATTATGCTCACAAATAAAATTTCTTCTGTCAATATTAGCCATACTTCCGTTCAAAAGGGAGTNGGGGCAGTTGTGGTTCTTGGTTTTTTGGGAGCTTTAAGCTATGTAATGATCAGTACCCCCTGGGTACAGCTTCCTAATACTGAACCTCTTGAAACTACTCGATCAATTGGCAGACTATTGATGATTGATTATCTTTTGCCGTTTGAAGCAGCCTCTTTTTTACTGCTTGGAGCACTAATAGGCGCAACTACCCTATCAAGGAAAGATGACTAGTGGAAAATCTTAGTAATTATTTAGTTGTCAGCTCTATTCTTTTTTCATTAGGGCTTTTTGGAGTTGTCACTCGAAGAAATGGTGTAGCTGTCCTGATGGGTGTAGAGCTTATTTTAAATGCAGCTAATCTTAATTTTCTAGCATTTGCAAGATTCGGTGGAATGAATATGTCAGGTCATGTATATGCTTTATTTGTTATTGTGCTTGCTGCTGCAGAAGCAGCAGTGGCTTTAGCAATTATTATAAATATTTTTAACAACTTCAATACAATCAATATTGATGACGTAAGTGAGATGAAGCAATGATTTCAAGCAGTTTCATCACAAACGCTTCTTTATTAATCTTATTTTTACCTTTAGCCGCTTTTATAGTGAACATCTTCTTTGGCAAGCGCTTACCTAGGCAAGGTGATTGGGTTTCAATTGGCGCAATTGTTACTACNCTAATTCTNTCATTNTTGCTATTCGTAGGAATGCTTTCCAANTGGGATTATAAATTTTCACATGAAATATATTTCTCATGGATTGACATGGGNGCTTTTAAGGTTGACCTTGGNTTTTGGNTNGANAATATAACAATNGTAATGTTGCTTGTNGTTTCGCTGATTTCAACAATGACGCATATTTTTTCATTAGAGTACATGAAAGGGGATATCCGATACAATCGATATTACGCATATTTAGGTCTATTTACGTTCTCAATGAACGGAATTGTTTTAGCAAATAATTTGATGTCCTTATATATTTTTTGGGAGCTTGTAGGGGTGAGCTCGTATTTACTAATTGGGCATTGGTTTGAAAAACACTCCGCTGCGGATGCTAGCAAAAAAGCTTTTTTAACAAATCGAGTTGGCGATATAGGCTTCTTTATTGGCATAATGATAATGTTTACAGCAATTGGATCCTTTAATTTTCAACAATTATTTACTGGAGTTTCGAATGGGATGATATCTGGTTCACTCTTAACTTTTGCTGGATTAGGTTTGTTTATGGGCGCAGTTGGAAAGTCTTCGCAGTTTCCATTGCATATTTGGTTACCTGATGCTATGGAGGGGCCAACGCCGGTTTCAGCGTTAATGCACGCTGCTACCATGGTTGCTGCAGGGGTATATCTTACAGTAAGGCTCTTTCCTATTTTTACCACTGATGCACTAATTGTTATTGCCTACATAGGTGGATTTACTGCGATTTTTGCTGCTACAATTGCAATTACGCAAAATGATATTAAAAAAGTTTTGGCATATTCTACAGTTAGTCAATTAGGTTATATGATTTTAGCTGTTGGAGTAGGGAACTATACTGCTGCTTTTTTTCATCTTCTTACCCATGCTATGTTTAAAGCTTGTTTGTTCTATGGTTCAGGCTCAGTTATTCATGCTATGCATCACTCTCTTCACGAACTTCATGATCATGACACCGACTCTCAGGATATGAGAAATATGGGCGGATTCAAGAGTAAAATGCCAATTACGAGCTTAACAATGACTATCGCAACACTTGCCATTGCAGGTGTTCCATTATTTTCAGGTTTTTTATCTAAAGATGCTATTTTAGCTGGTACACTTTCTTTTGTAGATCACCATCCTGAGCATTGGATTTTAGCATTATTTGGGTTTGGAGCTGCAGCAATTACTGCTTTTTATATGTTCAGATTAATATTTTTAACTTTTTATGGCGAGCCTAAAATGCCAAAGGTATTTGAGGGTATTCATGAGTCTCCAAAGGTGATGACATATCCCCTAATTATTTTAGCAGCCTTAAGTTTCTTTATATTTTATACTCTTCCGTACTTTAATCCTTTTGCAGATTATGGCTGGTTTACAAAGTTGATCAAAGCAACCAATTCTGCTGTTCCAGGAAACCCAACCGCTAAAGAAATCTATGATGGGGTTCATCATGCTCACTATACAGCGATGGCACTATCTCTTATAGTTGCATCACTTGGCATTGGACTATCATTTATGATGTATTTTAAAAAGAAATTATCACCCCAAAACTGGGCAAAAAGATTTGGCGTACTTTACAGGCTTTCATTGAATAAATATTATTTCGATGAGAATTATAATAGATTTTTATATCAACCATTTTTAAAGCTGTGCAATATGGTTGCGTATGTTGATTGGGATTTATACGATAAGTATTTTATTAATGGTTTTGGACATATTGCAAAACTATTGTCAAAAATTACTGGTCGCCTTGATTACGATGGGCTTGACCAGACTATAGTTGACGGTATCGGAAGAGTGGCTAATTCAGCCGGTGAGAATTTAAAGACAGTGCAAACCGGTCGACTTCAAAACTACATGCTTTTTGCATTGATTGGCGTGATAATAATTTTGGTTTTTCAAACAACCTAGCGACCTTATAAAGGAAAAAATATGGATCATTTACTAAGTTGGATCATTTGGTTACCTGTTATTGGTATGGGTGTAATAGCTTTTATCCCAAGAGATAAATCGAGCTTGATTAAGCAAGCTGCTGCATTAGTTTCTGGTATACAGCTATTATTAGCAATTTATTTATGGAGTGTTTTTGATGCAAGCAATGGAAATTTGCAATTCATGGAAAGGGCAGAGTGGATACCTTCATTTAATATTACATATATTTTAGGAGTTGATGGCTTGAGTCTTCCAATGGTATTCCTGATGGCTCTTATTGGGTTCATTGGAATATTTGTTAGCTGGAATATTACAAACGCAGTAAAAGGGTATTTTTCATTATTTCTATTGCTAAATACTGGAGTAATGGGTGTCTTTCTAGCGCTAGACTTTTTTCTATTCTATATTTTTTGGGAAGTTATGCTCTTGCCTATGTACTTCCTAATTGGTATGTGGGGAGGCCCTCAGCGTGAATATGCTGCCATTAAATTCTTTCTTTATACCCTTGCCGGTTCTGTATTAATGCTTATTGCAATCCTTGCTCTCTATTTTACGTGTGGCAATACTTTTGATATGCTCCTTTTAATGGAAAGAGCGCCCGTTGCCCTTGATGGAATGTTATGGTGGGGTATGAGCGCAATCAAAGTAATATGGGTTTTACTCTTTATAGGTTTTGCTATCAAAGTGCCCGTCTTCCCATTTCACACCTGGCTGCCTCTAGCGCATGTAGAAGCTCCAACTGCTATTTCAGTCATACTTGCAGGTGTATTGCTCAAGCTGGGTGTCTACGGAATGCTTAGAATAAATTATACAATGCTCCCAGATGGTGTATTTTGGTTTGCAGGTGCACTTGCTGTGCTGGGTTTAATAAATGTGATTTGGGGCGCAATGTGTGCTCTTGCTCAAAAAGACTTAAAAAAACTCGTAGCTTACTCTTCAGTGAATCATATGGGATATACGCTTCTAGGTATGGCTGCTGTAATTGCTGCATCTGAAATGAATGGATCAAATCTAATTAGTGCACAAGCGGGAGTGGGTGGCGCAGTATTTCAAATGTTTAACCACGGTACAATTTCAGCTATGCTATTTATTTTAGTTGGAGTTATTTATGATAGAGCTCATCACAGAGACATTGAGGGTTTTGGAGGTCTTGCCACTCAGATGCCTATATATACAGCTTTTGTTGCAATCGCTTTTTTTGCTGGGCTTGGATTGCCCGGTTTCAGCGGTTTTGTAAGTGAGGCTATGATATTTATCGGCGCTTTTCCAGTATTTAGAACTGTTGTTATTATTTCTACGCTAGGAATACTTCTAAATGCTGCTTATTTCTTATGGGCTTTTCAAAGAATGTTTTTTGGTCCTGCCAATGAAAAATACAACGAGATACCTGAGATTAATCGCAGAGAGGTTTTAACTCTACTTCCCTTAGCAATAATTACCCTAATTCTTGGTGTGTACCCAAGACCCTTTTTGGATTTAATTGCATCCACATTAAATGTATTAATTGAATCCGTTGTCATGTACGGCGGCCTTGCTCAAGGATTCTAATAGGTATTTGAATGAGCAATTTAAATAGTTTAGCATTTTTTTGGCCTGAGTTGTTATTAAGCGTAACAATTCTTGTTGCGATTATAGCTGACCTTATCTACGTTAAAAAAGATTCATTTAAGGTCGCATTTTGGTCGCTAGGAGGAATGTTTCTTACATATATCGCTATCAGAATTCAAAGCGTTGAACCGACAAGTCTTTTTATGGATACTGTAGCTCACGATCCTTTTTCTCAATTTTTTAAAATCTTGATTCTCATTTCTACGGCTGTAGTAATGCTGATGAGTCTTGTATCTGCAGAATTGAAGAAATATAGAATAGGTGAATACTTTACCATAATGACGATCATGACTTTCGGTTTATTTTTAATGTCATCTTCAATTGATATATTAATGGTTTATTTATCTATCGAGATTGTTTCAATTATGTCTTTCTTTCTTGCTGGATACCTAAAAAGAAACTCTTTAAGCAATGAGGCTTCGTTAAAGTATGTTATCTACGGCGCTTTTTCATCTGGAATTATGCTCTATGGCTTAAGTATACTTTTTGGACTAACAGGAACCACTAAATTCTTTGAAATGCAAAAAGCAATTTCCATGCTTGGCCCTGATTCAAATGTTGCTCTTATTCTTTCAGCGGTTTTTATTCTTGTTGGGTTTGGTTATAAAATATCTGCTGTTCCTTTCCATTTTTGGACCCCAGATGTTTATGAGGGTTCCCCTGCCACAATTACAGCCTATCTTTCTATAGCGCCTAAAGCAGCTGGTTTTGCTCTAATGTTGCGTTTTTTTAATCAAGTATTTGGTACTATGCCTGAAAATGCTTCTGCTTCGTGGTCAGCTATTAACGGCTTGCCATGGCCAGAACTAATTGCAGTATTATCCGCAGCAACAATGACACTTGGAAACCTTGTAGCTATTCAGCAAAGCAGCGTTAAAAGAATGCTAGCTTATTCAAGTATTGCACATGCAGGTTATATGATGATGGCTCTTCCTATGATGTCGAATTCTTCCATAGAAGGCATCATGATGTATTTGACAATGTATCTATTTATGAACCTTGGTGCATTTTTTGTTGTAATCTACGTTAATGATCAGATTGGTGGAGAAGAATTTAGTAGTTTCGATGGATTAGGCTGGAAAATGCCTTACGTAGCTATCCCCATGACTCTTTTTATGGTTGCCCTTACGGGATTACCCCCCACCGCAGGTTTTGTTGGAAAATTTTATATCTTTGCTGCAGTAATTGAATCAGGCTCTAAGTTTTACTGGTTAGCATTTGTGGGTGCTATAAATAGTGTCATATCTTTATACTATTACATCAGAGTCGTTAAACATATGTATTTATTAGGCGAACGAAGCGATGAGTTTATTAACCCTTCCTCTAAACTTGTTTTAGGCATCTTGTTGGTATTGGCTGTTCCAAGTTTTGTATTAGGGTGGTACTTCAGCCCAGTAGCAGAATGGATTTCGAAATCAACCGTTATGTTCCAAGGTCTATAGAAGAACTCAGGGGATTAGACTATTGGCTGATATAAATATATTCAAAGGACATAACATTCAGATTTCTGGAAAACCAAATGACGATCTAAATACCGTTGATACGCCAAAGTCAGTAGCAATAAAACCGTATCAATTCAAAGGTATAAAGCCTAAGCTTATTGTAAAGGAGGGTGATTCTGTAAAAATTGGAACCCCTTTATTTAAATGTAAAACAAACGAACAAATTATTTTTCCATCTCCTGGTTGTGGTAAGATTAAAGAGGTAAAATATGGAGAAAGAAGACGTATTGAGAAAATTGAGATTGAGATATCTGATGAAGAGGTCTATGAAAAAAATAAGCCATTTAAATTTGAAGAAATTAATGGATTAAATCTTGAGCAGATAATGCCGATACTTGTAAATGGGTGCCTTACGCCCTTCATCCGTCAAAGACCTTTTAATAAAATTGCTGACCCTAAAAATCTGCCTAGAGATATTTTTGTTTCAGGGTGGAATACTGCACCGTTATCTGTTAATCTAGACTTGGCATTAAGAGGTAGGCGATCACAATTTCAAGCCGGTATAACAATTTTAGATAAGATAGCAAAGGGCAATGTTCATCTTTCTTATGATGAAAATTCAGTTTCTGAGTCACTCATTGGTCTCGAAAATGCTGTTAGCCATACAATGAGAGGTCCTCATCCAGCAGGTAATGTAGGTATTCAAATTCATCATATAGCGCCACTAGGCTCCAATGACCATGTGTGGGTAGTTAATGCTCAAGATGTCGCAAGGATAGGCAACTTTTTCCTTACAGGTGAACTTGATATGTCATTAGTAATCACGGTAGGAGGTCCAAGCGTTTTAACACCAAGCCATATAAAATCTCGCATAGGTGTTAATGTTTCCCCTTATTTGTCAGACAATATCAAGGACGGTGATCAGAGAATTATATCTGGTGATGTCTTAACGGGTAAAAAAATTGAATCTGATGATTTTTTAGGGTTCTATGACTCCTCCTTAACTGTTATACCCGAAGGTGGAAGTCGAGAATTTATCGGAATGCTTAGACCAGGTAGTGCATCATCGAGATATAGCTTAACAAATGCTTTTTTAGGAACTTTAAAGGGTGGATATGATTTTAATACTTTAAAAAATGGCAGTGAAAGATATATGGTACCTATAAATTCATGGGAAGAGGTTCTTCCAATGGACATTTTACCCAATCCACTTTATAGAGCAATACTTGTTGAAGATATTGAGGAGATGGAGCAATTGGGAATTTATGAATGCGACGAGGAAGATTTTGCCCTTTGTAGTTTTGCTTGTCCAAGTAAAATAGACCTAGGAAAAACAATTAATGACGGATTAAATCTAATTGAGAGTGAATCTTAAATGTTAAAATTTCTTCAAAATATATTAAATAAGTCGAAGCCACATTTTGAAAAAGGAGGTAAGCTTGAAAGCTTGTATCCTGTTTTTGAAGCAACCGATACTATTCTATTTTCAACTGATGAGGTGACTGAATCTGGGCCGCACATACGTGATAGTATTGATACTAAAAGAATAATGATCTTAGTGGTTATTTCGTTGATACCTCTGTATTTTTTTGGTGCAGCCAATGTGGGTTATCAAAATTCACTGGCTTTTGAACTTGAAAGATCTGGGTGGCAAAATTTTTGGGTTGGCTTTGGAAAAATTCTTCCAATAATAGCGATTACTT
The DNA here is from genome assembly GCA_002172545.1 of Fidelibacterota bacterium TMED108. GTDB lineage: Bacteria > Fidelibacterota > Marinisomatia > Marinisomatales > TCS55 > TMED108. The sequence goes on along the minus strand of NHFJ01000008.1, from coordinate 1,201 downwards.
TTGCTTCCGGAGCATTTTGGGAATTACTTTTTGCTGTAGTTAGAAGGCACCCGGTCAGTGAAGGGTTTCTTGTGACGTGCGCTTTAATTCCTTTAACGATGCCTCCGGGTATTCCATTGTGGCAAATTGCAATTGCAACTTCGTTCGGGATAGTGATTGGCAAGGAAATTTTTGGCGGTGTAGGTATGAATATCTTCAATCCTGCACTTATGGCAAGAGTGTTTATTTTTTTCACATACCCAACAAAAATTTCAGGTGACAAAGTATGGATTGATGGACCAGATGGATATTCGGGCGCAACTGCTCTAGCTGTTCCAGCAAGCGAGCTGAGTCAGAACGCTGTCAATTTATTGGCAAGCGTAACCCAATTTGATTTTTCATGGTGGAATCTATTTTGGGGATGGGTACCTGGGTCGATAGGAGAAACAAATAAATTTTTAATTATTCTCGGTGCAGTATTCTTGATGTATGTGAAAATAATTAATTTTCGCGTTGTTTTTGGTGCCGTGATTGGACTTGTATCTACAGCAGTTTTGACAAATTTATTTTCTCCTTTTTCAACAAATACAATGTTTTCAATACCACCTCATTTTCACATAGTCATGGGAAGCTTTCTTTTTGGAACAGTCTTTATGGCAACGGAGCCGGTAACTGGATGCCACACCAATCAAGGCAGATGGATATATGGTATTATTTTTGGCTCTTTAACAGTTATTATTAGATCAATAAACCCAGCATATCCTGAAGGTGTTATGCTCTCAATTTTATTTGTAAATGCCTTCGCTGCTCTCATTGACTGGTTTGTTATTCAGTCTAACGTCAAAAGAAGGGCTGCGCGTCATGCATAGCAATAGATACACAATAATTTTTACCATGCTAATTACGATGGTTCTTGCGTTCGTATTATCATCTGTTTATTCCTCCCTTGAAGAGCAAACTGAAAGAAATTTTCAGGCTGACATTAAAAAAAATATATTAAGCTCACTCGGGTTTGTTCCCGATGAAAATACATCATGGACCACAGAAAATGTTGAGGCAATATTTAAGAATTCAGTTATATCCTTTGTTGTTGATAAGAATGGAGATATTGTTGAAGGGATGCTTCCCGAAGATATAGATCCTAAAATAGACAATGACGTTTACCCTATCTATAAAAAAACGACCAATGGTAAGACTGAGGGCTTTGCCATTCCTATATCAG
>NHFJ01000007.1 GCA_002172545.1 Fidelibacterota bacterium TMED108 | reverse complement strand
CCTGGACGTAGACCATTTGCATCGACTACATTGTTTAAAACTCTATCTGTAAAAATTGCAATCTCTTCTGAACTTGCACCTGATGGCACCATCTCTGCAATTCTTGGACCAAAGTATTTATTAACTATAGTTAATGGATCGCCCGCTAATCCTCCGCCACCTTCTGTAATATATTTTACATCAACAGCTTCTACGACATCTGCAAAGTTTGTTTGATTAGGGTTTTCTTTTTTTAATGCTTCTAATAAAAATTCTCTAGCAGATCCACGTTGAGCAGGAGTTGATCCAACATTATCAAAGTAACCTATACCAAATTTTTGATCTACAAGATTCTGTACAACATCTTCTGGTCTGGCGTTGTATTCAACTGCTTCATCGTAAAATTTTGGAATAGCATAGTGAGCTAAATCGGTTCGACCTCTTTCCAGCAACTCTTCTGCATAAATCTGAGACAATCTGGAAACACCACCAATGCCAAATGAAGAAAAGTTGCCAAGAATTTCTATATTTTTTTTTGAACTTACAACCCAACCTAATCTTATTCCTGGCGCTTGAAGTCCTTTTGTGGCAGCTCCACAAACAAAAATATTAGAATCATCAATATTTTTTATATAGCGCATTGCACTGCATGGAGGACTGCTAATTAGCTCATAAGCTTCGTCGATCAAAAGCCCACTTTTTCCGAACGATGCACGCTCTACAAGCTCTTTCAATTCTTCTCCTCTTTTCGTTATCCCAGTTGGGTTAGAAGGATTGCTTAAAAATACAAGCTGCCTGTCTTTACCTTTTTCACCTAAAAGCTCTTCAACGCTTGGTGAAAACAGATTGTCTTCCGTGCTATTAACAAGTGAGTATTTTACTTTTAAAAATTCCAAGATATCATAGTAAGGTGTGTACTCAGTAGATGGTACGCGAACTGTAATATCCTTTGATAAAAACATTAATACTGCGAGTAACCCAGGACGTCCTCCAGCAAAAACCATCACATTTTCCATTGAAATTTTAGATTTATAATAATAGTTGTAATAATCTGCTATTTTCGATCTGAGTTTGGGATGCCCCCAAGATTTAGGATACGATAAATCACTTGAGTTTATTTTAATTAATTCAATCGGTTTAGGCCCACCAGGAATTTGCGAAATTAAAGGGCTACCCTGTGTCCAAGGAGAAGTATTATTTGAGCCCATTGCAGACCCAAAGATTTTATGAAATGCATAAAGAGTTTTATATATGCCCTGAGGCTGAACAGGCTTAAGAAAAGAACTCACTTAAATTCTATGAGTAAAGCTTAATTAAGTCGTCGTAACCGCCAATTGGCTCATCATCAATTACTATTTGGGGAACAGTTGTTGCTTTACCCACTTCTAGTAATTTTGATCTATCCCATCCTAATTCTTCAATATTAATCTCTTTGTAATTCCATCCTTTTTTATCGAAAAACATTTTTGCTAAATCGCAATACCTGCACCAATTAGTACTATAAATAAGAATTTTTTTCATTAATTAAATTTAATAATATTTTATTTTTTTGAGACAAAGTCTAATGCCAGCGAATTAATACAGTATCTCAAACCAGTAGGCTTAGGTCCATCTTCAAATACATGACCCAAATGCGAATCGCATTTTGCACAAGTAACTTCAACACGCCTCATCCCAAAACTGAGATCGGTTTTTGTATTTACTTTTGTTTTATCAAGTGCATCATAAAAAGCGGGCCAACCTGAGCCTGAATCATATTTAGTGTTTGAGCTAAATAATTGATTATCACAACCCGCGCAAACATAAACTCCTTTTTCTTTATGATTATAATACTCACCTGTAAAAGCGCGCTCAGTGCCTTTTTCACGCAGAATTTGGAACTCTGCTGGGGTTAGGCAAGTTTGCCATTCTTTTTTTGACTTCTCGACTTTATCCATAAAAATACTTTCAGCTGGGGTTTTATCACCTTGAGCCATCAATTGCATTGAAAGGTAATAAACAATTATTAAAGGTGTTTTTTTCATAAATAAATATACCAAATTAAATGTCTAATTAAACACCATAGACTTTAAAATAATATGTCAAAAAGTGATTATTTTTATTCAGGGGATTAAAAATTAAAATAAGAAACGGTATTGAATACTTATGCTTCTACCCATTTCAGGCATAATTAATTTTATTTTAGATAAGTGATTGTAGTGAACCTCATCTAAAATATTATCAAACTGAAAAATGATTTTATGAGAACCGTTGCCCAGCTTGAGGTCATAGCTTCCAAACAAATCAACCAGCGTGAAGCCATCAGTTGGCTGTTCAAACTCGCCTAACCTATTTTGGGAAGATGCTTTAGTAACTTGTAATGTAGGGCTAAAATTTTTCATTTTACCCATCGCGATTCTTATTCTTGTTTTAGCAGGGGGAATATAAGGTAATGGTATCTCTTCACTAATATTATTTCCAATAATCGCTGAATAATCAGCACTTATAGTAGCAAAATCTGTCTTGTAGTTAACATCAAACTCAATTCCATATATGCGAGACTTCAAACCTCTCATTTTATACTTATAAAGCCATCCACTCGCTCCGCTTCCCCACTCAATCCAATCTGAACCTGGCACATAACCATCACCTATCTTCGATGATAAATGGAAGTTTGGGCTGTAATTACTATATGTTGTGAGTGTAGATGCAAATCTATTTTTTTCATAGCTCAAAGATATTTCTGCGCCTTGTGTGAGCTCTAATCCAAGACTAGGCTCCCCAATTTCATACGAATAGCTTCCCAAGTGCGGTCCATCTGAAAACATATCTTCAATTCCAGGCGCTCGTTGCAATAACATTAGGCTGGATGACATTTTCCAACTTTGCCAGTTTTTAAAAATACTCAGTGCATAAGATCCATAATAAAAATTTCGCTCTTTAATATCTTCTTGATTAATATTGACTGAAGATTGAGTAGAAGTTTCAGGCTTTACTGTCAAAAATTCTACTCTTGTTGATGCTTGAAAGGTTGCAAAATTAAATTCTTTTTCTCTAAAACCAAAAAGCGAAAGATTTATCTCATCCGTATTAGGTGTCCAATAAAAGCCTCCTGCAATAAATTTTCTATATTGAAGTAGCGAACCTACTACTCTATCTTCTCCAGTGAATTTTCCTTGAAGAGAAAAAATCTGCTGTCCGAGATCTACAGCTGCGAATGTTTTTTTAGTTTCATACTCTTGATGTTCATATTTAACAAACCGCTGCTCAAGATCAAATGTTTTAAAATTAGGGAAAAAAGTTATGTCTCTATGGTGTTCAAATTTTTGAGTGATTTTTTCCATTTCAATGTCTACACCATTAATATGCCCCTCAGGACTTCCTGGGATTCCATAATCCATGGTTAATGATTCTATTGATATGCCTGTCCTGCCATTATTGCTGTAATTAGCAATCCCTGCAAAAAATCCATTATTAATACTTGAAGTGTTTTTCAAAGCACCTTTAGGTGTTATCTGTTCTCCAGTATTTCGAGACAAAGCTGAAGCTGTTATTTGATTATTTTTAAATGGATAGTGATAAACTGCATTTACAAAAGAACTATTATCTCCATTAGAAGCTCCCAAGACACCATGAAAATGCGAACGTGAAAACTGCAGTTCAGGCAAAGAATTTTTTTTAATATCAATTACTCCTGCAATNGTATTTGAGCCGAAAAGAAGCGCTTTTGCACCTCGAATGATATTTACACTTTGAGCAGAAGACATATCCATGCTTACTGCATGATCTCCGGATGTTTGGGATAAATCTCCCAGCTCCAACCCTCCGTCCGTCAGTAAAAAGCGATCGCCACCATAGCCTCGAAGTATAGGCCTTGCGGTAGCTTGACCCATTGAAGTTATCGCAATACCAGTCTCGTTTTGTAATGATGCAGCTAAAGTGCCTTTCATTTTCTCCTGAATTGCAGATCCTGAGAGGGAAATATTAGATAAGGATTGAATATTGCCCAATTCAGGGTGAGCGTCTACATGTATTTCTTCAAAATTGAGAACGCTTAATTTAAGATAAATGCGACCAATGCTAATCTGAATATCTTTTGTAACAACAAAAACAGATGTGTCTTCGTAGCCAATAATACTGAAAGATAATTCAAAATCATCAAAAGGAATATTTTCAAGACTAAAAGAACCATCTGACTTTGATGAGGTTCCAATATCTTCACCTTTTATGAAAATATTGACGTTTTCTAGGGAGGAGTTTGTTTGGCCGCTAAAAACAAATCCGGATATCTTTCGGTTTTGAGCATGTACAATGCTCAAAACCGAAAGCAAAATAATTACATATTTATAAATTATAGTGACTATTTATTTTAGTTAACAGTGACTGGTACATTATTCGTTGATGTATAATCTGCGTGATCACCGTGCATCAACTCAAGCTTAAAGGTTGTTGAGCCCTTTGAAACGCCTACTACCTGCAACAATTTTTCTTCGTGTCCATCATGTTCTTCTTCAATCATTTCAACTACAGCTACTGAAGCATTTGCACCGGAAACTCTTACTCNATCTTCATCATCTCCATGATCATCGCCATGATCATCGTGTCCATGATCGTCATGGTCATCGTGCTCTATTTCATCACCATCATGATCAAGAAAATGAACCATAAAGTGTAATGTATCACCTACTCCAAGTGAAACGGATCCTGTTACAGTCCCTTTAAACTCTTTGTATGCTTCTACACCATCTTCAGTTTCAAGTATGAAGCCATCTGCATCAGTATGATCTTCATCTTCTTTATTTTCATCTTCACATGCTACAACGAACAACAACATAAACACTGAAAACAGTGAATATATGTGTCTGCGTGATATACTTATATCATTGAATGACATAATATCTCCTTTTTATTTGTTATATTATTTAAATTTGTTTTTTAGACAGCTATCAACTGCTGATATTTTTCTTTAAGCGAAAAAANTAGGGGGGGCACGTGTAGAAAAAATTACGTGCTNAGGGGATGAATAAAATACGTCTAAANCATTTGGAATTTTATATGCAAAAACTAGAATCGATTGAGATAAATACTGAAAAGAAGACCCAATATCTAAAATAAGTCTTTGAGTGGAAAACCACTCGCAAGAGTCTTTAGCTTTAAAGTGCGTTGCATCTTCACAATTTTGATCGCACATATTTTGTTCTAAGGGAAATAAGTCGTGAGCGTGTCCAGAATGTAAAACNGACAACTGGGAGAAAATACTCAGCCAAATCGTTAGAAGAAATGCGGTAATTTTTTTTACTTTAAAAAACATTTAGTTAGTGTTGACGTCTGTCAGACCCTAGCCTACGGTCTAGGCTTACTCTTCGATCTCCACTAGAGCGTCGATCGACAGCAACTGGTATGTTCTCTTTACGACGGTCATTATTATCTCTACGATCACTACTACGTCGTTCATCTACTCGATTATTCATTTTTCCTCAAAATTGAAAGCATTAAATCTATTAATTAATAGATTATCAAGTCAATTGGTTAAAAAAGGTTGTGTAAACGCTTACACAACCTTTTTTTGCTCCGGAGGAGGGACTCGAACCCCCGACCTGGTGGTTAACAGCCACTCGCTCTACCAACTGAGCTACTCCGGACCGCAATAATCTTAATATAGCGACTGCGAATTTATAATATTTATTTTCGAGACGCCAATATAATTACATTTCTTTTTCAGCTTTTAATTGCAACCCATCAATAAATTGACCATGATCTATTTCAGAAGAATTAATATATACTACTCCATCTTCATTGTGCGGATTGAGCAATACTGAATGAGCTGACTTAAGACCTCCTAGCCACCATCTTGCATCTTGTATATAAATAAAATCTCCTGGATTTGCTTTCATTTTACCCATGTCATTTTTAGAGAATTGAATACCATCTCTTTCTTCTTTGCTTTGCTTCCAATTAACTATGACTTTTTCNCCAATTTCTTCATTTGGCTGAGATCCTTTATAAAGCTCTTTGAGTTTTCCTGCATCAAAGATTGTTAATCCCTTTAACTTTTTATCTGATTCAGGNTTCGTAAAAAGAGATACTGCTATTCCAACTCCAGCACAAACTATAATATTATATAAAGCTCCGATATAGGANTAGCCACGGTCAGGTCTTAATTCAATTCCATGAGCAAAAGGAGAAATTAATTGTGGGTAGAACTGGCCCAATATCATTAAAAAAGAACCCCCAATAAATGTCGCAATGATTCCAGCAGTCGTAAATCTTTTCCAGAAAATTCCTAAGAATACTCCCACTGCNAGAGGTGGTGTAAAAGTTGAGTGGAACCATCCATTTGCTTCATATATGGAGTCAAAGGTATTGAAAAAAGGTACCATAGCAACTGCAACTATTTTTACTCCTAAGGATGTCCATCGTGCAAATTCAAGCTGCTCTTTATCACTGCGTTTCTTTTTTGAAAGAGGTTTATAGATATCATTAACAACAATTGCAGATGAAGCGTTCACAAGAGTATCTGAGGTAGACATCAATGCAGCACATAATGCAGCAATTATGAAACCAAAGACACCTGGCGATGATATAACATTTGTTACAGCAACGAATACATCGTTCGATGCCATATCTACTGGAAGTGTTCCAGGAACTGCATTGGTTATTGCCCTGCCTATCCATCCTGCGTTTGAAACAACAATTGCAGATATTGGCAATATTACTAAGGCATTAAAAGCTACTGCTTTTCTACCATCGTTTACGCTTCGCGCAGCCATAAATCGCATAATTAANCCTTGGTTTAAAAATAAAAACCCTACAGATCCAGCAATACCGTCCTGCCAAAAAATTCCTACAAAGTTAAAATCGGGTGGTTTGTTAAAATGGGCTAAGGGAAGTTTTTCTGCTGGAGATAAATTCATCCAGAAAGCCTGTAGCCCTGAAAAAGGGGTATTTTCCCCTAAAAACTGGATTCCTAGATAAAAAAGGAGCAGTCCTGCAAAGATTAATATAAAACCTTGTATCAGGTCAGTAAAAATAACAGAAGTCTGTCCTCCAAAGTGCATATATATTGTTGTTGCGATTGCTATTAATATCACAGTTAACATCAATGGAATTCCGAAAATTCTGTACAGTGCTGTAGCTAGAGTAAGAAACTGAATAGCAATGTATCCAACCATAAAAACAAGGGTCATGAAAGTGGCTAAGTAACGAGCATTAGAATTAAATCTTCTTTCAAAATATTCGGGAATCGATTTTATCCTCATATAATATATTATTGGAAGCCATCCAAACATGAATAGCGGTACAAAAAACCAATCATTCATATAAGTCATTGTTGATGACAAACCATACTGATAAGCCTTAGTAGAATACTTTAGAAAGCTATGTGATCCAACTCCAGTTGCAACAATAGAAATTGCAATTAACCACCATGCGAACCTTCTTCCTCCAAAAAAATAATCTGACGTGGTTTTACTATATCGACCAAAATAAGCACCAAAACCCATAACCAAAGCAAAATAACCTATGATTATTATTCGATCAAGAGATGTTCCAATCATTAAATCCATTATTGACTTCCTATGGCTAAAATTATAAATGTGGCNTGTAATCCCGCCCAAAAGAAAAATCCATAGAATAGAACCCAAAGCCATTTTTTATGCCTTTTGTAGCTAGGCCTAAGTGCTTTGGTTTGCAAAATAAGTATTAATCCTACTATAAATACTATGCCACCAACTCCATATAAATAAATGAAAGGCAACCAAGTTCTAAAGAAATCCATATTATTTTAACCTATCATAATGCGGTTTTAAGCTATCGTATGTATCGAAAAGGCCATCCATAATTACCTTACTTTGACCTACTACAGGCATAAAATTTGTATCGCCTTCCCATCTTGGAACAAGGTGAAAATGTATATGCTCGGAGATTCCAGCGCCACCAGCTTTTCCTATATTNGCTCCAAAATTAAATCCATTAGGATTCATAATTGAATTTAGAATATTCATCGATACCTTTGAAAGATGCATTACCTCCGTTAATACGCTTGAGGACAAATCCGTTAATCTTTCAGTATGTTCATTTGAGCATATTAATAAATGTCCATTTGTGTAAGGATATAAATTCATCACAACAAAGGCTTCTTTCCCTTTATGAAGTATTAAGACGTCTCTTAGCTCACCATCGCTGATGTTTTTTGCACAAAAAACACAACCATNCTCTAAATTTTTTTTTCTTTTTAAATACTCCATTCTCCATGGAGCCCATAGATGATCCATTGCTTTTCTATTCTCCTAGCATAATAGTTTCAAATGATTAATTATAACTTCTACAATAATTCTTGTTGAGTATTTGAAATATATTCTCTTAAAATGGGCTGAACAAAAATATTTTTCAGATTTAGTCTTGAAAATTCTCTAACTAAAACTGCTAACCTTTGATCGACTGGCTTAAGTTTATTTAAAACAATATATGATTCATCATTTACAGAACACATTCCGCCTTGGAAATCGCCTTTTCCTTGAACAATATTTATATTCATTTTTTCTGCAAGATCTTCAAATAAAACTAGCAGTTTATCTGGCTTTGTCTTGGACATAGACTTATAATAATTTTTTATTTTTTGAATCTTCAAGAAATTCGATCACCCTTTTCACCTCTTCAACGCGCGACCTTTCAACAACAAGTGTGGCATCATCTGTGCTTACAACAACCAAATCGCTTTGACCAACAATAGCTGTAAATTGGTTTTTTGATTCAATTAAATTATTGGAACCATCAATAACAACACCTTGACCACGAATAACATTATTTTCTTTATTTTTTGGAGAAAGGTCAAAAATTGAATTCCAAGAACCGANATCGTTCCAGTCAAATTCTGCTTTAACGACATAAATATTTTTAGTTTTTTCTAATAAACCATAATCAATAGAATCTGGCTCTATTCTAGTCCATAGACGAGAAAAGTCTTTATTATCCATAACTCGTTTTTCAATTTTTAGAAGCTGGGTATTTAACTCGGGCATATGTNTACTTATTTCGCGAAAAAAAGATTCAACATTCCAAACAAACATTCCACCATTCCACAAAAAATCACCGCTTTTTAAAAAACGTGCGGCAAGTTTTTTGTGCGGTTTTTCCGCAAAGGTTTTAACTGTGAATGCGTTCAGGTGACTATCAGAGCTTTTTTTATTAAATTGAATATATCCATAACCCGTAGCAGGATAATGAGGCTGAATGCCTACCGTTACTAGCGCTTTCTTTTTAGTTGCAATTTGAATTGCAGACCTAACCGATTTAGAAAATTTTTGAGCTCCAACAATCAAATGATCAGCAGGGAAAACCCCCATGACAGCATCCGCGCGTTTTTGTTTTATGTGCAATGCTGCAAGACCAATTGCTGGAGCNGTATTTTTTGCGCTTGGCTCAACGATGATGTTTTTTGGCTTAACCCCAGATATTGTTTTTTTTATTTTACTTTCTAAATGTTTTCCAGTTATAATATACACNTCTTCAATATTTTTCATTTTTCTCAGACGATCAACGGTCATTTGTAGCATTGAATTCTCACCTATAATATTCAATAGTTGCTTAGGGTGATCTTTTCGACTTGCGGGCCAAAACCTTGTACCCCTACCACCAGCTATTATTACTGCGAACATTTAACTCTCACTTCTCAATTTCAATTTTTCCTATATCTATTTCCCAATTTGCTCTAACATTAAAAGTATCAGAAGAAATAAAGAACCACTCGCTTTTTTCTAATGGATCTACAGATCCATAATTAAAACTCTTATCCNTGTTTAAGTCTTCAACGACCATTAATTCATACTTCCCTTCGGGCAACTCATTCAGATAGAATTCATCATTAGAATTTACATCAGAAATAAAAAACTCTGGATTATCATTAATTAATTTTAACTGGATCATTGTAGGGCTTGCTTTCCCTTCTATTGAACCTGTTAATGTTCCGTATCCAATCTTCTTTTTCGAAATTACATCGATATACTTAATAGAGTCAGGGAAAGATTTACCCTCAATTGGCTGTAAGTGTTTTGAAATTAACATTAACTTATAGTTTGTTTTTTCTTCCCATCCGCCCNCTGGAAGAAAAGTAAATTCTAAGGGATTAACCCATTTCATTTTAACTAAAACATTTTCTGAATCTGATANCATCTGAAAGGCAGAATCTGAAAATGACTCTATGGGTTTTGAAAATGTTATAAATAACAATGGGCCCCCTTTGTTATCTTTGCGTACAACTGATGATAAAGGAGGATTTGTNAGGTAAATATGTGATGAATCGGGTCTATTTGATACTCTAAAACTTATTTTACTATTATAAACTGAAGAGNCATTTTTGGNGATAATTTTTTCGATATTCAAATCTACGCGTCCATCTAGCAATGTATCATTTAAAGTAAGTAAAAATTTTGAACCATCATTGGAATCCTGGTAGAAATTTGGTGTAACATTAGTTGAGTCTGAATTAATAATACTAACGCCTTCAAAAGATACGTCAGACAATGCTTGATTAAAATACATCCAGCCCCATTTGGGACCTTTCCATTCAACGTGAGTTAGTTTGATTTCTGGCGTCTCTCGCTTAACTAAAAACGGAATGTTTTTTATTACTTCATTTGAAGAAAGACTATAAACAATCTGAGGTCCTAATCCGTAAGCCATTCTNTCTGTATTTAGGGCAAGACCTGCAGCACTACTCTCAACNGCTAACGCTGTATATTTTCCANTAGACAAAAAATTGAATTGAAAAAAACCTTTATCATCTGCTTGAGAAACATATAGGGGTTTTGAAAAAAATAAGGTGTCAATCAATGCTTCATTTATCTTCCACAAATGAACAGCAAATTTTTCATCTCCAAACACTCTTCCCATGATCTTTCCATCTTCAATTATACTGCCNGTGCTAAATGCAATTTGCTTTGATTGNTCAAGTGCGACATTTCTTTCATCGGTTAGGTTGCGATTTACCGAAATTATATAAGTTTGATCGGATAATAATTTTTCAGGGAAAAAAAGATGTACCTCATCATCTTTATATTGTAAATCTACAGGAGGATCAGGTTGTGGAGAAATGGAAATAGCCCTACCAATTGATTTCTTATCGATGTATTCAGAAAATTTTAATACAACCTTACCTCCTTTAAATTGTGTGCTTCCAGATTCAGGGATAGAGCCAATAAATTTTGGAGCAATTTCATCNTCTGGTCCTCCGCTAGGTGGCGCAATAGCCGCGCAAGAGTAAATAGCTAACCCAACAGTCAAGCTGCTTAGGAAATAAAATNTTTTTGTAATAATTGCTCTTTTCAAAAGTAAATTAAATTATTAATNAGAAGATAAATTTACAGGATTTCTTAATGAAATCGTATTATAATCATTATTCNAATGTCTGAATTAAAAAAACAAATCTATAAAGCGCAATGCATTGGAAATGTAGAGCCAATTGAATATATGGTTCCTTACCCGAACCTAAGAGCATTGATTGAAGGTCAAAATATTAAATACGGTAAAAAAATGNTNTACGCAGATCATGGATTNAGCTCAGATATANTTTATCGAATGGCTCAACAAGCCGCAAACCTGTTTTCATCTCTTGGCCTAAAACCGAATGAACGTGTAATGATAGAAACACTCCCATTCCCTGAATCTGAAATTGCAATACTTGGAGCATGGACGCTTGGNTCCTCTTTGGTTTTTACAGGTGATAGTGATTTTGAAGGGGCAATTAAACACNCGAAACCCAATTTGGTTATCACTAAAGAAACGAAGCTACTAGAAAAAATTNAAAAATTTTCAGATNATTTTATTCCTAAGATTAAAGCATTTTTAGAAGATGAAGCTGTGGTTTTCTGGTCAAGTAATAAAGGTATTCGCTTGAGCCATTATAATATTTTAGTTAATGCAAATGGAATTCAGCATGCAGTTGATCTTTACGAGGATCAATTTTTTGATATTGAAATAGAGCCAAATTCTCTGCCGTGGGTAATTTTAAAAGTTGTGCTTCCGCTTTATAGCGGTGCTCCAATTTGCAAAGATAAAGCTGATATGTCTTTTGGTGAAAAGGATGCTGATTATATCATAAAGTATGCTTGGGATTCTATATCTGGCTCCTTACCAAATGAATTAAATGTATGCAATGAAAATAGTGGATTTATCAGCATCGATAGACAACCAATACATCTTACTGAGGTTGATGATCTTAACAAACCAACAGCTATTAACGGTCACTCTGTAATGATGGGATATTTAGATGAAAATGAGAATCAAAAAGTATTTAAAAATGGAAAGNTATTAATTAAAAGTTGATTTAATTAAGGCAGGTTTTCGTTTGCATACTTTAACATCTTTTTCTGCATACTAAGCCATCCAAGTCTCGTCTCAATATTTACATATCTTACGCCCCACTTTAAAGCTGCCCACGATAAAGATCCATCATCATTTTCAGGATAACTTTCTTGAAGCACAACATTATATGGTGANCTAGAAAGTATGTCAAAATCTTCTCGATTCGTACAAAGAAAGAAATCACGCGGATTCTGATTTTTCTTAATTGAAACTGTATCGCTTTTAGAAATTTCCTGGTATACATTGTACCCTTTGAAATTATTGTGGAGTGCAATCAAAAGACCTCCATTTTGAGGGAAAATAGTATTTAAAAAACTTTCTCTGCTCTCCTCCAAGGCATTTAAAACAGATGATTTTTTTTTATTTGACCAATTGGGGTTATACTTATGGAGATTTTTTTTTGCTCCCTCAGATGAAAATATTCTGTTTGGATCTATTAGTCCACCAGCAACTACTACTTCTCTAGTTTCACTTTGAATAAAAAAAGCTTTTCCCTCTTTTGTGCTCATATGATCATTGAGGGCCATTTTTGCCGTTTTTTCATCGCCATGAAGCCAAATGTAGTGCCTATCAGACTTTCCTTTACGCATGANNTCAAANGAAATCNCNCCAATCGAAATTTCATTAGCATTTAATAAATAAGATAAAAATAAAATTAGTTTAAACATTGCTNTGTTTAAAATTAAGAATAATCAGTTTGATGTAAAATATTATAAAAATAAAGAGAGTTATANTCCAGTAAATATAAAAAATCCTAACATTACAGCGATTCCTGAACCAACTACCAAGGTTGGAGTAAAGCACTGTTTGTTCCGTAGTCTTTTGGTCTCTTTTCTGTAAATTGTTTTGTATTGCTTTTTTAGTTCAAGATCTAGGTCTTTATAATAATTACTTTCAGGATCAGCTACTCCCATATTTCCAGCAATTGCTACCGCCATTACCGGAAGCGTAATATATGGTGCAATCAAACAGGCACCAGTGCCAATTACCATATTGAATGATCTTTGATTCTTGTTTAATGCTTCATTCTTTGCTCTCATGGCAAGAGTTTGATAAGTAGTAGTATTCTTTGGTGAAGCGTTATCCTTAACTATTGGAGCTCTAGTAGATCGTCTAGCGGACATTGGTACTCCACCAATTAACATAGATTTTATTTTATCTCTTCCAATTGAAACCATNCCTGCCATTTCAGATTCAACCATTATTTTTTCTTTGTCCTGACTTACCAACTTTCCCTGAACAATATCTCCACTAATAAGGATGACTTTTGCAGAAATACCTTCTTTCTTTATTTTTAAAGGTTTTCCGGTATTGGGATCGAATTTTTGNTCTATTTCCTCTCCAGTATTCGGATCAAACTTTTTTTGCTGAATCGGCTCACCGGTTACAGGGTTATATTGTACTTGCGCTGAAACACAAGCTACAAAAAAAATGAATATTGTTTTTTTAATCATAACTAAAATATTCTAGTTTTANAATTCAAAAAACTCCCAATAAAAATCAATAAATGGCTGTTGAAAATGTACGCCAATTCTAAAATTATCAGTTGGTGCATATAACAATCCAAAATCAAAATCAAACATACTCTTCTTGCCNTTNATNGAGTCAATCGATAGTGGGGTTGAATCATCTGAACCAATATAATCTTGAAATGCATCTCCAGCATCCATGCTTCTATATCCGTTATCAATCCAAGTTGACGCTACAAACTTAAGGTCTTTCCTAAGATCGTAATCTAAACTTGCCCATAGCCTGTATGGGATTTTATAATTTTCTTCGTCAAACGTATAGCCTGTCTTAAGGTAGCCTTGAATATTATCTTGAAAAGCATTTGAAATTTTACCTCCGACAGTCCAACCAACTTTTCCTCGTCCTGTTGGATTGGTTCTGTGCGATGTGTAAACCAAATAGGCCTCAACATATACAGGATTTTCTTCAATATTAGGGTCTTTCATTACATCTTCTATTTCAAGATTTACGAGATTTATTGTAGTGTCTGACTTACCATCTACTTTAATAGCATGTGCATACTTTCCAATTGTTGACTTAACGGGATACGAGCGGTGAAACCCAAGACCAACCGACATACTGCTTTCTTTATCCGCTGACTTATTATGTCTAAACCTTAATCTTGGGTGGAGATTCAGGTCGCCGTTGAAATTTGATGCATATTTAGTTGTTAACATAAATCTGTCAGTTAACCCGTAACCTAAAGACATACCGCTCAAATAAAATGTGTTTGGAGCTAATAGATTAGCTGTTGGATCAAGAAAAACTGAAAGCAAGCTAGCCTCTCCAATATAAAAACGCTTTGTCATTTCTGTTTGAGGATCTCTAATTCCTCCATGGTATCTGCTCATCTTCTCTATATTTCTTTTATGAATAACAGCATCTCCGTATTGAGTTCGTATTGAAAATTCTTCTTGCGTTTCTTTAAGGACATGTCCAACAAATTTTTCACCTTTTTTATTAGTAATCTCTGCAGTTTCTGCAAGAAATTCATCTTTTGGAATTTTAAATTCACCCGATTCCGTAACCAGAGTGACTAAATNGTTATCCACTCCAGTAATTTCNCCTTCACTGATCGATCCATCTTTAAAATGAAATCTTTTTTTCATTCCAACCTCTAAAATGCTCGCAGCAATTAAATCCTTGTTTTGCGCTGAACTTTGCTGGTTATTTGGTTGAATATTTTGAACTATTTGCTGTTGGGGATTTATATAGCCTAAAATCACATTTTTTGATAAAGTACCATCTTGAAAACTATTTATTATTTCCGCGCCTTCTGTTTGGGTTAATTGATATAAGGGCTTTTTATAACGTTTTTTTAAATAACTATCTAAATCATTTGCCGATAAGCCAGCNTCGCTCGATAAATTATTTATTGCCTTTTGTTGACCAAATAAAATAGTCTCATTTTGCGCTTGTAGAGAAAAACTGAACATTAAAATTACTAGCGCGCAGATTAACTGACTTCTATTCATTTTACCCTCCTTATATTTTTCATATGCTTTTTTTGTTTTGCAATTTCCTGAAAGACTGATCGCGGATTATTGTTTAATTTTTGACTTTGATTGATNGAGGTATATTCTTTGCTGGTGTTGCTTTTTACCATAGATACATTTATTTCTGCCCAAAATNAATCAAATGTTCCGATTTCAACTCCATAGTCATTATACATTATTTCATCGCAATACCCAGATCCACCCATAGCATTATACTCTTCACACATATCTTGATACATACCAAGAGTTAACGAGTTTTCAGTAACCTTGATATTATTAAACACAGGGCCCCCATCGCATTCATCATCGTCCCCATCCAAACCACAATACTCCCATCCAAACAACGAATCGGGTGTAACAAACCAGCGAATATCACTCACCATANTATTTCCTTCGAATGCCTCTTCAACAATTCCTGTAAAGTCTGCATTTAATGTGAGTGTCAGCGCTGATGGAAGTCCGATATCATCATCCATCATTTTAATTGGTTGATTGGCTTGAATTTGTGTGCCAATTTCTTCTATAGTACCTGAAACTATGCTATATCGAGATGAATCGTAAACGGCATTACCGTTGATATAAATTTGTCTATACAACGTATCCAATACGAAAACTGTATTCATTCCATTGTCACCTACTTCAATAGAATATTCATTATTTCCAGACATATTATAGAAATCATAATAGCCATTCATTGAATTCACATTAAGCTGAGAATAATCGTAGTCATCAAGTGATGATACGTAATCCGAAAGAACATAATTTGCTTCTGAAGGTAAATTCGTATCATAGGGTGTCGAGATCATAATAAATGTTCCATCCATAGTTTGATCAACATTAAAATCGGTCATAGAAAAAGAATCAACTGTCCCTTGATCTGAGTACAAGACCGCTCTTACCTCTCCATCCGCTTTNCCTTCTCTGATATATTGTGTTTTATTAACCATCATATATATTCCACCTGAAGATTCTGTCATTGTCCATGTACCAACCAAAGGGCTTTTTTCGCTATCTTCNTCTTCGCATCCAATAACGAGCAGTAAGCTTAAAATAAAACTTAATTTTTTCATGAATTTTTTCCTTGTTAAGATAAATGTACTGTTAAATATTAAATCAATACAACATTAATATCAATATATTATTCATTTTATTTGAATATAGTAAATTTTATATTTATATTATTCANTAATNNTTAAGTTTTAATTTATATAATGAATAAAGCGCAAGAAATAATTAGCCGAGTTATGATAAAAAACGGCTACAGACATAAATACCAAGTAGCAGAATACTTTGGCGTAACTCCACAAGCAATCAGCACCTGGCTTACTAAGGGAGAGGTTCCATCAAAGCATCTGCTAAAAGTCCGTACTGAAATTCAACCCTCTAATATTCCTGATCCCCAAGAACCAAGCACCGAAGATCGTAAAACGGTGATCGATTATCTTATTAATGAAAATGTCAGACTGAAAAAAGAAATTTCTAATCTTAAATTAAAATTTAGTAAAATAAATACTGATTCAAATGATGATTTGCTTTCTAAATTAAACTCCCGCTCTCTAGTTCTTAAAGGAAGAGTTTCCGATGGAATGATAACAGATGTGGGAGGTGACTGGTATAAATTATTAGGATATCAGCAATCTGATCTTATAAATCACAAGTATGACGAAGGATTTATTCACAAAGAAGATACCTTTAAAATTCAGCAAAATCAGGCCAATCTCTTGCGATCAACTGGACTCAAAGAATCCAGATTTAGTACTATTAGAAGATGGAAACATAAAAAAAATGAGAATTATATAATGCTATGCATGGTGTGGTATGTTGATATTGAAAATGATGAAATTGAAATTATTGCAAAACCCATTGATCACCAAATTCAAGACTCCTTATTTGCAAATTAAGAGCATGAATTATTTTTTAAATAAATTANAAGCTCTATTGTCAATTTGCATTGTATCATTTATGAGTATAGCCTTGTCCCAAAACGAAGAAGAGAAAACGCCGCTCTGGATTGAAAAAGGTGACATTATTATTTCAATTAAGACAAATGCAATTATGTCCTTAAAAGCTAGGGGTAGCAGTTATGAAAAAATCATAAAATATATTGATGTTGACCATAATAAGAGAGAGATATATTNCATTGANCCCGGAGATTCAAAAATTTTTGCTCATCAATTTGATGATATAGAATATTTTAAACCGCTTAAAAAAGGAATACCCTACGCAGTGAGGATTGTTGCGCTTTCTGGTGTTCTTGGTGCAGGTTTGGGTTATTATAGTATTGCAAATAATGATTCTGAAAAAAATGATTCTGAAAAAATTTTTCAAACGGCTTTCTCCAGTGCAATAATAAGCGGATTCATTGGGAGTTACTTTTTTTCAGAAAAAAGACCTTATATAAGTTCTTATGTATATATTGATGATGATGGTGAATCAGTAAGAAAGTTTCCTGAATTTATTCGAATAGAAAAAAATGAGTGGAGAATTATCGAATGAATTTTTAATGAAAATTGTTGAAATTAATTTCAAATCATAGATAATCAATGCCGAACCCAAGGAACAAAACTAATTTTATTTAAGTATAAATAATGAAAGGATAATCATTATGAAAAATTATAACACTTTATTAATCGCACTATTAGTTATCGTAGGCTGTAGTAATGCACCAAAAGAAAACACATCCAAACTAACCCTTGGCCTTGCTCAATCCACTGTAACAAAAGGTGCAAATCAAACTGAAATNATGAAAGTTTTAGGTGCTCCTAATATTATCTCTAAAGACAAGTTGGGAAACGAAACTTGGACCTATGATCGCATCTCAAGAGATGCNCAATCAAATAGTAGATCAGGTGCTGGTTTTGGAGCATTATTTGGGTGGGTTTTTGCTGGCGGTAGTAGCTCANCTTCTTCAACCACATCNAATAAATCCCTTACCGTAATAATTACATTCGATGATAATAAAAACGTAATAGATTATGCTTATCAAAGCTTGGAATTCTAAATGCTAATCAGATTAATACGTCCTCATTCTAACTTTGGAAAATCACTATTTTATCTTTTAGTTGGATATTTGGTTATTGGTCTTTCAGGCTGCACTACACCCCCAAGGACTGAAAAACCTCCAACATCTGTAGCAAGAGCTATGGAAACCAGATCTTTTTCTGGAAATTTAAAAACTGTTTTAAAGGCTTCGATTAATTCTCTGCAGGACATGGATTATACGATTGAAGTACTGAACTCTGATGTCGGCTTGATTACAGCAAGCAGAACTACAGAAAATAAAAAAGCAAAATTAGCAAGTGAAGGTCCTCAAGAAGGAATGACTGATTCAGAGAAAGCATGTCTTGCGATTGGTGCTATTGCGATCATCGCTGTAATTGCAGCTGCTGTTTTTGATGATGATGAAGATGATAATAGGCGTGGTGGACGTCGAGGTGGAAGCAATATTTATACTGGTGGAAGTAATGACAACGGACCTGATGGACCAATGATTTACCGATATAAAGTCACTATAAATCTAACTGAATTAAATGGCGAAGAAACCAACGTGCGAGTAAGCGCCAGTGGAGAGGTAGAACAAGATGGTAAAATACTTTCAACAGGAGGAGTGCACGAGCCAGAGTTTTTTCAGAAATTTTTTGCTGGAATGAATCAAGGTCTATTCCTTGATGAAAATCAGCCTATTAAAACAAACTGAATCAATAGTAAACTTTTTTATAATTCAGCTAATACATCCTTTGCATGCGTTTTTGTGGTGACTTTTGAAAATGTTTTTTCAATCTTACCATCTTCATTGATTATGTAAGTAGATCGGTATATACCTTCNTACTCTCTTCCGTACATCTTTTTTACACCCCATGCACCGTATGATTTAAGCACATCTTTATTTTCATCAGATAGAATTGGATATTCAAAACTCTGTTTATCGCAAAAGTTCTTTTGTTTTTGGACTGAATCAGCGCTCATACCAATTATAGCTACATTTTTTTCTTTAAATTTTTGAAATTCATCACGGAATCCCTGCCCTTCAGTTGTTCATCCAGATGTACTAGCTTTAGGAAAAAACCATAGTACAACTTTTTTTCCAGAAAAATCATTTAGTGAGACATTCTCTCCGTCTTGGTTTGGAAGAGTAAATCCAGGTGCTTTATCTCCTATGCTTAACATCATACCTCCAATATTATTAAAAGTTTATTTTGGACCAGCGCAGTCTCTCGTCACCACTATTTATCATAGTATTAACGACTTTTAATCCGGTCTTCTGGCCATTCCATACTAAAGTATTTTTAGCTTCAGTATAATCAACCCATTTAAAATCAACATGCTCCTCTGATAAAATTACATCTTTTGAGCCTACTTCTATACCAAAAACTGGAACAAGATTAATTCTGTCACCATTAGTTTCATAAAACTTACTAACGTGATCCGCTATAAAAATATTTAATGGATCAAGTCCCGTCTCTTCTTTTAATTCTCTGATAGCGGTCTGCCATGCAAGCTCCCCTTTTTCAATCTTACCCGCTACACCCTGCCAAAGATGTTCATAAATTTTATTTTTATTACGCTTTAAAATTAAAAACTCAGGATTGTCTCCTAGCAAATTAAAAACATAGCAATCTACCACTCGAACAGTAGCTTTTGTCAAACCAGCTCCTTTCTATAAATAATTTTCATCTCAAGAGAACAAATTTTTGAGTTTTATAACTTGATTCCCATTTAAATCGCACAAAATAAACACCCGATGGCGCAAGTTTTTCATTTATTGTCTTACCATTCCATGTAAATTTTTGTACCTGTGAGTTAACGCTAAGATTCGCAATTATATATCCAGAAGCATTTATAATTTCGATTTTATCTAAAATTTGATTATGAGAATCTAGATTCAATTTAAAGTTAACAATTGATTGTGATGGATTTGGGTAGATTAAAAATTCAGTTGACTTTGGACTTACAATCATTGAATCAGATATCATAATGTCATGCTTATTTAATGGCATAATTTTGTATTCATTGAATCCATAGTGCGCTATTCCAATAATATTTTTTAACACTGCTCCTTTTTTTAAATCTGGCCAATCTCCTTCATACAGATACTGATCAACAATAATTTCATTACCAAGTGAGTCAGAAACAGAAAATTGATTGTTGTCATTCTTATCTCCCGTAACTGTAAGATTATCTATGGACACTAACATACCCTCATACTTCTCCCCATCAAAATTACATCCACCTGATAATACTTTGGGATCTATAGATACCGGCTCAATCTTATTATTTGATGATAGTNTAGTTGTNCTAGATATGTTTGCAAGCTCTGTTAAGCCATAATANTCCTTTACGTCAGCAGTAAGCTCNANCTTACTTCCAACAGGAGGAGGCTTATAACCGCTTTTAACATATACAAAAATACCTGCCCATTCTAATCTTGAGGGATCTTGAATAAAAAAATTAGGATATTGCTCATCTGGTCTTATTGCAGTTATAACACCCGTTACATCTAACTTTTGTCCAGCGAATTTTGATGGAAAACAATCATCCCCAAGACCCTTATCTGAAGCAAGCTGAATAAGGTAAGGTGTAAATCCGCTCGTTATCGGAATCATTATATTCACTTGATCTGACCCCGTTTCTCCATCGTTATCAAAAATGGTAAGTTTAAATGATATTGTAGTTGAAATATCAACCTGTGGAACCGTAAAGCTTGCGCTAGCACTATTTGGATTTTCTAGAGTGATATTTGGACCTGATAACTGCTTCCATTGGTATGATACGATAGATCCATTCGGGTCATAACTCTTTGATCCATCCAGGATAATGGTTTCTCCAATTTGAGCATTTTGATCCTCACCCGCATGAGCAATTGGACTTGTAGTGGTCTTAGAAGTATATACTATTTTAGCTATTACCGGGTAATGATCAGATGCATAATAAATGGATTGAATTATCTCAGCAGGCGCTGAATTATTGGCTCCATCAATTATTGAGCGATTATAATGATTGCCATCATTTCCAATGACTTTATAAGAGCCTTCAAGATACTTAAGATTGGGATCGTTTTTAGTGAAATGATCTGAGAATAATATAAAATCAAATCTATCATCTAATCCTCCCGTTGAACCTCCATCCCCAATCTGATCTGTTCGCGTTGATTGCGTATATTTTAAGACATTTGAATTATCATCTCTTGACCAATCCCCTACAGGATCATCTAGATCAACAGACATACTATCTACAAGCAGCTTGTATGCCCGCTCATTTGGACCATAAAGATTTAAGTCTCCTGCTAAAATATATCGAAAATCTTTATCTTGTTGACCTATATAGTATTGTAACCGCTTTGCCTCTTCCCATCTTCTATTTTCATTGCTTGAGCCAGTACTAGCCTTTAAATGTGCAGAAAATACTGTAAAGGATGATACGTTTTGAGCAGCATTTTTAATAGTAAAACTAAATCCACTTATATCCCTCAAATCTGTTGAAATCGATTTGTTGGAAACCATGTCTAATTTAGAATTATTATATATGACTCCATTTTCCATATCTCTCGAGCTTGACAATGGACCCGAAGAATAGTCTTGAGAATTTTTATTAAATACTTCATTTAAAAGAAGATCGATTCCACCCCGATCTTCAATCTCTTGGAATGCCACTATATCAGGCTTAACATAATTAATTACTTTTTCAAAATGCTGTGTTCTTGAAACATCATTTGAACTAAATCGTAATGTGTTATAAGACATGATTGTTAAGGTGTCTTGCCCGAACGTGATCCCAAGCAAAAGTAAATAAAAAAAAGATTTGAAAAATTTAACCGGTATCAATCTACAACCTGAGAGAGGAATTTAAATTCAAAACCTTGCTCTACTAAAGCGGGTATTTCTTCCTCAAGAACTTTTAATGTATTGCCCTTAACATGTCCTATCCCTATTGCTAATCCTTTTTTCTCAGCTACAGTAACTAGCTTATCAAGCTGTTTTGATATATTTTCAATACTTAAATCATTATCTAAAAAAATATGTCTTCTAGCCGTTGGGACGCCAGCAGAGCGCATCGTATTTTCACCAACTGTTTTTGAAGAAGTTCTGCTATCCAGAAAAAATTTATTTTTATTTTTTAAAACAGATGCTACTACTGCCATCACTTTACCATCTGTAGTCGCTTTAGACCCCTGGTGGTTGTTAATTCCAACAGCTTCAGGTATTTCATTTAATGCTTCGTTTAAGCGCCATTCAATTTCTTCGCTAGTCATACCTATTTTTAATTTGAATTCATCTTCTCCCGAAGAAGTTATCGCTGATTGCATTGGCATATGAACAATGACCTCTTTACCGGCATTTATTGCTTTTTTAGCAAAACGAGAACTTTGATTGTGGCCGGGTAAAACTGCACAGGTGATAGGAACTGGTAGATCTAGAAAACCGTCTGATATAGAGTCATTTCTATAACCAAAATCGTCAATAACAAGAACTATTATATTTGCGTTTTTTTTATCATCAATAACCACGCTATCTTGGAAAACAGGTTCCTCAATTTCTTCAATTTTATCAAAAGGGGCTCGAATTATCAGATCTAATTTTCTTAATGCGGAATAGTTACTTAAGATCAAGATAACTACTGCAATAGATAGTGCCCATATAATACGTTTATATTTTATTAAGTTGTTTGTCATGGCAGCCTAAAAGATATATCTATAATTTGAGGGAACCCAATATCCTGATTTCCTAATTGAAATCCATAAGAAAAAGAATAAGACCCCAGGTTTATACCAATACCCGAAGAAATCATTTTTAAATTATCATTCATCATTGCCGTTGCTCCAAAAAAAATATTATCTATCTTAAAAGCTGAACCAATAGAATAGATCGGTTCTTCGATCAGTTCATTTTTTTCAACAGAAAGAAAAATGTCAGTACTATTTATTTTGTAAGATAAAATGCCATTTAATCTAGCTGGAAGAACAGGTCTCTCGTTTCTAAAAGCATTCATTTTTCCAGCATTTATAACTGAGGCAGCTAAATTTATTTTTTCGTTAACTTGCCATGATATACCTAAATCCGCTGCAAAGCCCGTACTAGCATCTTGATAGATCTGCATCGATATTAATTGTAATGCAAATCCATAATTTAGATTCCCTTTTGAAAAACTGGTTATTGCTTTAGTTGCAACTCCATAAGCGCCATAATAACCTAAGGGTTCTGAAGTAGGCGTATTACCTCTCAATTCCATATCATTAATGCCAACATACCTCATTGCAATACCAGCATTATTTGATCGAATCTTCCCTTGCCAGTTAAAAGATAAATTCTCTGTTTCTCCAAACCATTTTCCATAGGCAAAAGATAGCTCGGGCAACTTTCCTTGGGCATTTAAAAATGAAGGATTTCTCCAGGAGGATCGAAATACAATAAGGTCATTAGCTGATGATGGAATAGATAAAAACTGTAATCCTGTACTCATTCCTGCAGAAAGAAATAAGGATAAGATCGGTAACTTAAAACGTGAAAGCATACGTAAATACGTGTGAAATTCCAGCTGCTCCTTCAAGCGTGAAGGCGTAATCCAATCTACTGTCCATATCTTCAAATAACGACCAATCAAGGCCAAGCCCTACACCCACACGACCGTTTCCAAATCCCCCTCTAAGATAGTAATGCTCTAAGTATTTATATTCAACACCAAAACGCGCAGTATAAGCAACTAAATTACTTCCGCTCATAACAATACCTGCGTCCGTAGTTATGTAAGCTTTGCTGTAATTAAAAGTTGATCCAAATCTGTACATAGTTGGGAATTGCTCAATATATACTTTTCCTCTTTCAAAAATTTTATCTGTTTTCCATTGGTACCTTGAATTTAAATCTTGAACCATGATACCGTAGTTTGCTCCAGATTTAGTTTTAATAAAAATACCAAAATCCATACCTACCCCCTTGCCAGTAAGGTCCATAGAATTCACAGGCAGCTGATGGCGCAAAACCTTAACATTTAATCCTATAGATAGCCATGGCAACATTGTTTGAGCGAAAGAAAGCATATATGCATTTTCAGATGTTGATAAATTCTTGGTATGTTCGCCAGCCATGCTTCTTCCATCAATATTATCAACTCCTGCTCCGATCCACGAAACCCCAATCGCAGCTGATGGAGGTAAGGGCATAGAAATATTTACTGTCATTAACTGCCTATCTAGCATTAAAAAATGATTGCTAAACCCAACATGAGATTTTTTTAAATGTGTAAGAGTAGCAGGATTATGGTATGCCGCAAAACCTTTATCTATTTCTGCGGTAAAAGAACTACCCATTGCAACGGCTCTTGCAGATGTTCCCATTCGTAAAAACCCTCCAGCATACGATCCCTGCTTTTGAGCTACTGACAAACTCATGGACATAAATAACATAAAAAGTATTATTATTTTTTTCATTATTTTACCACTATGAGTTTTATCCACTCAACCTTTTCATCATACTCTAGTCTTATAAAATAGACACCATTATCTACAATTCTTCCACTGTCATCTTTACCGTTCCATTTAAATGAACCCGTACTACTTCTTCGCCTGTCAAACTCCTGAGTTGAAACTTTTTCCATTGCAAAATTGAATACATCCATCTTTACTACAAATGAAACTTTTACATTTAAGTTGATATGAACATATCCACTTCCCTGCAATTGGTTGTGTTCATATGGAGAAAAAGGATTTGGATAAGCATACGCTTTTTTAGGGTCATAATTAGGTCTATAAATTTGCCAATTTCCTCCAAATGTATTCATTGCTCGAGCAAGACCATCCCAAGAGCTAATCCAAATTGTTGCATCAGATGAATAAAAAGGTCGCTTGTCATAAGAAACCGCAACAACCTCATCGCTCAAAATTTCATCAATTCTATATGTTCCAGTTGAACCCACCTCTAATACTTGTTTTGCTGATTTATACTTTGCCCAAGGCTTAGCTATATCTGCAGGATCGTCGATAACTGTTTTCCAAAGACCTGTTTTTGAAGCTACTAAAACAATCGAATCAGACGCAGTTATATTATACGCTCTTTCGCCCAAAAGAGTTGAGTTCCAGGTGTCTCCTCCATCAATAGAATAACTTACTCCATTGGATTCTCCTGTTTCTGCAAGCACTGTTGCTGCCCAAATTATTGTATACCCCTTATATCTTTGGACAGCTAGATCAACCACAAATCCACCAGTCAACCCGTCCGCTGGTGATGTGTAGTGCGTCCAATCTATACATCCATACGCACCGATCAGTCCTCTATTAATTCCGTTTGCTGTTCCAACCCACACTGTGTCAGAATAGCTTATAACCGAGAATGCTTTATGGTTATGATTTCCTCCATCATTTGGATCGCGAGGATTAAGATAAAAATCTTTTAAAATGCTCCCACTAGAAGTGGAGATGTAACTTGATTCATCGCAAGTATTCAGCGCTAAATCGCTATCATGGGGTAGAGGTATTCTTTGCCAGATTTTTGTAATAGTATTATACCTTCTTAATCCACCGGCCCAGCTAGTTATATAAATATCATTTCCATTTATTGAAGCATCATAGGTAACGTTTGCTTCTTTTACAGTAATTGGAAGAGCTCTAAAAAAACGTTTAGCAAACGGAGACAAAGAGTCTGCATCTGTATCAGTTAATTGGTCGAAATAAGTCCAGCTAGTTGAATTACCAGTTGAGTTTGAAGAATAAATAAGTCCGTTTCCAATTGTTATGTTATCTCCGCTTTTTGCAAAAGCCGCAAACAAAGAATTTCCATTAACAGCAAGAGCTGAAACCGCACCTTCAGGCGTAGAAGTTGATGTCTGACCATCACCAATCTCTTTAGTTGATGTTAATGTATATATTGATAATGTGTCTCGCAATACTGCAAGACCCGATCCTGTTCCTAGCCATAACAAAGTATCAGTTTGAGGTACAATATCTCCTATGATATTTGTTTTCAAACCACGATAAGCACTACTATCAAAGTTTGAGTATCTCATTTTATATTTTCTTGGGATCATATCCTGACCCAGGATAAAGGAAAAAGATAAAAATATAATGGTTAATTTTTTCATTTAACAATAATAGTTCTTTTAACAGTGTCACTGTAAGCATTTGATTGGTCTTGCGCCTCAAATGTCCAATGATAAGTACCCACTAAAGCATTTTCCGCTATAGATATAGTCCTTGAAAAAGTACCATCCCCTTTTTGAAGGTCACCGTTACCATTAGGACCAGAACCGTCATCAAGCAATAAAATTGGATTTCCATTGTTCATCAAAGAATCTAAGCCAACATGATAAGATCTGAAAAAAACTCTTTTTATATCTTCTAACCCATTGGCATCAGATGCATTAGCTGAAACTGTAAATTTAATTGTATTTACAATATTAGGGTCTGCATTAGATGAGGGTCTATCTACACTTTGAGGCAATACAATGGAACCTATTTTTGGATGTATGTTACCCAAAACAAAGAATTCAACATCGGACTGAATTAATCTTCCCTTGAATACGCTTTGTATTGATAAGAATACTGAATCCTTAGCCCCCTTTGGAATTACATTTGCAATTACAGAATTAGAATTTAAAATTTTCCTTGAAAAAATATTGTCACTAGAAAGTATATCGCCTTCTGATCCGTCATCAAACAACTTCAGCGTGTCGTTTGCATTAGCCGCATTGATACCGCTCCACAGTACCTCAACAGAATCTAGCGATGAATTCATATAACGCTGACTTACTCTCGCAGAAATATAGAGCTTGTCAGATCCCTGTAAATAATCAAAATTGATTTCATTTATTGGGAATGGTTCAGCTATTGAAGACGGCTCTTCACAGCTAAACATCAGAAAAGATGTAATAAAAATAAAGCTTATTTTATTAATTCTACTTTTCATCAAATTTATAAATGTAGTTCACTAATAAGGTTCCTACTTGACCCATTCCCTCCGGTGAACAATTTTGTACAATGTCATAATGTGTATGGTGATAATTTACTTTATCATTTGGAAAGTCAAAATCAATGATGTTTACAGCAGGGATTCCTGCAATCTCATAAAGAGGTACATGGTCGTCAAAGACAGCATGCTTTGCTTGTTTTTTGAATGCTTTAAGGCCAAGATTTTCTGATAACTCCCAAAGCTCTAATACCAATGCCGCATTTTGCTGATAGGATATACGCTCTATGAAAAATTCTGGCTGCCTATCTGCAATCATATCAATATTTATAGCGCTTTCAGGATATGGTATTGGCAAGTTTCGTGCAAAGTACTGTGAGCCAATACAATATGTCCAATTATCACCCGGGACTCCATAGTCTTCAGCGTCAAACAATACGATATTTATTCCAATAGGAGGAGGATTTTTATGAAGTACGTTTGCCAATTCAAGCAGAACCGCAACTCCACTTGCCCCATCATTTGCTCCTATGATTGGAGAATTCTTTCGCATGACACTATTGCTATTTTCTGCCCAAGGTCTTGTGTCCCAATGCGCTGAAATCATAATTTGCCTTGGTGAACTGGTATTAAATCGTGCAATGACATTATTCATCGTAACTTGTGCTCCTGTTCGGGGCATTTTATCATCAAACGATTGAGTAAAAACAGTATCCGCTAAATTTTTAAAGGTAGCTAAGTAATACTCTAAGGCCTTTTCATGTCCTATTGATCCCGGGTCACGAGGACCAAAATCACATTGCTTAACTAAATAGTTAAATGCTTTATCCGCATTGAAAATGGGAGATTTTGACTGGCATCCACCAAATGTAACCAAACAAAATAGTGTTATAAAATTTAAATTTTTCATCATCCTCTTATTGCCAAGTTAACATCAAATCCAAAATCTCTGTCCACTTTTTTACCGGTATGTTTTGAATCATTTTCCCTGTACTCCCATACCATACTACCACTAACGGATTTTGAAAATGAATATGTTAAGCGAAAACCTGATTTCCAACTTGTGGTAAATGTAGTTTCCGCAAATTTTACTGCTTCCTGAGCTTTTTGAAGTGTTCTGTTTTTATTCATATCAAAATTAAAGGTAAAATTAACCTGATTATTAATTTTATAATTATCAAAAAATGGCACTGGAATATTAAACCCTCCTTTATGAGCATAGTTTGCTGAAATAAGATAGGATTGATCATTAAAAATTTTCTGTCCCCCATTTGCTGTAATCTCTTTTGACATAGTCCGATTATGTCTCATATTTATTGAAACACCTTTTTTTAAAGCAACTGTTGCGCCTATTAAAGGTGCAAAATTCATATTTACCCTAGAGGTTCTTTGATTGTCTCTATAGGATGAAATGAAATCATCAATTGCAAAAAATGAAATTGGTGGTCCTGAGAATTGATCAAATTGCCACGATCTACTCTCTTTGCCGGTAGTTGCATGATCAAAGCTTAATGAATTTACATATTTACTTATAAATTTATTTCTTTCAAGACCAGTAAGCCTAATTGACCAACCAAGAAAAGGGAAACCGTTTTCAAGGTATTCTCCATAAGATAAATAGTCCCTTGAAACAGATCTTTGCTCTAATCCAGACCCCCTTAAGTTGTTAGATACATTTTGAGCATAATTAAATGCGATATTTATCATTCTGGTTAAGCTTACACCAGATCGAATTGAAAAATCTCTTTTACGGTCAAAATTTCCGGTATTTGAACCTACCTGGCTCGAGTGTTCTAGCCCGTGCTCTCTTTCAAAGCCTAAGCGATAAGCAAATGGAGTTTCACCCAGAACCCCTAAACCTGTTTTATTATAATTTTCATTATACGAAATATTAATCGGACTGAACTTTTTTGTTATACTGTGCATTGAGTTAAGAATCTTATTTTCTCTTTTCTTTTTAACTTTTTCAGGTTTTTTCTCTCTGGTCTCTTCGTAAGAATCATCAAAACCAGTATCTTCTTCAGAAATATTTTTTCCAGGTATACGTCTGCGTGAACGAGAAGATGAATTTCTGGTTGGAGTACGCGCTGGTGTACTTCTTGCAGTTGATGGTTTATAGAAAATTTCTACTAATCGCGTTGGCGATAATGTTACACCTGAAGAGAGTCTAAGTTGACTAGATATATTTGAACCTTCGATATTTTTATCTCTGGATTTGTTCCATCTATAATTTGAAGAATAGCTGAATGAAGGTTTAAGCCAATCAAAAATTACCGGCGAAAATGATGAATTAAAACTTTCATTTACATCGGAAATAAACCCTACATCACCCTTCATAATTGAATTTAATTGGTAGCCTCTAGACTCCGCCATATTGCTATTAACCGATCTACTGTATTTTGTAGATACCATCTCTGTTATCTTATAATCCATGATATATGACTGACTCAATCCAAAGTTATAATCATCTGGAGATTTTTCTCCCTTTCTGGGGGTTCGCTGAGAAAGCTGTTCGTTGTAGTTTATTGAAGCATTCAAAGCACTGGGGGTGTAGTATAAGTGTGTACTGCCCAACTTTTCGCCAATCCAAGGAACTGATGACATCCACTTAAGAGGCATTATGTAATTATTTCTCCCAAAGGGCAAAGCATAGCTCAAGCCACCAGAATAAGATTCATTTAAAATTTCTTTTTGAATTTCATTTGATGCAAGTCTTCTATTCATGCTAAATCTAGTCTTTATCTTATCTAGAGTATATTTAATTATTCTATTGTCAGACTTTGATGTTTTTGATGCAGATATATTCATACTCAATGAATTGTTAATATTTAAAATAGAGTCAGGAGGAGATGATTGATCTACTAGGACATCTTGGCCAGGAAAGTATTTAGGCTTATTAATTGCCTGGGCAAAACTGGTAGATATTGGCACTTTTATTCCCCATTCTGACGGCATAAGCTTATCAAGGTTAAATCCTGCATTCATATTTAAGCTTTCATTGGAACGATTTGATCCTAGTCTTTTTTGAAGTGTATGAAAATCGGCATCTTGTCTTCTATAGGCAAATGATGTATTTACTAGATCAGCAAAATTAAATCTACTCTGCAGTCTCATAGATACACCTTTATCTCTTTTTACTCCACTTAGCCTTAATTCATCAAGCCAAACTTCTCCAGAAATTGGTATTCCAGATAGATTTTTGACACCCACGACAAAATATTGAATCCTATTTAAAGAAGGTTGTCCTTTTATCTTAATTGATTTACCAGTTTCAATCCCGACTTCATCTGTAAAAAGATATTCTTTGAGATCTGTTGAATCTTTAAATATATCAGTTTTGGAGAATTTATTTATTGATGTAGAGTCTTGGAGCTTCAAACTAGTTAACCATTTTAAATCAAGATCAATTGAGTTACGATTTAATGATTCATCCCACCCATCATATACTGGCTGAGAAATTTCATAATAATTATTACCAAATCCAAAGCGCATAAACATTTGTACATCAGATTTTTCATTTGTGATGGAAGAACTAGATCCATAAACATACATTTTCATTCTATCGTACGATAAATAACTTTGCGCACGATCACCGCTTAAAGACATAAGTGTTTTCATTGCTGCACCACTTGTATTTGAGGGTAAATCATTGAATTTCATTACCAGTGATTGCTCTTTAGATCGAATCTGATTTATTCTATCAAATTCTCCCTGTACACCTCGCGGGGGTCTATAGTTTGCATTGTCATCGGTATTAATTACAGAAATTGCGAATAGCGAATCAGAGTTTTCCTTTCTGTAAACCTCACTTGTATCTGTTGCTATTCCTAGTTCTTGCCATTCATTTCCAACTAGTTCAATTTTCGCTACATAGATAGTGGTTGGTTGAGCTGTATCGCTGATGCGTAAACGTAAATGGTGGATATTGTCCCAGGATTTATCCTTTAATGTATTTATTGCTTCAAAGTCAACCAAAGGTACTCTAAAAAGCTTCCAACCGGTTAATTCTCCATTTTTTGTTTTAGTTTCACCTGCCAAATACGTTGTATCGGACAGTGAAAATGATTTCGTAAAATAGTCATTTGTTCTATCTAAAAAACCCGTTCTATCTAAATCTTCTGTGTCAGGATATCTTCCTGCGTCTAATGCATTATTCTCCGTTCCATTGATTTTAGTATAATCATTGCTTCCTTCAACGTACTCCCAATTATCATCGTTTGGGTCATCAGGTAAAATGTCATTATTAGCATTTATTAAAATTTCTTCACCTAAATTTAAATAATCAGAATAAGATAGACCTAGGGGGTCTAAGCACCCACCCCACCCATTTTCAAATGCATCGCTACATCCATCAAGGCCCACATCTTCCTCATCATCCAAAATACCATCTCCTATCAAGCCTCCAACTGGAATATCTTCAGTGTTCAATTTACCATTTCCATCTCTGTCTTCACTTATCTGACCAAGGTCAACTGAAACAGTAGCGCCTTCTCCTTGTAACCAGATTTCAAAAAATTTCGTTTGAGTTTGGTCATAGTCTCCAGAATGAAATGGGGTTATGATACCGCTCCATAAGGAATCATTTGGAATATCCTCTTGATGGGATTTCTTATTGTATCTCAATACTAAAATATCCGTTGTCTCATTCTGCGCTTGTATAGAGGTTGACAAATTCGGCCAAATATCTTTTGTTCTTATTTGAGCAAAAGGATTGAACCATCTTAATTTTGCTCGTTTGTATTGCAAGGCAGGCGTTCCCGCTAGCTGGTCAATTGGCGCAGAAGCCTCTCTCCAAAAACGGCGCAAAATAGGTATGGATGTTGTTCTTTTTGATCCTTCAAAATCATCAATAAATGCTACACCATTAGGATCACCTGTCGCGCTATTATTTATTGGGTTTGGATTTGGTAAAATTTGAGCAAACTCACCTTCGAAAGAAACTCCAGACTGTTTATCAGTTTCAATAAATGGTAATTTATCCAACGAGCTTGTCACAAAAGGAAGGTCTTGTTTAAATCTACCATTTACACCAAACATGAAGTTTCGCATTGGTTCATATCCAACTTCAACTTTTTCATTCATAATTGACTGATTGTAATAAAGCGCAGTACCTCCTATAAAAGAATTTTCACCAAAATCCATTTGAGACCTAACTCCCAAAATTGTTTTTTTATCAAAATTTACAAATTGATGCCTATCGTAGGTCACATCAAGCTCAGCATTTGGATCAATATTGTCTGACAAAATAATTGTACCGCTGAAATAGTCAACTTGATAGTCTATTCCTCTTTTTAGAGGTACGCCCCCTCTTGAAACTTGCTCACTTCCTTCAACAATCATAAAGCCAAGATTGATTGTCGAACTTTGATTTGAATAATCAACTTCAATTGTAAATCTACTGTCATTGCTTATTTGTGTCCTTTGGGTAGAAAAATACATCTTTCCTTCTCCTAAGGATCCTTTCAATCCTACAGTTTGATTTCCATCTGAAATGGTATCTGCTGCAAAAGGATGAAATGAGGGGAAAAATATTTCACCATTAACCAGATTGATAATGTTTGGATTTGTTAAGTCTATTTTTTGATCCGCTACTCGTAACCCGCTCTCATTTAGACTATCCAATCCAAATAATGTAATATACGGATTACCTTGACTATCAAGATGGCTTGGTACTGTGAGTCGATCATTTACGATTCGTAAATCAAATCCTTCTTTATTAATATTATTTGTGCCAAGGTAGTATACATTTTTAAACATCAAAGGCCACACCGGATGGCTTGGGTTAAGATTTCTTGGTTTTAGCATTTTTAATTTTAATGCTTCATTTGTTTGTGAAATCCCTTCACCAACCGCATAAAGCGTATCTCCAGTAATGCGATCTGTTATTACATAGGTACAACCAATTACTTCGTCGGTTGCTTTTTGACGCAAACGTATAAATCCAAGGTCTTCGCTAAGGGTATAATCTTGACCTTGATCTAGTCTCTTAAAATTCCCTGTTTGGTCATTACTTTCTTCTGGGGAAAGTAGATCAGCAAAAGCAGTACCAGGATTTGTCTCAGAATTTGTTGACTGGTCAAGTTGATACAATTCAAAATTTCTAATTACAATATTTCCAATTTGGTGTAACCCCTCCTTAAGAGGATAAAATGGAGGGATTTGAACCGGTACATTATTGAGCGTTGTTTGCGATCCATTTCTAAACCACTCATGAACAAAGAAATATTGATTTTTCACATAACTATAATCTTTAATTTCTTGAGTTTGAGATTCACTTGTGCCTTTATATTGCTCAGATTTTTTTTCTGTATTTACAACAGATGCAATAGCCGTAACGTTCATTGGCCCAAATTTAGAAGTAGTTTTTACTCCAAAGAGTCCTTGATGATTGGCTGAGCCCATTAGTGACTGTGACCCGGGAAGGGCTAATGATACATTTCCTGCATCAACCGATTGAATGATATCATCTTCTTTGCCTTTATAGTTTATGCGAATATTATTTTCCCAATTGAAATCTCGCTCTGAGTCATGGTCTACATTTACAGAAATTCTTTCGCCAACTTTCCCCTCAACGCTGATTCGCTGCATTTGATCAAATTTCAAATGTGTGTTTCGAGTTTCACTTACCTTTGACCGAATAAGTTCTTGATCTTGAAAAACTAGATTTCCTTTAACGGTTACATTTCCTCGAGCTGATAAAGACACTCTTCCGAGTTGGCCAACATTTACTCCAATAACTTCAACCCCTCTTCCTCGATTGTCTTGTAAAAATTGAGCTTGTGCACCCATCGAGCGAGTTGTATCGTTTATAACCTTAGTGAGGGCTATCTTTCTATTTATCTGTATTTTTTTATCAAAATACCATTCTACTGGTGCTATAAAAGGAATAGAGTATGACCGCCCTTGAATTTTTCCTTTTATCTCAATTATTGACCAGTCTTTAGCTACATGTGTGTTCTTGATTAGAAAGAATGGCAGTTTAATTAAGCCTCTACTCTGATATCTTGTTGAATCAGAAGGTATAATTAGGCTTTGTGAACTTATTTCAAATGGCTTTATTACGTATTTTGATACAGGATACCAATGGCTTGGTATATCCACAATGGACGAATCTTGTTGGCCGTATAATGCGAAAGAAACGGTCGTCCAAAATAATAAACTGACTTGTAGGGTCTTTCTAATCAAAAGACCTACCTCCTATAATTAATTGTTAACAATTGCCAAGTGGCACATTTATCTGTTCTAATGTGAGATTAATCCGTTAACGTTGTTACTATAGTCAGCTCCTTATATTTTGACATTTTTATGGTTTCTTTGTTTTTCAAGTATTTTGGAGAAGTTACGTAAAGCTTTACCACGATGTGAAATACTATTCTTTTCGTCTTTTTTAAGCTCAGCAAATGTTTTTTTAAGTTTAGGGTAGTAAAAAATAGGGTCATAGCCAAATCCATTTTCGCCGGTCTTCTTACTAACTATCAAGCCATTAACGTATCCTTCGCAATGAAATTTCTCATCTTTGCCCACGAAAGCAATTACAGTACGAAATTTTGCTGTTCGCTTTTCCATCCTAACCCCATCTAACTTACTTAATACTTTAGTGCAGTTCTCTTGGTAAGAAGCACTTTCTCCAGCATAGCGAGCAGAAAAAACACCGGGTTCTCCATTCAGTGCATCAATCTCTAATCCTGTATCATCAGCTAGGGCGGGTATCCCAGTTTCAGAATAGACAGCCTCTGCTTTGATAAATGCATTCTCAAGCAAGGTTTTTCCTGTCTCAGGTATTTCACCGATATGTGGAAAATCATTCAGAGTAATTAAATCCACAGAAATATTTGCTAGAGCATGTTGCATCTCTATAATTTTCCCATTGTTATGGGTTGCTAAAACTAGTTTCAATTCATACCTCGAAAATTGAGGGAGAAGCTATAAGAAAATGCGATAAAAACAAAACGATCTAAACATTTTGCTTTTTATGAATCATGGCGAGTTGAGTATACTTTTTAGCCCACTTTACATTCTTTTCAAATGTATTATCAGGTAATGTTTTGATTACTTTTCCTGGAATTCCTACAACCAGCCCTAAGTCAGGAACTTGCATATTCTCAGTAACAATTGCACCAGCACCAATAACAGCTCCCCTTCCAACCGTTGCTCCATTCATTATTATTGAACCCATTCCAATTAATGCTCCATTTTTAATGGTGCATCCATGGATAATCGCGTTATGACCAATGGTTACATCATCTCCAATGCTTACACCCTGATCATTTTCAAGGTGCAGCACACTATTATCTTGAATATTGGAACGTTCCCCAATAATAATTTGGTTAATATCTGCTCGTACTACGGTATTGTACCAAACAGAGCTTTGGGATTGCATTATAACATCACCAATAATTTTCGCACCATCTGCAATGAAAGCTGACTCGTGGATTTGAGGTGATTTTATTTTGACGTTATCTTTGAGTTCAAATTTTTCCATATTCTATCCAATTCTTTTATAAGAATATCTTAAATATAGTGTTTGGGATAAACCAGCAAAAACAAAAACATTCACCGCCCAATATATTCCAGGAAAAGTAGCAAGACGCGTTCCAAGCCATAGTCCAATAATAGCTATTATTGCATATATTAGCACAGCGAAACTAATGCCGTTTGTCAGGTTCTTATTCACCAAAAGTCCACTATACCATGCTTGATAGGCTTGATAGCCAGGCATTAGAATTGCGAACACTAATGTTATCGAAGATATGTAGGCAAGCTCCTCTGATAGTCCCGCTACATATAAAAACCAATAACCCCCGATTGGAGTTAAAGCCAATACTCCTAAAAATGCGCTGGTTGAGATAGCCAGAATTCGGGTAAATCTTAAAAGCTCAAGCTTTCCATTTGGATGTGGTAGCAAAGCTACAACTACTTCATTAAAGGCAAAGCCCAGTGATCTTGTTATGAATACTAATCCATAAACTACCGGCCATGCTGCAAGTGACGGCAATGCTTCAGGCATACGACTCATCCCTGCAGAGCCTACGGGATGAATTAATAAAGATGCAAGCGGGGTAATTGCTAAAGGTAGATAAAACCTAATGAAGCTTTTTCGCGTAACTTGTTCAGATACGTTTTCTTTAGAAAGTATTCCTCTTAATATTCTTCTTACTGCTAGTTGTGCATAAATAGCTTCTGCTGTAACAGCCAAAGCAACTGCTGATGAGCCAACAATTATTCCTGATAAATCTGAAAACCATCTACCATATGATAATACAAATACTAAAGTAATTAATCTAATAGCTGTCCCAATTGCAACCATATTTGAACTGCCATGCTTTATCATCACTCCTTGATTAAGTCTTCTCCAAGCAATCATCAAGGTCCAAGGTGTCATGATTTGAAGTCCTGTTTTACCGGGACCTAAGAGCGCTTTTGGTACATTCATCAAGTCGTTAGCAACAAAAAAGAACAATGGAGTAAAAGCGATTAAGATATGAATCGCTGAAAGTACCAAAGACATTATGAGCATAAATTTGAATAGCTTCTTATAAGAAGGCAGATCTTTTGCGAGTGCTGTACTAGCTGTAAGAAGCATAATGATTGGCCCCTCAACCACTAGAGATATTGGATATACAAGGGATCCCCATGCTGCTAATGTAATTTCTGGAGAAACCATTCTTGCCACAAAAGCCGCCAACATTGGAGACTCGATGCCCATCAATAACCAGCTTCCAGCCAGTGGTAGCCACAGCCAGAAAACATCTTTTAGGGATATAGGTTTTGAATGGGACATAAATTCAGAAAAAGTAATTAATAAATTAGATAAATCTATTTACCTGTCATAATCATAATAATTTGAATTAGATTAGATCACCATTAAATACTTAAAGATATTTTCAAAGGAGTAAAATCAAATGATAGATCGAAGAAAATTTATTAAATCTATTTCTGCATTAGGTCTTTCTTTGCCAGCATTAAATTCTAACTTACTAGCAAAATCAAATACATCTATTAAAAATAACCCTGTAATTCTTTGCAGCAGGGGAGAAAAGTGGGGTAAAAAAGTACTACGACCAGGTTGGGAGGTTTTAAGGAAAAATGGTTCGCTTTTGGATGCAATTGAGCTTTCTGCTAATGTTACTGAACTAGACCCAAATGATACTTCCGTTGGCTATGGTGGTTTACCAAATATGAATGGAACTGTCCAATTAGATGCCTCTATAATGAATGGTTCGGATCACAATTGCGGTTCTGTGGCTTGCATTGAAGGAATCAAGACTCCTAGCTCTGTTGCTAGGCTTGTAATGGAAAGAACTGACCATATCCATCTAGTGGGTAAGGGAGCACAGGATTTTGCAAAAATGCACGGTTTCAAAATTGAAAACTTATTAACTGAAAAGACTAGAAAAATTTGGGTTAAATGGCGAGAAAATCTTTCTGAAAAAGATGACTATCTTCCTCCATCGAATAGTAACGATTCTAACAAGAGAACAACTGGAACAATTAATGTCTTGGGTCTAAACAGCGATGGGAATATTGCGGGCATCACAACAACTAGTGGGCTCGCATGGAAAATTCCCGGAAGAATTGGAGACTCTCCTATAATTGGAGCAGGTCTTTATGTTGATAATGAGGTTGGGGCTGTTGGGGCCACTGGCAGAGGAGAAGAAATGATCAGATCATGCGGATCCTTTCTAGGGGTAGAATTAATGCGCAACGGAAAAAGTCCACAAGAAGCATGCGAAGAAGTATGCAAGCGTATTGTTGATATAAACGGAGGGCCCTCAAAAGTTGATTTCAATGATAAAATTGTAGCTCTTGGGAAAAATGGTGATGTTGGATGTGCCTCAATTAGAGAAAGAAAAGGCAATAATCCTGAAATAGCTACCTGGTCCAAAAAAGGCTTTAAAGTAACAAAAGGAACTTACCTTATCGAGCAAAAGTGAAGTGCTATTAAACCTATATTTTCTATTTGAAAGACATTGAAAAAAACAGCACTAGCCTCTTCATTTATTTCTGATATTAATATTATTGACCGTGGTGGATTTGTCACTAATAAAAATACTGGCGATAAGCATTATATTAGCCATGTTTATTTAAAATCTGCTCTAGATGGAGATACAGTTAAAGTTGGAATAATCGAGTCACAGCAAAATCAAAAAAAAGCTAAAGTCGAGAAGATTATTAGTAGAAATAAAAATGTATTTACTGCTAAGATTTTTGCAAAAAAAGACCATTTAAAAGCATCTCTTTATCCGTTTCAGTCAAAATCAATTTCTATCAAACAAAACAATATCAACGCATCAGCTGGAGATATTGTAAAAATAAAAATTCTTGATTGGCGCGAGAATCACAAGACAGCATATGCAAAAACTACATCTTTAATTTCTAGTGAGAATAATATTGATAGTGACTTTCTATTTGTTTCAGGAAGGTATGAATTAAATGACTCATCTAAGATTAATCTTAACGACAAAGACAAGACTCATTACAAATCAATATTAAAAGAGCATCAAAAAGATAGAGTTGATCTATCAGATTTAGATACAATAACAATTGATCCAGATAATGCTGGAGATTTTGACGATGCGCTTAGTGTGATTAAAAAAGAATATGGCTATGATTTATTTGTTCATATTGCTGATGTATCAGCTTATGTAAAAGAGGGTGATAGTATTGACAATAGTGCAAGAAAAAAAGCAAACAGTTTTTATTTTCCAGAAAAAGTTTTTCATATGCTGCCAAAAATACTTTCAACTGATTTGTGCTCACTAAAGCCTAATAAAAAAAGGCTAGCAATGACTTTAAAAATTGAGCTAGATAGCAACTGCTCAATAGTTGAATATTCTTTTTTTGAATCTATTATTACTAGCAACAAAAGATTTTCATACAGTGAAGCTTCGAATGTATTAAAAAAATTAAATACCAGCCCTTTTTCTGATTTGTTAAATATTCTAAACAAAGTAGCTAGCGAGCTAAAGAATGAACGGCTAAAAAATGCATTAAGCATAGATCATCATGAAATTGTGTATAGCCCAAACCGCTCAAAAAAAATTAACTCACTCTCAAAAAAGGAAAAGGAAGATTCTCATAAGATCGTTGAAGAATGTATGCTAATTGCAAATAAAATTGCAGCAAAACAAATCATCAAAATAAATAAAGAGTCTCGACAATTAGGTCTTTTCAGAAATCACGATCTCCCAACGCTTCAGAATGAAAATTATATAAAACATATTATAGAAAAGTTCTCTAGCGAAAAGAAAGTTTCAAATAAACTTAGCGTAAAATTAATAAACGACTTTTTAAGAAAATTTGATAATTCGAGCTCACGCAATATTTTATCGCTTCTTTTAATAAGGAAAATGAAAAAAGCTTTTTATTCATCGAAAAATATTGGGCATTACGGACTAGGCTTTAAGGAGTATACGCATTTTACTAGCCCCATCAGGAGATACTCTGACCTTTTAGTTCACAGGATACTAAAAAAACAAAATAATAATATTTCTGAATCTATTGATTTTTGCAACTTAGGCGAAGTAAAGGCTAAGCTGGCAAATAGGGATTATTTAAGATTAAAAGGATTGCGATGGCTTAAATCACAAACAAACAAAACACTTGAAGGAATTATTGTAAATATAAAACCATCGCATTTATTAATTTGCGAAACTGGAACAGAAATAACAGGATATATAGATGTGAAGAAGCTCCCTCGCGATTTATACGTATTATCATCAAATAAATTGACGCTTATGGGTAAATACTCAAAAAATAGCTATGGGATAGGTGAAATACTGAATATTAAAGTCAGTGAAATTGATATAATAAATCTAAATATCGCATTTGAAATTAAATAATATTAACTCACAAATGACTCAAACAAATCATCATAACTTTTGATTATATTTTTCCAGTTGTATTGATTGAATATCTTTTTTTGTGAAAATTTTCGCGTCTCTTCAATGTTTAAAATACTTTTCTTAAGATTATTGTATAATTCATCATAGCTACAATAAATGTGTTTTGCGTGCAATGCGTTAGGCAATAACTCAGGGTACGTTAGTCTATCTGGTAAAAGTGGGTATGTATCACAATACATAGATTCAACAACGCTCCCACCAAAAAAATCTTGGTTGCTTGTTACCGGTAAAATGTCGGCCATCCAAACCCATTTAGCATAAGCTGAAAATTCATCGCAAAACCCATAATGAACTATCTGGTTTTTGAGTCTATTTTTAGCTTCTTCAAAAATGCTAGGTTTTGAATTAAAACTTTCCCCTAGTAAAGCAACTTTAAAATCTATCCCATCATCCTTTAGCTTAAATAGATTCCTAAAAAATGGTTCTGGGTTTTTGTCATATTCCCATCTGTGATTCCATAAAATAAGTGGGTTATTTTTTTTGATATTTTGATATTTATCAAATTT
This sequence comes from Fidelibacterota bacterium TMED108, assembly GCA_002172545.1. Taxonomy (GTDB): domain Bacteria; phylum Fidelibacterota; class Marinisomatia; order Marinisomatales; family TCS55; genus TMED108. The sequence goes on along the minus strand of NHFJ01000007.1, from coordinate 79,026 downwards.
AGATAAATCCATGCCCAGATAGAGCACTTCGCTCTTTTTTTGAATTACATCCATCGTTTCTGGTTCCTTGTAATCTGGAAATTTCCTTAAAAATTTTAGCCCTTCAACTTGAAAAGATTCGCTATGATAATTTGAATTAAATAATACATGATCAGCGGCTAGCGCTGAAGAAATATTTATAAATCCATAATGACGTTCATATTTTTTTTGTAGATCTTTACTATTCTTTGGTAAAGGGTATGAAAGTTGATTTTCATGAAAATACATAGCAACCGGTAATTTCGAGGAGCGTGATCTAGTAAGACTAAGAAAAGTTGTAAGGTCTAGCATATCTGTTGCAAGAAGGAGGTCTGGATCATAGTTCAACTCCATAAACTCTTTTGCTAGTGTGATGGCACCGCCACGCATCCTCCATTTCCAAAATTTACCTGGCAAGGAAATGATTTCAATTTTGTGCCTACTGAAAAATTTCAGTTCAGTGGCCCATGACTTATGAGAGCCGGAAAAATAAGGCTCTATCAAGACTATTTTCATCAATTAATCAATTTAGGATTCGGTATCGAAAAATAAACCATATCGCTTTTGTAGTATAGGTGAAATAAATTCTTTTGAGCTTTTAAAATTATCTATCCCAATATTTTTAACAAAATTAAGCCCAACTAGAGTTTTTTCTATTTTGGGATCCATACCCGTAATTAGTACTTCCGTATTTTTTTTCATGGTATTATTGATTAAGTCCTCTAAAGCATAAGCCCCAGTTAAATCAATCATCAACACATTACTTAAATCAACGATTAAAATTTCGTGCTCATCTGTAGCGCTGTATGCTTCAATCATTGGCTCTATTGTGCCGAAAAATAAAGATTCTTGCGGCCTTAGAATTTTGACTGGCAACTTATCAAGCTGATTTAAATCGAGATTTTTTGGTGCAAATTCTGTTCCATTCAAACCTCCTACTAAATCGCTTGAATTAAAATTAAAAATTGATCTTAATTCATATCTTGAACTAAATAGTGCAAAAATTGTACCGATTGCTATAGCAACCATCAAGTCTTCAAAAACAGTTACTAATAACACAATCATAAATACCAATAAATCTGAAATAGGGAGTTTTTTTAGAACAGGTATTATTCTGTAATCCATAATTTCAATACCTACCTTGAACAATATAGCCGCTAAGCAGGCTGTTGGGATAATAGCTACGAACGAACCCAGACCTAGCAATATAGCTAAAAGCGTTAAACCGTGAACAATTGATGCTAGCGGAGTTTTTGCTCCAAATTTAATATTGGCAACAGTTCGCATCGTTGCAGTGGCAGTAGTTACTCCTCCAAAAAGACCTGCTACCATATTTGCCATACCCTGTCCAAATGTTTCTCTATCGCTACTGTGCCGAGTGCTCGTTAAATTATCAGCAACTTTGCAACTAAGCAAACTATCTAAAACAGCTAAAGCTGCTAAAGCTAGCGCTGGAAGAAAGAATTCTGTGAGCCTGCTAAAATCAGGGATATAAAAACTAAAGATTCTACCATCGGTAGCGCTTCCCATTTTATCTCCAATATAGGGGATATTTAAATTCATTATATAAGCAATACTAGTACCCAAAATCAAGGCCGCAAGAGGAGATGGAATTGTTGCTAAACGTACTATTTTTTTTGTAATCCTAGACCAGGTGAATAGCGTTATCAAGCAGGGTATTGAAACTATCAAGGCATCTGAATTATAATTTTGAAATGTATATTTAATATTTAAAACAACATTATGGAGGTTCGCTTCAGCTCCAAGACCAACAAAGGCATTTATTTGAGTTAAAATAACTATAACTCCAATACCGCACATAAATCCAGCTATCACAGGATAGGGAGTATAATGAATGAATCGCGAAATTTTTAAAAGTGAAATACCTACTAAAATCAAGCCACTTAAAAATATGATAGAAAAAGCAGCTACAAGATCTGGATTGTTTAATTCACCAATAACGAAAAAGCTCATAAATGCTGCAATTTGAGCAGCCTTAGGTGCTGTTGGACCGCTTACTCCAACCAAACACCCTCCAAAAAGTCCTCCTATTAACCCTCCTGCAATGGCACCCCAAATACCGGCTATAGGGCCGAGCTGTGAAATTTCTCCAAATGCAAGCGCCAGAGGTAACGCGATGATACCGACTGTTATACCTGCTAATATATCTCCTTTAACATTGGTGCTTAAAGAGATAAAATTTGAACGGGGATCAATTTCTTCTAAACTGCTTTTTAGAAAAAAAAGTATTCTTTTCATCTGAAAATCTACACCACAAAAAAATTTCTACATAAAGGACTATTGTAATTATTATTTAAAATAAAGTTTTTCTGAAGGCTTAGGATTTGGAAATATTCTCGATGCATCCATACCGCTATATACCACCCCATTTTTAACTACATATTCAATTGATCGGGTATTTCTAATGTTTTCAAGCGGGTTGTCTCTCATTATAACAAAATCTGCAAGTTTTCCAGGCTCTATAGATCCAAGGATATGGTCCAATCCGTGATGCTTAAAACCATTGATTGTTGCTATTTCAATAGCATCATAATTAGAAAAACTTCCATGCGTAAATAACTCCATTTCCCAATGCGCTCCAAGGCCCATCATGTTGCCATGTGCACCCATATGCATAGTTATACCTCTATCATAAAGCTTTTTCATTGTAACTCCCATTTGAGCAGCATAATGATCATCGGGCCAATAGAAAGTTGGTCGACGCAATTTTATAAGCTCATCCTTTCTAAAAAAATTTAATAATTTTCTATCCTCCCATAGTCTTTCTGATTGATAAAAGTATGTTTCACCAGATGGCCCATTATAGACAACAATAAATGTTGGAGTAATTCCTAAATCAGTACTTTTTAACAGCTGAATAACGTCTTCATAAATAGGTTCTAGGCCCAAAGTATGTTCAAGACCGGTGAAGCCATCAACAATCTGAGTTAGATTCATCTGAGGATTTGAAAAAGATTCGCTGACAATATTGATTCCTAATTGCCTAGATGCCTCAACAAGGTGTTGTCGCGCTATTCGGTTGTGATTAGAATAATCTTTTACTGCTGTAGCTCCATGATCCTTATTGAATTGAACATGCTCAATAGCATCGCTTAGTGTTTTAATTGGTCGATACATTTTAGTTCGATATTTCGTTACAAAAATTGGATCTCCAACAGAAAATATTCGAGGGCCATCTATATCGCCTTTTTGAATCATATCAGAAACCCAAAAATCTTTTTGCGTTGTTCCATAAACGTCATACATAGTGGTAACACCGTATGCTAGGTTTGCTTTAAGTCCGTATAAATTCTGTTCAATAACATTTAAAGCAGAAATTGGACTTCCATAATGACCGTGAGCATCAAACATGCCAGGCATTACTGTGCGTCCCTCCATATCAAATACCTTTGCTGATTTTGGGATTCTTACATTATCTCCAACCGAAATAATTTTGTTATTCCTTACTAATATTGTAACACCTTCTAAAATGTCTTTTTCTTGATTCATTGTTAGAACGCGAACATTTTTAAAAACTATTACACTTGAAGGCTTATGAATATCATAAGTAAAGGATATGTCAGTCTTAGTTAGTTTAGATTTTTTTTCAATAATTGCATTCAAAGATTTTTCGTAGTGGTATTTTCCGCGAGTCCATAATAAAGTTTTACTATCTGAAGACCATGACATAAAATCGCCATCGTGTTTTCTGTCTACCCGTTGGGTGAAACCAAGATTATCTTCTGCGCTAATAGATACAGCTTTACCAAAGTATTCAAAAGGAGTTACGAAGCTTCTATGATACTCTCTAAAAGCAATCCACTCCATATTGGGAGAAATAATAGCTCGAGTAGCATGTGGGAATTTGTATATTTCTTTTTCATCAAGACCTGAGGTTGAGATAGATTTTAAAGTCAAGATATCCTCAACATAATCTGAAAAATAGATCTTATTATTTTTTCCAAAATAAATACTAGGAGGCCTTTTTGCGTATCTATTTCCACTCCAAGCAATTGAAGCCAGAACCTTTTCAGAGCCTTCTTCATTTAAAACCAACTCAAAGTCTTTCTGCCTTTCAAGATGGTTTCCGTTAACCAATGAACCAGCACCTCTCAAATACGCAACAACTCCATCCTGCGAAACGACAATAGAACCATATTGACTAGGAATGCTCGTAATTTTTTTCTTCTTTTTACCGCTAAGATCCATCTGATAAACAGCGCCCATCTCTTTGTCATTCCAAGTCGCATAGTAAACTTTTCTAGATTTAGAATCGTAGTACGGACTTGTTTCATGATCATTTGAGTTAGATAGATTTTTAACTTTTGAGCCATTTTTTAAATAAAGATCTCCCATAGCTTCATAAAGAATTCCAGCTGGTGTTTTCTGAGACCACCGATGCGACCTGGTAGATGTTTTATCTTTTGCTACATCCACCTTGAAACGGACAGTCTCTTTAATTTGCCTTTTCACCCTTGCGTTAAATTTTATTTTTTTTGCTTTTAACGTTATTATGTTAATTGAGTGAATTCCACCTCCATACGAAATAAAAATTTCCTTATTATTTGGATGCCAACTCATATTTGTATAAGAGCCATAGAAACTTCCACTATCCATTCTATCGTAATCAAGATTAGTACTTACAATACTTTCCTCATTTGTTTCAATATTCCTTACGACCAAAGATGTTTGCCTATCATCTCTATGGACGTATGCTAAAAACTTTCCATCTTTAGAAAGCTTAGGAGCTCCAGCTCCACCGGGTCTATCTATGTAAACTTTAATTTCTCCATTTGTCATATCGTATGTTTTAATCCTATCTCCGCTGCGGTATAGGTTCCCGTCTCCATGTGTATAATATAGCAAACCATTAGAAGGATGCATTTCAAAGTGTGTAACCGGTGATCTTGATCCAGGGGGAATTATTTCTTGTTTGTCTCCAAACATATTAAATTTATAAACTGGATGGCGTACTTTCATATTAAGAGCAGTTCCAAAAACATGCTTTCCATCGAGTGACCAGGTACCTTGATGAACTGGGATATCCATAGTGCTTACATTTTTTATATTGCCTGTTTTAATATTTTGGACCCAAAGATCATCGCTTCCGCCTCTATCAGAAGTAAAAAGAATTTTTTCTCCGTTTGGACTGAACCTTGGAAACATATTCCACGAACTTCCTTTTGTTATAGCTTCCGCCTTTCCACCATTAGAGGGCATTAAATAAATATGACCTAATAAATCAAAAGCTATTGTTTTACCATTTGGTGAAACATCTACGCTAATCAGCGTACCTTCTGTTGCTTCAAAAGAAAGCGTTGTATCATTTTCACTGGCAAATACAAAGACCGTTAAAACAGTCAAACTTAGAAATACACTTTTCATTTTTACTCCTCGCTGTAACATAATGGAACATAAATTAACTAATCATTAAACAAATACCCAAAGAAGTGGTATTTTGAATAATGAAACAAATAGTTACTTATGAAATTTAGCTATCTCATATTGTTCAATTTATTAGTAACGCATGTATTCAGCCAAGAAGTGATTTCTTTCAACAGTTCAAACCCTTTTGGCTTTAAAGATGTAATAACAAACTTAGATAACCAAGAAGATCAAGAAGTACATGCTACCTTAAGACTTCCTAAAGGCAAAGGCCCTTTTGCATTAGTAATAGGTGTTGCTGGAAGTTTAGACTGGGGGCCACATCACCTTAAATATCTTGAGATGTTTAGGTCGTCTGGAATTGCGACTCTAGAGCTTCAGAGCTTTTCAAGTAGAGGAATTAAGTCTACCGTTGGCTCACAAGTTGAGGTCACAACGGCAACAATGGTATTAGATGCCTATCGCGCATTAGACAAGGTATCCTCTCATCCACAAATTGATAAGAACCGCGTGGGAATTATGGGGTGGAGTCTTGGAGGAGGAGTTGCTTTGTTTTCAGGATGGATACCTTTGGTTGAAAAAATAAATTCTCAAAATAAATTTGCTGCGCATTTGTCAATATACCCCCCTTGTATCGCTCAGCCTCAAAATCCCATATTTACTAAATCACCAAAGCATATTCTAATTGGAGAGCTTGATAGCTGGGTTCCCGCTTCTGCATGCAAAGAGTTTGCTGAAATGGCAAAAGAAGCAGGATCAAAAATAGGAATTACTATTTACCCAAACTCACATCATTCATTCGATAGAGAAAGTCCGGTAACAGTTAAAAAAGATGCATATAAAACTGTTGATTGTAGATTTAAAATTCGAAATGATGGTGCAGTATTGATGGGCTTTCTCAATATTCCCATGACTACACCTTTAAGACAAAAAATTGGTTTAGGGCTATGTGCAGGAAAAGGACCTACAATGGGAGGAAATCCAAAGTACAGAAAGGCTTCTTTCGAGTTTGCTAATCAGTTTATGGCTAAACATTTATTAACACAATAATCATACTTCCTCACAAGGTATGTTCCTTTTTATATTGAAAGTGTTAAAATAAATTAAAGAAATAATTATGAATAAGATTAAACGAATAGCAGTATATCAAGTGGATCTTCCGCTAAAGGAGGGCTCCTATAATTGGTCTGAAGGCAAGTCTGTATCCGTTTTTGATTCTACTGTTGTTGCAGTAGAAACCGAAGATGGTTTAATTGGCTATGGGGAATGCTGTCCATTGGGGCCATTCTATCTTCCATCATACGCTAATGGAGTCCGTGCTGGAATTAAAGAACTCGGGCCTCATCTAATTGGCTTAGATGCCACTAATAATTTTTATTTAAATAAAGTTATGGACCAATCGTTAAAAGGTCATCCCTATGTTAAGTCTCCTATTGATGTTGCATGCTGGGATATTAAAGGTAAGGTTGCTAATCTACCAATTAGCAGTTTACTTGGAGGGACTTCCGGCGAGGACTTTGTTCTTTATAGAGCTATTTCGCAAGACCAGCCTGAAGAAATGGCAAATAAAGTAAAAGAATATCGAAACCAAGGCTATCGAAGATTTCAACTTAAGGTTGGCGGAAATCCTGATGAGGACATTGAAAGAATACGCGCAGTTTCTGAAAAGATGAAAGCTGGAGATAAATTAATCGCTGATGCAAATACAGGATGGCTATCACATGAAGCTCTGCGCGTTGTGAATGCTGTTTCAGATATTGATGTATATATTGAACAGCCCTGTCTAAGCTATAATGAATGCCTTGCAGTTCGAAAAAAAACCAATCATCCATTTATACTTGATGAGAGCATCAATAATATGAGGACACTTTTGAGAGGCTACAAAGATGGAGCAATGGATGCTGTAAATATAAAAATAAGTAAATTCGGCGGTATAACTAAAGCAGCTTTAGCTAGAGATATTTGTTCTGAACTAGGTATTGCCATGACAATTGAGGATACCTGGGGAGGAGATATTGTAACCGCTTCGATAGCGCATTTAGCGCATACTACTGATCCAAGATTACTCTTCACTGCCACTGACTTTAACAGCTATGTAACCGTTGATATTGCATCTGGTGCTCCAAAAAGAGAAAATGGTAGAATGAAATCATCTACGAACCCTGGTTTAGGATTAGAGCCCTATTTAGAGGTTTTAGGTGATTCAATAATGGAAATATATTAAAAAATTTGGATAACGAGGTTAGGCCAAATGCGTTTGACCTAACCTCTTAAACTTAAAAAAATCTATTCAGTAAAAACTCCGGTAAAGTAGCCGTAGGCTAAAGATGCAGCAGTTAGAACTAAGGACATTGTAGCAGTGCTTTTTGCACCATCACGACTATCAGTATGAGCCTGAATTCCTCCTGTGTCGTATGCAGGCAAACTATCTATCTTTTTTTGCGATTCCGCAGCTCCAGCGGTATTCTTTAAATAAGATGAAGCACCTAGCCCTGCAACCGCAAGAACAGCTCCTCGTTGCGCCCATGGATTTTCAGCAATTTGCTCAAACATTGTTTCTTGATTCGGCTTTCTCTTATCATTAAGCCTGCTTGGAACTTCCTTACCCATAACTTTCCAAGCAAGTATTTCAAGCTCAGTAATAAAGCCATCTGTATCACCTTTATATCTAATCCTGTATGATTTAGATTTTCCAGGTTTCGTAGAATCAACTTTGTAAAGTTTAACGCGATACTTGCTTTTTGAAAACTTGAGCGTTCCAGCTAGAAAGACATTACTAGAAGTTGCATCTTGAGCTGCAAACAGACAATCTTTTTTAAAGCAATCGGTTGTAGTTAACTCAAGTGAAGAAACAGATTGATCTACTGTTTCTTGTGCAAGCAACGGTCCGTCACTAGCTTTTTCAAGTTCTCCCATAAAATAATTATAAAGTGTTTTTGTCTCAAGATCAGATAATCCTTCCCCGCTAAACTGTACGGATGCAACAGATGCAGCATCCTGGGCAAATGCTACTGAAATTGTTAGAGAAAATATGTTTAAAAGTTTTTTCATTGTTTTTCCTGTATATAGTTATATAATGTTAAAGAATATAAAAAATTTGATACTTATGAACCAATCCTTATACCGCCGCTACCAAATGATAAATTAAAATTAATTTGAAATCGAATTCTGTCTGTTATCCATTTTGCGTTTTTCGCAGTTTGATCCTCTTTTTCCCAGCTTTGATATAATGGAATAATTATTGGACCCAACATAATTCCTGCAGCACTGTAGCTCGTTGCAAAGTCTTGCCCTCCGGCAATATCATAAAATATATTTGGTAAAAAGGCAATTTTAGCATCAAGATTTACTCCCCACGTATTTGAAGAAGACGAAACGTATGAATTGTCTTTCTTTAAAAGTCCTCGAAGCGCTGGTCCGCTTTTGATATATTGATTTTGCATTAGCGCAAAGCTTGATTGACCGGTTCTATCATATATATAGCTAGAGAAAGTTGGGTCAATTCCACCGCTTAAGTACGTACGGTATTGATTAGGAACTTCTTTGCCATTATGAAAATCTCCTATCCATCCTCGCATATTTAAATTGATCTTTTTATGGGGTTTAATTTTTGTTTTTCCCTCAATCCAGCTTTTAGAAAAACTTTCACTAAACAACACTCCCGACTTAAATGAAACGTCTTTAATCAAACCATCAATCTTTTTATTAAAACTATACTGAAAGGTTGAAGTAGTATAATCACCGGAACTATAAAAACTCGAATCAAGAATGGCTTTTTCTAGATGATTATGACTTAGAAGTACGGAGAAATCGTTTGTCGCTTTATTTAATATTCTTCCATTGTATATAACCTTACCGCCAGAATTTCCATGAAAACGTGTACCACTAATTTCAAGTTTTGATTCATTAAAAATATTTTTTTCAAAATTAAATGATTTGAAAATCTTACCAACAGGTTTTTCATTTTTTATATCCCACATTGGCTCAAAAGCGGTTAGTCCTGAATATCCTGGCGCTCCCCCCTTATAAAACAATAAGCCAGGTGTAAACCCATTGTAGTAATTAGCATTAGCCCATGGAACGAAATTTATATCATGATCATAATACGTGGGCTGATCCCAAACCCAGTGAAACCTTACAGCGCTTCGCGTCGCATTATTTTCTCGCTTAACATCTGGCATATTTTCATCAGGATCAATAATTGCATATCGCGCACCCTTTGGGCCTTGAATACTTTTTTCTTTGTCTATATTTTCTAACCAAGTTCGTTCGATCTCATTTTTATCTTTAGCATAAAAAACAACTTCAACGGGGGTGTTCAATGTCCCATAGTTTGAAACAATAAATTGGTTTCCTTTTTTTCTTATTCCATAGTCAATGTAATCAATTGTTTCAAGTGCGCCTTTAAAATACCAATCAAGATTCTTTTTCGACTTACTATTAAAAACTGCTTTAAAATCTTCCGGAGATGGATGACGGTATTTCCATTTAAGGTAATATTCTTGCATAATCTCATCCATTTTTTCATCACCAAGATAATGATGAAGAAAGCGGGTAAATACACCTGTTTTAGAATAATTAAGTCCATAATTACCAGAGGTATATTCATCAGCTTTAAGATTCAAGGGTTGAACATTTTTGCTTTTAGCGGAAGATGCATATTGAAGGTATGAAAACCAGCTATATTGTAAACTTTTAGCAATACCTAAATTATCTTGAACGGGTTCAAAAACAACCAGCCTTTCATTCGTACCTTTATATTTATCCTGCCAATATCTAATATTTGAATAATCATTTAATCCTTCATCCATCCAGGTGTGATAACGCTCATTACTTCCTATAATCCCGTAGAACCAGTTATGTCCCACTTCATGCATTATTACCAGTTCAAGCAAATGCTTGCTTGGCATAGATGCAATGACAGTTATGTTCGGATATTCCATTCCTCCGCCTGCAGATAAGTCTCCATCAACAGCTGTGATATGATTGTAGGGATAATCTCCGTAATATTTACTAAACCAATAACCCGAATCATGAAGATACTCAATCGAATTTCTCCATAACTCAGCGTTTTTTGGTAGATAAAATGACCATAGTGTAACAGGATCAGATCTGCTTGGAAGAGACAACTCCCCTTTTTGAACTAACCACTTTTTATCTGCAAACCATGCAAAATCATGAACATTTTCTTGTCTGAAATGAAGCGTTTTAAGTTCAGATCTTGCTGAATCAGAATTAGATTTTTTTAAGGATTTTTTCTGAGCTTTAATCCATTTTTTTANCTCTTTTTTAGTCAGGGCATTTAATGAGTCAGTTGTTGCNGTCAATCCCTCTAGCCACAAATATTCTTTTTNTCCATCAACCAAGTCACCCGTAGCCATGACTTTATAGTTTTCAGGAAGGGTAATTTTTACATCNAATGATCCGAATTCAGAATAGAACTCACCCTGATTTAAATACGGCATTGGGTGCCATCCATTTTTATCATATACAGCAGGCTTTGGATACCATTGCGTAATCTCGTAATGCTTGCCGGTATGTCCNAACCTAGANAAAACCTCACCAGGTAATTTTACAAAAAAAGGTGTTTCNATTGTGATGACTTGNCCAGGTTTTAATGGNGTGCTCAAATCTAACTTTACAACATCAANCCATTCCGGATGGTAAGACCAATCAATTCTTCTTCCATTAACTTTAAAATCTAAACTATCTATAAAACCGCGTTTGCTTGAATCTGATTTTGCAAAACGAGAGCTAGGGCCGGCTTGCTTTGCGTAAGCTGTGGAATCGTCTTTATAAGCATTGGGCCAGATATGAAACCATATAAATGACAATTCATTGGGTGAATTGTTCTTATACGCTATTTTTTCGTATGCAGATAATGTATGCTTTTCATCGTTAAGACTGACATTGATTTCATAATTAACTTCTTGCTGAAAATAATTCTTTTCTTGAGCAGAAGATAGGCAGCTTAAAAAAATAATTAGAGTCAAAATATTTTTCATGTGATCTTTCTTATTTGTGGCTCGGGACGGAATTGAACCGCCGACACAAGGATTTTCAGTCCTCTGCTCTACCAACTGAGCTACCGAGCCACTAAGTATATATTAAAGTTTTGAGGCCAGCAAAGTTAGTCGAGCTAAGTATCAAATTCCAAATATTATTAAAACGCTTATATCTAAAATAAATAAGACAAATTAAATATAAACTGATTTTTATTTATCTCCTCACCTACTTCTGAGGGTACATAGGAATCTCTGCTAATCTTCCTTTGGTAGGAAAATAAATACGCCATGTCAAATATAATTCTATCATAAATAGGTATTCCAATTCCTAAAGATGTTGTAGCTCGATCTTCTGAACCGCTAGTTTTTGCTGTAGGGATATATACCAAACCAAATCGAACTACGCATCCAAAAGTATTAGTAATAGGAAGTAAATACTCTCCACCAAATCGAAGCTGAGTAACGCTTTTATATTCTTCAGCAATTAAATCATTCTCATTTTTTAAANTAGCATATTCATCTGAACTAGAAGCAAAATCCATTAAATTGAATTCCATTTGACTCCAGTCTTGAATTCTAAAAGCCATTGCAAGTGTAAGGTTTGATTCTGTTACCAATGCTGCGCCAAAGTCAAGAGTTGCTGGTATCAAAATCTTATAATCGTAATACCCCAATTGGATAGCATCGCTATAATCTGAGTTATCAAAAATAAGCCTCTCTTGCGTACCATGGTTTTCCTCAACATTAATATTGTAAGGTANCGCCATACTAAAACCAAANCGAAAAGGTGAAAAATTATACTTAACGCCAGCACGCATCTTTATTGCTTTGGTTTTTGTCTCAAGACTTTGAAAAAGCTCATAGTTTAAAAAATCAGAAGGAAACTGCTGAAAATTATCTGCAATGTCCTGCTGAAGAAATTCAAAATCATATGTCTCGGTACCTGTCATTCTTGAGACTGAGAACCCTGCAGATAAGTCAGATGATAAAGCTATACCGAAAGAAAGTGTTATTTGATCACGCGCTCCATTATTCATTATTTTTTCATACCTACGAACACCTTGATCAAACGCATAATTTAATGACTGGCCATCAACGTCTATTGGAAATTCAAGTCCATTATTAACATTGCTATAACCTGAAAAAGACATTAAGCCATCGTAGTGATGAATACGGTTAAACCCTAAACCAAAAACAAGACTTCCTCTAATCGTTGCTATTGGATAAATAGCACCTACTCCATTAAATCGTGACAAATTAAAAGGGTTAANATNAAGCTCTTCTAAATACGAAGTATTATTTTTATAGCGTAAAAAGTACGATTCAAAATAAAAAGAGCCATTTTTTATNTCNGCTAGCCCAGCGGGGTTCCAATACATACCTGCTGGTCCATCGCCTAAAGGNGTNAAGGCGCCCCCCATTGATAAAGATCTCGCTCCGTAGCCAACTTCATTTTCAACAATATGAATAGCTTCAGAAGCTGTCTGAGATTGTAATGTATAAAAGTGAGCTATGAAAANAATGAAAAGATATTTTTTCATTTTTTCGAAGANAAAAATGTAGATTATCTTCTTTTGGTGGCGCGTCTTCCGCNNGAAGACTTAGAAGACGAGCTTGNCCCTGAAGANCTTCCNGATCGAGACGAACTACTTGATGAATAACTAGATGATGATCGCGATGATGAGACAGAGCTACTATTAATATAAGAGGAATTCGTATTGCCGCTTGATGAGGATTGAGAAGACCTGGTGGTTTGNAGCATAGTAGTTGTTCCNTGAGATCTGTTTCTAGTAAAACCTCTTTTTTCTCTNTTTCCTGNAGGAATTAGCGTACCATANCCTGCAGTATCAGTAGTGTAAAGGTANGGTGCATANCCGTAACTATTGTANCCATTATAACCGTATCCATACCTNTAACCATTCAATCCACTGTAAAAAGGGTTGTTAAAATATAATGGATCATTATACCCGCTAAAGCCTGAGTAAGATGAGTAGAATCTACGCTGCATTGCTGAATACGATAATGGCATAGTTGGTCTACCATGTTGAGCGTATGCTTCGCCTTCAAGGCTGGGTATCGCGCGATTATATGTATCGTAAAATTGCTCTTCTTCAACAGACTCTATTTCAGCATCAGGGTAGAACATTGCTAATTGGGTGTAGCATCCTTGAAGAAAAAGACTTAGGGTAAAAATTGTGCTGATTATTAAAATTTTTCTCATTTCAATCAAACTTACTGCTTAAAAGTTAATTTACAAAGTAAATGGCTATTTTTTTATTCCACCTAAATCGAGCAAAAATGCATACTCAAGAGCATACTCTTTATATCTTCGAAATCTTCCCGATTTTCCGCTATGTCCAGCTTCCATGTTCATATGCAAATATAGCTTATTATAACCTTGCCATGAGTCTCTAAGCTTTGCTACATACTTAAGAGGTTCCCAATATTGTACTTGGGAATCAAAAAAACCAGAAGTGACTAACATATTTGGATATTCAGTATCAGTTATTTGATCATAGGGAGAATACGAAAGCATGTAATCGTAATATTTTTTTTCTCGAGGATCTCCCCATTCATCCCACTCTCCGCTAGTTAAAGGTATGGTGGGATCCGCCATTGTTGTGACAGCATCTACAAAAGGAACTGCAGCAATTGCGCCTTTCCACATTAATGGCTCATAATTAACAACAGCTCCTATTAAAAGCCCTCCTGCGCTTCCCCCTTGAGCATAAAGCTTTTCAGAAATAGTATATTTTTCTTGAATCAAATGCTTTCCTGCGTCTATAAAATCAAAAAAAGTATTCTTCTTATTAAGAACCTTACCATCATCATAGGATTGTCTACCATAAATTTGTCCACCACGTACGTGAGCAATTGCATAGATGAACCCCCTATCAAGAAGACTTAGTCTTACCGAACTAAAGTATGGATCAATTGTTGAGCCATAAGCGCCATAGGCATATAGAAGAAGATTTTGAGGTTGATTTAGTTTTTTATCTTTTCTGTAAACTAAAGATATAGGAATAGTTTTACCATCTCTTGCCGTGGCATACATGCGTTCTGATGCGTATTTATTTGAATCATAACCACCAACAACTTCATCGCGCTTTTTTAAATCAAGCTTCTTTGTGTCCATATTGTAGTCGTATGTAGAAAATGGTGTTGTAAGAGAAGAGAAAGTATATCGTAAAAGATTGGTATTAAACTCTTCATTCACTGATATCCAAGACGTATAGGTATCTTCACCAAAATCAATATAACTATCTTCGCCGCTTCCTTGGTTAATTATTCTTAGTTCTCTTAACCCGTTTTTTCTTTCACTAATAACTAAATGATTTGTAAAAATTTCCATGCTTAGAAGATGAACATCTTTTCGATGAGAGATTACCTCTTTCCAATTTGAAATTGAAGTTTTTTGATCCGATGTCTCCATTAGGCGATTATTTTCAGCTTTCCAATTTGTGATAATATAAAATTTGTCATCAAAATGATCTATGCTGTACTCGTGGTTAAAATCTCGCGGAGTAAATCTTTTAAATGTACCATCTGGATTGTCAGCGTTAAGAATTTGATAATCGCTTATAAGGGTGCTTGAATGGTAGATAATAATAAATTTTCCTGACTTGGACTTATAAACTCCATTATAAAATGTATCATCTTTTTCATGGTACATTAACTTATCATCTGATTTTTCGCCAACCTTATGTCTCCAAATCTTTTCTCCAAGCAATGTGGTTTGGTTTTTGCTGGTATAAAAAACAGTTTTATTATCATTAGCCCAAGCTACACTTCCTGTGCTGTTTGAAATTGTTTGAGAAATAACCTTGCCTGTTTTCAGATTTTTAAAATATATATCATATATCCTTCTACTTACTGTGTCTACACCAAACGCAAGCCAATTGTTATCTGGACTTACAACTCTTCCTCCAACAGCAAAATAATCGTGTCCTTCAGCAAGCTTATTTTCATCAAGAATTATTTCTTCGTCTGCTTCTAGCGATCCTTCTTTTCTACAATGAATACGATATTCTTTATTTTTTTCATAGCGGCTGTAGTAGTAATAACCGTTCTTATAATAGGGTACCGATTTATCATCTTTTTTAATCCGAGAAACTATTTCACTGTAGAGTGTTTCTTGGAGTTTTGTAGTATGAGAAAGGTTTGACTGGGTATATTTATTTTCCTCAGATATATAATCAACAACCTTTTGGGCCTGGTCGTCATATTTTTCAGCTTTTTTCTGTTCGTCTGTTAATCGCATCCAATAA
The DNA here is from genome assembly GCA_002172545.1 of Fidelibacterota bacterium TMED108. GTDB lineage: Bacteria > Fidelibacterota > Marinisomatia > Marinisomatales > TCS55 > TMED108. The sequence continues at coordinate 63,350 of NHFJ01000007.1, read as the reverse complement.
TAATTATCTATCCGGGTATCCCCATGCATAGTAAGCTCATGCGGTTTGATGGTTGCAATTGGTGGTGATTTAATTTTTGACATACATCCAAATAAAAGTAGTAAAAAAATACATAGTTTAATTTTCATTTAAAATCCTAATTACAGAATTAATATTATTACTAGCGCGATCTAAAGCTCTAGCAACTTCGTTGATATATAGATTTACTTCATTCCAGTTTCTTTCCTCTAGCCCTTCTCGAATACCAGGAAGCGTTTTTACACCGTATCCAGTATAGTAACCAGGAGCATAAAGCATATTTCTGAACCATTTTCTGCGAGGTAAACCCTTTTCACTGATAAAAGCTTGATCTACCTTTCTTAAAAAAGCATTGATCTCTGATTTTTTTTCAGCGGAAAGTGAACCTTTCTTATATTTCAATAAAGCCTCTTCATACCTCCATGCACTAGAAGTTAATCTGCTAAATGCATCATCGAGGGGTTTGAAATTAAAGTCTGGAACCTTGTTAAGTCTTTCAGGCGCCAAATATGTTTTTTTTAGATTTTGTGAAATAGTAAAGTCGTTATTATCAAGTAAACTATTTCGTAATTGAGTATCATTCTGAACATCTCTAAAAAGTTTTTTATTGTCAGAAATGAAACTTCCAATATTATCAACCATATTTACAAAACGAAAAGGTAGGATATCAGCTTCAGACAAGCGCAACACTAATCGTCCGTTTACTTTTGCAAGGGTTGTGCCGTAATCAAATTTTCCATCACTAAATCTCTTATAATGTTCGTAGGTATCATATAGAGAATGATATGATCCTCCACCGCTCTCACCACCAAATGCCATATTTAATGATGGTACCCCAGCATGATGAAGAAACGCTGTATAGTCTGATCCAGCTCCCATTGGATACAGTCTTAAATCATTACGATCCGATTCTTTCTCACTGTTATAATTTCCAGAATTATATTCACGTAATCTCATTCGTGAACGGAGCCTATTATCTAGAGAAACGTCATGAATAGGATCCTTTACCTGTCTAATTATTTCATTAACAAACTTTTCTAAAGAATGGGACCCGCCCATACTTAAGTACCCTACACCAGTACCATCTGTATTTATATAAGCTATCATATTCTCTTTTATAGCATTTCGATAATACTCCACCCATTCTGTTGAGCCCAAAAGTCCAGGCTCCTCAGCGTCCCAACCAGCATAAATCAATGTTCTTTTTGGTCTCCAGCCTGTCTTAGTTAACTCGCCGATTGCTTTAGCCTCTGCCATTAAAGAGACCATGCCGCTAATTGGATCGGATGCTCCATGCGCCCAACCATCGTGATGGTTGCCACGCATGATCCATTCATCGGGGTACACTGATCCAATCATTCTACCTACAGGATTATATGCAGTGCGAAGACTCCAGTCAAATTCTAGATGAAGGTTAACTTTTGCTGGGCCCGGACCGATATGATAGGTGATTGGAAGTCCACCCTTCCAGCTATCAGGCACGACTGGGCCTTTTAGCGCTTTTAATAGCGGTAATGCATCTCCATAAGATATTGGCATGACAGGAATCTTCATAATAGTTGGTGCTTCTTCTTTTGAAAGTCGTTTGGCATCTTTCGTTGCAGCATAGCCAGGTGTTAGCGCATCGCCAGGTTGGGTTGGCATATCTAAAACGGATCCTCTTTGAATACCATATTCATTTCGATAAGGACCCTCAGGATAAACGTCACCAACAACATAGCCATCGTCTTTTGGGTCAGAATACATGATGCATCCTATAGCGCCGTTCTCATAAGCTACTTTTGGTTTGATTCCCCTAAAAGATCGACCGTATTTAGCAATAACGATTTTCCCTTTTACATCAACACCTAAACGTTTTAATTCTTCATAATCTTCAGGTATTCCATAATTAACAAAAACCAATTCTCCGGTTACATTCCCATCAGCTGAAAATGCGTTGTACCCTGGCAAAACATTTTCTGTCATCGCAGATGAAAGATCACCTTCAACGGCAGGTTCAAACAATTTAAGCTCAATCCTTTCAGGTGCGACCATTGAAAGCTTTCTAACTTTAGGAAAAGGCACCAATACGTCAAAGGTCTCGATCTCAGAATCAAACCCCCATTCTCTAAATTTATTTGCCGCGTATTCTGCGTTTTGTTTACTCCATGGCGAACCCACGTGATGCGGTTTTGACGACATGTGCTTCATCCAAATATCTAAGTTTTTAGGATCTAATCCACTATCAAATTCCGATTCAAGCTGTTCTTGCGTTTTAATATCAAGAGCTACCTCAAATGTAGAAAGCATTTTAATGCGAGGTGTTTCTGATTCAAGATTTGGCTGTTCAGCACAACTAAAAAAAACAGTGAAAACAAAAAAATAAAATTTCTTCAATTTCGTAACTCCCTTAGTTTGGGTTTTATTTTACTAGAATAGCGCGATTTTGATACCACTTTTTGTGGGTCCTTTCTTAGGACACGCTGCTCTTCTATTGGTAGGCTAGCAAACTCTTTGCATTCTTTTGAACAGCAACCATCGTAAGTCGTGTTGCATTTCTTACATTGAATAAATAGAATATGGCAGGCATCATTACCGCAATCTATATGACTGTCTGCAGGAGTATTGCATTGATGGCATTTTCCAATTACATCATCCGTAATTGACTCACCCATGCGTTCATCAAAAACAAAATTTTTGCCTCGAAATTTTGAACGAATGCCTTTTTCTTGGACTTCATGCGCATACTGAATTATACCACCGTTGAGTTGGCTGACATTCTTAAATCCGTTTTTAATTAAATATGAGCTTGCCTTCTCACATCTTATTCCTCCAGTGCAATACAAAAGTATCGGGTCAGATTCACGACCATTAAGCATTTTTTTAACCGCGGGTAAAAGCTCTCGCGATGTATCAACATCCGGAATAATAGCCTCTTCAAACTTTCCAACTTCACTTTCATAATAATTGCGCATATCAACGGCAATCGCATTTTCTTTTTCAAGTCTATCATTAAATTCTTGTGCATTCAGATGGCTACCAACACTTCCCATGTCATAATCTTCATCGCTAATCTTATAAGCAACGATTTCCTTTTTTACTTTTATAACAAGCTTATAAAATGATCTGCCATCTCTTACTGCACGTTTAACAGGGATACCTTTAAAAGCATCGTAGGAATTAATACTTTTAATAAAAGAATTCCACTTATGCTCCGGACAGCTTACCTGAGCATTTATCCCTTCATGAGAAATATATACGCGTCCAAATATTTGTAATTGATTCCATTCCTTATAAAGCGTATCTCTTGACAGTGAAGGATTTTCAATAGCGACGTAACGATAAAATGAACACGTAATTCTATTAAAAGACTCTGCTGCTAATTCTTTCTTTAAGATTTTTCTATCTTTTTTATTATAAAGTATGTCTTTATTCATTTTTTATAATTTCTATTCCCGAATATCTCGGTATTTTTTTTACTAATTCTTTGCCCATCAAAATACTTGGCGTATAGTACCCTTTTTGACTGAGATCCTGCAAAAGATATTCCGCAACAACAACAACGCCTACGGCTGTTACATCGTAACCGTCTCCAGTAGAAAATCGCGCGGTTACAACCTGGCCATTAGGGTCTTTTACCTCTCCCCAAAAAAAAGATTTCCCTTTTTCTCTAATCTCTGCTGTTGGTTGCTTCCAGTTTCGCTCGATCCAATTTTGNAGCAACCCAACCACCCATTTATAATTAAATAATCCAATAAATCTGCGATAGCGTTTTATTTTTTTAACAGATTTTGNAGGCCGAGATATATAAAACTCAATGTTTGGTATACCCGTACTATGATACGCGGTAAAAACATCTCCCCAAGGAATAGTCATTGTATTGAATTTACCCACTCCAAAGTCAATTACTTCTTCCTTGTAGGCAAGAGGGACCTGTTTTATTTGTCCATTCTCACGAACTTTTCCCCCTAAAAATAATCCCTGAACTGAGGTTTTTGCGGTTCCCTTACTTGCTTTTGAGCCTACAATGTGCCAACCCATTTTAAGNTGCGTNGCGTCTGGACATTCATCTTTTAAATACTTAGCAAGGCAATCCGTNGGAATAACATCTGATCCAACACCTGGACATANTACTATTCCAGCGGATACAGCNTCTCTATCGCACTGGTTTGCATAGTCGTACACAGAAATTTCACCAGTTATATCNATATAATGCACTTTGGCTTGAATGCACGCCTGAATCATAATCTCTGCTGTTTCAGAGAAAGGGCCAGCGCAATTTGCTACTACAGCCATTCCTTTGATTTGACTGGCAACCTCATTAACGCTTGATAAAGAGAAAATTTGAGATTCTAAATTTTTTGATTTCGCGAGGTCTCTAANAGATTGCGATCTTCCAGCAAGAGTAGGTGTTAANCCCCTTTTACATGCCTCATCAACTGCAAGNCTACCTGAGAAACCATTTGCTCCGTATATCATCCATTTNTTACTAATCATAACTATGAAGTATAAACGGAACCTTGCATAAATGNAATTAAAAACGAAAAATTATTTTCTAATCAATCTCNTAGTTTTGATTATCATTATCCATACCTCTTTGGCCCCTNTGCCTGCTAAATCTGCTTTTGTCTTCCATCTTTCCAAATCGATACTCTAATGTAAGCCTGACTGTTCTNGATGAAAAATTTCGTAATGATTCNTGACTCCAAGAATCATTTTGCAGGCTAAAACCAAATCCTGACATTGCAAATGGATCTGATATATTTAAGTTTAAATTAAATCTTTCTTCCATGAATTTTTGCTTGATAGACATGCTTGACCATGTCATTGCATTAAATGTTCCTATAGGAATCTTTTTCTTGGGCTGATGAAACATAAAAAATGAAATCTCAGTTTTTGGAGNTACATTNNACATNGAAGTAACTCTAAAATTNTTCGTACGTGAAGTCTTGTCATAAACATCGCCGTATATATCGGTATTAATATCATCCCANTACGTATTTCCCCCAAAAATAAGTCTTAGTTTTTTNCCCAATGAACCAACNATATTATACTCAAAGCCTTTGGTTTCCTTAGAGCCTATATTTTCATACGTAGCTAGCGAAGTACCATTCTCATTGACTTCTTTATGGCGGGTGATTTCATCGGTAGTCTTTCGATAATATGTTCCAAAACTGAGTGAAAGACCTCTGCTAAACCTAGAAAAGTTGAGCTCATACGAATCGGTATATTCCGGCTTTAAAAAAGGATTCCCAGAGCGATAATTTCTATTATCTTGTCGTGAAATAAACGGATTCAATTGCCTGCTTCTTGGACGCTGAACGCGCTTAGAGTAACTAGCTTGAAGCTGAACGAATTGAGGAGCTCCCAGTGTAAGTGAGAAGCTCGGATATAAGCTCGTATAATCATTTTCAAACTTTGTCGGATTGCTTTTGAGGTCTGAAAGCATATCGACTGCTTCATAGCGAAGCCCCGCATTGTAACCCATAAACCAGTACGATCCCCCATATTGGACGTACGCAGCATTAACAGTTTCATTAAAATTAAAATCGTTTGAAAACTGATCATCATTGACAAATTGATTTAAAGCGTAGTCATAAATTTCTGCAGTTTGAGAATCATCTCTATCGTTAGACTTACTTGATACACCAAGCTCTAGCTTACTACCACTTTCAAAAGGTCTTGTGTAATCAACCTGAAAATCAAATCCTTTATTCTTGCCATCCGATCCATTCCTTGCCTCACTAGCATTATCAAAAAACTCTTCGAAAGAGTCCCAAGTAGTGTTCTTATATTCGCTATCTCCAAGGTTATTTCCATCTGAAAGTCTTAGATAAGAAGTAAGCTTATGTTTTGGATTTTTAAATTTTTTATCATAGTTAAAATTTAGATTGTATCCACCTCTGTCATTATCTGTATCGCTAATTCGAACATATCTAGAATCTCCTGGTCCAGTATCTTTCGTATAATTATCACTATCACGATAATTATTTCCATCGCTTACAGTGAAAGAAAGGCCAAGCGATTGCGTTGGGTCAATGAAATACTCGCCACCCGTTTTTACAAAAAGATTCGGGCCCTTACTCTTTGAATTATAGGACTGATTAAGAATGTTACTGAATTCACCGAATTCCATTTTTCTGTAACTGGTTCCATCTGAGTTCCAAACTTTGTTGTTTAGACCAAGATTTATAAAAGAATTATATTTTGTATTTCTAAAATTGACTTGTCCAGAAAGATTTGTACCTCCCTGGGTGTCTCCTCCAGTATTTACATTGCCATTTAATCCAGCAAATCTATTTTCTTTTAATACAATATTTATAATTCCAGCCATACCTTCGGGGTCATATTTTGCACCAGGGTTTGTCATCACCTCAATATCAGCAATATTTGCTGCAGGAACACTTTGCAATAAAGATTTGATATCTCCGCCAGCAATACTTGAAGGTTTTCCGTCAATCATGAGATTAACTTTAGAATTTCCTCTTAAACTGATGTTGTCATCTGGATCAACTTCAACACCTGGAACTTGACGTAAAGCGTCAATTGCTGAACCTCCTGTTGTGAGGGAATTCCTCTCAACATTAAAAATGCGCTTTTCTGCTGTTTGGACAAAAAGAGGGCGCTCTCCTTCTACTTCTACTCCAGCCATTTGTAATGTGGTTTGATTTAACGAAATTTTTTCAAGATTATACTCGGTTTGATTCTTCCCAAACGGAAGAAATGTATAGGGGCCTAATTCTTTTTTCTCATAACCAATATACTCAACAATAACTCTGTGCTTTCCTAGCGCAATCTCTTTTACATGAAAAATTCCACGATCGTCACTGATACCTCCAGTTAGAATGGTATTACTTCGATCGTTAATTATAGATATTGATGCATAGGGTATTGGTTCATTTGTAGCGGAATCCACAACGGTTCCATAAACTTGGCCAATCTTAGGAGCTTTACTAGGATCCATCTGACCACCCTTGCCCATACCTCCGCGCCAGTTTCCGCGCTGAGAGAATGCAACCGATGATACAATTAATAAAATTGCTATAATGTTATATTTCCGCATTTTTTTATAACCTTTGCGTGTTTTTGTTAAGTGGCATGTATATTAGACTCATTATATTTTAATTAGTTAAAATTCGCCGGAAAGTTAATACGCTCAAACTGCGCATGAAATGATATTTATCTTTGATTATTTTTTACTCGCCCTGAAGCGTAATCGTTAACTTTCTACTTCTAGGCTGATTTCTATGCTCGCAAAGATATATATCTTGCCAAGTGCCCAAGTCTACTTTTCCATCTTTAATTGGTATTGACAAAGACGGCCCAAGAAGAGCGGACTTTATATGTGCAGGCATATCATCAGGCCCTTCATCGTTGTGAATGAAGTCAGGGGAATTTTCAGGAACAACTTTACTAAAAAATGTTTCAAAATCTACTCGCACAGCTGGATCAGCTCCTTCGTTTATGGTCAATGAGGCTGAAGTGTGCTTTATAAAAACGTGTAGAATGCCTACGGAGAGATTTTTTATTTCTATAACTGAATCGATGACTTCTTGTGTTATAATATGAAACCCTCTTGAATACTGTGGTAAAGCAATATGTCTTTGTATCCACATAAGTTATTTAACCAAGATCATTTTTTTAGTTTCTGTTAATTGGCCAAGTTTAGCTTTATAAAAATATACTCCGGGAGATACGGAGATTCCCTGAGAATTTTTTCCATCCCAAACAATTTTTTTATATCCATAATGCTGATCTGATTTAACAAGCTGAATAACTTTATTTCCTAAAATATCAAATATTGAAATAGAAACGCTGCTTGGTTCTGGCAGGTCGTAATGAAGAGTGGTTGATGCGTTAAACGGATTTGGGTAATTTTGAAAAAGAGCAAATCTTGTAGGCTGAAAACCGTACAGTATAAATAAAGAAATTTCTGATCTAAGCTTAGGAAGCATGGACCATACATTGTTTCCAGGGCAAGATGTTGTACCAAAATAATCTCGGTGTCCTTTTAACAGCTTAGGTTCAACACCATAGGTATCTGAGATCCAAGCGTAGAGCTTTATAAGAGATTGTTCAGAATTGTAGGACATCTCATCGTAGCACGGAATGCTTGTTTCTGGTGGATGATAGCATCCAAGTATACATACGCCAATATTTCCAGTATTTGCTCCTCCAACATGCGCACCAAGAACAGTTTCGGGTCGACCTTGGTATATGTTTCCCGCCATATCTACTAAAAAATGATATCCAATGTCACTCCATCCTCTTCCATCTTGGTGAAAATCTTGTATTGATTTTACTGCAGCTTTTCCTTCATCAAGTGTCTTTGCAGCCCAACCTGCAGCATGGTGCAAAGTCATCTTATTAAAATACGGATGATTTGAATAATCGTATTTAGGGCTTCGCGCACCCCATTCAGCCCTACTGATTATTGTAGGTTTATCTACTAAGAATTTTTTTGGTATTAAGCGGGTGCCGCTCTCCTTTAGTATTTCTTCATTTTCAAACGCTGTATATATTCCACCCGATAATAAACTAAGTTTTGTATTTGCTTCTGCAAAATATCTAATTCCAGCTATTTCTGTATCGGATTTTTGTAGTACAGACGCAATAAACCTATCGCTTAATGGTTCATAAAATAATTTGGCTTTATATTTTTTAGAAAGGCTATCTCCTTTAAATATATACTGAATCCAAACCGAAGCGGTAGTNTCACCGCTGAACCTAAGCCCTACCCCCTCTATTTTAGTAAAAGCATTAAGAGAAAGAGACCTTCCTTCAAGTAAGTATCCAGAATTTGTTTTTACAAGACGCGGGCTATCTTCAAACTCAATTGGGGTTGCTGTATCAAGAAATTGAGCGCTTAAATCTGAAAGGAAAGCGTAAACAAGCAAAGTAATAATAAAGTTCTTCAAAACGATTACAATCTATAGCTCTATTTAAAATCACGCTAGAGCCTAAATACAAAAAAAAAGGCTCTCTAAAAAGAGAGCCTTTTTTAATTAAGACATTAATTTCTATTTCAAGAATGTCATGCGCATCGTTTTTTGCATATGAGGTGAACTCATAGTATAAAAATACATGCCACTAGATACTTGAACTCCATTCTTATCCATACCATTCCAAGAAAGCTGATATGTACCAGCTGGTTTNGACTCGTTATTCATTAATCGAACAACTTCTTGGCCAAGCATATTATATACTGTAACAGTAATCTGGTCCCTCATTGGAAGGGTATACTGTATAGTAGTAATTGGGTTGAATGGGTTAGGATAGTTCTGACTTAACTGATAATCTTCAGGAGTTATTATAGTTAACTCTCTATCAACAGATAACTTGACAGATGACTCACTATATTCCATAATTTGAATATATATGCCACCATCATCAACTGCTTGATAAGCAAGCACAACTTCACCTTTACCATCGCGATCAAAATCAACACCAGCAACAGGCTTATTATTAAATCCACCTCCTGCATTAGTATTGTATCTAACAACATCCCATGATGACACACCACCCAAGACGCTTGAATCAGCTTTCAAAGTAAGCTTTGAAAGCTCAGATCCAGAATTACCGCCAGCAAAGAGCGTTGGAACACCACCATAAGGGCTCATATTAAAATAACCGGCTCCGTGATCTTTTACANTATTAACAGCTGCAAGTCCGAAACGATGNCCTCTGGAAACTAATGAAAGTTCATCNGCACCAATTTTTTGGGCGTCTCCATCTTTGTCAGCATATACGTATAGATTCTGAGTGTAGTATCCAGTCGCGTAAATTTCATCTTTTCCGTCACCATCCATATCGATAGCTGTAGGGTTAAATGTAAAGTCATCTTTTCCAGCAGTGTTTCCTGGGAAAGAGCTTGAGCCAAATCGAGCATACTCTCCACTATCTGGCGCTGAATAAGCATTCGCACCTGTAGCTTCAGCAACAAACATATTTCCACCGTTCCATGAGAAAAATGCAATTTCTTTTTTACCATCACCATCGGTATCAGCAACCACCATACTCATAGCACTACCACCACCATGATCATTTCCTCTGGTTCCGTCTTTGTTACGATCACGCGGAGCAATAACAAACTCTTCAACTGCCTTGGGAAGAACGCCAATATCGCCTTCAACTCCTACAATGAAGAATCTATCTTCTGAATAGGTGCTATACCCAGTTGTTGGGTTAGATCCACCATTAAATGCAAAAACAATCTCATCTAGGCCGTCACCATCAACATCATCTACAACTAAGTTTTCAGTATAACCACCATATACACTATCCGAAGCAAATGCGTTGAGATTTATGTGCCAAGGGTCAGAAAATCCATTGTCAGTTCCATCGGCCTCGTAAACCCAAATCCCTGCTTGAGGGTCAGTAGTATATCTTCCTTTGATAAAGATTACTTCGCCTTTACCGTCTCCGTCAAGGTCACCAGTAGCAACATTACGTGTTCCAGTGCCATAGGTTGATTTAGGACCAACAACCATACTTAGATCCATATCATCCCAATAGACACTACCACCGGAATAACCTTTTTGGCTATGAACAATAACCGCTTGCACTTTAGCTGTATTTGCTGGTGCNGTTGCAGCTACTGTTAAATGGTGCCATTTATTAGGTGCAGATACTCCACTTAGAGTATCTGAAGTTCCTCCAGCTAGCTCAGACCAGCTTGAATCAAAAAACTTTATTTGAAGCCAAGCTTGGGAACCATCCTTAAGTGAATCAGGAGAAAAAGTATTTCCATANCCACCAAATGTATAGCTCATACCTTCTTTAGAGTCTCCTTCATAATAGCTAGGAGTAGTATTATCTGATCCGTTATTCTGTCCCCAGGTTTTTAACATTAGCGAACCAGTTTTTGCTGTAACAGTATCTGTTCCTGATGTACCGCTATAAATGTCATTCCCAGTTTTTTCTATTGATCTATTTGTCAAACTAGTTGGATAAATATTCCAGCCTGAAACAGAATCTTCAAATCCATTATTAGATAGCATATTAGCAGGGGTAAAAGGCGATGTTTCGTCAAAAATCTGAACTAGAGTATCTGAACCAACATATTCAAAACCATAAACTCCATCACCACCAAGACCGTTCTTATAGTTCGGAACATTGTAATGTGTAGTCCATACTTCTTGTTTACCATCACCGTCAAGATCGGTTCCAGCAGCCATACCTCTTATATCTCCTCCAGATCCGGCCCAAAGTGTTTTACTTGTTACAACGCCAAGCTGCGTAAAGCTGTTTGTCGTAAAGTATGCATCATCCCAGTAAACACTTCCACCTGACCATCCTTTTTGGAAATAAATAATAGCTGCTTGTACCATAGCTGCCCCTTCGGGTGCTACAGCTTGCGCGCTTAAATGNCGCCAGGTTGAATCTGCTCCACCAACAGTATCTGAGGATNCTCCAGCAAGTTCAGCCCAACTAGAATCAAAAAATTTAATTTTAATATATGCTTTTCCACCATCTCTAATGGCATCATCAGGATGCGTAAGGGCATATATTGAGAAATTATAAGAAGTACCTGCTTTTGTTTCCCCCTCGTAATAACTCGGTGTTTCGTTGTCATTACCACCATCATACTGCCCCCAGGTTTTAAGCATTTTTGATCCACTTCTTGCAGTNACAGTTGCAGTGCTTTCATGAACATTATTACCTGTACTTTCGATAGAACGGTTTGTCTTATCAGTTGGCCAGATATTCCATGAAGTAAGCGAATCTTCAAAGCTTGGATTGGTCAATATGTTTTGTGAAAAAAGAAATGTTCCCATGCTTAGGAACATGAAACCTTTAACAATTTTATTCATACCTCTCTCCTTAATTTAGTGTATTGAATTAAATATTATCATGATATAAAGATTGAATAGATACTAACAATAAATTGTCCGTAAACACAATCAAAAATTGATTTAAAATTTTTAGCTCACAAAAATACTCAAAGTTTTATTAATATTGAGCACGCCAATTTAAAAGATATGCGTTTTGATTGGCGTTATTTCAAGCTTATGAATAAAACTTTTTTTATATAATTTTAATGAATATTAGAGCAGTATATATATTATTAATCTCCCTTTCTCTTGCTTTTGCAAACTCAGGCAAGGTTTCAGGAAAAGTAATTGACTCAAAAACAGGAAGCGCCTTGGCGGGAGTAAATGTTTTTCTTGAAAGCACTTCATACGGTGCAGCTACTAATGAGTTTGGAGAATACATCATAAACAATATTCCTCCTGGGAATTATACGGTTAAAGCTAGCTACATCGGCTATGCATCCTATAAAATAACAAATGTCCGTGTAAGCTTAGATCGCACCACAACCCAAAATTTTAAACTATCTGAAGCGGTTATTGAAGGAGAAGAAGTCGTGGTTTTAGCTGAGAGGCCTCTTGTATATAAAGACTTAACCGCTTCTCAGAAAATTACTACTTCAGATGAAATAAAAATAATGCCCGTAGAAACGTTTCTTGGGGTCCTGGCAACACAAGCTGGAGTAAACCAAGGAGCTGGAGGTGAATTACATATTCGCGGTGGAAGATCTAATGAAGTCGGTTATTACATTGACGGTGTCTCAGTGGCTAATCCATTTTTCACAAATGGTTTGGCTGTAAATATATCGAATAAAGCTCTAGAAGAAATGAAAGTAGTATCGGGGGCATTTAACGCAGAATATGGCAATGCTATGAGTGGTATTGTGAATCTCCAGGTGAAAGACGGTGGCAAGGATTATCACGGGAGCTTGTCCTATCAGTCTGGAGATCACCAGTCAAACGACTCCCAAATTTTTACAAATATTGATCAATTTAGTCTTTTTACAAACAAGGTGTTTGAGGGAACTATAAATGGACCTATGCCATTTATGAAAAATAAAGAACAATTTACTTTTAATTTAAGTGCTCGCCTTAGTGATAGTGAGGGATATTTTTACGGAGTCAGAGAACATACGGTTGGAGATTCTGCAGATTTTAGGAATAATGATAATTGGTATATAGAAATGAATGGTGACAGTAGCTTTGTTCCAATGTCGCCAAATAAAAATCTTAACCTTATGGGAAAATTTACCTACAAAGTTAGCCCTCTTATGAAGCTATCCGTTCAACTTCTACATTCAGGTGGAAAATCAAAATCATATTCGCATGCCTATAAGTACAATCCAGATGGAACCTCTACATCCTTATCATCAAACAATAACTATTCAGTTAAACTAAATCATGCTCTTAGTGCTCGCAATTTCTATGAAGCAAACCTATCCTTTTCTAATACAGATTATATGGGATATCAATTTAAACCGATAAATTTAAGCTCTTCAATTCATGAAGACGAAGCAGGGCGATTTGGGTTAGACAACTATGTTCTTCATAACCAATTTGAAGATTCTTCTAAGTATTGGATTCTAAATGGATCTGATTATGCCCCTACATCTCGCATAAAAGGATCCCCTACATCCTCAACTTTCTTTTTTGGGGGGTCCAACCGTGGACATTCTTACCGAAAATCTAATTCGCTGTCTTTCAAATTTGATTTTACTAGTCAAATTAACAACAGGCACGAGATTAAAACTGGAATAAATTACCGATCAGATAAATTGGATGAGCGTAATTTTTCAGTTCTCTTTGACAATCAGGAATATAGAGTCCCAACAATTCTACCAGAAAATGACTCTCCATCGCATAGCCACTATAACAATACCTCAACATTTTTCTCAGGCTATCTTCAGGATAAGATTGAATACGATAATTTTATTACAAATATTGGTATTAGGTATGATCAGTTTGATCCTGACGAAAATTACATAATTGATTTTCTCAATCCGGAAGGTGAAAGTAAAAAAGCAAAAAAGAAAATTATGGTTTCACCGCGCGCTGGGGTTGCATTCCCGATTACAGATCAAGGCATTTTACATTTTTCGTACGGACATTTTTATCAAATGCCCACACTAAGACGTCTTTACAAAAGAAGTATTTTTGGAGCCGGTTTATCTCCCACGATTGGATTTGCGGATTTAAAACCTGAAAAAACAGTGCTCTATGAATTTGGCCTCCAACAGCAAATTGGTAAAATTACTGCAATAGAAATGAGTGCTTTTTATAAAGATATTAGAGATTTATTAGCACTTCAATCTGTGAGATATGAATCAGAAAAATACGGTCCTTCCAACTACGCAATTTATATGAATAAGGACTATGGGAATGTTAAAGGATACACATTTAGTTTTACAAAAAGATATGATCCAATATCAAGAACATCGGCTTTTGTTGATTACACCTACCAAGTAACGGAAGGTAATAGTGTTAATTCTGGTTCATTTTATTACAATGCACTTTCTGGAGAGCAAGAAGAAAAGCGCATCGTTCCTCTAGCTTGGGATCAGCGGCATATTTTGAATACAAACCTATCCATTGGAGACCCTCGCAATTGGAATATGGGTATCATTAGTAAATTATCAAGTGGTTGGCCCTATACACCAAATATTCCAAATGCAAACTATGTTCCCCAACCAAACAGCGGCAGAAAGCCATGGCAATGGCGTATAGATATGCGAGTACATAAAAACTTTAAAATAAGAAACTTTAATTATCTATTTTTTATGAAAATCTACAATTTGCTAGATAGAAGAAATGAAAGATATGTTTTTAATGATACAGGTCGCGCGGGGTATACCTATGTCTATCAATCAACACAAGAAACACAGGGCTTTAAAAACCACTACGGAGAAACTGGTGTGCATGAATGGTCTGAATATCAGATAAGACCCCAATACTACACTTCACCCCGTTCAATTAATATAGGTTTCTCTCTAGATTTTTAAATGAAAAAAAATCAAATATTTAGATTTATCTGTCTGTCCGTGGCTGTTATTGCCATCGCTAATGGACAATCAAAAAAGACTAAGCGTTTTTCAAGTGAATGGAAAAAAGCTGGACCTGAAAAGTCATGGAATTCCACGGAGCACGAGTACTTTTATAAATGGCGTAATGATTTAATGAAAAGAAGGTCAAAGTTAAATGACCAAATACTTAGGCGTCAAAAAGCAATATTAAATGGTAATAAAATCACGTCTGAGATTTGGAACTATGGATCAATCTCTAGTCCTGGAAATAGAGTAACAGATATTGTTTGGGAAGGTCTTGGCTATGGCTACGAATTTGGTCCTTTCATTGGAGCTGTTGTTCCAGTTCCAGCTGGAAGCCATCAAGATGCATACCAAAAAATNGATGCAAATGGTAGCCCTGCTTTAGATGACGATGGTAACCCTATATGGCTTGCCCGAGTTATAAGTGATGGGCTTGTTTCACTTGGTGGAGAAATTTCTCCCGATGGAAAAACCTTTTACGGTTGGGAGCCATTAGCATTTAATGAACAAGGCGTGCCTTACGGTGATCCAAACAGCACTCGTATCCCAACATCAAACGACGTTGATCGTAGTGGAGATGGTAAACCCGATAGCTGGCCTGAGGGGTGGTATAATCCAAATCTAAAAAGATATGTTTGGCCTGGTGCTCTTCGACAAGGATCTTCGAACTCCGATCTCGAATCATTTTTTGTTGTGGATGATCGATCAAATAAAGAATTCAAATATTATCCATTTTCAAATGACTCAACACGAATGGGATTGGGTATAGAAATTGAGTGCAGGTATTATCAATGGTCCAATCCGCTTGCTGAGGATGTTATTTTTCTTATTTACAAGGTAACGAACAAAAGTGACAAAGATTTGAATGATGTTATATTTGGTATGTGGGGTGACCCCCATATCGGCGGCCCATCAAACTGGCAAGATGATCTATCTTATTTTGACAGAGACTTAAATATGGTGTACGCTTGGGATGAAGATAATAGATCTGATGTAGCGGGAAGAGACCCTGGTTATTTTGGCTATATTTTTCTTGAGAGCCCCGGAAATCCTTATGACCAAATAGACAATGATGGTGATGGAATCATAGATGAGAGCAGAAATAATGGCATTGATGACGATGGAGATTGGGATGTGAGTAAACACGATCTTGGGGTGGATGGTATTCCCAATACAGGTGACTATGGAGAAGATGATGGCATGCCTACCGCAGGAAATGCTTTTGACATACGGCAACCTGGGGAGCCAAATTTTGAATGGACCGATCTCGATGAATCTGATATGATTGGATTAACAAGTTTTGCCGCACCAAACTTTGGAGGTAATAACAGAATTTCAAAAGACGATTTCATCTATACTAGCTACATGAATCCAGGACAATTTGACTCGCTTAATTCAGATGTTGCTGGTGATAATATTTTTCTTTACGGCTCTGGAAGATTTACATTAAAAGCTGGTGAAGCACGAAGATTTTCAATCGCTTTATTAGTTGGGGATAGCTACGACGACCTTACCTTAAACGCCAAAACTGCAAGACAGATATACGAAACGAATTATCAATTCGCTAAACCACCAGAAAAACCAAATCTTACCGTAGTCCCTGGAGATGAAAAAGTGACTTTATTCTGGGACGATATAGCTGAATCCTCATACGATCCAATTTCTGAAGAATATGACTTTGAGGGGTATGTCATTTACAGAAGCACTGATCCAAGCTTTCTTGATCAGCAAAATATAACGGATGTAAATGGATCAAGGTTCCTCTTTGAACCCCTAAAAACCTCTACGGGAGGGTGGGCAAAGTTTGACCTTATAAATGAGTACCAAGGCCCCAGTGATATACCGTATACGGGNAGAGGGGTTGCGTACCACTTAGGAAACAATACCGGTCTAGTCCATTCATTTATTGATTCTAATAATGTTATAAATGGGCAACAATATTTCTATGCAATCTCTGCCTACGACCATGGAACAAAGATTATGAATATCGGTCCTAGCGAATCATCCAAAACAATAACATTAAACCCGGAAACAAATGAAATATTTTTAGATATCAATACCGCCAGCGCTGTTCCAAGCGTACCTGCTGCAGGATATACTAAGGGTAATTGGGAAATGATAGATTCTGTAGCGTTTATTGATCATATTGAAGGATCAGGAACTGGAAGTTTTGACTTAGAGCTTCTTGATCCTAGGGCACTAGAAGATACAAATACTTTCCAAATTACCTTTAAAACAAACCCCACGCGTTATTCTATTGAGGATTTAAGCCCAATTTTTGAAAAAAGAAAAGTCAAAAAAGATGTTTATATAACATTAAAAAAGAATCGTATAAATCCAAATAGCTTTGGAGTAACTCTTAATAATGAGCTGATGCAAGAAGGAAAAGATTACAGTCTTTCTGCTGAATCAGGGCAAATTGTTGTTTCCTCCAATTTAACAAGTTCGATTTCTGACGGTGATGAAATTGAAATTTCTTACACCTACTTCCCTCTTTGGGATAGCAAGAAGCTCAACCTGGAAGAATCAAATCCTGTAGTCGATGGAATTAAGCTTTACGCTAAAGATAATATTCTTGAACTAAATAGGGATAAGACAAAATGGCAAACAGGAAGTTCTGGTAATTATCGTGCCTCCGTAATGCCGTATAATGGCGCAGTGGCAAACATGAGAGATTCAGACTATGAAATACGCTGGTTTAATAGCATAGCTGATACAAGCGTATTGGGGGTTGCAACAGCGCCTTTTCAAATATGGGATGTTACTCCTGGAAGGTTGCCATTTAAGAAAGATATTGCAGTATTAGATTATAAGATTAGGAATAATACATGGGATCTTGGTGAAGATATAGTTATTGTTGAGCCTGGTGAAGGAGTAAACGTTTCTTGGCAAGTAACATTTGAAAAGCCCTCTACTGGGGAAACAATTGACGCTTCTGAAGGAGATATTTTTTATATAGCAACGAATAGGCCGTTCAATGAAAAAGATGTCTATAGATACAGAACAATTGCATCAAAAATAGATGATGAAAAAGTAAAAAGTAGCCTTGAAGAAATTAGAGTGGTTCCTAATCCGTATGTTGTCACAAATAGATTAGAGCCTCTAGATAGACAAAATCCTCGTGACCGAGGTCCGCGTCGAGTTTATTTTGACAAACTTCCAGCGTCCTGTAAAATAACAATTTATACAATTACGGGGGAGCTAGTTAAAGAAATTTCGCATGAATCATCAATTGATAATGGACAAGAATTCTGGGATTTAACTACTAAAGACAACTTTCCCGTATCATACGGTGTCTACATTTATCACGTTGATGCTGGAAAATTGGGAGAAAAAATTGGAAGGCTTGCTATCATAAAATGAAAAATATAGTTTTATATAGCCTTTTCATTGCCGGTAGTTGTTTCGCTCAATTAGACAATACAGAAAGTATATCAAAAACGGGAACCACCTCTGCTCAATTTCTTAAAATTGGAGCTAATGCTCGAGGAGCTTCAATGGGAAATGCTTTTACTGCAATGTCAGGTGGTATTTCTTCAATGTATTGGAATCCTGCCGGTATGACATCAATTAGAAAAATTGAAGCGGTTTTTCTTAGCTCAGATTGGATAGCTGGCATTACATATAATTATGCTGCATTTGGTTTAAATTTAGGTAATGTTGGAATTGTTGGGCTTAGCATGACTAGCCTNTCTACNCCAGAAGATTTGGTACGNACNGTTGAAAAGCCAAATGGTACGGGAGAATATTTTGATGCAAATGATCTTGCTATCAATCTTAGCTATGCAAGNCGATTAACAAATAAATTTTCACTTGGTGGAAATATTAAATATATAAGACAAAGTATTTGGCACGCCAATGCAAATTCAGTTGCGGCTGATCTTGGAGCGCTATTCATCACTCCTTTTAATGAAATAAGGTTAGGCGCAAGTTTATCAAACTACGGTTCAGATATGCAGATGACAGGAAGGAACCAGAAATTCAGCGTGGATCCAGATCCNNTAAATGAAGGAAATGTTGAATTTGTTAATGCAATATATGAGACTGATAAGTTCCCTTTNCCATTGATTTTNAGAGTAGGNTTATCCGGTGAAATAATTAATACAGATTTTTCNCGACTTACATTTGCAATTGATGCATTACATCCAAACGATAATGTTGANTGGGTAAATTTCGGTCTCGAGTTTGCTTCNAGAGATATGTTTTTTTTNCGAGGAGGAATGAGCACCTTATTTAGAGAAAATTCTGAAGAAGGACTAACTCTTGGCTCTGGTTTTAATTATAGATTACCCGGCTCATCTACACAAATAAAATTAGATTATTCGTATTCAGAATTTGGAAAGCTCAGAGACGTTCAACGGCTTTCAATCGGTATTCATTTTTAAATTATTTAAAAAATACATTGGCATAGCCAACGATAAACCAACACCAAACATCATAAGAAAATATCTCAATGGATGCGGTCCTCTTCCCATCTTAAAACTATAAATGATATATGCAGAGAAGGTAGTGCCCGCTACCCCTAGATCTGCTGCTATCATTCTTACTGCATTATTATCAAACCAGGCGGAAAAAAATTGGCTTACGGTATATTGGTCAATTAGTATAGATGAAAACATTGCCCAGTATGGTAATGCTATTCCCATAATTGCTAAAACGATGTAAAAAANTTTCATTTATTCCTCCTTATTTTTTGAGAACCACTTGTGTGTACCAAAGTGATTTTTAGGTGTTGGTTTGTTATGATCAATGTGCCATTTGAGACCACCTAGAACCGAATCAAGATAAGAAGATAGCTGGGGTCTTATATACAANTCAAAAGGGATTTTATCATAAAATTTTAATCCCATATTAAAAATATAAGGATATATTGATATAGAAAGGCTGCTACCNACAGAAGATCTNTCATTTATTCTCCATGATACAAAAGATTGTTTGTGTTTTTTATTTCCAATAACTAAATCATATCCTATATTTTTTTCCCATGCAACAAANTCTCTCTTAAGAATAAAACCATTAATATAGTGAATTTCATCCTGATGGCGATCCTCTTCCCATGCGATCGTTGGGTTTTTTTTACAAAATGGATGAAAGAGTTCAAGGTTTGACTCTTTAGAAATAGTTTCCCATATTTTTTCCATTGGGTGATCAAACTCTTTTGTTACGGTAACTGATCGTAAATAATTATTTGCTATGTTAGAAACTTGCATTTTTACTATTTCAATAGTACTATTTTTTTAAAATCAATGGAAGAATCTGTTTTCAANGTGACTAAATAAACCCCTCCTGAAACAGATATGTTTCTATCATTGATTCCGTTCCACGAAATTTTGTAATTACCGGGTGGTCGATTTTGGTAAGTATATGATAATATTTTTTGCCCTAACACATTTGAAATAATTATGTCCACGTTGCTTTTCGCGTGGATTTTGTATGGTATGGTAACTGAATTATTAAAGGGATTTGGATAAGCCGANAAAAGCTTTGATGAAGTTGGAATTAATTTTTCTTCATCAATNCTCAAATCAGTATCAAATACCGCTTCAAACGATGTAAGATTTTCCACATCTACATTCATTGATGCTAATGAGTCAGGAACCCCTTTCCATTCCTTAAACCTATAACCCGATCTTGGGACAGCAGTAACTGAAATTGGTGCACCAGGAAAATAATCACCGGACCATTGGTTGTCAATCACCAAAGTATTTAGCTTCACTTGTCCGGAACCAATAGGAGTCACAGATACCCTAACTTGTTCNTGTCTCGCCAGATTAAAAGTGCTTCGAATATGTCTCTTCGCATAATATGCTCTTGATTCTCCAAACACTTTCATTCGATCAATTTCTGAATTCCAGTCGATATATCCTTGACCCCACCTCTGATGATGCTGATCAATATATTTACTAATACCTTTTTTTGTACTTTCGAGTTTATCATTAAGATTTTTTGGTAAAAAGATTGTATTTAAATAATCACTATAAACATTAATGAATTGATTTTTAAATGCGCTATTTTCCATTAGTTTTCTAAAAAGAAATGTGCTCCATGGAGGATTTGGCCAACCTGGACCATTGGTTTCAAGAGCAAAATCTAGCGTGTTGAATTTTCGATGTTCATTCATCCATTTTGGAAAAGCAAATCCATAGTCAGCATCGTATAAGATCCAGCGCCATTTACCATTCTCCCTATCATCTCTCCATAGCTTTACATTATTACCTGGCCAATCTCTATTATCAATAAATATCTGAATAATTTGATATTTAATATATTCTTCTATATCAATCCAATCTGACACAACATTATATACTTCTGAATTTCTTATGTCATTAGATGATACGTATTGGATGAATTCTAAAAAATCATTTTTTGATCCATGTATTGTTTCAAGATTATCTTCAAATCCTCCGTTATACGCGAGAAGATTAATTTTATCTGTTGGGACATCATGATGGGATGAAATAAAATGCTCACTGATTTTTTCTCGCATATTATATATACCCCAATACTCACCATTAATATATCCGATCGCAGGTCTATATTGCTGATAATCGACTCCGGTTAATTCAATAATACTATTTACATATCCATCACGTAGCATAGTCTGTTCCCAATCATTGCCGGAATTACGGAGAATAAATGACTCATAGCTTTCAANATTACTTTTAGGAAAAATTGGATAATCAAATTCACTNGTGCCGTACTGTTTTCTAGCAAATAAAGAAAATGATTTTTGTGCATTGCCTCTACTCCAACCACCAAAAATTTTTATTCCAGCATTCGCTTTATAATTTTGACCGTTTGTATCAATAATTTCAAATTGTGCAGGCTTTTCCCAGTCCTGCCAAAAGTTTGCGCCAAAGTATGGAAAGCTAGCAGAAGCAGATGATCCTAGAGCATAGATACCAGAATTGGTATCAAAAAGGTCCTTAGGATCTGAATTTAAAGTAAATATGGGAATATCCGGTTTCTCGCCAAACAAATACGTTTCTGTTTCTACAGTAGAGGACATCCATCCGCTTTGAATCGACCTTGCTCTAAGAGGAGTATTAGAACTAACTGTTAAAGTGCTACTGTATTGATTAGAATTTTCGTTCGGAACAGANCCATCTAAAGTAAAATAAATTTTTGCATCAGTATTACTATGAGCTAAGGAGATTATTTGTGGACTGTTGAAAAAGCCAGTCTTAATAGAAAAAACAGGGGGGCTTAAAAAGCCATTATAGCCAGCTTCAGGGTTTGCGCTTCCTGGTGATGGAACATCAAAAAGCTTCCAATCTCTCGCCTGAGGAGTTCTCCCTTTTGATTTATCTGTTGGAATTAGCCCCGTAAAAAGTGAGTCAATTATAGCTCCACTATTATTTGACAAAACTATAGTTTCCCCAGAAGACTTTATCTTGAAGTTTGAATGGAGATATGNTGACGGAAGATTAATTCGCGCATCAGGTTCACGCATATTTTCATAGGTTGAAGTGTAGCCAATAGTTAAAAATGGAATGCATGAAAGATCGGAAGATGTATTTGAAAAATTATGTACTTCAATAGCTAAGATATTTTGTCCGGTTTGAAGTGGGACCTGACTTAGATCAACAATAATTTGTTCAGGAAATCCACCCTGATAAATTTCAGCTTCATGCAAACCGGTAGCTGTTTGATTGTATGTAGTTGCAGAATTTTCAGGACCAAGGTTTCTCCTAGAAAATTCTTTTCCATTTATATACGCAACATATCCATCATCATAGTCTAAATGAAAAAGCATTGCTCCAATTTCATTTACGTTTTCTATAGTAAATGTTTTTCTGATGTAGATAGAAATAATTTGATTTAAAACTGTATTATCATCGTTATCACCGTATCCAAACCCACTCACACCTTCATTCCAATTGCTAGAGTTAAAATTAACTGTATTCCAATTTGTAGNTGGTTCGCTCGTACCTGGCCAGTAATTCCATTTATCGCCAATTGTAATTTCCCCGCTCCAGGTATTTACAATATTATTTCTATCTTTATCTGAAGCCAAAATCAAAAGATAATCGTTCGGCTGAATNACTATCTCAGGAAATTTCCATTTAAATCTCTCTGAAAAATCATCACTTAACCCATAGTCCTTAAGATCAACAGCGGTATTGTTAGCATTATAAATCTCAATCCAGTCGGGAGTGTCACCATCTTCATCATAAAAAATTGAGCTATTACTTGAAACTACTTCATTTATTTGAAGTGATTGAGAAAGTGCTATAGTATTGATTAATAAGAATAAATAAAATTTCATTCTGCTTATTTAATTATTTTATAAACGTAATTTTTTCTTTTATTACTTTTTTGCCATCTTCAATCACAATAAAGTAAATACCATTTGATAGATTTTTTCCAAATCTATCCTTGAATTTAAATTGATAAATATTATCTCCAACAACAGCTCTTGTATTATCANTCCAAACCAATTGACCTTTTAAATTGTAAACTTTAATCTTAACATTATTTACAGATAAAGATTCAAAGTTTATAATTGAAGTTTTTGATGTTGGATTAGGGTAGACTTTATGTGAAAAAATGACTTCACCTTTTCTTGATGAATTGGATGATATTTTAAGCATCTTTAAGTTAGCTCCCCCTCTAATTATNGAGAGCCTAATTTCGTTAATACCTTTCTGAAGTTCAGCTTCACCTAGTGATGTCTCTACCCAAAGATCGTAGTCTTGAGTTATTGGTAATTTTTTTTCAGATATAATTAGTTGATTTTGGTTATCGTATAAAGCAACTGAGGCTTCAACAGATTCAGAAGAAGAAATTATACTAAAATCGTAAGTATCATTTTTTAAAACATTAATAGTATACTTTAAAAATTCTCCGGATTCGGTATGACTAACATGGTATTTTGATATTTTCGTATTGCTTGATACTTGGATATCAACTCCATCATTTCGATATGCCCAACCGTTATTCCACGTTTTTAGTCCTCCTCCATTTGGTCTATTGTCTATATAATCAAAATCAAANTAGGCGAGTCCATTTGCACCCAAATCATAATCAACAATATTTATATTGCCGGGTATATATAGATTCTTAAATGGGAGATTTTTTATACCATAATTATCATCTAATAATGAGGCAATAACTCCTTTTTTAATTTCACAATTTTCGAGCTNAAGNTTTTCTACCATGTTATTTAANCCAAGCTGNGCAGTTTCAGTNGAGGGCTTACCGCCATCACCATTCCAATATCTCGTGATTTCTTGGTATACAGAATCAGATGGTGATGATACGGGGCCTGTTATAGTACCAATTTTTTTATAGTTCCACCAAGCCCACCCTATATCATTCTTTTCCATGAGATTTGTTACTTCCATAAACCACTCGTTTGAGTTTTCACCAGCTTCGCCTAGCCATAATGGCCTGTTAGTTAGATTTCTAAAGTTGATTAAATACTGAATAGTGTTTTGATTNACTCTATTAAATACCATCCATGAATAATAATGAAAAGCCCATATCATATTTTGATCAAGAGCTGGACCTAGTCCTTCAAATGCTCTGGACCACATATTGCCATTTACAAATAATGTATGATTTAGATCATATTTTCGAATGCGATTTCTCATTTGCCTTTGCAGATTTCTAACGCGCGAACCTCCATTGTATAGAACAGGTTCATTGAGGAGGTCGTATCCACCAATCCATTTTTCAGTTGCATATCTTCNAGCTATTTCNCCCCAAATATCAACTGCCCATTCTTGATTTTCTGCGCTATCCCATAACTGAGCTCCCTCATCTCCATCTGCGTTNTCATCNCCACTTTGTGACCCAGGGGCAACATGCATGTCCAATATGAGGTAAATTTCGCTTCGGCTACACCACGCAATAACGCTATCAATAACTGAAAAACCTTTTTCATTATAACTGCGATATGCAGGACTAAGGGTTTTGTAATGGAAGGGTAACCTAACTGAATTAAATCCCCATTCAGCTAATTGAGCAATGTCCTTTTCGGCAACATAGTTTTTTTCAAATTTTTCATAAAAAGTTATTGTAGAGTCTTCGCCAATAAGATCAACGATACGATTCCGAATAGATGTTGGCGAACCCCAAGTACCAAGCATATATCCTTCAGGTACTAGCCAGCCACCAAGGCCCATACCCTTTAAAATTATTTTTTCTCCATTATTATCAAATACCTCTTTTCCAACTACATGTAAATACTGAGCATTAATTGCGGCGGTTAGAAAAATAATTGATAGAATTGACTTATAATTAAATTTTTTCATAGACCCTAACATAATCAATTTCCATTTGGGTTGGGAAATTTGTAGTCTCATCAGGGCTGCCTGGCCAATCACCACCGACTGCTATATTGATTAAAAGATGAAATCTTTGATTGAATGGCCATGTTTTAAAATTATTCTTTTCATCATTCTGAAAAGAATAATATTTTTTATTATTTATATAAAAATCTATTCTNTCTTCAAACCACTCTATTGCATACACATAAAATGCAGTATCGATATTATCTAGTTTTAAAGATCCGCCTCTTTGGGTATTTATTTTATGATTATAGGATTCAGTGTGAATACTGCCATGTATATGACCTGGGTCAAAGCCAACATGCTCCATAATATCAATCTCGCCACTTTGGGGCCAACCGCCNTACATCCAGTCTGTTGGCAACATCCATATTGCTGGCCATATACCCTGACCAAGCGCAACCTTTGCCTTAACCTCAATTCTTCCATAAAGCCAATCCCCTTTGCCGGAAGTGCGCAAGCGAGCTGATGTAAAATATCTCAGATTNTCNGGAGATCCTGCTCCTTGTGGAACTACTTCTGCCCTAAGAAACAGCTTACCATTTTCAATGAATGCTGTTGAGTCAGCATCTGAATAATATTGTAGTTCATTATTTCCCCATCCATGTCCTCCTATTTCATAGGACCATTTATCTAGATTTAATTCTGATTTATTAAATTCATCATTCCAAATAAGCTTCCAGCCTTCAAGGTCCCATTCATTCCCGGAAGGTATTTCAACCTTTTTCTTTGAATCCTCGCATGCAACTAANGCAAAAACAATTATGAGTATATATTTTTTCATTTAACTAATGATACTTTTTTAATATGTATTTGTTGATCGCCTACCGCTCGAATGAAATAAGTTCCTGTTGAAACATTTTTTGCATTCCATTGTAATAGAAATTTATTATTGATCGTTTGATTATTAATNAATGATTCTACCTGTTTTCCTAAAATATCCACAATGTCAATTGTTAGCTTCTGATCATTGCTGCTTTCAATTGGTATTGTAAGATAATTATTAAATGGATTAGGAAACGCTTCTCCTATTAAAAAAGTGGAAGGACCTCCTATATCGGTNTTGATACCCAAGCCTANAGTTTTATCAATNATTAATCCATTTAGAAATGGGCCNGCTGCCGCATAACCCTGCCCATATAAATTCANGTNAAAATGAATATCTAAAACTCCATCCATTACAGGAACGTATTTAATTTTCTTTTCTAGTGCAGTATTTTTTCCTACATCCTTTGAAACATCCAAGTTGGTTATTTTTAAATCTCCCTCAACTAAAATATTAAATGATCGCTCNTTTGGATTATAGTGATTATCGGAGAACATCAAAGTAATGTCATAAACACCTGGGTCTATACGNACTTTGTAGAGTGCGATGCGTTCAGCTGATGAACGATAAATTTTATCTAAAGATGTATTTTTAATTTCAATATTATTGACTGTTTGATGGTTTCCATTAAGATGCCCATAATCTTCATATTCATACCACCAAAATTTATCTGCTAAAAAACCATCAGAGCTTTCTCCTCCAACATTTACCTTAAANGGAAGATTTACTGGTTTTGTGTTNGCGATTACCAATATTTGATTATTNAGCTCGTTTCCAAAAAAATCTTTTATACCGGATAATGAGATGCGATGGGTTTTATTTGNCTCCATACCCTNTGTTGATAAATTTATTGTTCTTAAGTCAGAGTCGAGATTTATGTCCATAATCTGCACATTGTTAATTNTATAATTTTGTTTATTGNTGATGGANGTTGAATCAAGCTCTTCAGAAAATCTCACTGTAATCACATTATTTCTTTTAAAGCCATATAAAGCTTTGGGTTGGATACTGTCTTGATATCCAAAGGCATTGCCGTATGTTAAACATAGGATCATGTTGCCGTCTTTAAAAATAACATTTTGAGGTTCAAATTTTACTCTATTCCCTGAAAAGGTGTGAGTTGCCTTTTCCCATCGATCAGAATCAAAAGAGTCAAATTCGTCTTTCCATTGAAACTTAAAATTATTTCCAGAACCATGGGTGCCAGCTCCAGGAGTATATTCATAATACGCTACGTTATCGTAATATGCAAATCGAGGAATAATCTCTTCATTCCACTTCCCCACCCAATCTTCGTAAACAGGTACCCATAAATTCATCATAATTTTTTGAGGGTGCTTAAGAGTTGCAATATANCTGTGACTTGGAAGGTCTTGTCTATAGTATTCTTTCCCATCAACAAACCAAGCTACATAGTTTGGAGTCCATTCAAATGCATAATCGTGNTATTGTGTGTGGGCACTTAAATCTTTTACGAAACTTTCCCGTAAGTGACTTGATTGACCGGGCGTTATAGTGTTCATACTAATAATATCGTCCCATCTACCTAAGATCTCAATATCAATTTCATTCCAAATATGCCCACCATTAATTAGCTCATCTTGGTATGTAAAAAAAGAGGATACGAGCCCGTCGCCTTGNGCAGATTTAAGCCGCACTTCAAATCTGCCNTATAAAAATGATTCTTTGGTGCGNAATTCTCCNCCAAAATATTTTTGACCTAAAGCAAAATTTGTCAAAAAATAAATTATAAAAAAATATTTAATCAATCTTAGACCCATAGTCAAGATAGCTATCATCAGTNTANGATGGAAAATTTGGCACCATAATTGGATAAGGAACATTNTTTTGAGTTACAAACATATCAACTTTTGAAATCTTAATCTTTTCAAACAAATCCGTATTTATAAAAATATTTTTATCATATTTATCCTGTAATTTATCAATAATTGGCTTCATTTTAATATGNCGATTTTCATTAGAAGCGCTCTGATCAAACAAGAGTGAAGACTGATAGGCAAGGAAGCTATCCTTCCAAATACTAGCGCTTTGAGCGACTTCAAAAGATTTATCCAAAGACATATCATAAGCCCTTTCTGTTAAAAATCGATCTTGAATAAAATCAATTATTGCCAGTCTGAATTGATCTGAAAATTCTGCTGAATTCATTTTTTTCTTTCTGAAAACCAAAGGGTGAGACATTATTTCATTTTCAAATTTTTTAATTTTCCATTCTTCGCCATTTAAATTAAAAAGTGCAAAATCAGAAAAATCATTGCTCATTGGTTTAATATCTTCAAGTGTCAAAAATTCCCCATTATTAAAGATGGCGCCTGAAATAGCAGATTCTTTTTCTTCGCGCGTTCTAAAGTATCTCTCACTTATTGCATCAGCATACGGNATTAAAACATCACGGTTAAATTTAACTTCAACGCCTTTCATAGCATCAGCAATGAATTTTTTATAAATCTCAACACCTTTTCTTTCTTTAAGTATATTAATAACATTGGCATTACGTTCTTGNATCGCCTTATCCGTCATTGCCATGCGATCTGTCCANCCATTGATTTTCATAATGATGTAAGATCCATCATCCATTTGAAAAGGGCCCACCGTTTGGTTTTTTGAAACCGGCTGATTAAATAGTATATTATCAATAATTGGATGATTTGGCTCTTCCCATTTAACGGTGCGCGTAGGAATTTTATCATCAAAATTTAGTTTATAAATATCCTCAAAAGTTATGTTTGCCTTTAGCGCAGATTTGACTGAATCTAAAAAAGCACCTCCTGGAAATGAAAAATGACTAATTTCATATGTTCTTCCTGCCATTTTGAAATAATTCGCTTCTTCATTTTTACTAATAACTGATTTAGAGTATCCTTCTTTATAATACAAAAGCTGTCTCATTGATTGTTCTTTGCGGCCTTTGAGAAATGCTGCTGCACCTGCATTAATTGTTTCAACCGCAGATTGTTCTATCTCTATNGCTAATAGCTTTTCTGCTATTAAATTATTTAAAATAATCTTTTTATGTTGATAAAGATCTCCTTTGCAGTAATCTGGTCGAATAGTGTACTCGGAGCGCTGGAGAAAATCTTTAGATGTTATTATTCGGTCTCCAACTTTAGCTAAAATATCATTTGATGGTTTCTGCAAATCATCATTTGCACAACCAAAAATAAAAAATACTAATAGAAGAAAGCGTTTCAGCCGTAAAGAGCGGAAATTAAAATCCGACACTGATGGTGTATGAGCTTAAGTCGCCCAGAAGACCAACGGTTCGTCTTGAATAATCTAACTGAACAACTTGATTATTCATCAAGTTTATTTTTACTCCACCTCCGAAAGTGGGACCGTACTCGGAATCATTCATGAACAGAGACTTATATCCAGACCTAAGATATAAGCTACCTTGTCCAGCCATTCTTAGCTCGTACTGAGCGCCAATATTCACAAACTCTGAATTATTATTGGGATGTACAGCATCAATAGCAAATATCAGGCGATGAAGATCCGTATATATNGGCTTTAGGCCAATCCCAATCCTGAATAAAAGCGGTAGTTCCCATCCTTGGGGTCTGAATTGTCCAGGAACGTCTGCNTAGTTTCCATCTTCAAATGGTGCAATATCTATAGGGTTAAGCAAATCAATTCCATCNTACTTCATACGGGTACCGTAATTTGAAATACTCATTCCTATGCGCATACCATCTTCTTTNTTGCCTGTGGGTGAGAAAAATTCTGTATTAACAATTGCTCCCACATCGAGCGCGAAAGCACTTGCAGTTGAATGCCAAATTTTAGATGAAATAACTTTAGCTGTTGCTCCAAAGGAGAACCATTTAACAATTTTTCTTGAGTAGGTTAATCCAGCACTATATTCATTGGCTGAGAAATTTTCACCCGTACCTTCTTGCTGCGACATTGAGGTGACTTCCATATCACCGTATCCCATGTGTGTTAAGCTAAAAGCAAAAGTTCCAACTCTATTTACATGAATAGTTGAACCAACATACATCATATTAATGTCCAATACCCACGGCTGGATCATAAANGCATTTTCATTTCTTTGAATGAAAGCAAGCGCAGCAGGATTCCAATAGGCAGAGGATGGNCCATCTGCAAATGTCACTCCGGCATCTCCCATTGCAGTAGTAGCGCTTCCTGCACCAATCTCTAAAAAGTTAGCTGCAGTAGACCCATAACGATTAATCGTTTGTGAAAAAACCAATGTACTTAGTGTTGATAATCCCAATATAAATATTCTAATCACTTTATCACCGCAAANTTTCCAAGCTTTTCATCTCCAGTAGCAAGTGATTCAACGTGGTATAGATACATTCCAGCTGCTATTTCTAAACCTTCTCTGGTTAACATATCCCAATGGACAGTACCAACTTGCGGGGAATTATTTACTGAAATTTCATCAACCAGTATTCCACTTACGGTAAAAATTTTGATAGTTGCCTGCGATGGAATATTGGTAAACAATAAACGTCTTCTCTGGTTTAAAAACTCATTAGAGACAGCGGGTTCCATTACATTGGTTGCTACATACGGATTTGGAACAACACGGATGTCTTCCATTGTATTCTTTAATGAGTCCGTATTTAATTCATCGTAGGAGTTCACGGTAAATGTAAAACTATCTGTCTTCCAAAAAGGCCTAAGAAACTTTACGCGAAAAACATCATCGCTCTTTGGAAAAGTAGCTTCTGAAGCTAGAGAGAAATCAATAACAAATACTGTACCGCCCCATTTTTTATCGCTACTTGTACCACCAACTATNANTCGATCCTCGAACTTATCAAATTGACCATTTTTATTTAAATCATCAACCACCATATCCATTATTACGTACGAACCATCTTCATTTTGTATGGTATTATTTTTTACATAAAAACTAAAATCTTGACCGGTCAAGATTTGGTTGCTTGCAATTCTAGAATCCGTTTCGTCTCTAATATTTAATTTTGAAGTTACTACGGTTGTGTAGCGATCTGGATTAGAAGTAAAAATAATATCATAATCCCANGGCATATACATAGATTCTCTGGNTGTNGGAAAAATTCGCATTATCCCATTGCCTTTNACCCACCCNGAATTAGCATAATCATANGATGGTTCCGTAAATGGCTGATCAACACTTAATTGAATTCCATCAAATACATCTGACTTTACAACAATGTCTGGATTAAGTGTCCAAACATTTAAAGAATCAAGATAAAGTAAATTNCTTCCCACAAATTTTTGAGGATTTTCAGTATATACTATTTCAGAAGATACTGNATTCACAACGCTTATCTCATTGGTGGTATATAATAATCCATGCTCATACAAAGGTAGTTGTGCTACTGTATCTACATCAAATTGTACTGTGTATTGATTATTTGGAACTATACTTGCCTGAGCTAAAATAGCCGGCTCGATCATACCGCCACCATTAAGATTGTCTTCATTAATCGTTAAATCTGGAGATTGATATCCGGCAGCAGGTTTCGTAGGGGTAACGATAGCAACATTTTTACCAATAGATCTAACTTCTTCAGCCTCGTTAAGCTCAACAACTACATTATTTTCAGAAGGAGCAATTCCAGGTCCAATGTTTGGAGCACCGTAATCATAGGCCACTAAACCATAATAATATGTGCGCCCATTCATAACTGTGTTATCAACAAACACGTGCGATATTCCATTGTCTGATCCTAGATTGTATGCAGCGCCATTTATTAAACCAAAGTCTGTAAAGCCCATTTTTCCATCTTTAATATCACACTGAAATATCGGCTTCATAAATGTTGGGGTTCCATAACCATCAGTAATAACCTCAGCATCCGAAAAGTATTTATCTGTTGCTCTAAAAAGTTTGTAGCCTTCAAAATCATTTACGTTGCCTAAAAATGGGTCACGTGTTTTTGTATCTGAAATATTATCCCATGTAAGAATAACTTTTCCATCTGCTGGAGTAGCAGTAAGCGTAGGCATTTTAGGAGGCTGGGCAAACCTGTAATCTTTTTCATAAATGACCTGAACAATCTTTTTAAGTTCGTATAGGGAAGGAGCAGTATGGCTTGAAGAGTTCAATCCTTCAAGTGGATCAAATGAGTGAAGTTCTGCCATAGAAATTCTTTCAGATCTTCCNCGGAATAATGGGAATGGTCCCGATGCAAATATTTCAATTAGATTTGAAATATTCTCAATGTATTCCTCTAGAACATTTTCACCAATCAAGTTCCACATAGCCTGATCATTTTTAAACCACCAGGTTTGGTTGGACTGTGAATGGCTTGGAACGGGAAATAATCGAAATGATGTTAGTCCAATCATATCAGATTCTGAAACATCGGTTTCAGCAAAGTTTGGTTCACACCCAACCCCTTCGATGAAATCTGGTCGATGGTTTCCTTCTCCTTGATCAGGTCCTGTGTAATTCAATTCACCTGGAGCAACACCATCAAGTCCAATATCATCACCAAAAAACTCAGATTCAGAATAGACTCCATCATTGTTTAAATCTTCACCATCTTCCCAATCTTGATCCTCATCAGCATCCCAGTGTTCTTTTAGATCGTCTTCTGTTAAGCGATAAAATGATAAAAAATCTTGCAGGTTATGGATTCCATCAGTAGGTCCAATTTTATTTACAGCGACGTTATCTCTTTTTTCATTTAAGAGCCCATCTTTATCATTATCTATGTCATCATATGGGACTCCAGGACTTTCTAAATAGGCAAAGCCCATTGTTCCAGTTGGTAGACCGCCTTTTCCTATTCCATTTATATCCCAAGAGTAAGACATGTCTAACTCTGTATCAAAATATGCTAACTCATCACTACCATCATCTCCGATAGCATTATCCACCCAATATCCAAACGCAACTTCTGTTAAATCATAGTCAGATATATTTGCAATATTGTATTCCCAAAAAATAGCATCGCGAGCTTGAGGATTATTCCATTGAAAACCGCGCGCTTCAACGCGCAATCCTAAACCACCCCATGGATTTCCTGATCCAATGGTTACTTGTTCATTTATATCGCCAATTGCTTTTCCTTTTCTAGGGTAGTAGCGAACTCTGTCAGGTAACTCTAGATATTCCTGATCCTGCGCATCGTTAACTACAAAATATGTTTCCATATCAGCATATATTACGCCACGTCCAAATCTGCCATCCCATTCACCTGGCCATTTTGTTTCACGGCCAACAGATGGCCAACCATTTGAAGGCCAGGAACTAGGTCTATTGCTCATAGCCGGATATTCACCGGTTTCATTAAAATATCCAAAAGCAGGATAAAATCCATATTCAAAAGTACCTGCAGGATTTACATCCATTTCTTCGCGATAGCTCGTTTGAAGAAAATATAGCTCATGAAGACCATCACCGCTTTCTATAGTTGCTTTGTCTGTTACAACAGTGCTGTCTATTCGAGTTGTTGGATCATCTTTTATATAAACTTTTGCCCCCACAAGCAGACCAATTCCATCTACCATCTTTAAACCATTAAGATTATTTGGCCACCGAGAAACATTTGATTTTGGCCAATCTGATAATTCTGTGGTGTTGCGAAAGTAAAGAAACACTCTATTGCCTGTCATATATCCTTCACGCTCTGCAGCAATATCTCCCGCTGAATCTTCAGGTCCCTCATATTTTTTACTTTGGGCAAATACCAAAGGAATAGTTAATAGACATATGTATAAATANTTCANCATCTAAAAATTGACNCCCATAGATAGTTTGACCATACGCGGTGTTGAAAACATTGAGGGGTTTTTAATTCTGTCTTCATAATCATTAAAATCGCTTCTGTGTCCCGCTAAATCAGTTTCCTTAATTACAGCAGTATACGCACGACCAGTACCACCGTTCACCGAATTCTCATTTAACCTATCAAATAAGTTATAAACTGCTAAACGAAAATTAACTTTGTAGTCTTTGTAAACAGGTAGGTTGTAGTATGCCATCAGATCTGCATGATATTTTGCAGGTCGATAATCATTGTTAGGATACAGATTGATTCTTGACAACCTGCTCTCTTCAATGGGTGAGAAAGTATAAGGAGATCCTGAATTATAATATCCAGTAACGGATGCTCCATAATTTGCAGTATTATAAGCAACCGTTGCATTAAATGTATGTCTTTGATCCCAGCTCATTGGTATAAGCCTATTAACTGGATCCATNCTTGCACCCGAGCGTGAGAAAGTTTGTTGAGGNTTGTCTGCATTGCCCCGAGTGTATTGCAATGTATAATTCAACCACGCAGAAATTGGTCCGGTTGCAAGATCAAATTTTATCTCAAGCCCTCTGGCATTCCCATAATCTTTATTGCTATATAATCCGTATTCAATTTGATTGTAGGTACTAAAAATTCTTGTGCTTAATAAATTGTAAATATCGCGATAAAATAAAGAAACCTCTAAACCTGCACCCGGGAAGAGTTGTTGCCATAAACCAATCTCGTACGTTACCGTTTTCTCGGCTTTTAATTCTGCATTTCCCATTACAGTTGAATAATCATTTGGCGCAATTAAGAACGAGTGGTTTTGAAAAAGAGAATACATTGGGGGCATTTGAAAAAAGTGACCGTAACTAAAATGGAGAACTGCAGCATCTCCAAGCTGATATGCTAAACCAAATCGTGGACTGATCTGAGTTTGTGCTTTTGCTTTTGGATAACTTGAAGTCATACTATCAGGAAGCGATAGCTGGTTTGCTGGATTTCTTCTGTCTGATGGAACAGGGGAGTTTGGATTAAAATTATCGTACCTCAGACCAATATTAATAACCATNTCATCAAATTCCATTTTGTCTTGAATAAATGCAGACATTTCTATTGGATCAACCTTATACACATCAGCATACAATGTTGAATCTCCTAAAATCTGAGGCTCATACAGATCTGCTTCTTCAGCAGTTCCAAAATATTTATTTCGTATTTGATGCCAGGCATTATCAACGCTATAATTTGTAAGATTTAATCCAGTTTTAATATTGTGATTTTTATTAACAATCCAGTTTATATCAAATTTAGCATTTTTGCTATTTACAGTTCGCTCATCATGATTTTTTTGTTGTCCACCTGTAAAAAAGCCTGGACCAAAACTTTCAAGGTATTTATCATGTACATAATTACTATCTAAAGGGTCCTTGTATAAATATCCCCCCGAGTAATTTTTAGTTGTAGAAAGTTTTAAGTCATAAAATAAATTTGTTGATAAAAGGTGATTCCATTGAAAAGAAAAGAAGTCAGTTTTTCCGTATCCTGCGCCCATACCATCCGGGTTATATTTGAATCCGTGGTCATACCCATGACCCTCATCGCGATCAGTGGAATAAAGCGTTGAAAATCTCACGCCATCTATCAATTGAAATGACAGTTTACCTAAGATACTACTTCCATACCACCTATTCATACTTACATAACTTGAATCACCGGTATTTTGCGTGGTCCATAATAGAGGGTTNTCGCTGTAATAATTACTTCTATCTGTAACNTTGTATCTGCGAATTCCATTTAAGTGGTTGCGGTTGCTTTGATCNCGCACGTTAAAAAAGAANAAGACTTTATCTTTAAGAACAGGTCCACTTAATTGAAATTTATAATCTTGATTTCGATTAAAAATAAATTTATCNAATCCTAAGAAAATATTGGAATTACCGGTGATGTATTCACTAAATCCAGTTGAAAATGAACCCCCAAATTTATTTGACCCATCTTTTGTGACAGCATTGACAACCCCACTCATAGCATTACCGTATTCTGCGTTAAACGTTCCAGTTATTATTTCAAGGTCTTGTATGACATCGGGCTCAATACTAAGCATNGATGATGANCCACCAAAAACTTCGTCTATCTGAATACCNTCAACAAGATAGGTAACTTCAGTGGTTCGTCCGCCTCTAAAATGCCCTTCCACAACACCTGCTTGCATACCAACAATAGCACCCAAATCCTCAACAGCTAGTTTCTCTATTTGATCATTTGAAATATTTTTAATTGTTGAAGTTTGATCTTTTTTNGTNGTGATTGCATCAACCTCNACNACTACGGTTTCACCTTGAATAACGGTTGGTGAAAGCGATGCATCAATAGTAGTAGTTCTATTAACAGACACCCTTACATTTTCTAACACTAGCTGCTTGTACCCTATCATATCTACCACTACGGTATATAGACCGGGTTTTATATTTACAATGGAGTAATAGCCGTCAACATCAGTTGCCGATCCGAGGTTGGTGTCTCTGACAATTACATTTGCAGCGATTAACGGATCGTTAGTATCAGCGTCAATTATACTACCTGAAATTTTACCTGTAGTTTGAGACTGCAGCGAAGATGCAAAAAATAGAGCGAAGAAAAATAATTTAGATTTCATTGTTGACTTGGCTTTACGATATGGTTTATACGAAAAAAATAGGGGCGAGTTCCTCGCCCCTATTTTTATGTTAAAAACGTTGACCCTACTTCATTAGGATCATTTTTTGTGTACGTGCAAAATTAGCTGATTCGAGTCTATAGAAGTAGACACCGGAAGGCATATTTGATGCATTCCACGTTACTTTGTGTACTCCTGCAGGTCTATACTCATCAACTAACTTAACCAATTCACGACCAAGTACGTCGTAAATCATAAGCTTGGTTGGCCCTGCTAGTCCCAACGAATACTGAATAGTAGTTGTAGGATTGAACGGGTTTGGATAGTTTCTTTCTAAAGCAAAGGTAGAAGCGACTATGTCCTCTTCTGTGCTTAGAACTTCACCATCGTATCTACCAACGTATGTATGAGACCAAGCACCTGGTGTTTGCCATGCATTGTCATTGTTATTCTTTGACATTACAAGGTTGCCTTCATATGC
The DNA here is from genome assembly GCA_002172545.1 of Fidelibacterota bacterium TMED108. Taxonomy (GTDB): domain Bacteria; phylum Fidelibacterota; class Marinisomatia; order Marinisomatales; family TCS55; genus TMED108. The sequence continues at coordinate 26,511 of NHFJ01000007.1, read as the reverse complement.
ACCATCATTATCATGCCATGTTGGCTCAATTGGTATTCTCATTCCTTCTTTAGCAACAAATACAGAATCCGAATTAATCTTAGCCAATGAATCAAGATCTATGCTGAATTCAAAAGCAGCATTTGGAGAACCATTTACTGCTGATGTAGCATATGTAACATAACTTTGATGGCTTAGTCCAGTTGTGGTACCAAACTCTACAAAAGCGCTATCACCGAAGAAAACAAACTTATAGTCTGGTTGTACTCCACGCTGAGCTCCAGCATGCTTTGCTCCTCTTTGGTCATAAAGTCCTATGAAAATCTCCATAGCATCCTGCTCATACCAAGTACCGGTTTTGTCTAAATTGAAAACATCATCAGTAACATCAGCTGCCATGTAAAGACTATCAGCATCAACAGCGAGATACAGCTTAACATAGGCATCATCATCATTGTCAACAGTATTGATAGCTTTTGGAGTTCCCATGGAATTCTTTGATACGCCCATTTCTAAGGGATGAATACCGCTACTTAACCACTCAGCAATATCACCATCTGCTTTGAAACCAGAAGGAGGAGCTAATGAAATTGTTGGAATTCCACGAGCCATATTGCTAACGGGAGAGGTCATTGCAGCAACTTTACTTTTGTTACCCGCTGCATCTGTAGCGACAACGGCATAGTACCATTTTGCACTACGATCGGATAATGGTATAGTTAAATCATGATACGCTTCCTGCGTTCCCTCTGCAACACTTAAGGCAACAACATCTGCACCGGCAATTGAATCAGCGCTTGCGGTTACAAATGGAGTGCGACTTGCATAAACATCGTAGGTTTCACCGAATTCTCCGGTTACATCATCCCAAACAACTGCATTGGTATATGAGCCTGGTATCGCATCAACATTTTCAGCGACTGCAGGTGATACAAAATCGAAGGAAGGACTACCAGTCCATGCCTCAGTAATCATCATTGTTTCACCTTCAAAACCTGAACCCTGAGCAATAAATTGAAACACCTTAACCTTTGTGGTGTCAAAACCTGAGGTTGTATTATCACCGTAAACAAAATCCTTCAAGGCAACTTTCACATGGTGCCATTTATCATCTGCTGTAATATCAACTTCTTTTACAAGTTTACCGCTACCAGCTTCATACTGAAGGCGAATATTATTTCCTGAAAATTTAGCGGTTTTATATTTGAACTGAACGGTATCTTTCATCCACTCATAACTCATGTCATGATTAGGATTAATATTCCAACCTGCTCCAGTAACACCCCATCCGTCACCGCCCATGGTCCACTTAAGGGCGTTTGTTTCAGAGGTTACTCCAGCTCCAGATACACTTTCAAGAGTAGATGAAGAACCTGCNCCCCAACCAAAAGGATTTCCTAGGTCTGCGGGTGAAGCTTTACCATTAAAATATACATACGGTGTGGTTTTTCTACCTTTAAGGGTAATATTATCAATGTATACCTTAGCGGTCGCTACAGAACGGTCGGTTGCATTTCCAGAAAATTCAAATGCAAATCCTTTAATTCTATCAGTATCAAAAGTGGTATTACCTGAGATACCTGCCCATCCAGTTCTATTAAATCCATTTTTNTTGTCCCAATTATTTGGATCTTCNACAAGTGGTATATCAACGGTTGCCCAACCTGACATTGCAGCTCCTAATCTNGGNGCTGTNAATGAATAGTAATATTCACCCANAGTAGCTCCACCGTCACCATCTGCTGGANTATATGTTGGATTAGCAACATTNCTGTATTCAATAACGTTGAAACGTATTTCTAAAACTTGATCATGACTAGCAGCNTCNGGCATATGATACTGAAAGGAAATAGTNTCGTACTTTGACCAATCATAAAAACCGTTAGCTGTGTCAGGATGCATATGTTGAAGTTTTGCGTAGCCACCCCAACCTTCTGTTCCATGAACTGAAACATCAAGCATCATAGATCCAGTACCTTCGCTCTTTACATCNGTTGAATANGATACATTAACGAATCCTGAATCTTTTACTGAATTCTGATTGACTTCGTAATGTCCTGGCATAGAATCACTTGTTGCAGCAGTTCCTGCAACTCCCCAATCAAAATACTGCCAATAATTTGTATCAGTNGACGCAGCATTCAATGAATTNATCATTGGGGAGGTATCTCCNGTCCAAGTTCCAGCAGCATGAGTACGAACTGGTCCGCCTCCAGCTGTTGATCCACCACCGCCAGTTGATGACCATGCAGTTCCGGTAAAGTTACTATTTACAGCNCCAGGTGTCCCNTTTTGACCTGCTGTTATTCCCCANCTTGCAGGNAGGGAATTGTCTGCTGCAAAATCTTTTAATTCTAACGATGGCCCAAGTCCATCAGCGCTTGCTGCAGCAGCAGTAGGAGGAGTTCCAGATGATTTTGCACCCCAATCGCCCTCATCATCGTAATCAACAGCATCCACTACAGTGCCATTAGCATCTTTAACTTCTACATTTTCTCCACCATTTGATAGTGCACCATTACCGCTTCCTGGTCCCCATTCAAGATCGGCATCTAAATTGTGGTCAGCTTTAAATCTTTCTTTGCTTCGCGCTAGGACTAGATACTTTCCTGCTGCTATGGATGTTCCGCTAGGAAATGTATATGTAACACCTGTCATTGTCCAGCCTGACATATCTACAGCGGATTGACCTGCGTTAAAAAATTCAATGAACTCCCCATCATCATCAGTATCGTACGTGTTTGGATCCCCCGGAGTCGTTTCATAATACGGATTGAACATTATCTCATTAATTACAACCTGTGAAAACGACACAGAAAGTAATAATAAGCTTGATAAGAAAAACGTTAACGTTTTTTTCATAGTAAAACCTCTCTCAAAATATTTATAGAAGTGCTAATTAAGCCCAATAAAATATCGAAAAATACTAAATTACGCAAATAACATTCTTTCATCATGCAAATTTTTTGCATAATATTGATTAATTATTTTCATACTCAAAATGTCTTCAGGATTAAAAGAGATATCAAACTTAACCGGTTATTCACTTTCTACAGTATCGAGAGTGCTTGCTAACAAAATCAGTGGCGACTCNCAAAGTGCAAAAGAAATTNTAACCGTTGCGCGAGAAATTGGATACAGTAAGTATAGAGATGCATCACCCTCATCTAATCGCATTCTTGATATTGCACTCATTACTCAGCACTTTTCAGAAGAATTTTATGCATATCTGTATGCGAGTTTTGACCGAATTTGCGCAAAAGAGGGGTACTGCTTAACAATCCACTCACTTCGATACAATAAATCAATCAAAGAGCAGTTATTATACCTTTCNCAAAACCATGATGGATTCATTCTTTTTCTACCAACCNTGGATTCTCTTGGATACNGGATAATTAAAAAAACCCTCACTGGTTACCCAATTATTTCAATTGCTCCGGTTTTAGAACCAATTTTTGATACGTTTACATTCGACTCGTATCAAGGGGGAGTNTTGGCTGCAAAACAGTTCATTGATTCAGGGCTTAAAAANTTTGGCGTNATNCATGGACCCTTGGANAAATGGGAGGCNGAATTACGTAAGAATGGTTTCAAAGACACACTTGAAAAAGAGGGTAAAGAAATTCACTGGGATTTTCGTGGAGATTATTCCTTTGAATCAGGTGANAANGCATTTCATGATATCNATAATAAAGAAATTTTAGACGTTGGAGTTTTTGCGAGCAATGACCAAATGGCGGTAGGGTTTATCAATGCTGCGCTGGAAAACAACGTAAAAATTCCTGGTGATTATTTTATTATTGGGTATGATAATATATTGTTTAGTAAAATTTTCTTTCCAAAACTCACAACAATTAATACAAACGTAGATAGATTGTCTTCCGAAGCACTTGACTACCTAATTCGTATTATTAAAGGTCAAGTTCAAACAGACGATTCTGCAAAAAAAACGTTAATTCCTGTTGAATTGGTTGTGAGAGACACAGATAAAAGAGGCAAAAATGACAAACAAACTTAAAACATCAATAATCTCAATATTACTTCTTTCGCTTTTTGGTTGCTCGGACACCAAAAGTAAAGAACTCGCATCAGATATAGCATTTGTCGATTCTTTGATGAGTAGAATGACCCTTGAGGAGAAGTTGGGACAGATGACTCAGGTAGATCGTCAATTTTTAAGCGATATTACAGATATTTCTAAATACGGACTTGGTTCCTTATTAAGCGGTGGAGGCAGTACGCCAGAGGTTAATGAACCAAAAGCCTGGGCAGACATGTACGATAGCTATCAAAGAGAAGCGCTAAAATCTAGACTAAAAATACCTCTTATCTATGGAATAGATGCTGTACACGGACACAATAATGTTATTGGTGCTACGATTTTTCCTCACAATATTGGTCTTGGGGCTACTCGTGATCCCCAAATCGTAGAGGCGGTTGCAAGAGCCACGGCCCTTGAGGTTGCTGCTACAGGAATTGATTGGGATTTTGCACCGTGCCTTGCAGTTCCAGATGATTTTCGCTGGGGAAGAACCTACGAAGGGTTTTCTGAGAACACCGATCTTGTTTCAGAGCTTGGAGGAGCTGCAGTTAGAGGGTATCAATCTGCAGAGATAAATAACCCCAACGGTGTATTAGCATGCGCTAAGCATTTTATTGGTGACGGTGGAGTAGCATTTGGTACAGGTATTAATAGCATGATCGATCAAGGTGATCTACAAATTGATGAAGAGGAGCTTAGAAGGGTTCATCTCCCTCCTTTTAAAAAAGCAATTGAAGAGGGCGTTGCAACCTTTATGGCTGCTTATAACAGTTGGAATGATTTAAGGTGTCACGCAAGCAAGTACTTGCTAACTGATTTACTGAAAGATGAGCTTGGGTTCAAAGGATTTGTTGTATCAGATTGGGCTGCAATAGAAAATATACCCGGTGATTATAAATCTGATATAATTATTTCAATCAATGCTGGTATAGATATGGTTATGGTTCCAGGTGCGGTTAGAGATGGAAAAGAGTCTTTTCAGAATTTTTTAAAACTCTTTAAAGAGTCTGTTGAAGAGGGCTCTATAACAATGGAGCGAGTTGATGACGCAGTAAAAAGAATCTTATTAATTAAAAAGCAGGCTGGATTATTTGAGAGACCATTCAGTGATCAGAGTTTACTATCTCACATTGGTTCTAAAAGCCACAGAGATATAGCTAGAGAAGCTGTGAAAAAAAGTATGGTGGTACTNAAAAATGACAATAACATACTACCTCTTCCCAAGTCTGGAAAAACAATTGTTGTGGCGGGCAAAGGAGCAAACAATATAGGTATGCAGTCTGGTGGATGGACCATAAGCTGGCAAGGAGGAATGGGTCAAACAACCGATGGTACAACAATTTTAGATGCTATAAAGTCAACTGTTGACCCTGGAACAGTGGTNGAATANAGCGTTGATGGTAAGGGNTANACCGGAGACCTTGCCGTTGTAGTTATTGGTGAAAAACCCTATGCGGAGATGATGGGAGATCGCAAAGATTTAACGCTTGATAAAGAAGATCGTGATGTTATTGCACGGTTCACGGAAAACGATGTACCGGTTGTTGTAGTTTTACTTTCAGGAAGACCTATGATAGTAACGGATGAGGTAGATAAATGGGATGGGTTTATTGCAGCNTGGCTACCTGGAACAGAGGGCACCGGAGTTGCAGATGTACTTTTTGGCGACTACAACCCTACCGGAAAACTTTCATTCAGCTGGCCAAAAAGAATGGATCAATTTCCCATAGACCCCAACGATGACCACCTATACAAATTCGGTTTTGGCTTAACTTACTAATATTGGAATAGTAAAATGTCTTACAGATTAGGGATTGATCTTGGTGGCACAAAAATTGAAGCTGTGATTATTAACGAGCTGTTTCAAGTTGTAAAAAGAGAGCGCGTAGCAACAAACAGAGATGACGGATACGAAGCAATCATTGAAAGAATAATTTCATTATCTAAATCAATGATTATTGACTACGAAGATTTTGAAGGTCCAATCGGCATATGCACTCCAGGAACTATTGAAGCTGAGACTGGCCTATTAAAAAACAGCAATACCGTTTGTTTGATCGGAAAGCCAATTCAGAAAGATATGGAATCCCAGCTAGGAATACCTGTTTTAATGGAAAATGATGCAAATTGTTTTGCGCTGGCAGAAGCAACGCTGGGAGCCGGTAAAAAATACAATGTGGTTTTTGGCGTTATACTTGGCACTGGTTGCGGTGGCGGAATCACAATGCTTAAAAATATTCATCGCGGTTCTAATAGGATTGCCGGTGAATGGGGCCATCATTGCTTGTATCCCGACGGTCGCGAATGTTACTGCGGCAATAAGGGATGTATTGAATCCTATATTTCTGGTACCGCACTTGAAAAAGAGTGGTATGAGCTTACTGGCGAAAAACATAGAGTAACCGATATAATCGATAGTGGAATGCATAAGAAGCACCCTGAATGGAAAGCAAATTTTTTAAAGAACTTTGGCAGGGGACTTGCTAACGTTATTGATATTTTAGACCCCCATGCGATTGTTTTAGGGGGAGGATTATCTAAAATTGATTTTCTATATACGGAAGGTAAAGAATCTGTATACAATGAAACATTTAGCGAAATTGTACGGACACCTATTTTAAAAAATAAGCTGGGAGATTCTGCTGGTGTTTTTGGTGCTGCAATGTTATCGGATTACATGTGAGATTTGCTAAATGGCTGTATCATTTGGATGGCGTAGACCAACTTATTATAATTGGCTTCTTTATATTTAGCATCGGACTTTCATATTTATCAATAAACATTTTTCGATTTTGGTACAGCAAAGTTCATCAAAAAGGATATTCATACGAACTTAGAATTACCCCTTTTTTTCTTTTAATATTAGCTATGCTATATTCAGCTATTTTATATATGTCCTTAGGTGAAAATATCACTAAGTGGATAAGAGATTTTTAAAGCATCGTATTCTGAATGACTAGTTTAACATTATTTAATTTTGATAAAAACAAATGGTGGGCCTTTAAGCAAATGGGGATCCACAGGTCTCATTTTTTAAATATTACTGGCCTTCAATTTTACAAAATGCTTGGAACTGGTAGCAGTCCAGGATTTAGCATGTACCCTGATTTTTCAACTTATGCATTACTACAAACATGGTCATCAAAAGATGAGGCGGAAAGCTATTTTACGTCAAANGAGTATTTCAAAAAGATGCTAACTAAATCNCAAGGACATAGNATTGTTNTTATGTCTCCATTTAAAAGTTCAGGATTATGGAATGGTAAAAACCCATTTGATATATCCAATGATTACTCAAAATCTGTAAAGATCGGAGTAATAACTCGCGCTACTATTCACTTTACAAAATTAACCCATTTTTGGAGATCGGTTAAGTCCGCNAGCAATGCAATATCTGAAGCTAAGGGCGTAAGTTTTTTTAAAGGAATNGGCGAGTTGCCATTTNTTCAACAGGCCACATTTAGTATATGGGATTCCGAAGAAGACATAAATAATTTTGCCTATTCAAATACCAGTCATAAGAAAATTGTGAGTAAAACCAAAAAACAGAAATGGTATAAAGAGGATCTTTTTGCAAGGTTTCATATTTTAAGTGATACAGGAAAAATCAAAACTAAATATGAATAAAGTTATTGTGATTGGAAGTGGTATTGGGGGCCTAGCCACTGCAGCAAGGTTAACCGCCAAAGGGTATGATGTTTCTATTTTTGAATCAGCAAATCATNCGGGAGGGAAAATTCATTCTTTTCAAATGGATAATTATCGTTTTGATGCTGGTCCATCTTTATTTACCCTTCCGGAGCTTGTAGATGAATTATTTTATCTTTTAAAAGAAGATCCCCGAAAATTTTTTAGCTACAAAAAGAAGGAGGTGCATTGTAAATATTTTTGGAATGACGGCACGAGACTAACCGCATATTCAAACATAGATAAGTTTTTAAATGAAGTAAACAGTAAACTTGATGTTTCTCGTGATACTATGAAAAAATATCTTGATCGTTCTCAAAAAAAATATGAATTAACCGAGCCAATTTTTTTAAAAAAATCGCTACACAAATTATCAACTTATTTTTCTAAAAATACATTAAAAGCGCTACTATCTTTTTTAGCTTTGGATATCAAAAAGAGCTTAAACGATACCAATGAAAAATATTTAAAAGAACCTCACTTGGTTCAGCTGTATAATAGATACGCCACGTATAATGGATCCAATCCATATGAAACATCTGGAATAATGAGTTTAATTCAACATCTTGAATCCCATTTTGGTACCTGGATACCAAATGATGGTATGGTTCAAATAGCGAAATCAATCACGCATCTCTTAAAAGAGAAAGGAGTAAAAATTCATCTTAACTCAAATGTGGAAGAGATAATTACTGAAAACAAAAAAGCAAAAGGAATTATTTCAAATGGAGAAAAAATAACGTCAGATTATATTGTATCAAATATGGATGTTTTTTTTACATATGAAAAGCTTCTTAAAAATATTAAGATGCCTAAAAGAGTGGGTAAGAGCGAGCGTTCCAGCTCTGCGCTCATATTTTATTGGGGAATCAAAAAATCATTCAATCAGCTCGATCTGCATAATATTTTATTTTCAAATGACTATAGGCAGGAGTTTGAATCAATATTTCAAAAGGGAGAGATTTCCAGTGATCCTACCATCTATATTAATATAACTTCTAAAGATGTGCCCAATGATGCACCAAAAGAATGTGAAAATTGGTTTGTAATGGTTAATGCTCCATATGACTCTGAACAAAGCTGGGATGAGTTAACATCAAGATTAAAAAAAATTATTATTCAAAAAATAAATAGTACTCTTGAAACAAATATCGAAAATTTTATTCAAACAGAAAAGATCTATACGCCGCAAACCATCGAAAGAAAAACGCAATCCTATAAAGGCGCTCTTTACGGAACATCTAGCAATTCAAAGCTATCTGCTTTTTTAAGACATCCTAATTTTTCAAAAGATTTAAATAATTTATATTTTTGTGGAGGTAGTGTGCATCCAGGGGGCGGTATTCCACTCTGTTTATTATCTGCAAAAATTGTAAGCGATCAATTTAAAGATTTATCAAATGCGTAAATTTGATAAGGTTACATTTTTTGCTTTAATAGTTATTTGGTCATTCCAAATATTTGGAGCAATCGGAATTCTTTTTTGGAATCGTCAATGGTTTATCGATATGACTCCACTCACATTAATTATGTATTTTTTCATACTTTTCCACAAAAACTGGGACGATCGAAAAAAAGTGACTTTTCTGCTTNTAACATTTTCATGGGGCATTTTGGCCGAGATAATTGGAGTCAATACAGGGTTGATCTTTGGGTCGTATGAATACGGTCAGACTTTAGGTTTTCAAATTATGAATGTCCCGCTTGTTATGGGNATTATCTGGGTTGTTACCAGTCTTATATGCGGAACGATTGCNAGTCAAATAAAAGTTAGAACACCTATACAAATTTTTATTGCTGTTTCATTGATGCTAATTCTCGATGTACTTATAGAGCCAATTGCACCAAAGATTGATATGTGGAGTTTTGATCATTCCAGTGGAGGTGCTCCATTGTCAAATTATATTACATGGGCGCTTGTAGCTCTCCCACTTCAGACATATTTTATTGTTAATAGACTTGGGTTTAATATTATTATATCGTTAAACCTATATGCATCTCAATTGCTATTTTTTGCGGTTTTAAGCTTCCTATAATTATACAGACTGAGTTTGAGGATATTTATTTCAAATTATTTTTTCCGCCTAATTCACGATTGATGTAAAGCGGAAGAAATAGTAACGAGAAACCGTAAAAAATATCTTCTANAGGGATTGTTCCAATTCTTAATCCTAAGTTGTGGTTGTTATTGTACCATACAATTTCATCAATAATAAATGACCCCGTTAAAAGACCATTCACAATGAAAAAGGGTATTAAAATAAAAATGTAAGATACAATAAATGAGCCCAACAACTCTGGTGCTCTAAAAAACGAAAAAATAATGACAATTGCTGCTAACGCAAAGGCGGAAAACGTATAAAAATTACCAAAATTTAAAAAGCAGGTGACAGCTAAAAACACGCTCAACCCCGTTGCAATATAGCGCGTAATGTGGTTAGAGAGTTTTAGTTTAGGCGTTAGCTTTTCTTTGCAAAAATGAATGAAAAGCGAACTATAAGGAATGCATAAAAAAAACAACCATTCTTCAATTGGTAAACCAAAAAGGTTGATACCAATTAAATAGTTTTCATTAAACCCCCAAATTCCCCATTCTGTAAAAAAAATATCCCATATAATAAAGAACGCAACTGTTAATAAAAAACTTGGCGCAAACGATAGAAATTTATTGAAATATTTAACTCGATGCTCAAATGAGCAGGCGAAAGGAATAGATATTGCTGAAAGATTAATAGCTAGATAAAGATAATTATCCATTCTTTGCGCTGAATTTCCTAAGTGTCTTAGGATTTACAAACAGCATGCCAAAAAATTCACCATCCTCTTTAACTTCGCTAACATGGTGTTTTCTATGTTCAAACAATACCGCTTTCAAATATGCATTATTTGGTTTGTTGAATATTTTTATTCTTCTGTGAATAAAGATATCATGCACAAACAGGTATGCAAACCCATATAATAAAATACCTAGTCCCGAGAAAAATAGAATATCATTTTGGTAGATGCTTCCAAAAATGAAACCAGAAGCACTTGGAACTGCAAATATTAATGCGAATGAATCATTTTTTTGCATTACCCTTCCTGTTAAGACGTGATGATCTTCATGCAAAAACCAAAGAGCGCCATGCATAAGATATTTATGCGTAGCCCATGCGGCAAATTCCATAAAGAGAAATGCTATTAAAACTATAAAAAATTCGGTCATGGTTGATTATAAATTTACTAAAGAAGTTTTTCGTACAATGCTTTTTTATTTTTTTTTCTTTTTTCTTTTCATCTCAAGAAGCTTCCAAGCGGCTTTTGGAATTTTTTCCAGCTCGTTCATCTCTCCTGCTCCTTGCAACCATTCCCCGCCGTCAATGGTAACAACCTCACCATTTATATAGGAGGCCTGATCACTAATTAAATAAGACGCAAGATTTGCGAGCTCTATGTGTTCACCAAGCCGCTTGAGCGGGACTCGAGCTTTCATTTTTTTTTCTATACCCATCCCTGGTGGAGCTAATCGTGACCACGCGCCTTTTGTGGGAAAAGGACCCGGCGCTATAGCTACCGATCGAATACCATACTTTGCCCATTCCACCGCTAGTGAGCGCGTCATTGCGAGCACTCCAGCCTTAGCGCAAGCAGAGGGGACAACATAGCCAGAGCCAGTCCAAGCATAAGTTGTCACAATATTCAGTATTACACCGCTTTTATTTTTACGCATAAACTTTCCAGCGGCTTGTGTACAATGAAATGTACCATTTAAAACTATATCAATAACCGTTGTAAATGCATTTGGGCTAAGATTTTCTGTTGGACTAATAAAATTGCCGGCAGCATTATTTAATAAAATATCAATCGAGCCCAACTCTTCAACGGTTTGTTTTACCATCTTTTCAACTTGATCTGGATCCCTTACATCGCAAGGAATCGCTATAACTTCCCCTCCTAATTTTTGTAATTCTTTCGCGGTATCACTTATAACATCCTTTCGTCGACTAGTAATGACTAAATTAGCGCCAAGCTCTGCAAACCTAGAAGCCATCGACTTACCGAGACCGGTTCCGCCACCTGTTACAATAATATTTTTTCCACTAAGCAGTTGTTTATCAAACATAGATTTTTTTTCCAAAAAATATTGTATAAAATAAGTATAAAAACAAAAAAGCCCCGATAAAAATCGAGGCTTTTTTTAGTTTTTACCTAAAAGGTAATTAGTCTTGATTTGCTTCTTGCTGAGCTTGACCGCAAGCATTTACTGCTTCTGCAACAGCTTGAAATACTTCCTGAGGGCCTTTGTTGTCATCTCTGGCAGATTCCATAGCATCTCTACCCGCGTCAGCACATTCATCCCAAGTTGCTTCATCGTACTCGCCCGCTGCTTGAGCTTCAGCTTTAGCTGTAGATTCAGCTGCATCGAATGCTTTACCGAAATCAAAGAAACCGTCTGGCTGCATTCCGCTCATCCAGGCATCTACCACTGCAGAACTTGGTCCATCAGGGCCGTTTTGGTTACCTTGATGATCTCCGCCCATGTTACCTTGATGATCTCCGCCCATGTTACCTTGATGATCTCCGCCCATGTTACCTTGATGATCTCCGCCGTGATTGTCACCTTCTTCTGGCTTCCAATCATCATAGCTATTGTAAGCGTCCATCCACTCTTGATTATCCATCTTAGAATCATCAACAGCCCAATTATTTTTCTTATACTTATGTACACTATTCATAATTGAAGGGCTAAATGGTGGTTGGTCACCATGGTCACCGCCACCCATGTGGTCACCGCCATCGTGGTCACCAGGACCTGGTCCCATATGGCATTCATTATCATCATGGTCGCCTTCAGGGTCATTCATTCTATGTGCCTCTGATTCAACCATGCATAATTCCATTGCAAGTCTCTGAGCAACTTCAGCGCTTTCGCCACCTTCATCATAAAGGCCTTGTAGCCACTCTTCAAATTCGCTTACAACCTCACCAGCTGCACCATCAGCGTCATCATTATATTCAGAGTCTACAGCTTCTTTCATTTTTGGAACCATTCCCATAAGATATTCCTGATCGTTAGCATCAAGAACTCCACGGTCTAAACCTTCTTGGACAGCCATCATAAAGTGATCAGCTGCAGATTTATTCATGTCACCATCAGGTCCACCCTGTGGAGGTCCACCTTGAGGTGGTCCACCAGTTGGAGGGCCACCTTGTCCAGGTTGTTGACCTGGTTGTTGACCTGGTTGTGCAAATAGCATTGAAAATGCAAACACTCCAACTAACATTGTATTAATTAACTTCATTTCATCCTCCTTACAGACAATTAATAGTTAATATTTCAAATCTCATTTTTATCAAAAATACGTTAAGCAATATATAGCTAATTGTACTTATTGACTGTGACAAAAATCACAAAAACTACCTTGACTGCATCAATCTAGCGATTTCTGCAGTGCCTCGGTTAAATTCCTGACCGAATGCAGCATAATATAAATTAACTTCATAAAAAAGCCTAGCAGCATCTCTATCTACTACAAAGTTTGTAGTTTCAATTACATCTCTTGATGGAAATAGTATTTCTATACCAGGTTTAAAATATTTTAATGTTAAATCCAAATCTGGATTCATCTTTAATAATTTTTTAAGAATAAGCACCTCATATAATCTTCGCTCATACTTTGGAATACCTGGTGATAAAAGAATGGTAAATTCATCATCGATCGGTGAGGCGCCTAATTTATTAAATTTAATTAACTCATTCTTGTAGGAATCATTCATCAATATATAGTTCACCGTTGCCGTAGGTTGGACAAATGGTTTTTCAATGGTTGCTTTTCCAACGACTGAATAGGTTAATTTCATAGCTTTTTTTGATGGAATATTTTTTACAGCATTTGATAGGAGTTCAACTTCAAAACCCGCTGGATCTTTTTGTGATGTTGCAAAATAAATTATTTTTTCAGGATCCACATAATCAACGTAATTCATTTTACCTATAATATCGAGGAGCATCTTTTTTACTAAAACAGATTCACCTGGTATTCTTCCTTCTAAAATTGACTTATAAGGATCTTTTTGGGCAAGAGTTTTATCTTTGTCTGCGCGTCTATATATTTCATCAACTATCTCTTTATAGACTGGGCTTTCATCAATGAAGCTTAAATCAAAAATATCACCCTGTCTAACTCGGTATGAATTAGGAAATGATTTGTTATTATCCTGATCGAATAGAGGGGAATCTTGGGGAATAACTCTACTAAACTGGTCAGCTGACTCCTTGACAATATGAGGAGTTATCACAACTATCACTTCTCTTGTTACTTTCTTGGTACCGCTAACACTAAATAAATTTTTTATAAATGGCAATGTTCCTAATAAAGGAACTCCACCTTCATTTTCTGAATTTTTTTCATTGATTAGTCCACCAATGATAAAAGGAGTGTTGTTTGCTACACGAACAAATGATTGAACTTTCCTATTATTAATAATTGGTGCTGACTCAACATCACCTCCACCAGTAGCGCCTATTCGCTCTTCTGTTTCACTTATGATTGTTTCAACTTGAATAGTAACACTCGAACCATCTTCACTAATTCGAGGCCGGACATTTAGAACAATTCCAACAGGAATATAATCTACGGACCTAGTTTTTGCGATTTGATCAGTGATTGTNTTTACTATTGGAATTTGCTGTCCTACTTGAATCCGTGTTTGTCTACCATCAAGCACCAAAGCAGAGGGTTTAGATTTAATTGTAGCTAGTTTTTTACTAACAAGCGCATCGATATTTGCTCTAAAGTTTGCTCCACTTCCCAATAATGTTCTATCAAGAACAACTGTGAAAGGTGAAATAGACCCACCTTGAGGAGGAGGAAAATCAGCGGTAACACCAGAACCTGCAGCTGAAAAGTCTACTCCTAATTCACTTAAATTATCTCTATTTAGTTCAATTACTAGCGCTTCAATAGCAACTTGACTCGCTGGAACATCTATTTTGTTTGCAAGCAAATCAAGTAATTGGGCAAGCGGACGCATATCAGATGACCTGTACCCAACTAGAAGACGTTGCATAGGTTCACCGCTAGTAGTATTATCTAATACCACCCCGCCAAGATCGACACCTAAAGCAGATTTTTTACTTGATGACTTTGACTTACTTTTTGAAACAAGTGAAATTGTTTGTGTATCAGGAATTTTAATAATTATCGGTAATACTCCAGGAGCATTCAGATTGTTTATTTTATTTGAGTAAACTGGGGTAAAGTTACTTTCTCCCGGTATCTCGCCTTTTCCAGACCTGAACTCTACAACGGTATAGCCCATTGTCTTTAGTATAGCTAGCGCTCGATCGGTCTGAATATAGCTCAACTTTACAACTTCATAATCCAAATCTCTAAGGGAGTTTGAATTGCTACTAAAATTAGATTTTTGAGATGAAGGGGGTGGTTTTTGCTGTGAAAAAGAGCAAGATAATATTAAAATTAACGTTAATATTTTTTTTGTCATTCTGGGGTGGCAACCAGTTTAATGGGTAAGGTCAAATTCATTCCATCAAAAACTGCTGAAATATGACCAGAATCTTTAAGGGGCAATGAAGGAAGGAAAAAAGCCAATCCCTCCCATACCGCATTAATACTATCAGCAATATTTACAGAAACTATTTCATTTTCGTAATATATTACGCCATTATAAGTATAAGAATAAACTTCAGCATGCTGATCAAGAGTTCCACCAATTGCACCCATACTTACCTTCATAACTGGCTCGTTAGATCCAAGCGAATCTTTATGAACTGAGCGCCTTATAGAGGTGATTAGTTTTGTACTGCTATTTGAATAAACAATATCTGGATCAATTTTAAGAGATAATTCAAATCTACCGTTACTTGTCTTGGCTTCTTTTTCCGTTACCAAAATATTGCTCGCATCTTCGCAAGATATAAAAGCAAGCATAACAATTAAAGATGCTAATATAAAGCGAGTCAATTTTTTCGCTAAATTGTTAACGTAATTTATATTTAAGATTGCGTTTATCACATTTTTCTCGGAAAACATATACTATAATTGTAAACTAATTGATATTGTAAAGTAAACACTTTGATTAAGAGATTTCAATAATAAATATTATTAAAATTTATTATGTAGTTGGATGCTTGTGATTCTATTAATTCACGGATAACTTTGTTGCAATAATATTGTAAGATAATTACAAAATCTTCATTAAAAAATAAATAATGGCTAAACAAAAAAAGACATCTAGAAAAACTACTGTAAAAAAAGTTCTCGCGAAAAAGGTTGAAACTAAAAAAGCTTCTCCTAAAAAAAGAATGCCTAGAAAAGCAAAAGAGCCCAAACTAAGCTTTGAGTTAAATGTTGAGGGTAGGTTAATGATTGAAAGATTAAAAAAATGGACAAGGTTTGTTGGAATCATGAATATTGTCACAGGAATAATCTACTGTTTAACAATTTTTATTCTTTCCATACCAACTGTTATAATGGGTGTTGTAACGATTTTCATGGGAACAAAATTAACTATAGCAGCAAATCATCTGGAATTCGCTGAAAGTAATTCAGATAGCAAAAGCTTTCAAATTGCTATTGATCAGATACAGCGGTATTTTTTAATAAATGGAGCGCTGTTCATTGTGACGCTTGTATTTTTATTGCTAATATTAGTTATGGTTAGTCTGTTTGCGAGTGTATTCATCGAGTTTTGGAATAGTCAAAACTTTAACTATTCTATAAGCCTTATTGACCAAACAAAACAGATTTTAAATTGAAGTTTATTAGAAAATTAATCAATATCAAACCCGGAGAAGGGAAAATGGTCTTAACTTTTTTCCTTTTTTCATTCTTCACAATAGCAATGGGCTTAACTGCTAAAACTGCGAAGGATGCATATTTTTTAAGTAGGTTTGAAAAATCGATTCTTCCTCTAATGTTTTTAGTCGTAGCGATAGCTATCGCTCCTATCCTTAGTGGCTACACAAAGCTCGCAAAAAAACTTGCTCCAAAATTAATGTTCATTTTAACGACATCTATTTTTTGTTTTTCCTTCATTTTTTCTCAGTCCCTTATAAGTGGATGGGTGATTCCGGCTATATACGTATGGGTTGAGATAGTAGTAGCAATCGCTTTAATTCAATTTTGGGCATTCGCTGCTGAATCTTTTCAACCACAACAAGCAAAGAGATTGTTTGGCATCATAGCTGGTGGTGGTTCATTCGCTGTTATGCTAATAGGGATGAATTTGAGGCCATTTGTGAATGCATTTGGAACCGATGAATTGCTTTATCTTTCATCTGGATTCATGTTAATAGCATTCCTTTTTGGATTGCTAAGTATGAATTATATGAAGACAGATTCCGATCAAAAATCCAAACCAAAACAAAATACAGTCAAATCAAAAAAAGAGAAAGATCCTTTTATTATCGGCATTGCAAGTATCATTGCTCTTTCCGGAATTGTTACTGTTCTCGTTGATTATCAATTTAAAATGATTGCAAGTGATACATACCCAGATGAAGGTAAACTGGTAGCGTTCTTTGGCTTATTCTATGCAATATCTGGCGCGAGTTCAATTGTGATGCAGTTCTTCATTACAGGTCCCGTTTTATCACGTTTTGGTATTCTATTTGGGTTGCTTATGTTACCGTTTTTTCTAGTTATGGGATCGGTATCATTTATATTGGCCCCTGTTTTATTTAGTGCGACCGTAGCCAAATACTCTGATCAAACATTTAAGTTCACAATATTTGGCTCATCTATGGAGCTGCTTTGGCTACCAGTTCCCGCCGAAACTAGGAGAACACTCAAACCGCAAATTAGCGGCACCATTAAGTCCATAGCGGAAGGTTTTGGGGGAATCACTACTTTTCTTCTTGCCAAATTTGTAGCACTTCAAACCTTAAGCTTCGTATCGCTAGGGGCGATATTTTTATGGGTATTGACTTCTTTTCGAGTAAAAAATGGGTATATAAAGCAGCTAGAAACTGCCATCTCAAAACGTCAAATAGACTTTGAGGAGTTGAACGTAGATGTTCAGGATGCAGCAATGGTAAAAACTATTGAAGAAACGCTGTCCTCAAACAATGAAATGAAGCAGCTCTTTGCCTTTGAAATTATTGAAGGGCTCCCACTTCACCCATGGCGAAACACTATAACTAGCCTTTTTAGACATTCAAGCACGAATGTACGAAAGCGAATTTTAAACCTTGCGTGGGATGAAGAGGATATTATTTCAAATACTGAACTTATTGATGCAATAGAAAAGAAGGATGAAGTATCTGCTGAGGCCATTGTCATATCTGGAAAAAGGAGATTAACAGAAATCCAAAGCGACCTTGAAGAATTGCTAGGCAGTGAATCAAAAGAGCTTAGCGCTGCTGCTGCTGCTGCAATAATTGATATAGATACTGGATCACAAGATAAGGCAAAATCAATATTGAACGATGCGCTCGAAAGCAGCGATGAACAAACAAAAGTGAATGCTATAAAGAGGCTTGAAAATAACAACGATATATTACCCGAATCAAAATTAATTCAATTCTTAGAATCTGAGAGTCCAATTGTCAGTAACGCTTCACTTCAAATTGCTGAAAAAAGATTAGGTGATAATTTAATTTCGGCAATCATTTCAAATCTGGGGAATCATAAAACTTTGATTCAAGCACGACAAACACTTAAACAATATTCTGATGATGTGATTGTTGCTCATTTTGAAAAACTATTGCTAAGTGAGGATTTAAGCAGAAGTCTGAGGTTAGGAATTATCAAAACATTACGAGAATATTCATCGGTTAATCTGCTAATAAAACAGCTTAATCACTCTGATCAAGACATCTACAATGAAGTCGTGGATTCACTTTTAGTTTGTGCGCGAAATAATGATCTTAGCGAAGAAGAGCTGGATACTACTTCATCTGAAATACAAAAGATTGCTAAAAAACTTTATACAATGAATGAGTGTAAAAAATTACTTCCGGATGATAAAAATCAGACGCTGATGGTAGATCATCTTAATAATGAGATTCAAAATACGCTACCCTCCCTTTTAAAGCTTGGGGTAATGAATAAACCAAATACTCCCATTGAAACCTACATACAGATTATCAAATCAGGTGATCCCGGAAAACTTCCATTTTTACTCGAATTTTTTGAGAATATTTTTAACAAAGATCAAAGAAGTATAATCAATCCGCTGATTGAAGAAATACCAATTGAAGAAAGAAGCGAAATAGGCACAACACATTTTAATGACTTACCTTCAAAACTCGATGATGAGCTTGCCTCATTTCTGCATTCACCAAATAAATGGGAATCGATAATATCTTTAGATTATATGATTAACTCTAATAAAGATGAACTGATGGGATCAATTGATTGGAATAAGGTTCCCAATTCAAAAGGTAACTGTGAAATAATAAAACGGTCTTCCGAAAAAAATATTCTGAATGTCGATGACATTCCTCTGGAACGTTTTAAATTAGATAGCTATGAGTTGGGCATGTATTCAACATTAGAAAAAACTATTATCCTAAAGTCTGTTGATTTATTTAAATCAATACCTGCGGAAAATCTATCCCGAGTTGCTCAGATAACGGAAGAGGTTCGTTGCGAAAAAGACGACCCTATTATTGAAGAAGGCGAATTCGGTGACTCTTTATTTATTGTTGTTAATGGCAATGTGAAGATTCACAAAGGAGATACAGAAATTACCCGCATGGGAGAAGGAAGTTGTATCGGCGATATGGCATTGCTTGATGGAGAGCCTCGCTCAGCAGATGTAACGGCAGTGGAAGAAACAACTCTATTTAAAATAGAACAAGAAGGTTTTTATGAGGTGATGGGAAGCCATGGAGACATCATGGAAGCAATTATTAAAAATCTCTCTGGTCGCGTACGCAATATGAATGACCAGCTATACAAAAAATAAACTCTTACTTAATTTTTTTTACTAACTCCTCCTCTGTCTTTTTTTGAACTTTCTCAATTGCACTTTTCTTCAATTCTTCAACTTTTTCAATACCTGCTTTCTTTAGTTCTTCTTGGGTCTTGGAAATTTCCTGACCTGTCCAAACCGAGTAAGCTATCCATAAGACGAATACCGAGCCTGCTATAAGCGCTATCTTCAAAAGTTTTTTTGCAACACTAAATAAAATAATTACTGAAAAAACAACTGCAACTATTAAATAAGTTGGGTTTTGCGATAGCAGATCAACCAGATTATCCATTGGCTTTTTCTTTTAATTTTTTCTTTCGCATATTCATCCGACCAGTTTTTGATTCATACTCTTCAATCATTTTCATGATTCTTGGGTCATCAGGCATGTCAAATTTCATTGTGTCAATTCTTCCGCTCTTTTCAACTACTTTTCCCCTGTTTGTTTTGATCTCAACAATACCTACATAATAGCCTGATTTTCCGGCCTGAACAATTAATGCGTCATTTACCTCTTTAGGGGATTCAATTTTAGTTTGACTATGAGAACCAACTATTAAATCCAATCCATCAATTTTTTTAGCAAATTCCACATCAAGATCATATCCTTGATGCGTAAGTAGAATAAAAATATCAGCTTTGCTGGAAAGTTTTTTCATTTCTTTTTTTATAGACTCAACAGGATCAGAAAGGCGTATTCTTTTCTTAATATCATCAGGGTAAAATTTAATCGCGTAAGGGTCCATTATTCCCATCACTGCAATTCTAAGTCCTTTTCTTCTGATTACTTTTGAAGTAAAAAAATCGGATCGATCGATATTTGTACCAACAAGAGTTGTTCCAAGTTGACCACGCAAACGGTTTAGGGTTCTCGCATCCAATACAAGTTCTTGATCACCATATAGAATTGCATCATATGGAAGAAGTCCATACGCTTCTGCGATTAAACTATCTTTTAGGGTTTGTTGGGACATTGTAACAAAATCTCCAGCATCCAATAGAATTGTATTGGGGTTCTTTTTAATAAAATCTCTAACATAAATAGATCTTTTCTCCATAGAACCAAAAGGATTATCTGGGCAATAGCAGTTTTCAAGAGCACCGTTGGTATTATTTGTATGAATGACAAACAGATTATTTCTCTGCGAGTACACATTCGTCAGAGTCAAAAGATAAATAAAGAAAAGAGTAAGTTTATTTAGTTTTAAGTATGTCATGAGGCCTAAAATTGAGGGTAATGAAATCTTTAATCAACATATTTTTACTTAGTGCGAGCGTATTTAGTCAATACCCCGCAGATTCACTTTTTCATGACTCTAATAACAACCTACTACAAAAAATGTTCCTTTACCCCATAACAAAATGGCAAAGACTGTCCTACAACTCTGATGCTATTGGGTGTCAATATTCTCCAAATTGCTCGTTGTACGGAGCTCAAGCAATTCATTCAAAGGGAGCTGCCTTAGGATCAATGGTAACCTATGATAGAATAATTAGATGCAATGAATCAGCTGCATTCCATCATAATAAAATGGGTGGTTTTTACTCTTCTGATAATAGGCTGGTTGACCCTGTTAATTATTTCCCAAGCACCAATAAAAAATCTCCGCTCTTCGCAGCAACTTTATCAGCTATCGTTCCAGGATCAGGCAGAGTTTATGGTGGGCGACTGATTATGGATGGAATTTATGGCTTACTACTTTCATCTCTTACGATTCAAGTTGCTCAAAGAAGTGTTAAAAATGGAAGCGCCTTTTCTCCTTTCTATATTGGAATAGCACTAATCTCATATGGGGGAGAAATTTATGGAGCTTATCGAACCGCTAATTATTATCAGTCAGGTCCAAAACCTGAACCTGAAAATATAAAAAGAAAATAGAAATTCTAAATTTTTAGATTTAGATTAAACTAAAGTTGAGCCACTGAGCGGAGTCGAACCGCTGACCTACGCATTACGAATGCGTTGCTCTACCAACTGAGCTACAGTGGCAATTATCTCTACTCAGATTTAAGTTAAAATACTTTAATCGCTAAATTCACCCAACCACAAAGTAAAATAAAAAAACACGTATAAAATGAATACGCCCGATATGGGACATAATTTGAAGTCATCCTTATATAGCTGTGCACAAACTTCATTAAAACGAACAACCATGCAAACCATATGTCAATTGTATCAACACTATTTATAACATAAAGAATTACACATAATAGGTAAAATAAAATTGGTATTTCAAAAAACCCTTTATAGTGGTCACGCGCCATTAACATATATTCTGGCGCCGCTCCTTCATAAACCCTAAACCACCTATACCTGACCTCCCTTGACTTTATAGCTTTTTGAACCATTAGCCTCATATGAATCGCCACTATGAAATTGAGTAATACAACAGGGAGTATTGGATAAATGATTAATATTTTTTGCACTTATCCCACCTGAGGTATGGACCTAAAACTATTATTCATCTAATAATTTTTCAAAGAAAGGAACAAACTTTCGATCAAAAAACTGTTTGTTCGTCTCCCATATTTCACGGCCATAGTTGGATCGATAAAAGCTCAGACCTATTCTATCAAAAGCTCTTTCATCTAGAATGTTATCCTCTAATTGAAGAAAGATATTTTCCACCCTACGAAGACCAGTCATAACAGTTAAAAATAATTGCATATCGTCCACTGGATCAAAATCCTTCCTTAAGGCGCCATCGTACAGCCTAACAGTTAAGCGGGCAATGTTTCGATCAGTTGCCATGGCAAGATAAAGTTCAGTCGCTTGATCAGATATAGCCTGATTGGTTGAACCTCGGACTGCAGTTGTATTTTGTCGTATCTCCATCCCTACAAATATTAAAGAGGCAATCACACTGACAAATCCAACAAGTTCTAAGGTATTTCTCTTCATAGAGTTTAATTGTTAGTTAATCATTCAATAGTAAGTAGGTCTATTTCAAATATTAGTGTTGAATTAGCAGGAATAGGACCATTATCTCTACTTCCATAGCCAAGTTCTGGAGGTATGGTCAGCTTGCGTTTACCGCCAATTTTCATACCCATAAGACCTTCATCCCAACCTTTAATTACTTGACCTGCTCCTACTGTAAACCTGAATGGGGTTCTTCCCGGGTTTAAAGATGAGTCAAATTTTGTACCATTTTCTAATAGGCCTGTATAATTAACAGTGACTATGTTGAATTTTTCAACCTCTTGACCATCACCAATTTTTAAATCTTCTATTACTAATCCATTGCTCATTGTTTGTTTTTCCTTACTGCAGCTAACTGCAATTAACATTACTGCAAACGTAATAATTTGCCAATTAATTTTCATTTTTTCTCCAATTTCTATTGCAAAGTTTACATTAATTGAACGATAAGATTTTCCTTAAATTTATGGTTAAGTATTTTATCTTAACACTAGAAAGGAAACAATTATATGGGATCAAGCGTATTAAATTTGATCCGAACTTAAAAAAACCTAATCGTAATGATTGCAGGGCTTATAAAAACTAGCAAAATATATTTATGTCTTTTTTTGATTGCGTACTCGTATGCGCAAACAGATAATCGCCTCAAACTTCAAAGAGCAGATACGCTAGAAAACATCACATTAAAAGGCGTATCAATGCAGTATTTAAAAGGAAACGTTATTTTTAAAAAAGGAGATATGGTTTTGCGTTGCGATTGGGCGAGATTCAATAAAAAAACTCAAGAAGGTTTTTTGTTTGGAAAAGTCACCATGGATCAAAAAGACCAAAATTTAGTCTCTGACTCGCTTTACATTGATTCTCCTAAAGATATATTGATTGCATACAGCAATGCTGAAGTTTGGGATTCAACCTATAGTTTAGTTGCTGATACGCTATTTTATTTTTCAGAAATTGATAGCGGTTCTGCAAACGGGAATACTAGTCTCAAACAAGAAAATCAAATAATCACTGGCGACATGATTGAATATAAAAAATACCCAGAATCATCTGGGGTATCTTACTCCGCCAAAGGAAATGTTACCATTAATGAAGATGGGCGTATCGCGACATGTGGCGAGGCGATTTATGATCGTCAAAACGGAAAAACATCTCTTAGAATAAACCCTAAGATAATTGATAATGATCAAACAATTTCAGGAAATGAAATTTTCCTAACGTACAATGATGACGTTTTAGAAAGCATCTTTATCCCAAAAAATGCAAAGGCTACTAATCCATCAAACGGTATAAGAGAATGGCTCGAGATCGTAGATAATGACACAATTACGCGCGCAGATACGGCTAATTTTATCAATGATATGACAGGCTCAACTCTTCAAGGTTTCTTTGTAGATGGATCACTCGATTCTCTTCGTCTTGAAGGTATGGCAACCACGCTATATCACCTATTTGAAGATTCAGTTTATCAAGGGAAGAATTTGGTTTCTGGGGATACGATCAGTATGAAATTTGACAGCAAAGAGTTAAATCAAATTTTTGTAGCTGGAGGTTCACAGGGAACCTACACACCTGACTCAACAACAGGTGATGTCGAAGGCCCGGTTATCTATTCCTCTGAAGATATCGAATACGATATAGCTGGTGAATATATGGATCTCCATGGAGAAGCTGATATTGAGTATACCGATGTAAATCTGTCTGCAGGATTTATTAATATGGAATGGAATAAAAATTTGTTAAAAGCCACCCCAATTTCTGAGCGTGATTCGACATATGGTTTTTTGATGCCTTCGATGATAGAAGCAGACAAAGAACCGCTCACCGGTGATTCGATGCTATACAATCTAGAAACACGTCAAGGCAAAGTGACAAAGGGTAAAACCAAAGCTGAAGATGGATACTATCATGGCGAAGAAATACGAAACCAAGATATGGATATCTTTTATGCCGAAGATGCGATTTATACTACCTGCGATCTTGAACATCCCCATTTTCATTTTCATATGAACAAAATGAAAATGATAAATGAAGACAAGGTTGTTGCAAGACCAATTATTCTTCATATTGCAAATATTCCAATTTTTGGTTTGCCATTTGGAGTTTTTCCCCATCAAAAAGGTAGAAGGAATTCTGGGTGGATTATGCCTTCGTACGGTACTGATGCTCGCTGGGGCGGGTATGTTAATGGACTCGGTTATTACTGGGCTGGTAGCGAATACTTTGATACAAAACTTACCATGAGTTTTTATGATCGCGATGGAATCACATTGCGATCTAAAAACAACTACTCAAAAAAATACAGCTTTTCTGGAAATATTGATCTTGAAACAAAACAGCGATTTTCCAGCTCAACCCCAACAGAGGAAAGGGATATTTTTAATCTCGGAAAAAATCGACAAAGCGATTATGTGGTTAGGTGGAACCATAGGCAGCAGCTTAGAAACAATCAATCAGCATCTGTAAATGCGAGTTACTATTCGAGCGGTGATTACAATCGAAGAACTGGGATCGAGCAGCAAAAAAGACTAAATCAACAAGCGGTTTCAAATGCAACATACTCTAAACGTTGGCCCGAATCTCGAAACAGCTTAAGCATCAACTTGTCCAGCAGAAGAGACCTTATGGCCGAACAAAAAATTGACCCAACCTCACCATTTTACACCTCACCCACTCGCAGCGGTCAGCAAATAAATCTATCAAATAATGTTCTTCCGCAAATGGCTTTTTCTCATAGTCAGCGCGCTTTATTTCCTACAAAGGCAAAAAATAAAAGTTGGTATAATAATATTAACTATAACTACTCTTCACGATTTACGAATAATCAAAAATATTTTTACGAGGCCGAACAATACGCAATGAATGATTCTACAAATTCATACAGATGGGCCTTGGATTCAAACAGCGATATTGAAGAAAAAACTTTTTCTGATTATGTTATTTCGCATTCATCGGGTCTAAATATGTCATCAAAAATCTTTAAATACTTTAATATTTCACCCAATCTTTCATTGAAATCTGATTGGGTCAATAGGTCTTATTCTGGGTATGTAGATTCATCGGGTCAGATTAACAAAAACGAAGTCTTAGGCTTTGCAAGCAGAACTACTGGCTCATTTAATCTTAATATGAACACACAGGTTTATGGATTATTTCCAATTGAGATAGGAAATGTAAGCTCAATTCGCCATGTTGCATCTCCATCAATAGGATACTCATTTAGACCCGATTTTTCCAAAGAGGTTTTTGGTAGAAATCCAAACTACTATGAAGCAATAGAGCAAGATAATGGTGATGTGGTTTATTTTGATAGATTCTCTGGAACGCTTGCTGGGGGAACCCCAAAAGGTGAGAATCAATCTGTAAACTTTTCTTTAAATAATGTTTTTCAAGCAAAGATTAAGGAAAATGACCAAGAGGTAAAAAGAGATCTATTTTCTTGGAGACTGAGTACTAGCAAGAATTTGGTTTTAGACCAGTATAATTGGGGCAATCTTAATTCTTCACTGCGAGCAAACATTCGTCAAAAGCTAAACCTGGACTTCTCAATGACCCATGACTGGTATGACTTTGACACGGAAAATAATGTTAGAATCAACAAAATTAGAAAATCAGGGGGAATGCCCTCCCCTAGATTAATTAATGCACGATTCTCTACCGGTCTAAAGTTTTCTGGAAAACGTAGAAATTTTTCTAATGAAATTGATACTACTTCCGAAATTGATACTACAAATGCAAATGATAGGATTGATGGAGCTAATTTACCTGGATTAATTGAAGGAATTTCCTCAGAATCAAAAAATGCATCACCACTCGATCTATGGTCAACAAGTGCTTCGTTTAGCTTTTCATTTAATAATGCAAATCCAAATAATTCACAAAAAACATTTTGGATGTCTTCTAACTCAACCATGCAACTTACAGAAGGTTGGAAAGTTAAGTATAATGCCCGTTTTGATCT
>NHFJ01000006.1 GCA_002172545.1 Fidelibacterota bacterium TMED108 | reverse complement strand
CCCGGGCTTAAAAGATGGAGATAAATGGTGCCTTTGTGTATCAAGATGGATTGAAGCTGAAAAGGCTGGTAAGGCTCCCAAACTAATTCTAGAGGCAACGCATGNAAAAACATTAGAGTATACTTCTCTAGAAACTCTAGTAAAGCATGCCTTTGTTAAGTAGATGATCTAAACATCTGGATTCATTGGAATTTTAACAATCATACCAAGTACTCCTATACCTAGCAAAATAAGAATAAGTGAATCTATTTCTCCTAAAAAATTATTCAAAACATAAGTGTCAAGGGCAACTAATGCTCCTGCTAATCCAAACCATATTAATAATGTCAATAAATCTTTATATCTATATTTCATATCTCTAATTTAAGAATTTAATTAACTACCTAATTTACCAGCTACATAGCCTCCACTCCAAGCTGCCTGAAAATTATAACCACCCGTGATACCATCTACATCAATTATTTCACCTACGAAATATAGATTCTTAGCTATTTTACTCTGCATTGTATTAAGATCAATCTCTTTTAAGTCAATTCCTCCACAGGTTACAAATTCTTCTTTAAAGGTTGTCTTGCCAGAAACCTGATAATCATCTTGGGTTAATATGGTCACTAATTCCCTGAATTTCTTTTTTCCAATTTCATTCCACTTTTGATCACGAGGAATCTCAGCTTTTGACAACAAATAGTTCCAAAGACGGTTTGGTAGAGTAAAGACGTTCTGACTACCTATTGACTTTTGACTATGTAATTGACCTAGATCTTGTAGTTGATTAAAAAGCAACTCAGTATTAGTCTCGTCAACCCAATTGACCTGTATTTCAAATTCGTATTCACACTCACTTAATTCTCTTGCAGCAAAAGCAGATGCTTTTAGAATTGCAGGTCCACTCATTCCCCAATGGGTTATGAGTAACGGTCCTTGAGTCTTAATTTTACTTTTTTTAATCATCACCCGAGCATTTTCAACAACCAATCCCATAAGTTTTTTAATAGGTTCGTCAGGCATGTTAAATGTGAATAATGAAGGTACTGGTGGTATAATATTGTGACCTAAATTTTTCAACCAATCAAAACCGGTAATTTTAGGACTTCCACCTGTTGCTATAATAACTATATCGAATTTTTGACATGGCTGATCGTTAAAGCTTAACTTCCACCCTATTCCGTCTTCTTGAATGCTCTCAATGGCCTGACACATTTTTAAAGCTACTTTTAGGCGGTCTATTTCACTCTCCAAACAATCAATTATACTTTGTGAATTATTAGACTTAGGAAACATCCTTCCATCTTTTTCTGTTTTTAATGGAATTCCACGACTTTCAAACCAATCTACAGTATCTGATTTACTAAACTGATAAAAGAGTGATTTTAGTTTTTTACCACCTCGAGGATATGCCTCACAAAGAGTTGGAATATCAGAGCAATCATGAGTAACATTACAGCGTCCTCCTCCGGATATTCTTACTTTAGATAAAACTTTAGATGTTTTTTCAAAAAGAATTACCTGATAACTGGGATGATTTTCTTTTACTGATATTGCAGCAAAAAAACCAGCTGCTCCTCCTCCAATTACAGCAACTTTTTTGATTTCCAATTTTTAGTTATTTATTCTTTTTACTCTCGTGCATGTGTAATGCACCTGTAACTCCCCACATACCTAATCCAAACATTCCAATTTCTAGATAATCAATTTCAAAATATAATAGAAAACCCATAATACCTAAAGCGGCACATATTGGGTTTAAATATGCATAAAATGTATGTTTTTCTTCGTATTTCATATTAAAAGTTTATTAATGTTATCTATTGTAGTTTTCAAAACTATTTTATGTACGGAGTCAACAGGATTTTGTATTTCTAGATTTAGTCTCTCTAATAATTCTCCAATTGTGTTTTCTTCTGTCATACCTCTAATTTATAAAAATTACCTTATTCAAGAATTTAGTTTAGTTCGTAAGAAGCGTATAAAATCCCTTTTTCTAATAACTTAATAAATCTATCATCTTGATATACATCTTTTGTATGACCTAAACCAGTATAAAATGATCTTCCCCCATCATATTCATGAAACCAAGTAATTGGGTGGTAATCTGGATGTTCTCCTCCTGTGTAAGATTTTTCATCAAGATTCAATAGTATATTAATATTGTTGTTAGTGTAATTAAAATTATACCACTCATCTTCAATTTCCCACTCAGAATCTAAATGATCAGTCATGCTATGATCAACTGTTAAAATTTTAGCTTTCATTACATCTGGATGACTACGAAAATATGCGCCTACCAACTCACCATACCATTGCCAATCATACTCAGTATCTGCAGCAGCATGAACTCCGACAAACCCTTTACCACCCTTAATAAAGTTTTCCATAATATTTTGTTCATCATCAGTTAAAATTTCCATCGTTGTATTAAGAAAAACAATTGTTCTAATATCCATTAAATTATTATCTGTGATTACACTTGAATCGTCTGAGTGGTAAACNTTGAAATTATTTTTTTCTCCTATATTTTTTATTAAGGTNAGTCCTGCACCAATTGAATCATGTACCCAGCCATTGGTTTCTGTAATAACAAGAATGGAAAAAGAATTCTGACTAGAACAATTAAGACAATCTATATTTTCATTAAATGAAAGTAAGAGAAATGATAGTAATACTATTTTTGTTTTCATTTATTAACAGAGCTTTTCTTATTCATCTAATGTAGAAAAAATGCCCTAAATAAAGTTATTAATCATTATTCTTAAAGAAATTAACTAGAGCCGTAAATATGCAGTAATATATATATAAGTATCACAATAGACTTGGCATATATTTAGTAAATTAAAGTCAACCAATAATTATGATTAATAAATTGATACTTTCATTACTGTTAACTTTCACTTTTACTATTGGAGGATTTACTCAACAAAATACAGAATCAGTTTCTTTATTTAATGGAGTCGACCTATCCGGATGGACTATTCACGGTACAGAAAAATGGTATGTAGAAAATGGAGATTTAGTATGTGAAAACGGACCAGATAATGAATATGGATATTTATCTACAAATGAATATTATGATGATTTTATATTAACTCTTGAGTATAAACAAGAATCAAATGGAAACAGTGGTGTCTTTTTTAGATCAACTCTTGATGGAATAATTATTAATGGCTGGCAAGTAGAAATTTCTCCTCCTGGAATGGATACAGGTGGAATTTATGAATCTTATGGAAGAGGATGGCTAATCAAACCTGATCATAAAAAAGAAAATCTAAATTATGGAGATTGGAATCTAATGAAAATTATGGTTAAAGGAGATGATGTAAAAACTTGGTTAAATGGTGTTGAAATGATTTCCCTAAGTGATAAATTAATAGGACAAGGAAAAGGCTCTATTGCTCTTCAAATTCATTCTGGTGATGATGTGAAAGTACGTTGGAAAAATATTAAATTACAAAAATTATAATCTAATTTTAAAATTAATTATATGAAAAGAATTTTAATGCTATCAATAATTTTCATGGGTTGTAAAAATGATCTTAATTATGACTCAAATTATACAAAACCCAATGCTGAAGTTATAGCATATTATTCGGGAGATGATAGTTTAATCAATGAATATAATCTAAACGGAGTTTCTCAACTTATATATAGCTTTCTTCATCTTAAAGGGAATAATCTGGCAATTGATAACGAAAAGGACAGTATTACACTAATGAATCTTACTAGATTAAAAGAAAAGCACCCAGAACTTAAAGTTTTAATTTCTCTTGGTGGTTGGGGTGGTTGTAAAACATGCTCTGATGTATTCTCAACTGAGAATGGAAGAAAAGATTTTGCAAACTCTACTGCAGAAATTATTAAGTCATATAATGCTGATGGTATTGATTTAGACTGGGAATATCCTGCTATTAGTGGTTTTCCTAATCACACATTTAAATCTCAAGACAAGGATAATTTCACCTTATTAATTCAGGAATTAAGAAATGTTATGAATTCCGATGATATTTTGAGTTTTGCTGCAGGTGGTTTTCCGAAATTTCTTGAACAATCGATTGATTGGCAAAAAGTCATGCCACTAGTTGATCATGTTAATATTATGAGCTATGATTTGTATAGTACTGTAAAGACAGGACATCATACTCCATTATATTCTAATGACTCAGAATCTTACTCTGCAGATAGTTCAGTCAAGTACCTGTTAAGCATAGGGGTTCCTTCAAATCAAATTGTTATTGGAGCAGGTTTCTATGGTAGAATATGGGAAAATGTTCCTGATATAAATAATGGACTATTTCAAGTTGGTAATTTTAAAACTACTATATCTCATAGATACATAAATAATCTAGAGGATGGTTATGAGTTTTATTGGGATGAAACTGCTAATGCAACTTATGGTTACAATAAAGGAAGTGGTAATTTTATATCCATTGATAATGCAAAGTCTGTTTTGAAAAAGACTGAATATGTATTAGATAACGATTTAAAGGGAATTATGTTTTGGGAACTAGTTAATGATGACCCAAAAAATAGTCTTTTAAAAATTATGGTTGATACTGTATTGGGTAAATAAATCAATCTGTAGGAATTTTAGTTTTACTCTTTTTTGAAATCTGCATTATGGTTTCGGCTATTTGATTTGTGAAAAATTCTCCCTCAACCAATCCTGTTTTTTCAATATTAGGACCAAGGATTGCTAACCAAGATGCTTTTGAACTCCCATGGCCTGCCCAATCCTCCATTAGACCTCTTCCATGATCAGTTGTGATTATAAAATAAGTGTTATCCTTATAAAATTTATTACTTTGAACATAGCCCCATAACTCCGCAATCATGTTGTCTGTATAGTTTAGAGAATTGATGTAGAAATCATATTTTTCTCCATGAGCAAAATCATCTGTCTCACCATAAGCTATGTAGACTAATTTAGGTCTCTTTTTTTTAATATACTCCAAAGCAATATTATGTGTGTAAACATCAAGTCTGACATTTTCCCAAATAACAGGAGTTCTTTTTTGATTTTTATTAATATAGTCTACAACAGGGGTTTTTATATTTAATTCTTCCATATATCCAGCATTTACTGGTATTCCACTTCTTTTATCATTGATTATATAAGGAAATACATCCCAACTAGCAAAAGCAGCAATCTTATTTTTGTAATTATTTGTTTGGTTAAGTTTTTCTAATACGGTAACATTTTTATTATAGATTTTTGCATTTGATTTTATTGTTGGATCTGCATTACCTGTAAGTATTTCATTGTATCCTGGATAAGAAAAAATCATATTATTTGTTAAGCTGAAGTTTGAGTTATTTAAGGAATCTCCAAAGAGTTTACCATTTTTATAAATATAATTCCATGTAAAGGGCATTAGTTTTTCTCTCCTTTCGAATAATTGAGGTGAATAATATCTATCAATTAATAATGATTTATTCTCAACATAATTTGTATTGTCAATAAGCTCCTTATCAATACCATAAAAAACTTCTTGCCATCTAACTCCGTCAAGTGTTATCAAAAAGATATTTGGTGATTTNNCTTTTTTTGGAATTATGAGAATCAAGAGGAAAAAAATAAAAGATAAAATCAAAAGCTTTTTCATATAAATTATAAGCTAATTATTTTAAATCTAGAATTAATTGCTTCATTTTTAAATGTAAAGAGTTTACTGCACTAGCATAACGTGAGTCCCACTCTTGAAGTCTTTCNGAAGAATTTAATGCAATTTCATATTCTAATCCAGGAAGAATCCAAGCAGCATATCCACTAAANGGATCTGAAGCAGCATAGATTGATTTAAACCATGAACCAAANTACATTCCCTTTTCTGATATAAAACTCTTTTCTAGAGCAATTAATTGCTTGTTTAAATTCTTAAGTTCTTTTTTAGAAAAATCATCATTCTCTAGATATGATTTTATGTTTAATGTTAATTCATTAGATACTTTTTCTANNGACTTTATAGCATCTGCTGTTAANTTAAACCCATCAAATTCNTTATCATANNTATTNATTTTANTCTCAGCATTAGTAAAATGNATTTTTAAATCCTGAGCATATCGATTAAGNTTNTAGGGTATTATTTCAGCATTAGCCATACGAAGNGCCATAAGNCCTGCCATATGNTCAACCATAGGACCCATTTGAAATTCAGGATCAACAAACTTTTCATAAAATCTAAAACTATCGTAATTAGAATGATAAACATTTGGACCNCCTGCACCCCCACTCATNGANGGAACACCTACATGCATATAAAATGCTATATGGTCAGAGCCACCACCNANATTTCCAATTGGAGGNTCANTTTGATTAGNTTTATTCCAAAATTCATACAGGCTTTGATTTGTNTACGGATATTGAACATCTTTAGAAGTTTCTATAAGTAATTTTTTTAAAGTTGGTGCTGCTGATGCACCAAAATTTTTACCTGAAACAGCTCCATCAAAATTCATATACACTACACCCTTGGCATTTAATTGATCTCTCATCTGTTCCACCCATTCAGTTGATCCAATAACACCATGTTCTTCTGCATCCCAATGACCAATTAATATTGACCTTTTAGGAGCATATCCTTGGTCTTTTAGTTTTCCAAGAGTTTCACTCAAACTAATTAGCATTGCAGTTCCACTACTGGGATCTGTTGCACCAAAACCCCACGAATCTAGATGACAGCCTAGAATAATCCATTCATCAGGTGCTTCACTCCCCTTTAAGGTACCAATTACATTTGTAGCTCTAACAAAATCAATCTTTTGATCTACTTTTAACCTTACCGTTAAAGAATTACCACCTTCTAATCTGTACGTAAATGGAAGTCCACCTTGCCATGATTGAGGTACTACTTTTCCTTGCATTTGACTTAATATTTTTTCTGCTTCACCATATCCAATAGGCGTAACAGGAATAGTATGTAATTGAGCATCTTTAGGATCAAGTCGTTTAACCTTCATCTTACCATCTAAGGGTAAAGCAGGCTCAAAAGGAGTTAATGGATCACCTGTAAAGTCTGCTGTAAGCAAAGAGCCTCTTTGAATGGTTGAGGGATTATAATAAGGTCCATTAGGATATACGAGACCTTTTGTAAAACCACTATCCTTAGGATCTGTAAATATTATAAGACCTGCAGCTCCATTTGCTTCAGCAAATTTAGCTTTGTAACCTCTAAAGTTTCCCCCATATCTAGCCAATACAATTTTTCCTTTTACATCAATACCAAGTGTTTTTAAAGTTTCGAAATCTTCTTTTCGTCCATAATTTACATATACAACTTCTGCAGTAACATCTCCACTCCCTGAAAAGGCATTCCATCCTTTCCAAAGAAGAGGATCTTGAGTAAATGGATCGTCTGATATAATATCCTCTTTTTGATTTAATACCTCTCTAGATGGAGTTACTATTTCAATAAGTGAAGTTCCAGGTTTATTTGGAAGATATACATCATAAGGATAATTTGTGATATCAAGACCCGCATCTTCCATTGTCTTTCCAATGTATCTAATAACTTCTTCATTACCTTCACTTCCTACTACGTGTGGACGCTCTGTAAGTTTCATAAGATGTTTTTTAAAAGATGTTTTATC
>NHFJ01000005.1 GCA_002172545.1 Fidelibacterota bacterium TMED108 | reverse complement strand
TTAAAAAATATGATAAAATGTTGCTGTGGATAATTCTAGCATTATGCGGGATTGGAGTAGTAATGCTATACAGCGCAAGCTCATTTAAATCACTATATATAACAAGTGGCTTAAGCGATACAATATATCTTAGATCTCACCTAAAAAGGATGATCATCGGTATAACTGCAATGTTTTTCTTTGCAGTATTAGATTACAGAAAGCTTAAATCAATTGCGCCTCATTTCATTATACTCTCAATTTTTCTTTTATTTCTTACAAAGGTGATGTCGATATTTAATGAGGCGTCTTCTGCGGCTCGCTGGTTAGATCTAGGGTTTATTTCTATGCAGACTTCAGATATTGCAAGATTGTCATTAATT
The DNA here is from genome assembly GCA_002172545.1 of Fidelibacterota bacterium TMED108. GTDB lineage: Bacteria > Fidelibacterota > Marinisomatia > Marinisomatales > TCS55 > TMED108. The sequence continues at coordinate 44,388 of NHFJ01000005.1, read as the reverse complement.
ATTTATTTAGCTTATTACATTGATAAAAAAGGAAATAGAATAAGAGAATTTTATAGCGGAATAATACCCCCTCTTTTCTTAATTGCATTTATGCTTTTTTTAATAATTGTTCAGCCCGATTTTAGTACTGCGGCAGTTTTAGGTATGATTGGATTTATAATGCTTTTCATTGGAGGAGCTAAAATATCACACCTTGCTGCAGCTTCAGGAGCAGCATTAGTCATAATGATACCGGTTATGCTTATGATGCCTTACAGGATGAAACGTATAGTGTACTGGATAAGTTCAATATTTGGTGAATCAGGATCGTTAAGTCAAAATTTAGGATACCAAGCTCAGCAGTCCTTGATTAGTCTTGGGAATGGAGGAATAAAAGGCCTAGGTATTGGCAATAGCCTTGAAAAGAATCTATTCCTACCAGAGCCTCATACTGATTTTATTTTTGCAATAATCGGCGAGGAGCTTGGGTTGTGGGGCGCAATTATAGTTTTATCAATATTCCTTTTCTTGTTTCAAAGAGGAATAAAAATAGCAAAAGGAACAACCGATACTTTTGGAATTATGATTGCGATAGGTATAGTGACAAGCATGGTTCTATATGCATTTATAAATGTTGGATATGTTACTGGTGTTCTCCCTGTAACCGGACTTCCAATNCCCCTTATAAGCCATGGCGGAAGTAATCTTGTTATCACTCTTTCAGGGTTAGGTATTCTTCTAAATATAAGTGAGTCTAAAAGAAGTATAAATAACAAATTTTGGAGCAATAAAATTTAATGACTAATAGTTCTAATATTATAATTACAGGTGGTGGAACAGGAGGACATCTATTCCCTGCTATTGCAATTAAAGAACAGCTAGTAAAAAGCAATCCAAAATTTAATATTCATTATGTAGGATCTATTTATGGCATAGAAAATAAAACTTTACCGCAAAATGGATTAAAACATACCCTTCTTCCAATTAGTGGACTTCAAAGACAAATAAATTTCAGTTCTATTTATAAAAATTTTCTTATACCGTATAGGCTAATTAAATCAAAAATTTTAATAAAAAACCTTTTCACAGAACTACACCCAAAACTTGTCATTGGAACTGGAGGATATGCCTCTGCTCTTCCTCTAATGGAAGGTATTAAAAGAAATATTCCAGTAATTATTCAAGAGCAAAATGCGTTTCCTGGTATTACAACAAGATGGTTTTCAAAAAAAGCAGACAAGGTTTTTATAGCATTTAAAGAGGCGCAGAATTTTATTGAAAAGAAATGTATTTTAAGCGGAAACCCGGTAAGAGATGGTATTGATAAAGGAGATCGAGAGAAGGGATTCAGAAACTTTTCATTAAATAATAATATGAAAACAATATTGATTTTTGGTGGAAGTCAAGGCTCGCTTTTCATAAATAAAACAATAAGTAAAATTATCAAGGATTTATCTCAACAAAAAATTCAGTTTATATGGCAGACAGGTTCTAAGCATTATGAAGAATTCAAAGAATTTGAAACTGATACCGTTAAAATTTTGCCTTTTATTGAGAATATGGCGAATGCTTATGCTGTATCTGATTTAGTGATATGTAGATCAGGGGCTATAACCTGCTCTGAATTAACATATTGCGGAAAACCTTCAATTTTAATTCCATTAAAAAATTCAGCGGGAAATCATCAATTAAAAAATGCTGAGTCTCTGTCAAGTAAAGGAGCTGCTGTAACTATAAAAGAAAGCTCATTTAACAACATTGAATTTAAAAAATTGATAAAGAATTTAGCTCACTCAGAATCAAAATTAAAAAAAATGAGTGCGAATAGTATAAAGTTAAAATATTCTAGTGCTGCTACTCAAATATCAAATTACGCATTAAGTTTAATAAAAAATGTTTAGAAAAGTTAATAAAGTACATTTTGTTGGTATTGGTGGTATTGGAATGAGTGGAATTGCAGAGCTCTTATTAAATCAAGGATTTAAAATTAGTGGTTCTGATATAAACGATTCTGAAATAATAGATAAGCTACGTAAAAGAGGCGCTAAAATAAATATAGGCCACAAAACAAATAATCTAGAAAGCAGCGAGGTTGTGGTTTATTCAAGCGCTATATCGGAAGATAATATTGAGATTATCTTTGCTAGAGAAAGAAATATTCCTACAATCAAAAGAGCTGAAATGTTGGGAGAATTAATCGCTTTAAAAAATACAAGCATAGCTNTAGGAGGAACACANGGAAAAACCTCAACATCNTCNATGATTGGAGCCGTNTTGTCAAATTCTANACTAGANCCAACATTAATTGTTGGTGGTCTTGTAAAAAAATTAAATTCAAATGCTAAGCTNGGATCAGGAGAAATAGTAGTAGTTGAAGCAGATGAATACGATAAAAGCTTCCTTCAACTTAAGCCTACTGTTGCTGTTATAACTAATATAGAAAAAGAACATATGGATTGTTATGTTGATATGGATGATCTTTATGAATCGTTTATATCTTTTGCAAACTCCGTACCCTTTTATGGGTCCGTAGTAATTTGTTCAAATTCAAAAGGTGCTAGTGGCATAATAAATAAAATCAAAAGACCAGTTACTACATATGGCATTGATTCAAATGCAGATGTATCAGCATCTAAGATTAGCTATAATGAAATGAAATCTATTTTTAATCTTGCTTATAAAGGTAAAAATTTAGGGAAAGTACAACTGTCTGCTCCTGGGGAGCATAATGTTTTAAATTCACTTGGAGCTGCAGCAATTGGTTTAGAAATGGGTTTGGACTCTAAAATTATTATNGAAGGATTAANNTCNTATGATGGCGTTAGAAGAAGATTTGAAGTCAAGGGTANGGTTAATAACATTATAGTTGTAGATGATTATGCTCACCACCCTACTGAAGTAACTGCAACACTCAGTACTGCAAAAAAAAGTTGGAATAGAAGAACAATTGGAGTTTTTCAACCCCACCTCTTTTCAAGNACTAAAGAATTTTATAAAGAATTTGCTGCAGCAATGATGTTAAGTGATGTTGCCATAATTACTGATATTTACCCTGCACGAGAAAAACCTATTATTGGAATTAGCGGGAAACTGATTTATGAGGAAATGAAATCTTTGGGGCATAATAATACACACTATATACCCGACTTAGATAAATTAAATATTGCTGTAGAGAAAAATGTAAAAAAAGATGATTTGATCATAACAATGGGCGCTGGAACAATATGGCGCTATGGGGAATCTATTTTAAAATATTTATCTGAAAACATAAAATCGTAGTACAATGAAACAAGAAATTAAAAAAATCACTAAAGGAATAATATTATTTGATGAGCCGATGTCAAAACATACTTCTTACGGAATTGGTGGACCAGCAAGAGCATATATTACACCAAAAAATAAAGAAGACTTAGTATCGATATTGAAATTTTCAAAAGATAACAATATTCCATCATATTTTATTGGATCTGGGTCAAATCTTCTTGTATCAGATGAAGGAATAGATGGAATAGTAATTACGCTTGGAAAATCATTTAATAAACTTGAGATAAATAAAAACAACGTTTTTGCTGAAACTGGGGTCATGCTAGGCAGGATGGTAAAAGAATGCGCTAAGCGAAATTTATCTGGAATTGAAAGCTTAATTGGAGTACCTGGGACACTAGGAGGAGCATTGATTATGAATGCAGGGGCATTTGGAGGAGAAATATCAAATTATCTTGAATATGTTAGTGTAATTACCATGTCAGGTGATGAAAAAAAATATCAGCAAAAAGATATAAAATTTAATTATCGAAATTCNTCATTTTCAGATAATGAAATTCTAATAAATGCAAATTTTAAGTTCATATTNTCCGATCAAAAGACAGTTTCAAAAAATAAANTAAAGGCTAGTNGTGGAAGAAAATCATCTCANCCTCTAAGATTTCGATCCGCTGGAAGNGTATTNAAAAATCCCAGTGAAGGNGCAGCNGGTTATTTTATAGATAAGGCTGGATTNAAAGGAACTAAGTCAGGAGATGCTGANATTTCAANTNTTCATGCAAATTTTTTTGTTAATCACGGANNAGCNACAGCTAAAGATGTNNTAAGGCTAATAAACATAGCAAGAAAAAAAGTGTATAANGAATTTGGAGTTATGCTCGAATTAGAAATTAAAACATTAGGATTTGCTNAAGNNGTAATCAAAACATGAAAAAAAAGGTAAAATTATCAATGCTAAAAATAAGAATATTTTTAGCAACCACAGCCTTAACACTTGCCATTTTGTTATCATTAACATGGTCCAATTACCGAAATATTTTTGATCTAAATAATATTACTATTTCAGGAAACCTGATTTTGGATGAAAAAGATTATTTCGAAATTATTGGTGAAGTTGAAAACATACAAATTTCTCATTTTAAACTAAAAGATTTTTCAAAAAAATTAGAAGGCAATGCTTTCGTAAAAGCTGCAAGAATAAGTAAACATTTCCCAAATAAAATTAAAATCGATATTGTTGAAAGAAAGCCAATAGCAATTATTAACAATAAAAAGCAATTCTTGATTGATCGTGAAGCTGTTATCTTGCCTAATAATGACTCATTTATTGAGAACGCTCTTATTCCAATGCTTTCAGGGTTTAATCCTGCGAATGATCTTTATCCAGAAGGAAAGACAACATTTTCTATTAAAGTTAAGGAAGCTATAGAAATACTTGATTTCATTCAACAGAATTTTAACAAATTTTTTAATGAAATATCTGAGCTTACGATTAATAAAGATGACGAGTTTGAAATCATTCTTAGCGAACAACCTACAAGGGTAATTTTAGGAAAAAGTGATATTCATGTAAAAATTAATATTTTAAAAAAATTTGGTGAAGCGTTAGGACAACGACAGCTTACTGATTATCAATTACTTGATATGAGATATGGTAAGCAGCTAGTAGCAAGGGAATGGATATGATTAGATCAAATCTCAATTCAGATAAATATATTCAAGCGGGTCTTGATATTGGATCGGATAAAATTTGCTGCGCAATATCTGAAATTGACCTCAAATCAGATGCTATAAAGTTGCTTGGTTTGGGAAATTCCCAAGCTACTAGTATAAATAGAGGCGCTATTACTCATAGAGATAATCTAATCGATGAAATAGAACATGCAATAAATGAAGCTCGTACAATGTCTGGAGTATCTATTGAAAATTTATCTTTAGGTATTTCAGGTGAACATATTCGAGGTATTAACACGCAAGGTGCAATTGCAATTGGTGGGTCACAAGCCTCAAATGTCTCATTGCAAAATGAAATTACAAATAACGATGTAAAGAAAGTTTTAGAGCTGGCAAAAGCAATCTCATTGCCAATGGATAGAGATATACTTCATGTCTTACCGCAAGAGTACGTAATAGATACTATGAATTCGATAAAAGACCCTATTGGACTCACAGGGAGAAGACTAGAAGCCAAAGTCCATGTTATTACTGTCGCAACAACCGCTGCTACAAATCTAGTTAGTTGCGTCGAAGAACTTGGAATAAGGGTTGAAAATATTATTTACCAGGGTCTTGCATCTAGCCTTTCAACATTAAACGAAGATGAAAAGAAATTAGGGGCAGTATGTGTTGATATTGGAGCAAGCACTACAGATATAGTAATATACTTCGAAGATGGTGTTCAACATACAGCTACACTAGGTATTGGTGGAGCAAGTATTACTAATGACATTGCAGTTATGTTGCAAATTGGGATTGATGAGGCAGAAAATATCAAACGTAAATATGCATCTGCTAAGGCATCTATGTCATCTCCAGATCTTGAATTTGAATTGCCAGCACAAAACGGCAACCTAAAAAGGAAGATATCTGAAAATCAGTTATCACAATATGTAGAGGCAAGAATGGCAGAAATAATTCAATTAATAATGAAAGAAATATCCAGAGCAAATTTAAATGATAAACTGACATTTGGAATGGTTTTAACTGGGGGCGGGTCAGAGCTTAAAAACTTATCTAGCCTTGCTCAAGAAATTTCAAATTTAAGAGTAAGAATAGGGCATCCGGAAAATATTAGCGGTACAGTTGATATAGCTTCAGAGCCAGCATTTGCTAGTGCTATTGGACTAACAAAATGGAAGCTTACTGAAGATGATTTAATAATTAAAAATGAAGAAGTAACGATTTCAAAAGCGATTGGTAAGGTAAAATCACTTTTTAAAGAATTATTTTAAATGAAAAAAACCACATACAAAAAAAAGGAGTAATACTATGCTATTTGAATTTGATAGCTTAGCTGAGCAAAAAGCAAATCTAAAGGTTATTGGTGTAGGGGGTGCAGGAGGAAATGCTGTAAATAGAATGATTCAGGCGGGAATGAAAGGTGTAGATTTTATGGTTATTAATACCGATGCACAGGATCTTGAGAACAATGCCGCAGAAAATAAAATACAAATAGGTAAAAATCTCACTAGAGGACTTGGAGCTGGAGCAAAATCAGAAATTGGCAGGGATGCAATTGAGTCGGATAAAGATGCTGTAAAATCGCTGATTGAGGGAGCAGACATGGTTTTTATTACTGCTGGAATGGGTGGTGGAACTGGTACTGGCGCTGCGCCACGAATTGCACAAATTGCAAGAGAAATGGGGGTATTGACAGTTGGAATAGTAACTCTGCCATTCAATTTTGAAGGACCAAAGCGTATGAATAGAGGTTTGGCGGGAATTACTGAATTAAGAAAAGTTTGCGATACGTTGATTTCAATACCGAATCAAAAACTGATGTCAGTAGTTGATAAAGATACAACAGTTGTTGAAGCATTTAAATTGGCGGATTCTGTACTTCATCATGCATCAAAAGGTATTTCAGACCTAATAAATGTTCATGGACTGGTTAATCTTGATTTTGCAGATGTTGAGACGATTATGAAAAATATGGGAGAAGCTATTATTGGAACTGGAACAGCAAAAGGCGAAGAGCGTGCAGTATTAGCAGCTCAACAAGCAATTTCTAGTCCCCTTCTTGACAATGCTTCAATATCAGGCGCTCAAGGTGTTTTAGTTAATATTACAGGAGGGTCTGATCTAGCAATAATGGAAGTTGATCAAGCAACCAATATCATATTTGAAGAAGCTGGGCAAGGTGCAAATATAATATTTGGAGCAGTGATTGACCCTAGCTTGAAGGACGAGATAATGGTAACAGTAATAGCTACTGGATTTAACCATAAATCTTCGAGCGATGAAATATCAAACAAGACAATTGAATCGCACATTGAAACGCAACAGCAATTAAAATCTGTAACGGAACAAGTTAATGTACCTCTTCATGAACAAGAAACGGAAAGAATATCAGAGCCCAAACAGCTACCAATCGAAAATAAAGAACCAGTTAAGCTGTTTAATGATATAAGTTCAGGAATGAGAGAAAACGATTTAGATGTACCTGCTTTCATTAGAAGACAGCAAGATTGAGATAAAATAGTATTAGACGTGAAATTAACCCCTCTATTAAAAATTAGGGGGGATTTTCTGTAGAATGCTTGAGAAGAAAGGTATTTAAACCTTTTTTCCTTGTGCTTTCATTTTATTAAGGACTTTTCTTAGACCAATTTTATCTATGAGCCTAAGGCCTTGTGTAGATACAGTTAAAGTTACCCAGCGGTTTTCATCAGCTAACCAAAAACGTTTTTTTTGAAGATTAAGATCAAATCTTCTTCTCGTTTTGTTGTGAGCATGACTAACATTATTCCCAAACATAGGCTTTCTTCCTGTAACATCACATATTCTACTCATAATAAATATCTTTTCTTTTAAATTAGAAGGCAAATGTATAATTATATCATGCTTTATGAAAGAATTATTTAACTCGTAATTCTTGGTTAAATTTAAAAATGAAAATCGGCAACCTATCAATTAAAACACCTATTTTTTTAGCACCTATGGCAGGCGTAACAGATTATCCATTTAGAGTGCTTTGCAAAGAGCAAGGTGCAGGTATAGTTTATTCGGAATTTGTTTCAGCTCACGGCATAATTCGCGAAAATTCTAAAACCCTTCAAATGATAGAGTTTTCAGATTTTGAAAGGCCTATAGGAATACAAATTTTTGGTGATACTCCTGAAGTAATGAGCAAGGCAGCTAAGCAATTAAATGCTAAGTTTTCTCCGGATATCATTGATATTAATTACGGCTGTCCAGTTCCTAAAATAACTAAAAAAGGAGCGGGATCTGCTGCATTAAGAGACCTCTGTTTGATGGATGATATAACTGCTTCTGTTGTTGAATCTGTACCAAATACGCCAGTTACAGTCAAAATGCGCGCTGGCTGGAATTCATCATCCATAGTCATCCCTGAAGCTGGACAAAGACTAGAGAAAATAGGTGTTAAAGCGATAGCACTTCACCCTCGAACAACAAAAGAAGGTTATTCAGGTAGCGCAAATTGGCAATTAATTAAGGATCTTAAAAAATCTGTATCAATTCCAATAATTGGAAATGGAGATATAAAAACACCAAATGATGTCACCAGTATGTTTAAACACACTGGGTGCGATGCAGTAATGATCGGAAGAGCTGCGCTTGGGAATCCTTGGTTTTTTAAAGAGGCAGTAGCAATTTATGAGGGGGGGGATATTCCCTCCCCTCCTACTATTTCTATTCGAATAGACGGATGTAAAAACCATTTTGCGAACATGATAAAATGGCACGGTGAAAAAACTGCAACAAATTTGATGCGCAAACATTTTGGCTGGTATTTAAGAGGATTTGAGGGTGCAAGTAGCTACAGGCAATCGCTTGTATCTGCATCAAATCGGGACGAAATGTTTTCTATACTGAATTCAATTGTTTGATTGAATAGTCACAAATTAACCAATAAATTCGCATCCTATTTATTTTTATTGATTTTAATTTTGAGAGAAAAAAATGTCATATCCATTTAATAAGCCAATTAATGAACCAGTAAGAGATTATGCNCCTGGTTCAAATGATAAAACATTACTAAAACAGAAGATAGATGAACTGAAATCTCAACAAATTAATGTATCATTAATTATAGATGGGAAAGATGTAAACACAGAAAAGACCGCATTCATTGAGATGCCTCACAATCTTGAAACTAAGCTTGGTACGTTTTGCATGGCCAATCAGATTGAAGTAGACATGGCAATTGAATCAAGTCTGACAGCATGGGAATCTTGGTCAAAAGTGGACTTGATAGACCGATGCGAAATTTTTAATAAAGCCGCTNATCTTTTATCNACAACTTGGCGCGATACTATTAACGCAGCTACAATGTTAAATATGAGTAAGAATGTTTATCAAGCTGAAATAGACGCTGCATGCGAAATGATAGATTTTTTTAGATTTAATTCTTGGTATGCTTACGAACTTTCAAAGCAACAACCAATGTATTCCTCAAATTTTGTAAAAAATTCACTTGAAATGAGACCACTCGAAGGTTTTGTTTTTGCTGTCTCCCCTTTCAATTTTGCTTCAATTGGTGGCAATCTCCCGTCATCTCCTGCGCTTATGGGAAATGTATGTTTATGGAAGCCGGCATCAAGCGCGGTATTACCGGCATATTTTATCATGAAACTNCTNAAAGAAGCTGGNCTGCCTGATGGGGTTATTAATTTTATACCAGGNTCGGGAAAAGAAATTGGTCCTCGNGTTTTAGAAAGCAGAGAATTNGCTGGAATCCATTTTACNGGCTCAACAAAGGTTTTTAAGGGNATGTGGCAAACCGTAGGCNAAAATATAGATCGCTACAAGACTTATCCGCGAATAGTAGGTGAAACTGGAGGTAAAGATTTTTGTATTGCGCATGAATCTGCAAATATTGAAGTTCTTGTCACGGCAATGATTAGAGGAGCATTTGAATATCAAGGACAAAAATGCTCAGCTATGTCAAGAGCTTACATTCCTAGTACTATTTGGCAATCTGTTAAAGATCTATATGAAAAAGAGGTTGGTAAAATTAAAATGGGTGACCCTGAAGATTTCTCTAATTTTATGAATGCTGTTATCGATAAACCTGCTTACACCTCTATAAAAAAATACATTGACTATGCCAAGAATTCATCAGAAGCAGAAATAATTACTGGAGGAAAATGTGATGATACCAGAGGATACTTTATAGAGCCTACAACTATTGTTTCTTCTGATCCAAAATTTAAAACTATGTGTGAAGAGATTTTTGGTCCAGTGCTAACAATTTATATTTATGAACCATCGGATTGGGATGAAATTTTAAGTTTGATCGATGAAACCTCTGAGTATGCCTTAACTGGCTGCGTTATATCTGAAGATAAAGATGCAATAGCAAATGCAAAAGACATTTTAACTCATTCTGCTGGAAATTTTTATATAAATGATAAGCCTACTGGAGCAGTTGTAGGTCAGCAGCCATTTGGTGGGAGNAGGGCATCTGGTACAAATGATAAGGCGGGATCTATGTTTAATCTCATTCGCTGGGTATCAATGCGAACCATTAAAGAAACTCTAAATTCACCCAAAGATTTTAAATACCCCTTCATGGATGAAGCATAAGCTATAAAGGAATAATTAATAATGAAAATACATGAATACCAAGGAAAAGAAATATTTAGAGACTTCGCTATTCCAACTCCTAGAGGATACATAATCGAAAATATTGATGAAGCTGATAGTATTGTAAAGAAAGCTCAAAAAGATTTTGAAACTCAAACTGTGGTAATTAAAGCTCAGATTCATGCTGGCGGACGAGGAAAAGGTGGCGGGGTAAAAGTATCTAAAGATTATAATTCAGCTATTTCAAATGTTAATGAAATATTTGGGATGAATCTTATAACGCACCAAACAGGCCCAAGCGGTCAAAAAGTAAGGAAGGTGTATGTTGAAGAAGCATCTGATATAAAAAGTGAGTTTTATTGTGCTATAACATTGGACAGAAATCTAGGTAAAGACGTCTTTATGGTATCAACCGAGGGCGGTGTTGAAATNGAAAAAGTTGCTGACGAATCTCCTGAAAAAATTGTAAAAACATGGATTGATCCTCTAATTGGCATGAAATCNTATCAAGCNCGAAAGCTTGCTTTTGGACTAAATCTTAAAGGAAATGCATNTAAAGAGTGTATATCTCTTTTTCANAAATTGTATAAATGCTACGTTGATACAGATGCCTCTTTAGTTGAAATTAATCCCTTAGTATTGACATCAGATGAAAAAATTGTAGCCTTAGACGCAAAGTTTAATTTTGACAATAATGCGCTTTATAGACAAAAAAATATTTCATTATTAAGAGATTATGATGAAGAAGACCCAACTGAAGTTGAGGCAGGAAAATATGATTTGAATTATATCAAATTAGATGGAAATGTAGGATGCATGGTCAATGGCGCTGGACTAGCAATGGCAACAATGGATATAATTAAACTAGCTGGTGGAGANCCTGCAAACTTCTTAGATGTNGGTGGTGCGGCCAGTGCTGAAACTGTAAAAAATGGATTTAAAATCATTCTTTCTGATAAAAATGTAAAAGCTATTTTAATAAATATTTTTGGTGGAATTGTTAGATGTGATAGAGTTGCTAATGGCGTAATCAAAGCCGTTGGAGAGCTTGGACTTCAAGTCCCTGTTGTTGTTAGGCTTGAAGGGACGAATGCAGAAGAAGCAAAATCAATTTTAAAAGATTCAGGCTTATCAATTATTCCTGCTAACGATATGCGCGACGCTGCTGAAAAAGTTGTAGCATCAGCTACTAAACCTTAGGAGAAATATGTCAATTTTAGTAAACAAAAATTCGAAAGTTATTGTTCAAGGTATCACTGGATCGGAAGGAACCTTCCACGCCTCTCAAATGCTTGATTATGGAACAAATATTGTAGGCGGAGTTACTCCTGGTAAAGGTGGAACAAAAGCAGTCGATGATAAAGTGAAGGTTTTTAATTCTGTTGAAGAAGCCCGAATTCAAACTGCAGCAGACGTATCAATTATTTTTGTACCTCCCCCCTTTGCGGCTGAAGCTATAATTGAAGCATCTGAAGCTGGAATTGAGATAGTGGTCTGCATATCGGAGGGTATTCCTGTCCGTGATATGGTGGCTGTTAAGAAAATTATTGATCAAAATAGAACCAAACTAATTGGCCCAAACTGCCCAGGAATAATTACCGTTGAAGAATGTAAGCTTGGAATTATGCCTGGATTCATATGTAAAAAAGGTAATATTGGTGTTGTTTCTAAATCGGGAACTTTGACCTACGAAGCTATTGGTCAGCTTGTTGATGCTGGCCTTGGTCAAACTACTGCAGTAGGAATTGGGGGTGACCCTATAATTGGAACCACAATGACAGATATTTTAAGTCTTTTTGAAAATGATGCATCTACAAAAGGCGTTGTCATGATTGGCGAAATTGGAGGACAAATGGAGAATGAGGCAGCTCAATGGGCAAAAGAAAATATGACAAAACCTATAGTTGGNTTTATTGCTGGACAAACCGCTCCTGAAGGCAGGAGGATGGGGCATGCTGGCGCAATTGTATCTGGAGGCGATGACACCGCTGAAGCTAAAATGCGCACTATGAGTGAATGTGGTATTGAAGTTTGTGAATCTGTAGCAGAAATTGGAGAAAAAATGAAAAAAGCTCTAAAAATAGGAGAAATAAATTGAACAATTTAACATTTGCAATTATTAAACCAGATGCTGTTAAAAACGGCTACACTGGAAAGATAATTGATAGAATAATTAATAAAAACTTTAAAATTTTAGGATTAAAGCTCATTAACATGACAAAACCTCAGGCTGAAGGTTTTTATGGAGTTCATTCAGACAAACCTTTCTTTTCTGAGCTAACGGAATTTATGTCATCCGGAAAATGTGTGGTAATGGCACTTAAAAAAGAAGACGCTGTAAATCAATGGAGGCAATTAATTGGGGCAACAAACCCTGCAGATGCTGAAGAAGGAACAATAAGAAAAGATTTTGCTACATCACTAGGTGAAAATGCAGTCCACGGTGCTGATAGCAATGAAAACGCATTACGNGAGATTGGNTTTTTCTTTAGCAATACTGAAATAATNGCAAACCACTAAATGTTGCATTTGTCATACTCCAATCTTCAAATTGNNNATAAGGTTTTGTGTTAAATATGACTAAAAATATATATATTATGAGCCTAGCTCTTTTTGTCTTTGGTTGTTCAAAAGAAAATCCCGTTGGATACGTTGGGCAACCAGTATCTGCTACAATTTCAGTTCCTGATGAAAGTGAAGATCTCGAATTTCTTTGGGAACTAACAAATATNCCCTCAAATAGCTACTTAATTAACTCTGATATTCAAGCAGGAAGTGATAATTATTCTATTATATTTATCCCAGATGTAATTGGTGTTTATAGTATNGAAGCATCTGTTTTTCAGTACAATGATGAAATAGAAACACAATCGTTCACATTCAATATAGTTGAAGGATTTGAAGCTGACACTTCTTCNATTTCAANATCAGATCAAATTAGTCTTGATACNCTNGCGTTAACTGAGCTTCTCANAAGTNACGATAATGAANCAGATTGGTATNATACCTATGAAGATAATAACTATTTGAATTCATCTGCCTTAGATACNGNCNCTNTTAAGAATGAACAGANANGTGANCAAAAAATNCTTTCTANACCACCAAAAAGAGCTGCNATTNAGAAGAAAAAGTCAAAAGGACAATCTATCCCTTTTGACAAAGACAGATTTACTATTCAAATAGCATCGAAAAAGAANCTTGATGATGCAAAAAAGGTTGCTGCAAAGCTAATTGAATCAGGTTATGATGCCTATATTCAAAAAGCGAATTTTAAAGAATCGAATGAAGTCTGGTTTAGAGTCAGAGTGGGAAGCTACGATAACCGTCAGACNGCTAGCGCAGTTGCNGAATCTCTATCNATGTCTCAAAGAGAAACTGCTTGGGTTGATTTCGTTAGATACGAAAACTAATACAATCTTTAAAAAAGTTCCATATCTTGGAAATTAACTACAACATCAAAGATCTTTTTCGTGCGCCAAGATCAGCGCTAAGTCTTACAAAAATTNTAACTTTTCTACGAGCAAATATTGNNGGATATCTTGTCTATCTTATTGCGAACTACTTAGCTCTTTACCTNTCAGGTAATNCTTTTGTNAATATTTGGCAAAGCCACGGGGTGTATCCTTGCGCATACATATATGAGCTAAACTGGTATTCGTCTATAATTTTTTGGGTNAGTGNCAGCTATTGGTTTTTATGTATATATGGAACAATGTGCGCTGTTTCTAAGATCACTCTTCAGGAACTAAAAGGGGACTATTTTTATTCTGTTCAAGACGCACACCGCTTCATAGTTAAAAATTGGCACGCTATAGTATTTACNCCATCTACNATATTTGCGATTTTAGTTTTTTATGTANTGACTACATCTTTTTTTGCTTTTTTGAGTAAAGCGCCATTGATTGGCAGTTTATTTTTAGCTATTCCATTTGTAATATATCTCTTTGGTGCAATTTTTGCTGTATTTACACTTTATACTTTTTTTGTTTCAATTCTCCTTACGCCTACTATCGTTGGAACTTCAGAAGAAGATACAATGGGAACTGTATTTAATATTTATACGCTTTCCTGGAGATTCCCATTCGAATTAATCATATACACAATAATTCTTTTGCCTTTAATTTATCTATCCCAGCTGTTCTTAGTAGCGCTAATAGGGTTTGGGTTAAAAATAATGGACTTAATTTTTTCAAATTCTCTCTTAATGGGGGAAAAATTTAGCGCAGTACTAGGAAATGCAGCCAATATAATAATCCCAAAAGACCTATTTGATATGACTTTNGGTTCNTTTTTAGCAAATTTTTACNATATCTTTATTCCAAGCTCTTATAAGGATCTCAGTGGCATAGAGGCTCTATCTAGCTCCCTCATAGGTATTTTTCTTCTTATTGTTGTATTGGGGTGCTTTTCATATGCTTTATCAGTTTTTTCATCAGGNTATGTTTTTATTTTAAATATTTTAAAAAAGAAGTCAGGGGTTGACATTGCTTCTATCAAATCTAAAGATGAATTAATCGCTCTATCAAGCGATGGCACATCGAAAGATTTAAATAATTAACNTTTAAAAAAAATATAAAAATAAAATGAAATTATATCGCACTGAATTAGATTCCGGACTAAATAATACACAAAAATTAATAAAATCAAGCGCCTTNGGCTTAGATGATNTCGAAGAAGCCCTTGAGTGTAGTTTAAACNGCGATAAAACATCAACNGGNTATCGTATTTACGGANATGTTTTTTGCCAAATTAAGCTTNCTTGCGATAGATGTTTGTGTNGGTATAAAAAAAAGATAAAAACTGCTTTAAATATCCTATTAACAAACAATAAAGATATTGTAAGAGAAAAAAATGCTGATGTAATTATGTTTACTATGTCTGATGATTTTGTTGATTTAAGTAGTATTTTACATGATATAATTATGNTAGAAAAACCTTTTAAGAGCCTTTGCGGTGATAATTGTAAAGGTATTTGCTCTTCATGTGGTCTTGACTTGAACCTTGACCGATGTAAGTGTGAAAAAGAATCATCGATTGATGAGTTTGAAAAGCTTAGAGATTTAATTGAATAAAATTTGGAGTATATATGGCANTACCTAAAAGAAGGCAATCAAAAGCAAGAGGAAGAAAACGTAGAACACATTATAAAGCTACCGCTATTAGCTCTTCAGCATGTCCTCAATGTGGCCAACCTAAAATGCCACATAGAATCTGCCCTAACTGCGGATACTATAAAGGAAAACCAGTTATTTCAGTAACAGATTAACACTATTCTGTAGATGAAAATAGCTTTAGATGCTATGGGTGGTGACCATGCCCCCCAAGCTCCCATAAAAGGTGCTATTAAAGCCCTAAAGGTAACTCCTGATGGCTTANATATTACACTGGTTGGTAAAGAATCAAGTATTTTACGCGAACTAAACGGTTTTAGCTCAAAAAAACTTAGCATTTTAAATGCTTCAGAAAAAATTACAATTAATGACTCTGCATCTAAAATAATCAAGACAAAGCCAGACTCTTCTATGGTTAGAGGTATCGGGCTTTTAAAAGAGAAACATGTTGATGCTTTTATCAGCGCTGGAAATACTGGAGCACAAATGGCAACCTCNCTCCTTTCTCTTGGAAGNATTCCACATGTAAGGCGTCCAGCATTGAGTGCGTTTATCCCAGCATTAACAGGTGGAAAAATTCTTTGTGATGTAGGAGCAAATCCTGATGTACNACCAAAGCATATGCTGCAATTTGCTATAATGTCATCAGTCTACCTTGATCATGTTGAAGGAGTAAAAAACCCAAAAATTGGTCTTATGAATATTGGCGAAGAACCCAATAAAGGGTCTGAGCTCTATCAAGAAACATATTCATTGTTAAAAAAAGAANTGCCAAATTTTATTGGAAATATNGAAAGTCGAAATATTTTTGTTTGCGATGCAGATGTACTAGTCTGCGATGGCTTTGTTGGGAACACTATAATTAAATTTGCTGAAGGTTGGGTTTTGTCTTTTGCTGAAATGATTAAAAAAAAAATTACAAGCAAGACTCGCTACAAAGTTGGAGCTCAAATGATTCAACCAGCACTTGAAGAAATAAGAAATAAGTATGATTATGAGGAGCACGGAGGCACACCTTTATTAGGTGTCAATGGAATTTCAATTGTATGCCATGGGTCATCATCATCTAAAGCATTTATGAATTCTATACTATTAGCTCAAAAATCCATTAATGAAAATTTAATCGATGATATTTCTAAAGGTATAAATGATCATTTGGAGCCATTAAGTGAAAGCTAAAATCTCATCAACAGCAAAGTACCTCCCTAAAAAAACACTAACCAATTCAGATCTTGAAAAGATGGTAGACACNTCCAATGAATGGATATTATCTCGAACTGGNATTGAAAAAAGACATATTGTTAGTGAAGGTGAAGCTACATCTGATATGTGTAAAGAAGTCGCTATAGCGTTAATGGAAAAATCTGGAAAAAAACCCGAAGAAATTGATCTGATCTTAATCGCTACTAGCACGCCAGATGTTCCTGTTGTTTCTACCGCCGCCCTTGTTCAAGACAAAATTGGGGCTACAAATGCTTGGGGATACGATATNGTTGCTGCTTGCACAGGATTTGTTTATGCTATGGAAACTGGTGCAAAGCTTGTTGAGTCCGGAAAATATAAAAATGTAATTGTAATCGGAGCAGATACAATGAGTTCAATTATAGATTATACCGATAGAAATACCTGTGTGATATTTGGAGATGGTGCCGGTGGGGTCCTTCTCGAACCTTCAAATGATGATTGCGGCATTTTAGATGCAATCTTATTAGCAGATGGAAGTGGTCATAAGTATTTAACTGTTCCTGCGGGTGGAAGCTTAAGGCCCGCAAGCAAAGAGACTATTGATAAAAAAATGCATTACGTTTATCAGGANGGTAAGACTGTTTTTAAATTTGCAGTTAAAAACATGGCTGATGTAAGTAAAGAAATTCTTGATAAGAATAATATTCTAGGAAAGGATCTCAAGCTTTTCATCCCGCATCAAGCAAATAAACGGATCATCGATGCCGCTGCAAAACGTTGTGGATTATCTGAAGATCAAGTTCTAGTAAATATAGGTAAATATGGAAACACTACNGCTGGAACAATTCCGATTGCGCTAGATGATGCAGTGGAAGCAAAAATGCTAAAAAAGAATGATTTAGTATTATTTGCTGCTTTTGGAGGTGGTTTTACTTGGGGAAGTATGTTAATAAAATGGTCTTAGNNTCTCAAAAATTTGCATTGCTTTGTCCAGGGCAAGCTTCTCAAAAAGTAGGAATGTGTCAAGACATATATTCTAATAATAGCTTTGCCAAAGAGCATATTGATTTAGCAAATGAAATTTTAGGATATGATGTCAAAAATATTATGTTCGAAGGTCCAAAAGAGCAGCTTACAGAAACTATTCATACCCAGCCTGCTATTTTTATTGCAAGCTATATAATTGGTAGCTTATTAATTCAAAAAGGATTAGTACCAACATGCATCGCAGGGCACAGCGTTGGAGAAATTTCTGCCTACGCTATTGCGAAGTCATTAAATTTTGAAAACGGTCTTAAGTTGGTTCAATTTCGCGCTCAAGCAATGCATGATGTAGGTAAAATTAATTCCGGATCAATGGCAGCTGTGATTGGTATTAAAGAAAAAGTGTTAGAAGATTTATGTGCTAAATATTCTAAAGGTATTGTTTGTGTTGCAAATTACAACTCCCCCTCTCAGGCAGTTATTTCTGGCGATTCTTATGCTATTGAAGATATTTCTCCAGACATACTTGAAGCTGGAGCCTTAAAAGTAATTAAATTAAATGTTAGCGGCGCTTTTCACTCACCCTTAATGGAAGAGGCTAAGCAAAAGTTAANAGGTTTCATTGAAAATATAAAATTTTCTAATCCAATTTTTCCCATATATTCAAATATATCAGCTACCCCTGCTGACAACATAAATGATATACCGCAATCACTAATAAATCAATTAATAAGTCCTGTGCTTTGGTATAAAATAATTCAAAAAATGATTTCTGATGGCATTAAAGCCGGTATAGAAATTGGTCCGGGAAAAGTGCTTCAAGGGCTTTCAAAAAGAATTGATCCAGCATTAAATATGTATGGTGCAGAAACCCATCAAGATATAGTAAATTTACACCATGTTTAGTCTTAAAAATAAAGTTGCAATCGTTACAGGCGCATCTAGAGGTATTGGAAAATCTATTGTCCAAAAAATATCAGAATACGGTGCCCATACTGTATGTGTAAGCAGATCGGAAGATGAGTTAAGAAAAATTTCAAACAAACTNAATGAAAATGGACTCTCTTCCTCGTACTTTGCATGCGATGTTTCAAATATTAATAATTTTAAAGAACTCGTTGATGAAACTGTATCAAAATATGATAAGATTGATATCTTGGTAAATAATGCTGGAATTACAAAAGATAATCTTATTATGAGGATGTCCGAAGCTGATTGGGATAAAGTTATCGATGTTAATTTAAAAGGGGTTTTTAATGGCATAAAGTCCGTCTCAAGGCAAATGATGAAGCAGAGACACGGAAGAGTGATTAACATTTCGTCAATCGTAGGTCTAATTGGAAACCCGGGTCAGGCTAATTATGCTGCTTCAAAAGCAGGAGTAATTGGACTAGGTAAAGCAATCGCGAAAGAACTTGCCTCAAGAAATATTACTGTAAATACTATTGCACCTGGTTACATAGAAACAGATATGGTTGATGATATACAAGAAGAAGCTAAAGAAAATTTATTCAAACAAATACCTCTAGGGCGTATTGGAAACCCAGCAGATATAGCAACTGCAGTACTGTATCTTGCCTCAGATGAAGCGAGCTATATAACAGGTCAAACGATAGCTATCGATGGTGGAATGACAACAATTTAATTAATTACTAAATTATTTTAATAAAAGGAGAACATATATGTCAACATTTGACAAAGTTAAGGATATTATCATAGATAAACTTGGCGTTGAAGAAGAAAAAATAAATAAAGAAGCCTCTTTCGTAGATGATTTAGGAGCGGATTCGCTTGATACAGTTGAGCTAATCATGCAGCTTGAAGAAGAATTTGGAATTGAAATACCAGATGATGACGCTGAAAAAATCACTACCGTCCAGGCAGCTATTGACTACCTAGAATCAAACAAGTAAAAATGACGCCTAAAAGAAAGGTTGTTATAACCGGACTTGGTGCACTTGCTCCAAACGGAAATACACTTTCAAAATATTGGAATGCTCTAATTTCCGGCAAAAGTGGAATTGGTCCGATTCAAAGTTTTGATGCAGAAAATCTTAATGTTAAAATCGCTGGTGAGTTAAAAGATTTTGATCCATTATCATATTTTAACNGNAAAGAAATTCGAAANCTCGACCCTTTCACGATCTATCATATGGTCTCTGCTGAAGAAGCTATACTTAATTCTGAATTGAATTTAGAAAAAGAGGATCTTGATAGAATTGGCGTCATCATTGGAACTGGAATTGGAGGTATTCAAACTCTNGAAAATGAGCATGGNGTTTATTTTCAAAGAGGNCAAAGAAGAGTGTCTCCATTTTTTGTACCNCGATTTATACCTAATATAGCATCCGGAAATCTTGCAATAAGGTTTGGATTTAAAGGTCCAAATCATACGATAATTTCTGCCTGCGCATCAGGAACAGACGCTATTGGATGTGCAGCGCGCACTATACAGTATGGAGACGCCGATATAATGATTACTGGTGGATCTGAAGCGAGNATTACNGGATTAACTATTTCAGGCTTTGCAAATATTAGAGCCCTTTCTACAAGAAACGATTCACCGGAATCCGCAAGTCGCCCATTTGACCTTGAAAGAGATGGTTTTGTTTTAGGCGAAGGAGCTGGTACTATCGTGCTTGAGGACGAACAGCACGCTATGAACCGTAACGCCACTATTCTTGGCGAACTAGCAGGTTACGGTGCCACAGATGATGCTTACCACATCACACAACCTTCCGAGGGTGGTAAGGGCGCTATAAAAGCAATGAATCTAGCATTAAAAGATGCAGAAATTAATCCAGAAGATATTAATTATATCAATGCACATGGAACTTCNACCCCTTTNAATGATAAAACNGAATCTGCTGCCATCTCTTCGCTGTTTAATAACCATACATCAAAAGTAAGAGTAAGTTCTACAAAATCAATGATCGGTCATGCTCTNGGTGCTAGCGGTGCTCTTGAAGCTGTGGCGTGTGTTAAAGCAATTAATGAAAATATTGCTCCNCCTACAATTAATTATGAAAANAAGGATCCTGAATGCACGCTTAATTATGTACCAAATAAAGCAGAAAAGATTCAAATTGATGCTGCAATGTCAAATTCCTTTGGTTTTGGGGGACATAACGCTGTAATAGTCTTTAAAAAATGGGNCAAAGACTGATTANTCCNGTGTCCTTTTTTGGTTCATTATTTAANAANAGTTCTTTAACAGAAATAGAGCGNAAATGNGGATACCGATTTAAAAANAAGTCATATNTAGATCAAGCCTTTTCACATAGATCAATATCAACAAAGCCCAGAGAAAATTATGAAAGATTGGAGTTTCTTGGTGATGCGGTTATNGANATAATAATAAGCAGAGAGTTAATGAGAGAATTCCCGGAAGGGGATGAAGGAATATTAACCCAAAAACGCTCTGCNTTAGTTCAGACATCTTTTCTATCCTCAATGGGTCANCTTCTAAGTCTTTTNGATTTTATTAAAATTGAATCNAATGTTGACCTGTCTCAAGATAAAATAGCCCTAAAACAAGCAGCAAATCTTTATGAGGCTCTCATNGGNGCAATCTANCTAGATGGAGGACTTTTGTCTGCTAAAAAAGTTATTTTGTCCACAATCTGGTCTCATAAGGAACTAGCCTGGGAATCTGTTAATTTTAAAGGAAAGCTGATTGAGCTTTGCCATACAAAANATATGGATAACCCAAAATTTCTTGTATCAGATGTTTCTGGGCCTGAGCATAAAAAACTGTTTGAAGTAAAAGTGAAAATTGGAAACGATTATTACCCCAGCGGAATTGGTTCAAATAAAAAAACTGCTGAACAGCAAGCTGCGCAGTTAGCTATCGATTCAATTAACAGCTAGCTATCAATATCTTTTATTTTGTCTCTAATTCGGGCAGCTATTTCGTACTGTTCTTTGTCAATAGCTTTTTGAAGCTGCTGCTCTAGGACCTCTAATTCTGGAGACTGTTTAATATCATCCTCTATTATTAAAGAGTCCTCCTCCCAAACGATTGCTTCGCTCATGACCTCTTCAGCTACTAAAATNGGTGAATGCATTCTAAGTGCTATCGCAAGTGCATCGCTCGGCCTAGAGTCAATATTCTTGTTGCCTAAGGTTTTTGAATGAATGCTGATATTAGAAAAATATATACCGTCTTCAACTTTAGTTATTTTTATAGCAGATACCTTACCATCAATCTCATTAATCATATTCACAATTAAATCATGCGTTAGGGGTCTTGGGGTATCAACNAACTCCATAGCCATAGCAATTGATTGCGCTTCATAGGCACCAACAAGCACTGGTAAGCTTCTATCNCCATCAATCTCTTCTAGTATAACAGCATAGCTCCTACTTGGATGGTAGTAGGAAATTTTTTTTATTTTAACAGTAATCATTTAGTAGTCTTTATCAAAGTTATATACGCATTAGGGTTAATTCAACTTTTTTCAAATAATGTTTTTTTTAATTTATCAATTTTAATAACTGGACTAGGGTCTGTCTTGTGAAGCAAGGCACACCAATAACTAATCCAGTCACCAAAATGCAGTAAATGAATGAATCTTTCCGTAAAACTAGATCCATCAAGTTGGATTTTTTTTTGAATGTAAGGTATGTCATTAAGAATATNNCTTGATGCATTAAATCGTAACGCGTTTCTCGCGTTTACAGATTTATCAGAAATCCAAAGNATGGAAATTTTCTTTAACAACTCTGGATTTTCTTGCCAGCCTACAATTTCATTNTGATTCATTTCAGGAATATCATTATGATAAGNAAGCATTTTTGCATTTTCACAGAATTGACCTTTCCATCGCAATGCAATAGTTGAAGTAGATTCATTCTCACCATAAATAATAGGAAGTGTATTGTATATTTCCTTAGCAAGATTTAGAGTTGAATTCTTAGTATCGTCCTTTGAATAAACATCTCTAGTAGATTGAATAGTACTAATAGTTAACTCAACTTCATTTAATATATCATTATTTATAAGATTTAATTCATTCAATAGATATAGCAGCGGTATAAATGAATAGGCTACAGCAGCCCTAGGCTGTAAACCTGAAGGAATTACAACTTTNTCATTAGTATTTCTATCAAGAAGCGAGCCAAGTTTTCCCCCAGTAGTAATGCCAATAATTTTAGCGCCCTTAGNANTAGCATCATCGTATGCTGCTAAAGATTCTTCCGTGTTACCNGAATAAGAAGAGCAAATCACAATAGAATTACTGTTCACCCAATTTGGAAGTTGATAGTTGCGATTTATAATCAGGGGAAGCTTGATAGAATTACTTACAAGGGCCTTTGCAAGGTCTCCCCCAATAGCAGAGCCGCCCATTCCGCAAACAATTATATTTTGAATACCATCATACGTTTTTTTTAATTCTATATTTTCACCAATCGACTTTGCTTCTNTCATTTGATCAGGAAAATCATAGATNGATTGAAACATATTGCTGNTATCTATTGATTTATCTATTTTCATTAAAATTCCCTATTTAAAATAAGTTTTGCGTAATTAGTAAGCTGATTTGATTTGTCAGGTGAAATCATATCTAACCCTGTTAATGCTTTTTCAACATTTAACTCAATCAAGTTTTCCACTTCTTTTTTAATCCCATTAGATTCAAAATAGTTTTTATAGTCTTCAAAATTTTTACTATTCTGCCTAAAATTAGCCCACTCTTTACTATTATTTTTACGTGCAACTAATGCTAAAATTGTTTGTTTATCTTCGTCAAGGTCACTACCAAGGCTCTTCCCCATTGACTCTTCATTCCCAAAAATCTCAAGATAGTCATCTTTGATTTGAAACGCTAAGCCTAGGTAATACCCAAATTGAAAAAGATTATCTGATT
Organism: Fidelibacterota bacterium TMED108; assembly: GCA_002172545.1. GTDB lineage: Bacteria > Fidelibacterota > Marinisomatia > Marinisomatales > TCS55 > TMED108. The sequence goes on along the minus strand of NHFJ01000005.1, from coordinate 20,726 downwards.
CCTGCTTTGAGGCTTTTCCTAATACAGCNCCAAGNTCAGAACACATACCAAGAAAAGAAGCGGTTTTTTTTCCTATCATTTGAATNTAATTCTCCATTTCAACAGTATGGTCACTTTCGTATTCTTTATCCATTCCTTGACCTTCACAAACGTCGAGAGCCACTTCGTTAAATCGTTGAAAAATATGACCATCAAGACCCACTAGTGACAGTTGAGCAAGAGTAAATAAACCATCTCCCGCTAAAATTGCTGTAGGTATATCCCATTTATAATGAACGGAGGGTTGGCCGTGGCGCTTGCTGTCGTTATCCATGATATCGTCATGAACTAAAGAAAAATTATGTAAAAGCTCAACAGCTACGCTCACCTTCATAAGGTCATCCGGATGTGCTTCGTAGACTTGACCAGATAAGTGCACAAGAACTGGACGCAACCTCTTACCTTTGCCTTTTAAAACATACTTAATTGGATCATAAAAGTAGCTTGAGAGATTTGAATTAAGCGGGATTTTCATAAGAGCTTTATTCGTCTGCGACTGAATAAAGCCAATATGCTTTTCAAAAGAATTAGTGTCCGACATCAAATTTTAATTCACCAATTTCTTTTAGTTTTGAAACTACCAAATCTTTGTATTCTTCCATTTTTTCAATGCTTGATGCTTCAAATCTGCAAACAATTACGGGTTGGGTATTTGAAGCTCTAACCAATCCCCAACCATCGTCAAAATTTATTCTAACTCCATCGACTGTAGAGCAATCAAACTTATCGGAAAAATACTGTACTGCGCTTTCTGAAATTCTAAACTTATCTTCATCTGATTTTGCTTCTAATCGCATTTCAGGAGTAGAATAGTACTTTGGAAGCTCATCCTTCATTTCTGAAAGCGTCTTTGAGGATCGTGACAGTGTCTGCAGCAACCTCGCTGCAACATATATCCCATCATCATATCCATAGTAATCATCTGCAAAAAAAATGTGCCCACTCATTTCTCCACCAAACTTGCAATTTAGATCAAGCATTTTTTGTTTAACAAGGGAGTGTCCTGTTTTCCACATCACAGGCTTACCACCGTATTTGACAATCATTTCCTCAAGTGATTTTGAGCATTTTACATCGTATAAAATCTCATCTCCAGGAGAAATTATCTCTGGAAGAAAAAAAGCCATTAACTGATCCGCCCATATTGTCTCACCTTTTTCATCGACTACACCTATCCTGTCAGCATCCCCATCAAATGCTATACCTACATCGTATCTTCCAGTCTTCATTTTTTCTATCAGGTCCTTGAGATTTTCTTCAACGGTTGGATCTGGGTGGTGGTTTGGAAAGGTGCCGTCAACGTCGCAATATAATTCTTCAAGTTCAATGTTGAGCGTCCTGAAAATTTCAGGGGCACAAACTGCGCCAGCGGCGTTTCCACAGTCTAAAACAACCTTTAATTTTTTATTTAGCTCAATTTTAGAGCTTATCATTTTTTTGTAGTCTGGTAGAATTTTATACGGGGCTTCATCCCCAGTACCATTTTCAAAATCCTCATTTTCAATAATATCTCTTAGGTTTTGAATTGATTCACCAAAAACAGATTTTTTATTTCGAGACATTTTAAATCCGTTAAATTCTGGAGGGTTGTGGCTTCCTGTTATCTGAACCGCTCCAGCAACATCCAGCTTAAACATTGAATAGTAGTTTACAGGNGTAGGCACTATTCCAATATTAATGACATCAACNCCGGTTGAAAGGACACCTTCCTTAAANTGATTNATCAATTCTGGAGTTGAAAGCCTCACGTCCCCGCTTAANGCAATTTCCTGCCCACCGGATCTTTTGATAAAGGTTCCAAAAGCTTTGCCTAGATTTACAACTACTTCTGAAGGAAAGTCGTCCTCAACTTTTCCCCTAATATCATATTCACGAAAAATATATTTATTTACTTCCATATTTGCCTTTTTAATAGAGTANAAATTACTGCAAATCTATTCATCTGTTTTTGGTTTTTTTCTCAATTCTTTCTTTTCTGATCGCATCCTTTTNGANAGAATTCGCCTTTCGTTGGATGCGGTNGTTGGNCGAGTCGATATTCGCTTTTTTCTTTTTTTNTNTAGATCTTTTAATTTTTTTCTTAGGCGGGTAACTGCAATCTCTTTATTTCTGAACTGACTTCTTTCGTCTTGGCATACCACAACTATTCCTGTGGATAGATGNGTAAGTCTTATGGCGCTATCTGTTTTGTTGGCATGCTGTCCACCCTTTCCACTTGAACGAAAAGTATCTATTCTGCACTCTTTTAACAATTCTTCATTGGTTAAGGATGTAAATGTCATGAAATTATATTTCGCAACATGCCGTTATTATCTTTTATCATATTTCTTGCTTTTTCACAATCNACNGAATGATAAATCATAACTACAGCAGTCTTTACCGACATGTCAGCTTCAATCAAGGACCGCTTTGCCTCATTCACATCTGCATGTGTTAGTTGAGATATTATCCTNATACCTCTGTCTACCAGCTTTTCATTTACGGCCATTAGATCAACCATTAAATTTCCATATACCTTTCCTAATTTGATCATAGTTGCTGTCGAGATCATGTTTAGGACCATTTTGGTTGCTGAACCTGCCTTCATTCTTGTAGANCCGGTGATTATTTCAGGACCGGTNTCAATAGCAATTACTGCATCNGTCTTNGCTTTTAAATAGGGCAACTTATTGCATAAGAGGTATACGGTTTTGGCTTGAATTGANTCNGCGTAGACNANTGCGGATTGNACGTATTTAGCTGCACCGCTAGTNCTTATNCCTATTANTACGTCATCTTTTTTTAATAAAGCATGTTTGAGGTCAACTATTGCCTGCGAAGAATCATCCTCAGCTCCTTCGATAGAATTTCTTAAAGCACTATCTCCTCCTGCAATGATTCCGGTAAAAAGATCTTTAGGCGCAGAAAAAGTAGGAGGAATTTCTGAGGCGTCTAAAACTCCTAAGCGTCCCGAGGTACCTGCCCCAATATAGAATACACGCCCACCAGACCTTATAGATTGAATGCAAATTTCAACTACACTCTCAATATCTTCTAAGGCTTCGGCAATTTTTTTTGTAATAGAACTATCTTCACTGTTAATCAATTTGAGTATTTGAATCGAAGTCAGCTTATCGATATTAGAGGAATTATCGTTCTGCTTTTCTGTATCTAGGTCTTTTCTCTTTATTGTTTTCATACAGTAAAATTAAAACAATCAACGGGTGATTGCTTAGATGTCTTTTAAAAAAAATTTAGTTTATGTAAAAAGAGGGCGGGCTTACAAATTGATAAGGTAATTAAGATTTACTGAGATTTTTATTAATCGTCTTTCAGTGACTGGATCAATCTAAGAGAATACCACCTATCTATAAGGTCATTCATGTCCCGTAAGTATTCTCTATAAATGCGCTTTACGATTCTCTTTTTTTTGTTAACGCTTGGGTCACCGTTGAGCTTAATAGAGCTTAGATCTTCAAGAGCCATCTCCGCATTTTCTTTTTCTTTTAAAATCCAATGCACTGGCTCAAAAAGGCTCGTTTCAACATAATTATTTCGGGAACCACGCCTAAGATTTATGGGAACCTCATCGCGCTTCATCGCACGAACTTTACTTTTAATGTATTTTTCGGTTTTTCCTGTATTGTGTGCAAGCTGTTTAACCGATATAGCTTTAGGAAAACTCTCAAGTACGTCAGCTAAAATTTGAGATGAGCAGGTATCTAACCCACGTCTTTTTAGCGTATCTGCGTATTTTGTTAACATTTTTTACTTACCTCGGTTAATAAGAAAACTAGTATAAATTTACATAAAATAATACGTAATTTTGCAGTGATAGATAATACTGCATAACCACGCATTTAATATGACCCACAAGAACCAATTTATAAAAAGCGCATTTTTCAATTTCCTCGCAATTGGAATTTTTAATTCTCTATCACTGTCGCAGGTAGATAACTACTTCGCAGAGCAGAACGGGCAAGCGATTCGCGACTCTATAAATCTTTTAAAATTTGTTAACCCCAATGAAGCTGAAAAATTTGCGTTTGAGATTTTAGAAAAGTATCCTAACAAAAAAGCAAACCGTGTGCGCGCAGCGACCTTTGCCGCTCTAGGACAAATCTACCATATTAAGGGATTAACAGGACCTACTCTTGAGTATTTTGAAAAGTCTGAAAAGATGTTTACCGAAATTCTCGGATCTGTCCCACCATGGTTACAGGTTGATTTTGGTAATGTGTATTTTGCCCAAGGATTTTTTGATAAGGCCGAAGAATCCTATCTTGAGTCTTTCAGTAACTTTAGCGCTCTTTCTCAAAGTGAAGATTCTAAGCTCAACCCCAGAGGGCGTTCCGATAAACTCCAAGGAATGGCTGTTAGCAAAAATAATCTTGCGATGATTGCAGAACAACGAAAGGAATATGAGAAAGCTCATGAACTTTTCAGCGATGGACTAAAATACAGGCGCGAACGCATGCAATTCGATGATATTGCACATTCCTATCTGCACCTAGCAAATCTAAGTTTAGTTTCCAATAATTTTTCGCAAGTATCGATGTATTGTGATAGTGCAGAGAAAATAATAGAGAAATTATTTGATACGCCCATTGAACAATTTGGAGCTTTGGAAGATAACAAGAATCGCTATCTAGGATCGAGCAAACAAATTCAAGCTGAACTCAACTTTAAGCTGGGCAACAAAAAACGTATGAATGGATTTCTTGAGCAAGCCAAGATATACTATAAAAAACTTCCCATAGAACTAACAGGTCTTTTAGAAATTAGCGCTGAAATGCGTTTTGATCTAAATGACCTGGGTATTGCAATTGATGAAATAAATGAGGGTCTCGTTCTGGCAGATAAGCATGGGCTGTCTCGCCAAAAAGAACAACTACTCAAAACAAAGAAGAAGGTTTTATCAAAAGCCGGAGACGAAGAAGGTGCCTCAAAAACAAACGAGCTCCTTCTTTTAATTAATCAAGAAAAGGTCTCCTCTCAAAATCGCAACCTATTAATTAATATGGAGCTTCGTGAGCAGCTGCGAACTACTGAAGATTCTATCAAAGAGGCGAATGAACAGCGACAACAATTAATTATTCTATCCTTTGTTGGAATGATAATCTTTTTATTGATCGTATCAACAGTTCGCAATCAGTATGTTGCCGCTGATCAGCAAAAAGTCATCGCTGAACAAAGTAAGCTTGTAGCGGAACTCGAGCTCAAATCAACAGAAAGAGAATTACGGTACGTTAGCACCTCAATCATGGAAAAAAATGAAATGATAGAGTCCATTAAAAAAGATATAAACTATGCCTCAAAGTTTCTTTCTGACTCTGACTCAAAATATTTATTAAATCCACTAAGATCGAAACTAAAAGATGCTACATCAGGTTCTTCAGACTGGGATGACTTTCAAAAACATTTCAATAAATCCTATCCCGGTTTTTTAGAACAGCTTGCGGGTCTCAATAAGTCATTAACCATTCCCGATCTACGAATTTGTGCCTACCTCCGCGCAGGACAAACAACCAAAGAAATTGCGCACATGACAGGCCTATCTGTCCGCTCAATCGAGAGTAGGCGTTACCGACTTCGAAAAAAATTAAATCTTGAGCGCGATATGCCTCTCCACAAGTTTATTCATCAAATTAAACTCTTAAAAACCGCAACATAATCCACTCAAACATATTCTAACATAGATAAAATGCGTGTTTATGCAGTATTTTATTACTCTTCCTTGCGCCATATGTTTGTAGATGAGTTCTAAAAGCACAAATAACAATTGGATTACGTTTTTTTCACGTTTTGAACGCGAAAATCAGGGGTTTGTAAATGACCTTTCCAAAAAACACCCCGAATTAACACAGTCACAGTTCAGAGTGTGTGTGTATCTTCGTTCTGGCTACAATACAAAGTCTATCGCCTCAGAGCTAGATCTGTCTATTCGCTCCGTCGAAAGCCACTGCTACAGAATACGAAGAAAGTTTGACCTGAGTCACACAATTAATCTTGCAACCTACCTATATTCCATTAGTTAGTTTTAATAGAATAATTTAACTGCACCTATAAATGCGTATTTATGCAGTAGTACGTGTAGATTTTATTTGATATATTTTATGTTGTGTTATTGTCTATAAAATATATCAAATTATAGGCTTTATTTATTTGATGTGGAGAAAAAAATGAACAAAAAGAAATATCTACGAAGTTTTTTACCAATCGCGCTNATGGCGTGCGCGTTTTCACAGCCCAGCGTTGCTGTATTAGACTTTGCTGCCAATGGCCTACCAGCATACGAAGTAGAAACCCTAGTCGAGCGGTTACGCTCCGAGCTTCCAAATACCGGGGCNGTTCGTNTAGTCGACNGNAAAATGCTAGAGAATATCTTNCAAGANCAAGGNCTCCAGCAGTCCGGNTGTACCACAGCTGAATGTTCTGCAGAAATTGGAGAATTACTTGGCGCTGAGTTCATGATAAGCGGCTCCATAGGAAAATTGGGGGATAGTTTCACCGTAGACATGAAGATGGTGTCAGTTACTACCGGTGCCGCTGAAAGAGCCAAAAGTTTAACGTTTGATGGTAATACAGGGGGTCTGCTAGTTGAGATGCAAATCCTTGCCTGGGAAATTGTTGCCCTTAAACCTCCGCAAGCACTCATACTAAAACGTACGGGCGCTGAAGGCGGAGAAAAAATAACGGTCGCCATTATGGACTTTGACCCAAGGGGGATTAGTCAGCTAGAAGCACAAACCCTAACCGATAGATTTGCTACTGAAGTAGANGCTACGGGTAGAGCGATNCTTGTTGACAGACGCCAAATGATGGAGGTTATGGAAGAACAAGGCTACGATGAAGCAGGATGTACTTCGGAAGAATGTGCTGCTGAGGTAGGAGCTTTGCTTGGTGTAGGGTTTATGATCAACGGCGCAATCGGTAAACTAGGCGATACCTATACCATCGATGCAAAAATGTTTGAAGTCGCCACAGGTGCTGCTGCAAAAACTAAAAACGCAACCTATAACGGTCCGGTCGATGGATTGATCACTGAAATTGAAATACTTGCCTGGGAAATGATGGGTCTTAAGCCTCCTCGCACCCTTACGCAAAAACGAAAAGGTACCATCACACAAGAAGCTGCTCCAACTCCAAAAACGCCACTCGCTGCTGCAGTTCGCTCTGCGCTCATACCTGGATGGGGACAGCTGTATACCTCAAACGCTCTGGATAACGATCCACTTGCCCGCAGGAANGCTTTNTATTTCTTTGCAGGTGAAGTTGGCGCCGGAGCTATTGGCTACCTTATNTACAGTGGAATGAAAGCATCTGATGACGATACCCGTAAATACCATACGCAGTATTTAGCTGCAACCGATGCGGAAGTCATTCGCTCATTAAAAACAAAATCCGATGACGCTTCCAGTAGCGCAGAGTCGTCAAAAGGCCAATTGACTATACTGGCCTACGTTCTAGGCGCTGCACATATTTACAATATTATTGATGCGTATATGAATGGTCCTAATGATGACATGGCGTATAACAATAAAAAGATTGATCTTGTTTACAATCCTGAACTTAACCAACCACAATTGAGGTTTACCTTTGCGCTTGATTAAACTAATTATACCGGCTATCACTTTTCTAATACTTGGCTGCGATCTTTACGATAATGCCGAGNTGAACCCCAGAGATTTGGATTCCAACTTCACCCCTGGACTTGTATTTGATCCAGTTTCGCGCGCTACAACAGTGGGTGCTGCTGCGGAATTTGATGTATTTGTGGTTGAAGCAGATAATATATCTGGAATTCACGCTCAAATTACTTACGATGCGAACCGATTATCGGTAACGAATGTAACAAGCGGGGACTTCTTNACAGATAGCGCTCAGGTTAACTCATCGTTCTTTTTGTACGATGATGATAACGGNACTCTAGATATCAACTATTTCTACCTTGGGAATAATATCAATAAAAGCGGAACGGGTAAAATAGCTACCATTCTCTTCAATACGAAACAATCCTTTGCGGAAACCTTGCTTGAAATCACGGATGCTTCAGAGCTTGTTGATGAGGATGATGTTGATATTCAGATATTGACCAAAGGCACCGCTACCGTTACATCCAACTAGATCAATATTGTTTTACGCCTTGGATTAAATGCTATCCATAATATTGAATGAAAAGAATTAACCATATATTATCCATCTTCCTAGGTCTGCTTACGGCAGGATCCCTTTCTTACGCGCAGACCGTTTATACATTCACCAATGCAAACAAGACTGGAAGGTATGGTCCTAGCCAAAGCGATATNAATNCCGCNTATGNCNGTACCAANCTNNNNAANANNGTAACNATNAANACAACAGGNNGTTCANGANTGGACAGTTCCAGCGTCTGGAATCTATACTATTGAAGTATGGGGTGCTCGCGGNGGNGGAANNAACAATTATGGTAAAGGTGCCCGAATGAAGGGNGANTTTTCNCTTACNCAAGGAGATGTNTTAAGNATNGTNGTNGGTCAAATGGGNGGAGNGTCNANATTCAGGNTCTGGAGGCGGTGGAACCTTTGTANCAAAAAANACTGGATCTGCACTGTCGCAAAGTACTGCCTTGATCGTTGCGGGTGGTGGNGGTGGACAGTATANTNCTANCTCAGCTTTATANAATGCGCATGCNGTGACGAGCAATAACGGACAGAGTACTNCTAGAAAAAGTGGCGGGACAAATGCTGGGGGNGGACAAGGGGATACTGGAAGCGGCGCGTCAGGTGGTGGTGGTTTTTCAGGTAATGGAACTAGTGGTAGTTATGGTACGTATGGGTCATCTTTTGTTAACGGAGCACAAGGAGGAAGTACCAGCTCAAGCNCTTTATGTATTGGAGGATTTGGTGGTGGTGGTGGAACCCATGGAAACACCGGTGGTGGTGGTGGTGGTGGGGGCTACTCAGGAGGTGCAGGTGGATATCACAGCACTAGTGATGGCGCTGGTGGTGGTGGCGGATCGTACAACGGCGGATCCAATCAAAGCAATCAAGCAGGCATTTGGGATAGTCACGGTAAGGTTGTCATCGAAGCATGTACTGGCTTTTGTTTTGAAGGGTTTAGCGTTGCAAACGATAACTCCTACGCCGATGTTACNCTNTCAACAGGAGGCTACAGCGCAAACAACGGTTCAGGTGCGCTAGCAACATCAGATTTTACGCTTTCNTTTGATCGCAATGGTGGAGTTGCAACCAACGCGACTATTAGTAGTATCAAGAAGAACAACAACGCATCAGAAGGTAGCGCTGGCGCGTTGACTGGCGGGGAAACGGTACTAAGGTTATTCTTAAACCTTACAGGGCTCCCGGTTGGGGTTGAGAAGATATCGTTGAAACCTGCAAACAATACCAGCGTGTATAATTCAAGCGGAACAGCAATGCAAACTACCTCTGAGGTTGGCGCATTTCTCAAAGATCAAAACGGTCCTTATATCACAAGCTCTTTGGTAAATAGTGCAAATTCGCAGGTGACCNTNANNTTTAGNGANGCNGCCTACAGTACCAACGGCGGTAGCGGCGCNCTNGCNNCNNCNGATTTTTCNCTNGCGATCAGNGGTGGCGCTGCAACTTTAAATAGTGCAACTCCCACATCGATATCTTCGAGCAGCAATACCTATACCCTTGGATTTAGCGTATCGGGTACCGCGGATGGACTAGAAGTGCTCACGGTCTCCCCCGTTGCAAATTCCATTTACGACGCTAGCGGAAATGCCTCTTCTGCTCAGCAATCCAACAATACGGTCAATCTCTACGATAAGCGACTTGTTCAAAATTCTAACCTTGAACACGAATTANACTATAATNTATATAACAATCTCATCAAGATGGATGAGGACTCCTACGTTCTTTCTTATNCCGGTAATAGTACCGATGGATATCTTCAAACCTTTACCGTGTCCAAAGATGGAAACACNATCACNCAGGTNCTTGAAAAGGAGTGGNCAACTTATGATGTACAAAGACAATCGTTCATTCGCATGTCCGAGGACCTGTATCTGATGGCTTATTACGGTACCAGAAGCGGCATTAGGCATGATGGTGNAAGCGTAGCAAACGCCACGGGACAGTGGCTCACGGTCTTTCAGATCAAAAGCGATGGCAGCGTGATATCCGAGCTCGGTAATTATCTCTTTGACACCTATAACAACTCTGACGCGCAACACAACCTACTCAAGATCAACGACGAAACCTACGCCCTTGCCTACCGGTCCTATAACTACGGACCCGAAACCTCGAGCCAGTGGGGCGGCTGGGTAAAGACTTTCAAGGTCAATGGTGCAAATATCAGTCACATCAAAGAGAAGAACGTTACGGAAAACCAAAGCGAATTTTATGAGTCTTCCTGGCAGCATCTTGGTGGGACTAAATACGCACTCGCTCATTCGGGAAATAGCTCAGATGGATACATCACCACACTAGATATATCAGCAGATGGAGAAACGATCACCCAGATAGCGCAAGTCGAGCACGATGCCGAGTACGGTAGAATGAATCAACTCCAAAAAGTTGATGAAGACACCTACCTGCTTTCTTATGAGGGACCTAGCNGTGACGGGCACATAAAAACATTCACGATCCCTACTAATGGCGCGAGTATTACTGAAGTAACCGAACTAGAGCACGACACAAACAATAGTCAATGGGGTTCTCTTATTCCGATAGATGATAATAAATTTATGCTTGCCTATAGAACGGGANATTCAGATGGAAATGTTAAATTTTTCACTGTGCCTGATGATGGCAGTTCTATAACCGAAGGACTGATNCTTGAACACGAGACCAATGATAATCAGTACAACAGTCTTGTCATGATGGATCACGATAATTTTCTTTTAGCTTNTAGAGGTCAAAGTAGTGACGGCTATCTTAAAACTTTTAACTTCACGCAAACGGCAACAAGCATGCAGCCCAAAATATCATCGGTGCAAATTGCAAATGATAACAGTACCATTGCAGTCACCATGAACGAACCNGTNTANCGNACTACGGGCGGCAATGGGGCACTAGAAAAAGAAGATTTTGCTTTATCTATAGCTGGGGGAAATGCTTCCCTCGCTTCAGCCACACCGACATCTATTTCTATCAGCGGGAATGTCTATACGCTCGGAATGAATCTGTCAGGTCAGGCATCCGGATTTGAGAAGGTCACCGTCATGCCGGCGTCCGGAAGTAGTATTTACGATGCTTCCAACAATACCGCATCCGCAACCTATCAATTGAATAATGCGGCATTTTTAAAAGCGACAGGGAGTCCCGTGATCACTCAAACTACGATTGACGCGTTCAACACTGAAATTATCGTAAAATTCTTAAAACCGATCTACAATACCAATGGAGGTAGCGGACTACCCCAAGTGTCCGACTTTGCNTTATCGCTCTCNGGTGGAACCGCAACNCTCGTAAGTGCAACCCCTACAGAAATTTCGGGAGGATTTGGACCCGAGTTCAAACTCAAATTTTCAACGAGCGGCGTTGCAGATGGGAATGAGACNATCACCGTNACTCCGATCGCAAATCAATTGTGGGACATNGATGGAACGGTNGTATCCAACTCGCAAAGCAGCAACACCGTTGACATGAATCTATCGTTTATGAANCCGATCGTCAATTTCGAGCACAACGGTAGTAACGCTACCTACAATTCAATGATACATATTGCAGGCGATGTATACGCACTTGCGTATGAGGGGGCGAGCAACAAAGCGACTATTTCAACGATCAAGATCACTTCAGCTGGATCGGTGACCAACAGTAGTTTTGTTGCAACCGAAGAGCACGATGACAATAACGGTGAGCACAATGAACTGATACATTTATCCGGAGATAAATATGTATTGTTTTACAANGGACAAANCAACGACGGCTTTGCTAAAGTCTTTAAGATAACCGCGAACGGCGAAACGATCGAACAGCTTTCATCTGCTCTCGAGTTTGCGCCCAACGACTACTGGGAAGGTAGTGCAGTCAAAATGACCGACTCCACTCTGGTGTTCACCCATACGGGACAAAGCTACGATGGGTGGATCAAAACGCTTAAGGTTGCCAGCGATGGATCCACCATAACCCAAGTTGCTAATAAAGAACATGATACGGATTACGGTCAGTATAATTCTTTGGTACGCGCAGATGAAAATACCTACGTTTTAAGCTACAATGGACAAAACAACAGAGGAAGAATTCAGACATTTACCATCCCCCCAGACGGTAGCTCTATCACAGAAGTTGCTAANGCCGCTTTCGCCGATAACGGCTATAGTTATNATAACAGCTTGGTTCAAGTTGATCACNATACCTATNTNAANGCAGGNTANTCNTANAATACNAGCGGAANNNCNGGNTATTANGGNGTTCTAGAAACCTTCACTATNCCAACAGACGGATCAACCATTACATCTGTGGCAAATCTAAAATATACTAACGCGGGATTCGGTAANTATAGCAAGCTGNTAAAGCTGAACGCCAACGAATACATCCTGGCGTACACGGGCTCAGGCANTGATGGCTACATCGAGATGTATACGGTATCCTCAGATGGAGCGACCATTACCAAAAAATGGCAAAATAAGTTTGATGGAGATAATTCGTGGAACGNTCTGGTTAGAGTAGACAAAAATACGATCGCTCTTACGTATTCAGGGTCTGGAAGCGATGGTTACATCCAAACCTTTGACATTGGAACCTCCGATAACGCGGGACCAGCNATCACNGCAAACTCCATCAACTATGAAAATTCACAATTTACCGTTGCGCTAAATGAAGCCGCNTACAATACAAACGGGGGTTCCGGGAATATTGAAGTATCNGATTTTGCATTATCCATCACGGGAGGAGCGGCAACACTTTCGAGCGCTACCCCGTCCAGCATCAGAACCTCAGCTGACAATCAATACGTTTTGGGNTTTAGTTTAAGCGGNACACCAAATGGTTCAGAGGTCCTTAAAGCGGTTCCGATACAAAACGCAATCTATGATATCAACGGTACAGCAGCTGCAACCAATCAGAGTAATAATACAGTAAATTTGTATGAAAAGGTTTTACCTGTGATATCGGGAACGTCGCTCTCAGCAACAAATGACACGATTACGGTTACCTTCTCTGAAGCTGTCTTCAAAAGCCGCTCAGAAAGTGGTACTGGCTTTGCTGGAAGCGGAGATTTAGAGGCTACCGACTTTACATTTTCTATTGCGGGCGGTGTTGCAACGCTTGGTAGCGCAACCCCTACATTTATCCAAAAAAGTGGAAACGTATACTCCCTCGGCATTAATTATATCGGTCTTCCCAATGGAAGCGAGGTCTTAACGGTCATACCTACTGAAAATCAAGTCTACGACACTAAAGGAAACATCGCAGCAACCAGTCAGAGCAACAACACNAAAACCTTTAACGCTGAGAAGATTCGTATGGCAAAGTCCATNGAGTTTGAAGGTGGAAATATGCAGTCCCCTGCCCTATTGAAAAGGGACGCAGACACCTATGTTGTTGCATTTTCGTATGCTAACAACAATAGAAACANTGATGGCTACATGTCAGCTTTCAATATTTCAGCGGACGGTGAAACCCTTACCGAAACGAATATTAATAATAATTCGAGTAGNTGGTATTGGGAATCAANNGATTTTTTCTATGGNAAATGGGCGCAGGTNGANAATGAAACCTACGCGCTGATCTATTGGGACTACGGCNATGGCGGTTACATTTCCACATTCGATATCAATGCCGACGCTTCNACNATCTCTACCAAAAAAAGTCGGCATCGCTTTACCGAAAGCACGTCAACCAACGATGGAAGATATCCAGACATTCTAAAATTAGGGTCTGATATCTATGTTGCAGCCTACGAAGACAATTCAAATCGTGGAATTGTAAAGACCTTTACTATTTCTAACGACGGTGCGACTGTCACCCAAAAAGATTTTGAGTATTTAATCAGCAGTAGCAATAATTCCTATATGGAGTATAACTCTATGGTGCAGGTGGATAATAACACCATCGCTCTTGCCCACTCAGGAGCGTCAAGCGGAGGCGAAGGCTGGATCACTACATTTAATGTCGATCCCTCGACGGGAGAAATCACCGGAGCAAGCGGTAGCAGCAACAAGTACGTTAACCGCTTAAAACATGACAATGTTGGAGGCAAATACAATTCACTAGTGAAACTTGGTGGAGATAAATACGTGCTAGCTTACGCAGGTTCAGGGGATGACGGATTTTTAACCAGCTTCACAATTTCTAACGATGGAGCAACAATTACAGAGGTTCAGCAAGTTGAGCATGATGATAAGCGTGGATTTTATAATGACCTAATTGCTATCGGTGATGAAGCGCTTCTGCTTGCGTACTCCGGTGATGACACCGNNGGCGGATCTAATTACGATGGGTACATTAAATCCGTAAGCATTAACTCCAACGGAACAGGAATAACGGTAGCAAAATCAATAGAATTTGAAACATCTAAGGCGCACTACCCGCGCATTGCAGATATTGACGGTAATACATTTGCGGTTGTATCTGAGGGAGATGGCAACGATGGTTTTATGCGAACCTTTAACGTGCGTGCCTCCGATCAAAGCGCTCCTACGATCACTTCCCGAACACTGGCGGGAGACAACATTACGATCAACATCACGTTCAATGAGGATGTGTACGCGGTGTCCAATGGTACGGGAGATTTAGAAGTTTCAGATTTTGCATTTTCTATTTCAGGTGGAACCGCAACCCTTAGCTCAGCTACCCCCTCAAGCATTACAAAGGAAGGTAACGTTTACACATTAGGAATTGGCCTGGACTCCCCTGCGAGTGGTGCGGAAACCATTACCGTAAACCCTGTGTCTAATTCTATTTTTGATCTTGCGGGTAACATCGCCGCCACCAACCAAAGCAATAACTCCATTACGCTTAATGATAAACTTGGACCAACGATCACCGGTATTGCTGTAGCAGGTGATAACGCTACGGTTAATGTCACCTTAGCTGAGACTGCTTACCCTGGTGCCCCGAACAGCGGTGCGCTCACGGTCAATGATTGGGTCCTCACTATTCCGGACACAAACAGTACCGCTAAGCTCGGTAGTGCAACCCCAACCAGTATTTCCAAAAGCGGCAATGTGTATACCCTGGGAATGAACATCCAAGGCACTCCAGATGGTAATGAGACTTTGGTGGTCAATCCTGCAGCGAATTCTATTTATGACGCGCTCGACAATATTTCTAGTACAACCCAAACAAATAATTCAGCCAAGCTGAAGGACAAGACGCCTGCCACCGTACAAAGCATTAGCGTAGCGGCCAACAACGCTACGATCGCAGTGACCATGTCTGAGCCCATCTTTAACGCTTCGAACGGACAGGGGGCACTTGAAAAAAGTGATTTTGCTTTCACCCTGAGCGGAGGAAGCGCGGTGCTTGTAAATGCGGCACCTACATCGATCGCAGCTAGCGGCAATGTCTACACGCTTGGTATCAACCTAAGCGGAACTCCGAATGGAGCCGAGGTGGTTGCCGTTACCCCCGTAGCTTCATCCATTTACGACGCGGTGGGAAATATCAGTGTACCGGAACAATCGGGGAATACCGCAAATCTCAAGGACAAGGCCTCCCCAATCTTTAGCGCTTTGGAGCTTGCTAATAACAATGGAACCATAGCGGTTACGTTCAGCGAAGCTGTATTTAGTAAGAACGATGGGACCGGATCGCTGGACTCGCTTGATTTTACTCTTTCCCTCGCTGGTTCGGGTGCAACCTTATCGCAAGCGAAACCAACAACTATTAGTAAAAATGGTAACGTATATACCTTGGGTATTGGACTTGAAGGAACCCCATCCGGGTCTGAAGTGCTTACTGTCTCTCCTACTGCAGATGCGATTTTTGATGGATCTGGAAATGTTGCGATAACCAATCAAACTATTAATAAGAAAACCTTGATTGATAAACTTGCGCCTACTATATCAAGTGTAGTTTTATCAAACGACAACAGCACAGCTGCTGTCACATTCTCTGAGATCGTTTTCAAGGCAAGTAATGGCATTGGTGACCTTGAGCCTGCAGATTTCGTAATGACAATTTCAGGTGGTCGCGCCAAGCTAAAAAGCGCGACACCAACAAGTGTATCTAAAAACGGTACTACGTTCACACTGGGTCTTGATATTCAAGGAACGGGTACCGGAAAAGAGGTGCTTGCGATCATNCCAAAAGAAAGTTCAATNTACGATAACGCTGGNAACGTGGCCCTATCCACGCAAGCNACGAATACCGGCAAGACAAAGGACCTCACTGGACCGATCATTCTATCAATCACACCTAAGAACGATAATACAGCATTGATCGTTGAATTCGATGAAGAGGCGTTCACGAATCCCAATGAATCAACAATACTAGACACCTCTGATATCACTCTTTCACTTGAAGGCGGAAACGCTACCCTAACGAGCCCCAAGCCTACCAATTTTTCACGAACTGGGGCATCCTACACCCTTGGGCTCGCATTAAACGGGAAGGTGAATGGATTTGAGAATATTACGGTTCAAGTACAGTTTAACGCAATCTACGATTCCCTTGGCAACGTCTCTAGTCCTATCCAAGCGGTGAATTCTACATTCTTGATCGACCAAACTGCGCCCACCTTTGCTTCTTTAAAGGTTGAAGAGGACAACAGCTCTGTGAACGTATCGTTCAGTAATCCCGTTTACAATGCTACCGGTGGTAGCGGTGAATTGGAAAAAGAAGATTTTGTTGTATCAATGGCAGGTGGAACGGCAAAACTTTTAAGCCAAACGCCTGTGACCTTAACTTATGTTGATAGTAGCAATACCTATAAGCTTGGACTTTCCCTTGAAGGAGTTCCCGATGGGTACGAACAAGTTACGCTTTCGCCAGTAGAGAATTCTATTTACGACGCTGCCAACAACGTGGCGAGTACCGTTCAAGCGCGTCGTAAAATCAATTTAGTGGATAAAGCGTTGCCGGTCATTACTAGAATTGATATCGTTCCGAGCAACGCAACCGTAACTGTTTTCATGAGCGAACCGGTCTATAGTACGGCTCTCGGTAGCGGGGAGCTCACATTTGCAGACTTCTTATTATCGATCACGGGAGGTACAGCTAGTCTTCCTCTGCCTTTCCCAGATGGTATCGTTAAAGTAAACGATAGCACTTTCGCGCTTGGTATCAAGACGGAGGGCATTCAAAGTGGGCGCGAAGTTATGACGGTGCGCCCTTCTCCTGGATCGGTCTATGATCGAACTGGTAACGAATCGGACTTCTTNACGCAGACCAACAACAGTAGAAGCCTTAATGATAAACAGCGTCCCGTAAGACCTACCGGTCTTGTAGCCATTCCAGGTGACAGAAAAGTTACTTTGGGCTGGAACTTGAGCGCTGATCTAGATATTGAAAAATACTATATTTATTATGCGACAGATCCAAACCCCACTGAGGTAATGGATTCAACAGACAATGCAGAGGAGTCAAGTAGGCTCATCACCCCATTAATCAATGGAACCACTTATTACTTTAGAGTAGGGGCAGTAGATACCTCAAAAAATGTGAGTCCATTAACCCTCGAGGCGAATGCATCCCCGATCAAAGGATCTGTTTATACTGTAAAAACAGATACTTCCGGAGATTATTCTGATATTCAAAGCGCGATCAATGTGACGCAGGATATTGATACCGTTCTGATCTATCCGGGAACCTATCAAGGTGGAATTAATTTTTCGGGTAAAAAGATNGTTGTTGGATCGCTGTATTTGACCACNGGAGATACGGCCTATATCGATTCAACGATTATTGATGGAGACGCGTCTAGTAGTGTNGCTACGTTCATTTCAGGCGAAGACTCTACTGCAGTNTTAACAGGNTTATCTCTAATTAATGGCTATACCACAATTAATGGAGGTGGCGGAATACGCATTGAAAATTCTAGTCCCCGAATAAAAAATCTTAAGATTTCAAATAATATTGCAAATGTTGGCGGTGGNGGTATTAGCTGNGAAGCGTGTGATTCGCGNATCACGGATACCGATGTCACCAATAATACCGTAACTGGTATTGGCGGAGGTATTCGGGTATTCAACGGATCTAACCCTGAACTACTNAATGTTTCTATTCAAAATAACACGTCCTCATCAAACGGCGGTGGAATCTCGTATGAAGGTCTACCGGGAAATTCAACCATCCAAACAATGAACCGGGTCACAATTTCAGGAAATAGTTCATCGGAAGGTGTTGGCGGTGGAGCGTATCTATACTCCTCAACCGTAAATGCATCTCGCACCTACATTCAAAACAATGCAGCTCTAGTAAAAGGAGGCGGTATATCCATCGAATGGGCGTCAGAACTCAATATTGAGAATGCGTTTATATCTGGGAATATTTTAACCGATGGGGTTCAGGGCTCCAACGTATATATTGGTAAATCAGATCAACTTATTGGCTCTAACGAAAAATTGATAGCCATGAATGTAAATATGATCGATACGGTTGCGCTTTCCAATGAAAACCTCTTTAGTATGTACACCAATGGACTGGTCAAGCCGCTATTGATAAATTCGATTGCGATCGGGCGTCTGGATGCAGCTATACCAACAAGTAATTTTGANCTGAACTACAGCTATTGTAATGATTGTTCCAACCTATTGAGCTTTGCTGTGAACCCCGGAAATCTCACTGGTTCCGCTGGGTTCGTTGATTTTGATAAAGGCGAATTCGACCTNGGGGATAATTCATTGTTGTTGAGTGCTGCAACCTCCTCGTTTACTACAGTTGCCAATGANAAATATACTGCACCATTAACTGATCTTCGNGGAACCCCGCGACCAATTCCATTTGGATCGCAGTTGGATGTTGGGGCATTCGAGAGTGAGTTTTCTGGTAAGACCTTGGCTGCAACCGGGATCACGGATGGGTTATCGGTGAACAACGANATTGATTACAGTAACATTACCTCTACCCTTTCTGCGCGATGGAATGCGTACCTTAACGATTCGACAAACACCTATTCGTATGACTACGCTATAGGTGATAGCGGTAGAGCGAACAATGTAAAAGACTGGACCTCGAACGGATTTAATACGCAGGTTACCATTACCGGCTTAGAGCTTTCAAATAGTGTCACCTACTATATCAGTGTGCGCATTAAAAATACTGCGGGTGATGTACTTGGAACCTTGGTTACAGANGGAATCTACATCGATACGCAAGATCCAGTAATTAACGGTATTTCNGATGGTGAAGATAGCGATATNGATTGGTACGGCTCCCTAAGCACTGGCCGCATTATTGTAAATGTGTCAGATAACTCTGGTATTGGTACTTACGAATACTCCATTGGAACCGCCCCAGGCGATCGCGATGTTATGAACTGGAAACTTGCTCAAGACAGTGTGGGCACATTTAGTATTGAAGGATACGAAGAAGATGTAACGTATTATGCAAATGCACGCGCAACTGACCGCGTGGGTTTTGTTTCTGAAACCGTATCAAGTGATGGGTTTAAAATGGATTACACTGTACCAACCGCTGGAAATGTGAATATAAATAACGCATTCCAATCCGACACTACTTTCATGATATTCAATTGGAGCGGATTTACCGATGCACACAGNGGTATGAGCAGTTACGATGTGATGATCGGCCTGTCTGAAGGTGGGAATGATATTGCAGAACGCCGCCCAACGGGNTCGCTTGAAACCGTGAAGGTTGAGGGCTTGTCTTTGAAAAACAATGTTGTATACTACGGAACTATCNTCGGTATTGACTCTGTNGGTAACGAGATATCAGCCAATGCTCCCTCANTTACGATTGANCTTATACCTCCAACCATTGGAACCGTTGCTGATGGCGAAGCCGAAGATTTAGACTGGCTNAATGATAGCGCGGATGTAAATGTTAACTGGAACGGTTTTTACGATTTGAATGGGATTGGTTCGTACGATGTAGCGCTGGGAACCTCACCTGGGGGNACNACTATCAAAGACTGGGAAGATTCTGGTTCGGATTCCTCNCATACGTTTACCGGACTCTCGCTCAATCCTAATATCAATTATTATTTCAGCGTGCGTGCGTACGACGCGCTAGGCAATGTATCTGAAGCGGTCGCATCGGATGGCTTCAAAGTAGATATTGTAGGTCCTCAGGTAGCNTCAAGCTCTTTACCAGAGAATACGCCGCTCAATATTTTTAATGCTGCGGTTATTGATTATGCGCTCACCGAAGCGATAGAAAACTATTCCGTTAATATTACATCTAGCCAAGGAGATATCGCTAATATTGCACCTGTAGATGAATTACTCGGCAATACGGTCAGGGTAAGTTTTACCCCACCGTTTACTAGCGCGGACCAGATAACGATCGATCTTTCAATTACCGATATTGCGGGTAATAGNAACACTACTCAATATATATATACAGTGGGATACATAGCGGATTTTGACGGAGATGCTAGTTTAGGAGCAAACGACCTGTTAAGTTTTTCCAATGCCTGGAATTCCAACGACCTCACCAAAGAGCTCGGACCGGTCACNGGAACTGCGCCGTACTTCAGACCGCAACCCGATGGCGTCTTTGATTTACGNGACGGTATGACCTTTGTGCGGATGTGGCGCTGGTATCAGGCGAACTCCGCTGGTAAGATACTCGCGAAGCAACTACCATCCATTGGCAAAGAGGTTGCTA
>NHFJ01000035.1 GCA_002172545.1 Fidelibacterota bacterium TMED108 | reverse complement strand
TGAAGAAGGAGCAAATGTTTTTTTATCCCAATACGAATCAGAATAATTTTTTAGATGATTTGGAATAAGTTTTTCTGTATGATTATAATCTGCTCCACTTATTACAATATCACACAAAAAAGTATTTCCATTAGCAATAACTCCGGTTACTTTATTATCAGTAACTAATATTTCGTCAACTTGATGTTCAGATTTAAATTTTACTCCTTTTTCTAATGCAAGTTCAATCATCGATTCAACTACTCTATGCATACCTCCTTTTTCAGGGAACCAAGTTCCTAAACCAAAATCTGCATGATTCATTATATTATAAAACGCTGGAGTGTTTTCTGGTTTTGCACCAAGAAAAAGAGCTGGAAATTCAAGAATTTGTCTCAGCTTGTTATTTTTAAAGTATTTAGCTACTTCAGATTTTATATTAGTGGCAAAGTATCGTAATCGTTTAATTGTTCCTAATGTGATTAATTCTAAAACAGACTCTCCAGGCTTATAGACAACTTTTTCCATAGCAATGGAATAATTTTGTTTTGCTTCTGCCATAAATTTCATCAACTTTTTTGATGAACCTTTTTCATGTTCTTCAAAAGTCTGACTTATTTTTTCAAGATTATCTCCTATTTCTATAAAGTCATTTTTAGCAAAATAAACACGATAAGCAGGGTCTAATTTTTTTAGAGTGTAATAATCATCAACACTTTTATTAAAATCATTAAAGTACTTCTCAAAAACATCTGGCATCCAGTACCATGAAGGACCCATATCAAAAGTGAACCCTTGTTCTTTGAATTTTCTAGCTCTACCACCAAATGATTTATTTTTTTCAAGTATAGTCACATCATAGCCTTTATCTACTAAATATGTAGAAGCAGAAATTGAGGAAAACCCAGAACCAATAATTATAATTTTTTTAGTCATTTTTAGAAGTCATGTAGTCATAAAAAACAGCACCTAAAACTACAATCATTGAGAGAATAACTATAAACACAACAAATGATTTACTCATATTTAAAAGGTTGAATTATAAAAGTATAAAATATCGTAGATTTAGCTAAATTATGATAGCGTTTTTAGATAAGAAATTTTTATTAGTTATAATTCTAATTACATCTTGTAATCAAACTGTAGACATAAACTCTAATTTAGAAGATGAATCAGAAAAGATAATTGAAGCAATTTTTGAAGTTCCACTTATACTTGAAGATGAATTTAAACAAGAAAACAATCTTGACGATTGGTCTGAATTCATTCGTCTTGAATATAATATTTTAGCCTTAGCAAATTCAGTTTCAGGGTATCTGGAAAATGATTTCAATTATATATCAGAAACATTAAATTCCCTTGGTAACAACTCAGATGATATATTGGGTTCAGAGTTTCAATTATATCATGATCGACTTGAAATTAAGGGTAGAATGAAACTTTTAAATATTCAAATACAAAAAACCAAGTTAAATATTAAAGACTGGGATAAAAAAAAGGGACTTGAAGAATTAGATAAAATATTTGTATTTTTCAATTATACAGTTCAGACTATTAGATCAATTTCAAATAATAATCTTATAGATTAAATATCGTTTTTTAATTTGCTAATTTGAAATTCGATTTCAGAATCTTCGATTCTTCTAAATAACATTTCTTTATTAGTAATTGTAAAACTAAAATCTATTTNATCACNTAAATTATCAAGATNAGACCANTCTGATTTATTTANCCCNATCATTTTTTTAAGCTTTTCAGATGTANAAGGAATAAATGGNTCGGATAGAACTGCTAGGTATGAAACGATTTCAAAAGAAGTTTTTAAAATCTGTTCAACTCGTTCTGGATTTTCNTTTTTTATTTTCCACGGTTCNGTGTCTGCAAGATANTTGTTACCTATNCTAGCAATATTAATTAAACTTTTNAAGGCTTCCCTAAATTTAAACTGATTTAGATTTGATTCTATATCATTTTTCTCAGAAATCACTTCANTAAGAATTTTAGTATCNTTATCGTTTANATTGTCAGGATTTGGTATTTTACCTTCATAATATTTATCTATTAATGACAAAACACGGTTAGTGTAGTTNCCATAAATTGCAACTAACTCACTATTATTTCTAGTTTGAAATTCTTTCCATGTAAAATCATTATCTTTTGTTTCAGGACAAGTAGAAGTNAGAACATANCTTAGCACATCCTGCATATNAGGAAAATCAATNAAATATTCATGAAGCCANACTGCCCAGTTTCTAGAGGTTGATATCTTATCTCCCTCAAGATTAAGAAATTCATTTGCTGGAACATTTTTTGGTAAAATAAAATCTCCAAACATTTTAAGCATTATTGGAAAAATTATACAATGAAATACAATNTTGTCTTTACCNATAAANTGAATAAGATTAGTTTNAGGATTNTTCCAATAGTCCTCCCAATTCTTATTATTTTTTTTNGCCCATTCTTTGGTNGATGAAATATATCCAATGGGNGCTTCAAACCAAACATATAANACTTTNCCNTCNTCNCCATCAACTTNAACAGGTATNCCCCAATCTAAATCTCTNGTTACTGCTCTTGGTTTTAAACCACTATCAAGCCANGATTTNACTTGNCCNNTNACATTANCNTTCCATNTNTCNTTATTNTCAACTGTTATCCANTNTCTNANNAATTCTTCAAATTCATTAAGTTTTATATAGTAATGTTTTGTNTCTTTTANAATNGGNNNNGAATCNGANATAGNNGATNTNGGGTTNNNTAATTCNTCNGGACTTAAAGTTGNNCCACATTTTTCACATTGATCNCCATANGCNTCNTNANNNTTNCCANANTGGACAANNACCTGATAATATANCTATCNGCTAAAAANTGNTTTTCTTNAGTATCNTAANATTGNTTAGATTTTTGTAANTGAAAAAAGATCTTTTTCTTTAAGNNNATTNAATANNTCTANNGATGTNTCATGATGNATTTTTTTNGATGTNCTTGANTANTTATCAAATGAAATTCCAAATTCCTNNAAAGATGNNTTTATNATNNNATCATATTTATCAATTAACTCNTTNGGAGNNATNGATGCTTTTNTTGAGGCCAAAGATATNGCAACACCATGNTCATCACTTCCACATATAAANGCAACNTCNTTATCTGTTAGTCTTTTATANCTTGCATATATNTCNGCAGGGATATANACACCAGCTAAATGTCCTATGTGAATGGGTCCATTAGCATATGGCAAAGCCGCAGTAATTGTGAAAGTTTCTTTATTTTTTAACATTAAAAACTGTTGATAATAATTGAAAACGAATCCAAGATAAAATATTAAATTAGTAATTGAAACTATTCCTAAATGTTTTTAATTTTCGATACTGAAACTACTGGATTACCAAAAAAATGGAGTGCACCTCTAACAGATTTTGATAACTGGCCAAGAGCAATTCAAGTTGCTTGGCAGGTTCATGATATAGATGGAAACTGTATATCAAATCAAAGTTATATTGTTCATCCTGATAGTTTTTCAATNCCCTACGACTCTGAAAAAATACATGGAATTTCAACTCAATTAGCAAAAAAAATTGGAGTNGATATTAGTTTTGTTTTGAATAAATTTCAGGAGGATTTAAAAAAGTCACAATTTATATGTGGACATAATTTAAATTTNGATGAAAAAATTTTAGGGGCAGAATATCTAAGATCTGATGGAAACAATCCATTACAAGATTTTCCTAAAATAGACACCTGTACAGAAGAGACAGCTGGAATTTGTATGCTAAAAGGGGGAAGAGGAAGGAAATTTAAACTACCTACTCTGATGGANCTCTANACTCATTTATTTAATGAAAAATTTGAGTCTGCTCATAATGCTTCTGCTGATGTTGAAGCTACAGCATTATGTCTATTCAAATTATTAAAAGATCAAAAAATTCACCCTAACTCTCTTTCAAATCATNTAGATATAATTGAAAAACTTACTGACCTTGATCTTAATAAGATCAAAGTTATTGACATAGTACATNTTGATTTATTTGAGGAGTCTAAACTACTAAAGGAAAATATAAAGTCAGAAACTACGAAAGAATTCTCTCCAGCAAAAGAAGCTTNNCAAGAATTTAAATTTGGNCATCTACATTCCTATACTCAGTTTTCAATTTTACAATCAACATCAAAGATTTCAGATTTATTAAAATATTCTATTGAGTATTCTCATGATGCTATGGCAATTACAGATAAGTCAAATCTTATGGGNGCATTTCATTTTATAAAAACACTTAAAAATTATAATGAAAATTTACAAGAAGGTCAAAAATACATTAAACCAATAATTGGTTGTGAGTTAAATGTNTGTGAAAATCATCTAGATAAATCTAANAGAGATGATGGATATCAAATGATATTTTTAGCAAAAAACAAAAATGGCTTTAGAAATATTTCAAAATTAAGTTCAATTGCTAATATTGATGGATTCTATTATCTCCCAAGAATTGATAAAAATATTCTTAGTAAATACGCTGAAGATGTAATTGTTTTATCTGGAGGGTTAAGAGGTGAGATTTCTTCAAAGATTTTGAATCAAGGAGAAGAAAAAGCTGAAGAATCTTTAAGTTGGTGGAAAGANACTTANGGATCAGATTTTTATCTTGAGATTCAAAGACATAGTCAGGAAAATGAAGATTATGTTTTACCAATAATTAAAGAATTTAGCTCTAAGTATGGAATAAAACTTATAGCAACAAACAATACTTTTTATTCTACTAAATCTGAAGCTAACGCACATGATATATTATTATGTGTAAGAGATGGAGAGAAGCAAGCAGTTCCAATTGGAAGAGGAAGAGGATTTAGATATGGTCTGCCAAATCAGGAGTACTGGTATAAGTCAAAGGAAGAAATGTTTAAGCTTTTCAGTGATATTCCAGATAGCTTATATAATATTTCTGATATAATAGATAAAGTTGAGCCTTTTGACCTTGCAAGGGAAGTATTGCTTCCTGATTTTAGTGTTC
Organism: Fidelibacterota bacterium TMED108; assembly: GCA_002172545.1. Classification (GTDB taxonomy): domain Bacteria; phylum Fidelibacterota; class Marinisomatia; order Marinisomatales; family TCS55; genus TMED108. Next base: position 2,826 of record NHFJ01000035.1, on the reverse strand, counting down.
CAGAAAAATTTATTCAAAAAAATGATTTTGATAATCAAAAAGGACAGAACCTTTATTTAAGACATTTAACTCTTGAGGGAATAAAGGCAAAATATAAAAAAACAGATAAAGACCTTCAAGAGAGAATTGATTTTGAACTTGATGTAATTTCTAAAACAGGATATCCTGGATATTTCTTGATTGTACAAGACTTTATTAANGCTGCAAGAGAAATGGGAGTATCTGTAGGACCAGGAAGAGGATCAGCTGCTGGATCAGTTGTCGCCTACGCTCTTGGTATAACAAGTATTGATCCTATTAANTACAATNTACTTTTTGAAAGATTCTTAAATCCTNATAGAGTTAGTTTACCAGATATCGATATTGATTTTGATGATGAAGGAAGAAATAAAGTTATAGAATATGTAGTAGATAAATATGGATCTCAACAAGTTGCTCAAATAATTACTTATGGAAGAATGGCAGCGAAATCTTCAATTAGAGATACGGGTAGAGTTCTTGATCTATCATTGTCTGANGTTGATCGAATTTCAAAACTAGTTCCAAATATGAAGCTTGGAGAAATTTTTTCTAAAAAAGATGCTGANTTAAAATCAAAGCTAAGGACAGATGAATTTAGTAGAGTAAGTGAGCTAAAAAAACTATATAATTCCTCAGATTTATCAGCTCAAACACTTAAACAAGCAAGTNTGTTNGAGGGTTCATTAAGAAATACTGGTATCCATGCTTGTGGTGTTATTATAACACCAAGTGATATTTCTGAATTTGTGCCAATTACTAAAGCAAAAGATTCAGATTTTTATGTAACTCAATTTGATAATTCTGTAGTTGAGGATGCTGGACTTTTGAAAATGGATTTTTTAGGTTTGAAAACANTGACTATTATAAAGGATACTGTGAAATTGATAAAATATAAATATGATANTCAACTTAACCCTGAAAAATTTCNTTTANATGATGANAAAACATATCAATTATTTCAAAAAGGAGAGACAGTAGGAATTTTTCAGTATGAATCACTTGGAATGCAAAAGTATTTAAAAGAATTGAAGCCTTCAGACTTCAATGACCTTATTGCAATGAATGCTTTGTATAGACCAGGACCACTAGAATATATTCCATCATTTATTTCTAGAAAAAATGGATCTGAACCTATTGCATATGATTTGCCNGAAATGGAAGAGATTCTNAANGAAACATATGGTATNACAGTATATCAAGAGCAAGTNATGTTATTATCTCAAAAAATTGCAGATTTTTCAAAAGGNGAAGCTGACCTACTCAGAAAAGCAATGGGTAAGAAAATTTTCTCTTTAATTGAGAAGCTAAAACCAAAGTTTATGACTGGTGGTCAAGAGAATGGNTTTAGTATTGAGGTTTTAGAAAAAATTTGGAAAGATTGGGAGGCTTTTGCATCATATGCATTTAATAAATCTCACTCTACATGTTATGCGCTTATAGGTTATCAAACAGCATATTTAAAAGCCAATTATCCTTCTGAATATATGGCTGCTGTTCTTTCTAATAACATGAATGANATAAAACAGGTTTCTTTTTTCATGGAGGAATGTAANAGAATGGGAATTAGAGTTTTAGGNCCAGATATTAATGAGTCTTTTTATAAGNTTAATGTTAATGAAGACAAAGCTATTAGATTTGGAATGGGCGCAATAAAAGGAGTNGGTAAAGGAGCTGTAGAGACAATNGTACAAAANAGAAAAGATGGTGATTATAAAGATATTTATGATTTTGCCAAAAGAATTGANCTTAGATTGGCAAATAAAAAAACTTTTGAAAACCTTGTTCTTGCTGGTGGATTTGATTCATTCAAAAATAAAAGAGCTCAATATTTTAANATTGATAGTGATGGCCTTACTTTTTTAGAAAAAACTGTTAAGTACGGAGCTAAATACCAAGAATCNGTCAATTCTTCTCAGATTAGTTTATTNGGGGAAGGCGNNATNAATGATACATCTGAATTAACTATACCAGATTGTGAGGAATGGATTAATCTCGAAAGATTAAAAAAGGAAAGGGANGTTGTAGGTATTTATATTTCTGCTCACCCTCTTGATGATTATTTAAAGGAAATAAACAATTTTACATCTACGGGACTNTCCTCNTTAAATGATTTAAACAGAATAGTAAATAAAGATTTTTATGTTGGAGGGATAATTAATGAGGTTGAACATCTAGTCTCAAAAACAGGGAATGGATTTGGAGTTTTTTCTTTTGAAGATTTTAACGATCAATATAAATTTAGAATTTTTGGAGAAGATTATTTAAAGTATAAACACTTGATTGAAGAGAATAAAATTTTAAGATTAAGAATTGCAGTTAAAGAGGGATGGGTTAACAGAGAAACAGGCAGAGTAGGAGACCCTAGGATTCAATTTTTAAATATGGAATTATTAGATGGCATAATCGATTCAAGTTCCAAAAAAATAACATTTAAAATTGATTCAAGTAATTTTAATGAAAACGAGCTTAAAAAATTAAAAAACACATTATCTAAACACAAAGGTTCGAAGCCAGTTTATTTTGATATTTATGATTCAAAAAATAAATTTAAATTAAACATGATATCAGAACAAGCTAAAGTATCTATTACAAAAGAGCTCTTAGTATCACTGGAGCAAGATGAATTTAGATATAAATTAAATTAGTTTAAAATTTAATTCTTATAAGAATTAATCTTAGATTTGCCCTTAAATTATAAGTTATGGCATTAGAATTAAACGATTCAATTTTTGAAGAAAAAGTACTAAAATCTGACAAGCCTGTTCTTGTTGATTTTTGGGCAGAATGGTGTGGTCCATGTAGAAT
>NHFJ01000034.1 GCA_002172545.1 Fidelibacterota bacterium TMED108 | reverse complement strand
TGTCGCTCAGGGATTAGCACAAGAAAGCAACGTACTACTTCTTGATGAACCTATTAACGGGTTAGATATTATTTCTCGTGACATTATTCTTGAAATGATCAAAGAAGAAGTAAATGAAGGTCGCACAGTTGTTCTGACAACTCACAACCTCAGTGATGCCGGGAAAGCTGATCAAGTTTTACTCCTCAATAATTGCCCATGCTGTTTAGGGACTCCAGACGAAGTTTTAACAGAACCTAATCTCCGCAGAGCATTTGGGGAGAATGAAATGCGTGTAGGAACAAAAGTGTTCCTTGATGACCCTCATCACCACCATGACTCAGATAATAAAGACGAAGGAATAAGATCATTTTAAAGTTTGAAAGTAATATGTGGATATGAGCACGATTAGCGAAACAGAAATAGATCAACTAGCCGCATCTCAACTGCGATCAATCGATCAGCGCTACACGAAAAATCGTCGCCAACTAATTTCAATCCTATCTAATGAAACTAAGCCCCTCACGATAAATCAAATTCTAGAAATTGATTCTGGGCTTGCACAATCAAGTGTGTATCGCAACCTCTCTGTTTTAGAAGAGGCAGGATTGGTAGTTCGAATAATTACAAACGATGATCATGCGCACTACGAGTTAGCTGAGCAAATTCTTGACCATCACCACCATATTATTTGCTCCCCTTGTGGAGAGATACTTGATTTTCACTTATCTGAAAAGATAGAAAAAGCCTTAGAGTCATCACTGAAAGAAATCGCAGATAATTTTGGGTTCAGTATTGATAAACACCGACTTGACCTTTTAGGTACCTGCGGTGATTGCACAGACTAAATCTGTACAAGATCGATAAGCATTAGCAAAATCAAAGTACCCCAATTTTTAAGGTAACTGCTGTTCAACGGCTCGAATCAACAAATGTACTTTTGACTATCTATTTCCATATAATTACAATCGTAACGATTATCTGATTACTAGAGAAAGGAACTCTTATGACATTACAACTAGGTGATTTGGCCCCCAATTTCGAAGCGGAAACTACACATGGGTCAATAGATTTCTATGATTGGAAAAAAGATTCTTGGGCAGTTTTCTTTTCACATCCTAAAGACTTCACTCCAGTATGTACTACAGAACTTGGGTATACAGCAGTGTTAGCCGAGGAGTTCAAAACGCGAAACGTTAAAGCTATCGCTGTTTCAGTAGACAGCGTTGAAGACCATAAATCTTGGATTGGCGACATTGAAGAAACACAATCAACGACTGTGAACTTTCCCATAATCGGTGATCCAGATAAGAAAGTGGCTTCGTTGTATGGGATGATTCATCCAAATGCAAATGATACGCTTACTGTCCGTTCCGTTTTTATAGTCGATACAAACAATAAAGTTCGCCTGACACTGACTTACCCAGCGAGTACAGGTAGAAACTTTAATGAAATACTTCGAGTTATTGATTCAATGCAGTTGACTGATTCAAATAAAGTTGCAACTCCAGTAAATTGGCAGCAAGGCGAGGACGTTATCATTTCTCCTGGATTGTCTAATGAAGAAGCCGCTGAAATTTTCCCTGATGGTTGGAATGAAGTCCGCCCATATCTACGGGTAACGAAAGATCCTTCGAGCACGTAGAGACGTTAACTTACCTAGTCTTTTCCGATAATTTAAAGGTTTTAACGCGTGATTAAGGCCCCATCTACAGTAATTTCAGCGCCAGAAATATAACTTGATTCATCACTAAGGAGAAACATCACCGCTTCTCCAACTTCATCTGGAGTACCTGATCGTTTCATAGGCACTTTAGAAACTAGGCGATTTATTGAGTCCTCACCTAGATCAAAAAGCATATCTGTCTCTATCGCCCCCGGGTGTATAGAATTAACCCTTATATTTGATTTTCCTAACTCGCTCGCAGCTGTCTTGGTCATTCCTCGCACTGCCCATTTGCTTGAGACATAAGCAATAGCGGTGTAACCTCGCATTCCTGCAACAGATGAAATATTGACAATACTTCCCGCTTGTTGGGCAACCATTGACGGAGCGACGGCAGACATTCCTAAAAAAGTTCCGACATGGTTCACTTCAACAATTTTTCTAAAAAGTTCAGGAGAGCAATCAATAACTCCTTCGTGGTCTTGTTGATCAATTCCAGCATTGTTGACTAGTCCATCTATCCGTCCAAATTTTTTAATAGTCTTTTGAGCGACATTGGACCATTGCTCAGGGGAAGTTACATCTAAATTCACGTATGTATTTCCGGTTTCATCAGCGAGACTTTGTCCTTCGTCATCGAGGATATCGGTAACTATGACTTGAGCACCGAGCTTTGTTGCAAGCCGAACTTCAGCGGCTCCTTGACCTTTAGCTCCACCGGTTATGATTATTATTTTTCCATCAAGTTTTCCCACTGTGTATTCCCTTTCTTTTTTAACCCTAGACGCTTTCCACAATAATTGATGATGAAAAGAAGAAGTAGCCGTCTATGTAATCAAAAATCCATGATTATGAATGCTGTATTAACTCAGCAGATAGATACATCTTTGCCTATCTAGCTAAGTTAAAGTTTATGAAATAACCAAAGGAGCAGAAATGTTATTTCAAATTGATTATAAAGTTTTTGAGGGTAGTCGAGGAGATTCTTTGCGAGCTTTCGGCAGTTTTACTCAAGAGCAGCTTGAGTCTTTGCTAAATGACAACGACGTCAACCTTATTGGAAGATGGCATTGCCTTGGAGACGGCACAGGAACAATGATTGTTGAAACGGACGACTTCTCTAAATGTAATCAATTTCAACTCGCTTGGGCTGAAGTCTGCGATATGAGTGCTAAACCAGTAGTTACAGATGTCCCTGCCCGAGAAGCGATACAAAAACACTTCATGCAATAACAACTTGCAATACTTTTGAAAGAGGAAAATTGGATTTATTAATCATTATTGATGGCGTATCTGACTACGATTCGTGGCGAAAAATCTTTGATGAAGACGCTGGCGAGAGAGAAAAATTTTCGACATCAATGGAAAGTGGGCCCATAGATAATAATAAAGTATCTATAATCGCATATGGCGTTGATATGGAAGCTATGGGAGCTTTTATGGGCACTCCGGAATTTGCTGAAAGAACCAAATCTATTCAAAGCGGTGTAACTCTTTACCAGCTCACCGCTTTAGCACCCTAGTTTAAAAAATTTAAATATACTTTTTGAAAACGGGAAGAAGCAACAAAGTCTTTTCGTAAATTTAAAAGACATGATTTAACTTTTGAATTGCTAGAAAATTTAATAATTTTTTAATTGCTGTTTCCTAGAATGCGTTCAATTTCTATACACACAACAACTCTTTTCTCCGATGCCATAACTTGGTCATATTCTTCAAAATTGTCGTGCTTTCCCCCAGCTGCAACAAAGACATCACGTAAAAGAAGCCTTAACGATTCAGCACTTAAACTATTTGAAATGTTTTCTGGCCCAAAAAGCGCTGCGTTACCTGTGACTGAAACCCATTTCCACCCTCTTCGGATGGAGATAGTGACCTTTGATCCACGCTGAATATGTTTTAATCTCGCAGCTTCTCCAACTGAAACAAAAGCAACACATAAGTCTTTTGTGCGGGGGTGAGTGACGACACCGCAATTAACGACGCTCGATAGAATCCCGCCGTCAATTTGTATTGTGCTTACTGTCGCAAGCCCATTTTCACTATTAAGAAAACTTTGTACATCCGGGAGTGACACCATATTAAAACTATAGCTATAAAGAATCTGAATAATAAAAGGTAGATTCTTTAACTTCCTAAGTTAACTTTCCTGTAAAAAAACAGAAACAAACAAGCATTATCCTGAAATTAATTAATTAACAAATATGCGTATATGCGGGAGATAATATGAGAATTTTACTGAACATCTTCAAAGAAAAATGGCAAAGAAGTAATTATTTAAAATACTCCGGTCACAGGACTATGAGTGATGGGGTAGAGCGTGAATTTATCAGAACATACTTTGGCTGGTAGAAATTCGTAGGCCCTTAGAAAGAGACCTTTGCAAACAGAAGATGAAGAATTTATAGTTGCAGTATGCGACTATTAGTTACGTTCGGTCTGGCGTGCATCATGGCTTTGTTTTCTCTCTCTATCGGAGGTGTCCTGTCTGCCCAAGAACAAGACGTTCCTGAAGAGATAGTTGAGACACCTGTTACCGATAATCAAGACGATAGTTTTGGAGATGGAGATTATGTAAACATGGATGGTTGTGAAGGGACTGTTTACCTAACTCCTGAAGCAGCTATGGAAGCAGCTATAGCTGCTGGAATGAATTTAGATGATCCTGGTAACATCCCATTCCCCTACCACGAACATATTTCTGAAGATGGCACAACGTACTACATGCTTAATGGTCGATAACTTATTCTTCTCTAACAAAAACTCTTGCTATCGAACCAAGTAACGAAGCTATATAAAAATCACGAGAAAACCCAGGCGAACTAAACATGCCGAGTGAAGGGGAACCAGTATTTGCTTTGCCTAACTCTTCCCCTGTTTCAATATTAAGAACAACAGCTTCTGCTTTTAGGACATCTCCTCCAAAGTGTGGTGGTAACTCTGCATTCTCAACAATCAATTCTCCGGTATCAGAGAAGGCCATCATTTGTAAATAATTATTCGCTTCAAATCTCCAAATCATTTGAGGTTGACTATTCGTTGCGCAAATATGACCGACAATTCCTCCATTGATTGAGTCGTAATGGACGAGTATTTTACGAATTGGGTCAAAAAGAGGAGGTCCAGGATTCCATGCGTATGGCAAACGATGATTATCTAAAATTATCTGTTCGTTCTCATCATTTATGGAAAAGCCAAAAGCTCGCTGTGCTGCTTTTCCTGGAGTCATCCACCCTGGTGGCCGACCCATATCCATAAGCCATATTCGATCGTCACCAATTGTGGTATCCCAGGCATCTGATTGAACTTCTCCTTGTATCTCATATGAACGTTTCCAATGATCAATAGTTAAAGAATTATTAAGATACTTCAAACGGAGAACATCTGTATCAGTTGTTGTATAGATAAATTCTCCGCTACTGGACCTATCCGAAGAAAATCGGCCCATACATCGCTGATTCAGGATAAGTGGTTCACTTACTTCTTCTAAATTCTCGGGGTCAAGTACAATAAAATATGCTTGGTCATTTTCTCTAAAGCCTAAATTTCTGGTTACTAAATTACCGTCGGCCATTACTAATAATCCATTAAAGGGGCCATCAAAAGAAAGTTCCTTTTGCGTAATGACATTACATTTGGAATCAAGTCTAAAAATATAGTTGCCGTTAACTGCATAGATGTCACCATTAGCATGAGCAACGAGTGCACCGCACCAAAGCCAGCCTCCGCTTGGTAAGTCTATAGATCTAGTAATTGTTTGGAGGCTGATGGGGTCAACTCGTTCAACCCACCCATGGGAATCATGTGATCTAAACGTTGGAGGGGATTCATTTGGGCCTAGCGCTGCACCACAAAGTAAATACATTTCACCAGGATTTCTTTGGATAGTCATCACTGCCCAACCATCTGTTTCTCGAACAGTTGAATCTAATGTTTCTCCAGTTTGTAAATTTAGACCTGCGGAAGAAGTAATTTTTTGCCTTCTCGGTCCGCCAGATTCTGCAGGCCAGTGAGAAGGCCAATATCCACTGATGTTTTTAGCGCTGTCTATCGCAGTCATGTCTATAGTCTAGCCAAACTAGAAGTAGAGATTTAATCGTTTAAACCTAGAACGATATTCACTTGCTTCNTCTAAGAATCAGTTGTTAAGGATTGGTTCAAAGCTATAGCTCCGCGCAATTTTGCGTAATTAACGGGGTCAAGCGTTTCACCACCGCATTGCCGATGGGTTAGATCAAGCCTTTCTATAAATTTTGATTGCGATATGGGATTAATAGCCCCTGATATTATTTTNTCTTTTGAATCTTCCCACGACTCAATCCACCCCTCATCAAATGCGATGGGNAAATAACAATTTTCCAAAAATTGAGCTGAATCATTAACTGCAAGGTTTAGCTCTAAGAAAATTTCACTTTCTAATAAAACAAACTGTTTGTCTTTATTAGCTGAACCGCAAGATAGAACTGCGAACGTGGTAGCGAAAGAAAGAAAAACTATAAAAAATTTTCTNATCATGGGCTCAACATAGCTGCTGAAAGTTATTGTTACCCAATTTTTTTACTGTTACATATTTAACATCTGATTAGAAATTAAACGAGCCGNNGNAAGTACACTTTTTTAGAGAAGTTCTAAGCAATTGAGNTCTTTGATTGCTAAAACATTACGTTTAACCATTTCAGTCATCCAAGCTTTNCCTCTTTCATTTGATGGGTCAAGGGAACCTGTGACTAGAGCAACAAAGCACCATTGATAGAGAACCCCGACACGNTAATCTTCCCAAGCTTGATCAAAAGTATAATTTTTGACGCCTTGNTTTTCAAGAGCATCAACGTATAGATGGATGAGTTCTTTATCGTGGGCGCTGCGAACTTCAATTTGAGTGCTTTGGCTTAAAAGAAATGCCACATCAATAATTCCTTTTCCACGAACTGGCCCCTGCCAATCAAGGTATGTCACTTTGTGATGATGTGGTTCTTTCCCAAAGAATAAGTTGTCCAATCTAAAATCTCCATGAACAACGGTTACTGGATCGATATCTAGGTGAGCTTGTAGAGATGGTAATGCTGAAAAGAAATCATCTTTTATTTCACGTATCCATTGAGGAATGTAATCAGAAAAATTTTCTATACCTGCTTCCCAACTGGCTAAAGCCCCTTCAAACATGCTGGTTGCATTCCAAGANTTCGAGAAACGTGGCATCCATTCGAACTCATCTGACGAGACTTTCCCCCAAAATGTAGCGTGCTGTTTCGCTACTTCTTGGAGTGCTAGTTGGGATTCTTCTAAAGTTGCTCCAATGACTTGATCCCCCAGTCTGTAATCTGAGAGATCTTCTAAAAGAATAATGAAATCAGAATCTCCTTCTATATCTGCAAGATATACCTCAGGGCTAGCTGCAGGGTTTTGTGGAACTATTTCTTGGAAACTGCGGACTTCTCGTTTGTACACATTAAATTGGTTCGCTATTTCACGGTTCGCTTCATTATCAGTTGGGTACTTAATTACTAGTGAAGAAGGAGCATCAGAAACATCATGAGAGTANTTAAGCTCAAGGATTTCAACNCNGCTCATCATCCCGACNCCTTCTCCAATAGATTTACGCTTAACTTCAGTTACCGCACCGGAACTAGATATGGTGCCTTTCTGCTGAAGCACTTTTGTTAACCAATCAACTGTTATCTCATTAGGATTTTTAGGTAATGGTCTCATATAGTTTCCTCATTATTAATTCTCATGCAAGATTACGGATAGTTTAGGTCATGCTTCTGATTTATCAATTANGTACGAATTTCGCGCTTGTATGAATTTATTGGGAGCTTTAGATTTAAGACATTAAAGTAGAAGTATGGATATCAAAAAAGAGCTCGTTAAGCGCGGAGTTTGGTTCCGAACTGACACTATGCGTTCCGATCAAGCAATAGATTTTGCGCAACAGGTAGAAAAACTAAACTATTCAGCTTTATGGTTACCGGAAACTACCGGACGAGATCCATTTATTCATATGGCACTCTTAGCTACCCACACAGACAAATTAATTTTTGCAACAGGCATTGCAAATATTTATCATCGCCATCCTGGTATCACGAAACAAGCTGCAGCGACATTAGCTGAAATGAGTGANAATAGGTTTNTACTCGGCTTAGGNGTTTCACACGCNCCAATCGTTGAAGGAATAAGAAAATTAAACTATTCNAAGCCATTAAGTAGCATGCGACAGTATTTAGAAGATATGCAAAATTCCCCGTACACATCCATTGCTCCATCTGCTGAAACACCATGCGTTCTCGCTGCGCTTGGCCCTAAGATGCTTGAACTCGCAGGAGAATATACGGATGGAGCTCATCCATATTTCACAACTCCCGANCACACTGCAATGGCAAAANAAATTCTTGGGAAAAATAAACTTTTGTGCGTNGAGCAAAAAGTNGTCTTAACTACGAATAAGGAAGAGGCTCACGAAGTAGCACGATTGGCTTACAGCCATCACGCTAGTCTCCCTAATTACCGTAATAATTGGAAACGATTAGGTTATACCGATGAGGATATTGATCAAGGAACAAGTCGTTTTATAGATGCAATTGTTGCTTGGGGAACAGTTGATCAGGTTAACGCTCGTTTAGCTGAGCATGAAGACGCGGGAGCTACTCATATTTGTATTCATCCTCTTAATGTAAAATCGAAAACGGAATACACTCCGTTAGACACGCTTGAAGCCTTGGCCCCTCGCTAGCTAAATTTGTTAAAATTTGGATCTATAAGAAGCTTTATTCAATGTAATAACGTTGTGAAAAAGATGCGTTCACTACACTTCATCTTCTACATTATTTGGTTTAAAGTAAGAATTAATACCTAATGTCACAATAACTATTGCCATCCCTGCGCCTTGAAAAGCTGTGACTGATTGGGACAAAATCCAATAAGCTAGAAGCGTAGAAATTACAGGGACGATGAGTTGAAAGACAGCTATAAGGTTTAAAGGCGCCTTCCCTTGTGAATAGTTTAAAAGATAATGACCTATTCCTGGTATAAATGCGACCATCAAAATTCTTGCCAAATCGATATTGCTTTGAGCAACGATACTTGCCTGAGTTGAAAGGACCATGGGTATTAGAACAAGCCCCCCCCACCCAAAAACTCCAGCCATGAATTCAACCAACGGAACGGTAAGTAAAGTTTTTTTTGCGAAAATAAAGTAACCAGCAGAAATAAAGACGGCAATGACAGCAAGAATATCTCCTTTAAAATCTCCTGTTCCGCTGCTACTTCCTGAAGCGACTATTAGCATCGCTCCGCAAACAGTGATTGTAGAAACGAGGATATGTCGTATGGAAAGCTTTTCTTTAAAAATAAAGAATGCTGCGAGAGTAAGTGGAATAGGAAGAAGAATAGTTATAAGCGTCGCATTTAAAATACTTGTAATTTTTGCAGCCCAGAAAAAGAGGCCCATACTGCTGCCAAAACAAATGCCAGCCGGAGTCGCCGATAGGAAATGTTTAAATGAAAGACCCTTCCGAGTCATTATAAATACTGCTAGTACTGCAAATGCTAGCCAGCATCTCCAAAATGCCATTGCGAGGCCGTGAATATTTGAATCAGCTACTATCACTGGTGAAATAGCAGTCAACATGTAGCCAAACCCGCACGCGATAAGTCCGGTTCGATAGATGTCTTTGTCAGAAATGTTTTGCTGTTTTGAAATTTCTGACATATTCCTAGTGTAGGACAGGCCTATCTGTAACGTATGTCCGTTGGGTTGAACCTCTACTAGGTGTAAATGTAAACACACCTAATGAAATTATGCATTTCTATGACTTTCCCTGACTATCTAAAGCATTTTTGGATACTTCTCCCTAGAATCTAAGGAATTACAAATTGGGGGAAAATTGTTAACAGAAAATCAATATCAACCTCTCCCAAATTATCTAACCATTAAGGAATCAGACATACATGGGAACGGCCTCTTCGCTTTATCGGATATACCGATAGATACAGATCTCGGTGAGAGCCATTATAGATGCAGTGAAACTAGCGAAATTAAACGTACTCCACTTGGGGGTTTCATCAATCATAGTGAAGCCAGTAATTGCAAAAGAGTAGGTGGCCCTTCCTCTTTTCATATTATTACGACTAACGATATAAGAGCCGGGGAAGAGCTAACAGTCACTTACACGTGGTACAACCCTGCTTAACAGTAAGTTCACCGTCTAGAACACAGTTGATTGACCTACATATTCAAGAATTTCAGTATTTAATTCTGGATTAGAATTGGGATTATCTCTTTCAGAATAAAAGTTGCCTACTAAAGAGTTCATTTTTTTTGCGTCCAAGCTTTATCCGCTATGTTTAGAATCACACAGCGTTAGGAGAAATAAGTGAATCGTCCGCAAATAGATATTATGACACCCGAATATGAAGTAGACCCCAACCCAATACTCGATAATATTCGTGAAAATCACCCCATCTACTTTCATGAAGGTCTTGATAGTTGGGTTCTTTCCCGTCACGAAGATATTTTGGAAGCTTTACGCAACCCCTCGTTTACAACTGAAAACTATGCTTGGCAACTCGAACCCGTGCACGGAAAGAACATTCTCCAGATGGAAGGGTCCGACCATCGTTCGATGCGGGCCATTGTTACCCCAACACTTCGAGGAGATCAATTACGGGAAAATTTCGAATCTGTAGCAGAGCACAATGCTAAAGAACTAATTGACGTCTGGCGATACGATGGGAACGTAGAACTCGTTAGCCAGTTCACACTCCGACTTCCGCTTAGTGTCATTATTGACGTTCTTGGACTTGATGCTGAAGATAAACCTAAGTTTCATGTCTGGTATAACGCAATTCACGATTACTTCACTAATACTGCTGGTGACCCTGAAGTCGAAGCAGCAGGACTTCGGACACACGATGAACTGAAAGCGTTTTTAATGCCGCTAATCCAAGAACGTAAAATGAATCCGGGCGAAGACCTCATCAGTAAAATAGTCCACGCGGAAATTGATGGGGAACGCATGTCAGATATTGATATTAAGTCTTATATCAGTTTTCTTCTTGTGGCAGGGAGTGAATCTACAGATCTTCAAATGGCAAATATGTGGATGCGTTTACTGGAAAATCCTGAGCAGCTTAAAGCGGTGCGGGAAGATAGAAGTCTAATACGAACAGCGTTTGCTGAGGCACTTCGACATACTCCGGCAGTACTTATGATCATGCGTGAAGCTTCTGAGGATGTCGAATTTCATGGAGTAACAATTCCCGCAGGAGCGACTGTAACTCTCATGCTTGCAGCTGCAAACAGAGACCCGCGTAAATTTTCAGCACCGGAAACTTTTAATATTTTTCGTGATGATCTAGAAACTGAAAAAGAATACACGGCTGCTGCGAATCACATGACTTTTGCGCTGGGTCGCCATTTCTGTATAGGCACGTACCTTGCCGTTATGGAAGCTGAGATTGCTACAAACCTACTCCTTGACGCAATGGGTGATATCGCGTTTTCAAATAGTAAATCACCCAAACAACTTGGCAGTTTTGTCCGAGCTCCGCGGCATATGCCTCTAACCTTCACCCCGATAAGTTAGCGGATGAAAATCATCTACAACCAATGGGCATGTCAAGGACACGCCCGCTGTTTTGAGCTAGCACCAGAACTTTTCAATCTTGATAACGAAGGCCTTGCTTTCCTATTAATTGAAGAAGAGATCCCTTCAGAACTTGAAGAGAAAGCTCGGCTGGTTGCACAACGGTGTCCTGAGTTCGCAATAGAAATAAAAGAAGAATGACTCTTACCTCATGAAGCTATATTCGGGGAAGCGAATACGAGAGTTATATCGACGCTGGACATTAATTGAGCCTTCACTCTAAGACAGTGGTCCTCTTCGGAAAGAGGGGGTTTTCTCATGTGTGCGTGTTGTCACATCGCTTTACTACAGGCGATCTATCGCTTAGGTTTATCAGTACCCCCCAAAGTAAGCCCCCTCCAAGCGAGGGGGTTTTCTACTTTTGTGACATGTGTGAGTGTCCTTTAGTTACTCTCTGAGCAGGGACTTTAGGTGTGGAGCTGGGGGGAATCGAACCCCCGACATCCTGCTTGCAAAGCAGGTGCTCTAGCCAACTGAGCTACAGCCCCGAAGCCGATACTCTATCCGAGCAATTCATCAATTCAGACTTCTTGGGATTGATTCATCAATTATTGACTGCTGATAGTTAGTAGTTTACCCGTTTTAGGAATCCGCCATCGACTGTGAGATTGACTCCATTAATATGTTTTGCTGCGTCTCCGGCAAGAAATGCAACAGCATTTGCAACGTCTTGCGGAACACCTAAATCACCTACAGGATGGGTTTTCTGTGTTGCCTCATAAAATTCTGGCATTCCCTGTTTAATACCATCCCAATCTCCCCCTTCAACCATTATCGGGCCAGGAGAAACAACATTGCAACGGATTCCTTGCGCTCCTAGAACTTGTGCTTGGCCAAGTGTCCAATTGGTAACAGCGGCTTTGAAGGCACTGTAGCTTCCTGACCCTGATGCAAAGTGTTCAGCAGCTGCTGTTGTCCCAATACTAATAAGGCTTCCACCTCCATCGGAGAGTTCCTCTTTAGCTGCGCCTACTCCACCGACTAGCGACATGAGGTCTATGTGGAAATTGTTGATCCATGCTTCAAGTTTTTTCTGAGGTTTCCCTGAAGTGTTGTGAACATAAATATCAATGCCGCCGAGTTCTTCAGCTGAGGAATTAATCCAGTTCGTGAGAGAATCCATATCTCCAGCATCTACTGCTGAGCCGCATACGGTTCCATGTTCGCTAAGTTCAGCTACCGCAGCGGAGACACCGTCAGCATCGCGAGCGCAAATAGCGACAGAACATCCTTCAGCAAGGAGCGTTTCAGTAATTGAGCGGCCGAGTCCTTTTGTTGCACCTGTTACAAGTGCTTTCTTTCCATTTAGTCCTAAGTCCATTATTTTCCCTTCTATTTTTGGGGACTGAAGAAATGTAGCGCACGAGTAGCTCCTTGTCCCATGCAAGAAACAAATTTAACTGCTATCGAAAGAGGGCGGGCGGGTCAACAATCCATTGCTGACCCGCCCTGGGAGGGGATTCCTTTTTATTATCCCTTTTGGGGTTTACAGAGATGTTTCAAACTTCATAACCTTTGGAGAACATTAGGTAAAGTTTCTCTTTTAATTATTCTTGTATTAGAAATATGTCGTTATTGTTGTGTTCCATTTATTAGATGGGAGTTCAGGGTGAAGCACTGCGAGGGTTGTGCAATACTTGCTGATCCTACTTGGTCGGAGGTTATGCGACCATAGCCATCTATCAAATGGACTTGGGTTTTGTGAAGATTTTGTTTCAAGAATAATCATTGGTAATGAGATCGTGTTGTTTTCCCAATCAGAGCAGGTTAAGAACTCATCGCACGTCATTCTTGTCTGCGTAGCGAGGTCGACAATTGTTGTTCGTTGATAGTTGGTTGTGAGAGTTCGCCGAAGATCTTTCACTATTTCTTTTTCTTCAACAATTGAGTTGATGAATTGTCTCCCTTGTTTATTAAGAGAGTTGAGTGTCTCTGAGTCATATTCTGTTCGTATTTTGACTGTTTTTCCTCGTCCATCTTTTGTTTTAACTTCTAGCATTGCTGTATTTGTTTGTTGATAATACCGGGTGCGTGCTTTGAATCGTGGTCTTCGTCTGTATGCGGCGGCTTTGTGAAGATCTAACGTTGGTGTGTCAAAGTACGTTGACTGATAGCGAGTGCTTCTATAACAGTTAATTTCGAGTGCCCTCCCATTTATCTCAGCTCCGGCTAGGAGAGCATTGCATATTTCTGGTGTAACGATGTATTTTCGGTCAATTCGTGTCTGAAGTTTCGCGTACTTGTTCATTTCTTCAAGGTCTATGGCAGAAAGTAGTTCTGTATTTATTGAAGATGGTTGTATGGGATGGTCTCCCATTTATTTAGATTCTGTGCTCGAGTCGTTGATTGTGAAGCGCACATCAACGACGCAACTGTTATTGACTAAATCCACTCTTTTTACTTGTAGTCTTCTAATCGTTCCATTCAGCATTTCTTCCAAATCAGTGTTGAGTTCCTGCTCGTCGGTGTATGCCTTATCAAGTCGCATTATTTGATGTCGGCTTGCGGGGAAAAGATTGGGGTGGTCGCCAATAAAGATAGCAACAAGAATAGCTCCCATCAGGATTGGAGAGATCCACGAGTCGACGTTGACGCCGCCTACTAGCCCGAGTGCAAGTGAGCAGAAGTAATATGCGATTTCTTGTTGTCCGAGCTCATTGGATCGGAGTCTTATGATGGAGAGAACTCCAAATAGTCCCAATCCGAGTCCTGCGCTTACCGCTGCATCAGCTAACGTAAATGAGACTCCAAGCACTCCGATGTTGATCGCAAAAAGTGCGACGATCATTTCTTTGCGGCCGTGGCGGGGGAAGTACAGGCAGAACACCATGATTAATACTGCGATAGCGTCAAAAAGTACTAATAATCCGTCAGACATAAACTACCCTCTCCAGTTGGCTTCTTAATCCTAGCTGAACGAAAGTTGACTATTAATCATGGTGAATTGATATGACTTTGTTTGCTTTATTGGTTTCGGGCGTATTCGAGATCGCCTTTAAGTTTTTCAATAGCTCGGAGCCACACTGACATTGAAGGCTGGTCATTGTGAGCTTCGTCTGCTTCCTGCACGGCGTCTTTTATCTGCCCAGCCCATGTGTTGAGAAGACCTTCAACAATTTCTTTAGCGAATGGCCCAGCGAGGAAAGCATCTCGTAATTCCTGATACTCCTGCTCAAATGTGGCGAGGGTTCCAATAATAGGGTCACACGCTGCAGAGAGTTGCGTCAGCCCCCACTGTCCGTACGCAAAAGGTTTACAGTCGTTAGTCTTTTCACCCCATTTATCTTTTATTGGGGTAACTGGGTTCGCTGGACCAGTTATGTTGTCAAATGCGTTATCAAGGTCCCATGGTATGAGATGCATGAGTTCTGCTGTCGGGTCTTCATACCAGTAGAAATTGTGAGAATTACACCCTCCTCCAAACTCAATCTCTTCACTTCCTCCACAGTAGAAGTGCAAAACACCGTCATCATTTGCGATAGCTCGGTCAACAACCATGTATGCGAGAGCCTGGTCAACGTTCATCCATTGACGCATCACATCTTGACGTGTTCTGTTATCAGCGTCAACAACCGCTTGTGCGAACTGTTGAATAACATCAAATGTTGGATCTTCGTCTTCGTTCGTTTTTAATGACCCTTGTAATGGTTCTATTGGCATTGGCGTGCCCTTGTTTGTAATTGGCCATATTTCCTTATAGAGATTTCCAGTTCCATCATCAAAATTTTCTCGTGTAAAGCGTCCATCAATTTGCTCTGTGAGAGCATAAATACCATTGAATTGTCCGTTAATGATGAGTCTGGCGTGAACGGAACGTGGCGCAGGGACACCCATTTCTCGGAATAGCCAATACCCGAGTCGTTCATGCATTTTTGTGGGGTCAAGATTTTGTGAATGGAATTGCATTTTTTTAACTTCATAAAATGTATCGTCCGAGTCTTCCCAGTTGATTTTGACTTTCGTTGAGAGTTTCGTGCATTCCTTTTCGCCTTCTGTTGATAGAAATTCTTCTCCAGAGAGGCATCCCACCCAAGCACCAACGGATCCCTTATATCGGATACCGACAGGCAGCGTTTCGCCTTCGAATGTAAGGGTTCCTGGCACATATTCTTCTAGTGAAGGAGCGCTATCAAGATATGCAAGGTTTTGGTCTGAAAGTGTTAATTCGAATGTATGAAATTTTTCCTGATCAAAGAGATAATCAGAGTCGCCATATGAATAGCGGGGGCCATCTTGAGCTTCAGGTTCGCCTTTTTCTTGAGACTGTTCCTCTTCAGAGTCTTTAACATCAGACGTAGTTTCTTGTGAATTATCTGAGTCATCATCAGACTGCATTGCAGTGCTGTTGGTAGATACCTCAATATTTTGCGTTGCTTTCTGGGTAATTGTTTCACCGGAAGAACAACTCGCTCCGAATGCGACAACTGACAAAATAAAAAAAGCTCCAAGAAATTTTTTGATACCCACATCGTAAATCATACATCTCATTCGACTATCTATTTTCTCTACGTCGTCGTTCTTTCTTGTAGTAGTTTAAAAAGGTGCAATTACGTTCAAAGTGGGCTTTAGATGTTGATCTAGATAATCCTCTTCCAGAATATCCTCGCCCACAACTTGTTCGCCCCAATTGGATGAATCTGAATGGGATCTGGGATGCTAGCGTCCATGACTTGAAGAATGAACCTGATTTTTCTGACACGATCGTCGTTCCATTTCCGATTGGTTCAGAGTTAAGCGGTTTCAACCACGTACTTCAACCCGATGAAGTGATTAGCTTGCGCAGATTCTTTCATAATCCCCCATTAGGAACTGATGAGCGTTTGCGTATTCATTTTGGGGCTGTTGACTGGTCATGCACTGTGTGGGTGAATGGTATTTTGGTTGGCACTCATGCTGGTGGATTTGACCCTTTCTTTTTTGATATCACTGACGCATTAACAGAAGGCGGAGCGCAGGAAATCATTGTTTCTGTTACCGACCCGACAGATACAGGGCATCAACCAGTTGGGAAACAAACGTTGAACCCGTTTGCGATTCAGTACACGGCTGTAGCGGGTATTTGGCAAACGGTATGGCTTGAACCAATTCCCATCACTTGCATTGAACGAGTCACGGCCACTACAAATATTTATGAAAATTCCGTCACTATGACATGCCATATTTCAAATGCATCTGAGAACATGTCTGTCGCATTTACCTGTTCAGCAAATGGGTCAGTAATAGCACAAACAGAACATCTAATCAGTCAAAATAGAACTGAAGTCGTATTGAACATTTCAGATCTTCGTTTGTGGTGTCCCAGCGACCCGTTTCTCTACGACTTACAACTGGAACTTGTTGACTCAGGCGGTGAGGTTGTTGATCTGGTGGATAGTTATTTCGGAGCTAGAGAAATCACGTGCGAACCTGATGAGAACGGTCATCACAGACTTTTCCTCAATGGTGAACCTGTCTTCCATTTAGGGTTACTTGATCAGGGGTGGTGGCCTGAAAGTCTATTCACAGCTCCTACTGATGAAGCATTGAAGTTTGATATTGAGGCCACGTTGGCAATGGGATTCAACACTATTCGCAAACATGTCAAGGTCGAACCGGCACGCTGGTATTGGCATGCCGACAGGTTGGGTGTTCTTGTCTGGCAGGACATGCCAAGTACCGCATTCAATATGGTCGCGTTCGGGAAACAGCTTTCAGAAGGGATAAAGCCGGAAGAAATGGGATGGGATGTAATCAGTCCCGGTAATGATCCTGAGGGATTCCTCATTGAGTTGGATGCGATGCTTGATGCGTTGGAATCATTCCCTTCAATCGTGGTATGGGTTCCTTTTAATGAGGCATGGGGCCAACATGACACAGATCATATTTTGACTCACGTGATGGAGCGGGATCCTTCGCGACTTGTTGATGGACCCAGCGGTTGGACGGACACAGGCACTGGGCATATGCGCGATCATCATTTATATCAAGACGCAGAGAAACTCCCAGCGCACGAGGATGGTCGGGCGACCGTGTATGGAGAATTCGGAGGTATCAGTTTGTTCGTTGATGGTCATGTGATGGTTGAGAAAGGGTGGGGATATACGAAGACGGAGACTGCTGAGGATCTTCGTGCGTCATACTCAAAACTGCTTGGTGAGATCGCTGACCTGATTCCTGATGGGTTGGCAGGAGTGATTTACACGCAAACAACGGATGTTGAATCCGAGATAAACGGGTTGCTAACCTATGACCGACATTACAAAATAGATCCTGACATTTTGTACAGTCTTCATACACAGATACTTGATCAGTAGAAACGCCCTTTGTAACAGAGTGTTTCTTACCCTACACTTTTGCTAATGTCTGATAAACAACTACGGTCAAAGCTTGGAGGGCTTGAAGGCTTCGCCTTTGATCAGATTCCGTGGACAGCGCCGAAACCGTTACATGAAAGTCGGGTGGCAATCGTAACAACTGCTGGCTTACGGGTAGAGGACGATGCTGACTGGAATGCCGGTGATCAAGGCTTCACTGAAATCCCGCGTGACGCCGATGATCTCACCCTGGCGCATTACAGTCCCAATTTTGATCGAGTTGGTTGGGTTCTAGACAAGAACGTGGTTTTCCCCATTGACCGTCTCCATGAATTAGCCGAAGAGGGAATTATCGGATCTGTCGCTGAAACACACATATCGTTCATGGGTGCGCAACCAGATCACACTCTTGAAACAATCCGCCTTGATAGCGGACCTGCCGCTGCGAAACTCTTAACAGATGCTGAGGTCGACCTTGTCCTCTTAACTCCTGTCTGACCGCTATGTACGCGTACCGTGGGTACGCTCGCATCAGTACTTGAACACGCAGGGTTTGCCACCGTCGCATTATCAAGTATTCGTGGACAAATTGAGACAACGTCTCCGCCACGAGCCCTACATTGTGAATTTCCTCTAGGTCGCCCTCTTGGAAAACCGAACGATGCTGATTTCCAACGTGAAGTACTTATTGCAGCATTTTCATTACTTGAGGAACCCGATGGACCTGTATTGGTTGATTACCCAATTTCAATTGAAGACGATGCTGATGCGCCCTTATCGTGTCCGATTCCTCCATCCGATACCAGCGACCGTAACCCAACAGCAGCAGAAGCATTAGGGTTACTGCCCGCATGGCGTCGAACACAAGAAACCTATGGTCGTTCAACCGTAGGAAAAGTGGTGACTGCAGAACAAGTCCCTGACATGCTTGACCTATTTACACGTATTACAGATGGGGAGTCTTGGGAAGATATCGGTTTTCCAGGTGACCCAACAAAAATAGCTGCAGATATAAAAAATTTCTACGAAGAAGCAGCAATATCACTAAGTAACTTACCCCCTTCTGCTCGAAGTGCTGAATCATGGTTCGTGACAGAAACACTAGGAGGGCAAACGATCCAAACCGCTCGCATTAAAATGAAAGAAGCCGGAGTGAAATTTTATTTCTGGTACTACCTTCTTCCCATGACACAACACCATGAAGTGGATACGAAATAATCATGCCTCGCTCAATTTTTGTTCACGAAACAATTGACATTATTGGCCAAGGACAATACGACTACATGGAAAAAGTCAATCGCGAGCCAGCCCAACATATGCCCGATATGACCTCCTTACAGGGAACATTTTATATTCTTGGTTTTGGGGGAGGCCAATGGCCTCAAGTAATTAATATTTGGGACTGTGGTGAAGATGGTTGGGATGGCTGGGGCAGGAATCTAGATCGGTTAAACCTAAAACGGCGTAAAGCCTTTTATGGGGATTGGTGGGATGAAGCAGCACAATGGCGTAGCGGAGGGTTTGACAGAGTATGTGCTGGAATTCCAGAATCACCAACTACGCAACAAATAAAAGATCAAGGAATAAAAGGAACGTTGTTTGTTAATGAAGTGATCTCCGTACGTCCTGGCACCCAAATTGAATACCTTAATTTAGTATCGGAAAAGCGTGTAGATATTTTGGGGAGTCATGGAATCAAAGCCACTGGTTTATGGGAAGTTATTAATAACAACCATGAAGTTGTTATGGTGTGGGCCACATCAGTTGAGAATTGGGTCCAATTCCAAAAAAACCGTGACACCACTAGAGGACTCGATACCACCGGCACGGTTGATGAACGCATTACCAAATGGGAAAGCATTTCAGCCACGTATATCACAGGTGGCGATACCCACATAATGACACCATTTCCTGGAACTGTGTATGGACCGAATGATTGGGAAAATGCTGACCTTAATGATTGGTTAGCAACAAACGCACCTGAAGAATACAGGGAACAAAACCCTACGGGTTCGGAATAGTTTCTCTGCGAATTTAGGAAATTGATAATTGCATTTGTATTAGGTGCAACGTAAATTTGATCTACCGATTAAGTTCCGTAAAACATTATGATTCAAAACATTGAATTTATTTCCACCTCTAATATCTCTCTCGATGAGAAAATAGTTAACTGCTTTAAAGTTAACCTTGTCAGAGGTAGAAAGCCTTCTGGCAAGTTAATGGATAATAAGGATTAGGAGTATCAAATGGATTTAACCACAATGCAATACAAGGTAGAGCGTAACGTCGCTCACATTACCTTTTCCCGTCCTGATGCTGCCAACGCAGTCAATCCAGCATTCTGTAAAGAATTAAAAAATGTCATGTCAGAAATTGAAGCTGATGATTCTGTTCAAGTAGTTTCGGTGACTGCCGAGGGAAAGGTTTTTTGTGCCGGTGGTGACTTAAAGGAATTTAATGCAGCGGGGGAAGATCTACCGGATGTTGTTGAAGCGATGTTAGAAGATTTGCATGATGCCATTTATATGATGAATGCGATTCCAAAGCCTTTTGTTGCTGGCATTCAGGGCGCTGCTGGTGGTGCCGGTATGTCTCTAGTAAGTGCTTTCGATCTGGTTGTGTCTGGTGAATCAGCGAAATTCACTATGGCATATACAAAGGTCGGATTGACGCCTGATGGGACGTCAAGCTACTTCTTAGCTCGACATATTGGTTTGCGTCGAATGCTTGATCTGACTTTAACGAACCGTGTGTTATCTGCTGCCGAAGCGGAAGTATGGGGGTTGGTGAACCGTGTCGTACCTGATGAAGAGATCACCGAAGCTACGATTGCTTTGGCTCAACAATTAGCTGATGGAGCTCCAAATGCTGCTGGGACTGCAAAAACCGTGATCTATCGGGGTTATGAAAGTTCTTTGAACGAAGCTGGAGATTTTGAGGCAATAAATATTGTGAGTGCTGCTGGAACGAACGACGGTAAGGAAGGTATCGCTGCTTTCATTGAGCGTCGTAATCCGAATTGGTCTGGTAACTAATTAGCTTGTGACTCGTTCGTAGTCTTCTATTTTTGGCGCTTCCATTTCTGCCCTAAAGCGTGAAAATGGAAACGGCCAAGCAAATGGGACACCATTGTTGTCCAGATACCAGCTATTGCATCCAGTCGCCCATATTGTTCCTTTCGCTGCTTCATACCGTTCAGCGTCAAACCGTTTATAGGCCTCTTCACTTATTACCGCTATATCTAAGTCTCCTCCGTTGACATGATCAACGATTTTAAGAACGTAATCAAATTGCATTTCCGCTGTCTGAATAAGTGAGAAGTTCCCTACAGGACTATTGGGGCCATTAAGCATAAAGAAATTCGGGAATTCTGGTACTGCTATAGATAAGTATGCTGATGGCCAGTCTTCCCAAACTTCATCAAGAACAGTACCGTTCCGACCTGTGATATTCATAGGACGTACGAAAGCATCAACATGAAAACCAGTAGCGAGAACAAGGACATCAAGCTCGTGAAGTTCACCACCTACTCTTACACCATTTTTTTCTATTCGTTCAATAGATTCAGTGATGATATTCACATTGGGTCTCTGAACAGCGTCATAAAAATTGTGTGAAACAACAAGTCTTTTACATGCTGCCCTATATGTCGGCCTGAGCTTTTCTTTAAGGTCAGGGTCTTGAACGGTATCGAGTGCTTCTAGACAGCGTGCTTGTATCCCATCAATTAATTCTGAATCTCCGTCAATAACTGATGTAGCGAAACCATCGTTGAAAGCATTGGACATCTCCACGTGAAGGTTCTGAAGAAGGTCCGCATCAGTTCTAAAAGCTTCTTTTTCTTCATCGGTGTAGACGACTCGTTCGTTAGGAACAATCCATTGGGCTGTCCGTTGGAAGACGTTGAGTGTTTCTACTTCTGGAGCTACAGCTGCCGTAATTTGGACTCCACTAGAACCTGTTCCGATAAGCCCCATTTTTTTATCTTTTATTTCTACATCGTGATCCCATCGGGCGGTATGGAACATTGGCCCTTCAAACGTTTCAAGTCCTTCAATATCTGGGTATTTAGGGTGGTGCAGAATTCCGGTTGCGGCTATCACCCATGTGAAACGTTCTACGTGCCCTTTTTCTGTTTCTATCTCCCATTCATTTTCTAACCATGTGCATCGGGTTACTGCTTCGTTGAATCGTATGTTTTGGTCGATGCCGTATCGTTGTGAAACGCCTTCAAAATATTCTTGTACTTCGGATCCAGGTGATGTGAATTCGCTCCAATCAGGATTGAGTTCAAACGAATAACTGTAAATGTGGGATGGGACATCACATGCGATTCCTGGGTAGGTGTTTTCTCTCCATGTCCCACCAACCCTGTCTGCTTTTTCAAAGATTTGAAAGTCATAACCGGCTTCTTTGAGTTTTATACCAGCAAGAACTCCGGACATTCCTGCTCCAATGACAGCGAAAGTGTTTTTACTCTTGTCAGCATTGTCCATAGTCTTGTAGGGTAGCCGGTTTTTACCGAGTGTCTCAATTGCGAGGGACGTCTCTAAAAGGAACGTCTTTATCTATTGATGGTTCTCTTGGTAGCCCTAGCACTCTTTCACCGATAATGTTTCGTTGGATTTCATCGGTTCCTCCAGCAATTGATTTAGCTGGGGTGGATACAAGTATCTCTGCGATGATGCCGTCGTAACTAGCGCTTGGTCCTGTAAGTAGTGCGGATGCGCCGGCAATCATACTGTGAGTTTTATTTGCTTGACGTGCGACATTGCTACTCATTAGTTTCCCTATAGATCCTTCCGCTCCGGGTGCTCGTCCCAGTTTTCTAGCTGCTCGCGCTCTGGAAGCTGTCCATTCCCCTATCCGGTGCATTGAAAGGAGTTTGGCTATTTCTTGTCGAATTATTGGATCTGTATTGCGTTTTTTTGTTCGAGCATGATCTTTGGTGAGATCTACTCTGCCTGCCCGTTGTGGGTACCATGAGTAGACTTTGAAGTGTTCTTCGGATTCGGCTTTTGCTTCGTCAATGACCCGACTTTTCTGCTTGGAGTACCGTGGTTTTTTGAGACTTCCGAATCCTCGTTCGAATGCGAGCGTAGTCAACGCTACCGCCCATCCTTCACCCGGAGTTCCGATGACGTAATCGTTTGGGATTCGGGCCTCTGTCATGAAAACTTCGTTGAATGAGGTATGGCGATTCATTTGCATCAACGGGCGTACCTCTACTTCTTTTTGATTCATGGGAAGAGCGAAGTATGTGAGTCCTTTATGTTTTGGGGAATCCCAGTCTGTGCGAGCTACGAGTAATCCAAGGTCAGCATGGTGGGCGCTTGTATTCCACACTTTTTGTCCCGTTACTATCCACTCGTCGCCATCGAGCTCAGCGTGTGTCCCTAACCCAGCGAGATCAGATCCTGCGCTTGGTTCACTAAATAATTGGCACCATGTTTCTTCACCGGTTAATGCAGGGCGAAGAAATCGTTGCTTTTGCTTATCGCCACCATGTTTCATGATTGTTGGGGCTGCAAGATTCATGCTTGCCCCTACAGGAGTTGCAACTGTTCCAGCTAAAAGTAACTCTGATCGGACGACATCATCAGCCCATGCCGGATATGCCCTTCCAAACCACTTTTCGGGCCATGATGGAACAGCCCACCTACTTTCAACGAGGAGGGTTCTCCATTCAAGGAGTGACATGGTTGGGTCCCATGCCTTAGATAACCACTGCCGGACAGAAATGCGAATATCATTTTCATTCAAATCGCTCATTTCCCCCCTCTTGCTGAACCATACCCATCATAGGAGTACTCTGCTACTTGTTTGATAGCTATGAATTTCTTGCTCAAAATGCGTTATGACGACTTTTGAGTAAATATGTTGTCAAGAGGTAAGAGGGGTTTATGACTGGTCAATTAGAAAACAGAGTTGCTGTAATAACCGGCGCAGGTGAAGGAATTGGAAGAGGAATAGCAAACGCTTTTGTGAAAGAAGGAGCAAAGGTTGTTATTGCAGAAATCAAACCAGAACTAGGGAAACAGGCTTCTGATGAGTTGGGTGATAACGCTGTTTTTATCCAAACCGATGTTTCGGTAAAAGAAGATAACGAACGCATGATAGAAGCAGCAATTGAGAAATGGGGAACAGTAGATATTTTGGTAAATAATGCTTGGGGAGGTGGTGTAATTTCACGCGTCGAATCAAAATCTCCTGAACTAATGGAAAAAGGTTTAAACGTAGGTTTTCTTGGCCCTCTATGGGCAATGATTGCTGCTCATTCTGTTATGAAAGAAAAATCGTATGGACGAATCGTGAACTTGTGTTCGTTGAACGGTGTGAATGCTCATATGGGAACAGTTGAATACAATTCTGCAAAAGAAGCTCTTCGGAGTGCGACAAGAACAGCAGCGAGAGAGTGGGCTCCTTTAGGAATTACTGCAAATATTATTTGCCCAGCGGCAAAATCAGCGTCGTTTTTTCGAGTTATGAGTCAGTTCCCTGAACTTATCGCTGCTGCTGATGCTGCTAATCCGATGGGTCGCATGGGTGACTGTGAAGAAGATATTGGGCCAGTCGCTGTCTTCCTAGCAAGCGAAGGCTCTAGCTATGTCACTGGGAACACGATCTTTGCTGATGGAGGATCACATATAAATGGGTCTTCATGGGCGCCTGATTTAAGTGACACGTAGGCGCTTGAAAATTTCTTAATCGAAAGCTTCTTTGATTGCCTTGAAGGGATTTTTTCGTGCTTCCTTCACTGACTCTTGATAAGCAGCTAATGCTTGGAGTTCTTGCGCTGCTCGAATAGCAGTGCGCCCACCTAATACTTCAAAAGACCTGTGAACTGAACGTTTATTAACCTGTTGAAGATCAGATGGTACTCGTGCAACTGTTTCAGCTATAGCTAATACTTCTTCTTGTAATGCACTTGGAGGATAAGCCCTATTTGCGAAACCAACTTGTACAGCTTCTTCTGCTGTATATGTATTGCCGGTCAACATCATTTCCATTGATGCTCTGAGTCCAAGAATTGGTGTATGAAATTGCCAATCCGGAGTACTCATTACTCGAACGACAGGATAGCCAATAGTGGCATCATCTGCCATGTATATAAGATCGCATGCTGAAGCGAGTTCTGTTCCGCCGGCCATGGCGTAACCATGTATTTGAGCTATGACAGGCTTCGCTAAGTCCCAAATACTAAACCAACTATCTGTTGCCTGGCGGGTCCATTGCCCATCACCTGGGGCACTGTAGAGAGGAGAGTCTTCCATTAGCCCTCCACTTGTTAAGTCATATCCTGATGAAAAACAATCACCAGCTCCTGAGATAATAGTGACTCTAACATCATCATCTATGTCGTGCGTTTGGAGTGCTTCAAGTATTTCTGTTCTCATCGGAGTGCTAATCGCATTACGTTTTTCTGGTTTATTGAGAATAATTTGGCGAACCCCAGTTATGGGACTTTCTATACGAATGTTTTCATATTCTGACATTGGTGTTCTTTCTGGTTTATATATTTATGGCCGCATTTCATGTTGGGTGGGGTTCTTCCCCGTCAAGGGTCATAACTGTTAGCTTATTCTGATCGATGACTTCTAAACTAACCTCGTTTTTCCCAGTGTGATCGATTCCGCATCTTGAAAGAAAGAGGATTGACTCAACCATTTCTTCCATTGATTCGATCTGATTAGGTTTAAGTATTTTTCCAACAACTGCTTCAGCTCCTTCAGAAAGGACAGCAGCTTTAGGTTCAACTGTATTGACTCGTATCCCTGTCCCATAAAGTTCCGACGCGAGAGCAGAAGTTGTCCGATCGAGCATGGCTTTTGTTGCGCCGTAAAAACCATAAACACCGCGCACCCCTCCTAAATCATATGGGGGGCCGGTTGGATGCTTCTTTGATGCACTGGATAGATTAATGATCCATCCTTGTCTATTGCTGATCATTGATGGAAGTACGTGTTGAATAAGGTCAAGCGGGGCTTGCACGTTTATTTCCGTCATGAGCCTTCGATGTTTTAATGTATAAACATCAAGGTTTTTGTAAATAGCTGCAGCTGCATTGTTAATGAGGATATTCACAGAACCCAGAGCTTCAATTGCCTTTGGAATAATTGTCGCTCTTGATTTTTCATCTGCAAGATCTGCTTGAATGACCTCTACATGCCCCCCGTATTGTCGGCAAAGATTAGCTGTTTCATTGAGTGACCCTGAAAGTATTGCGTGGTTATCAAGTGTTCTTGCGGAAATAGCAAGGTTGGCGCCTTCCGATGCAAAACGCTGAGCTACTGCTGCTCCGATACCTCTACTTGCTCCGGTAATAACCGCCGTTTTCCCCCGTAACTGGTCGGACATAGCTATCTCTTTATCCTTTCTGCTTCTTTGTTTCTAGAACGATTACTTCTTTTTCGCAAAATAATGATGTTTGTGACAAAGTATCCCAAGAGCAGAGTTGCATTGGAGCGAGCATGAGTGAACATTTGACACAACCAGGCGAAACAAGTGGATGGCCTAAATTAAAAGTTTCGTATAGAACTGACCAAGAAAAAATAGCGTCTTTGCTTCCTCCTGGCCTTGAAGCAAGTGGGGATCCTATTGTTCAGATCAATGTGTATTGCGTTCCTATTCTTGGCGAACCTGAATATGGAGTTAGTACAAAGGTTGGTGCTTCCTTTAATGGCGTAGACGGTCTTTTTTGTGTGGGAATGGGAATTGATCAAGAAGCAGCGATCTTTATCAGTCAAGAACTGAATGGACAACCGAAATTTCCGTGCAATATTTCTTTCTACCGAATCAATGATTATGTAGAAGCTGTTTGTGAACACCAAGGGTACACATTCATGGAGTTTCGTGGTCGTTCAATTGGAACTGCTACCCCTGATGGTATAGAGGTTGAAGAAAATGAGTGGTGGATTAAATCATCGAGGCAAATCGGAGGCGCTGAGGGGCAATATGATTTCCCACCGCATGTTGTGCGCGTGCATAGCGTGAGTGAACCAGTTGAAATTGAGGACCTCGCCGGTGATCTAGTTCTGCGAGAAAGCCCATGGGATCCTTACACAGAACTCCTTCCTATGCGAGAACAGCTTTCAGCGCAACTAGTTCGGTCATCTCATAAAAGTCGCGAAATCACTAACGCTGGTGCTTTGGACCCGGAAGCGTTCTGGCCTTTTGCTGACACTATTGGTGGATCACGTTGGCCAGGAGAACGCGGTGGTCCCAAAAACTGGCGGCCCTAGCAGATTTCTTACTCAGGCCATCCTGAAAGTAATCCTCTTCTTTTCGTTTCACGTTGTGCATTTATTATCGTTCCGCCGTATTTTTCAGGAGCTGTAGGTTCCCGTAAAAGCCACGCAACGGCTGCTCCTATCGCTTCTGGGGGAGCGCTCGGGAAAGCGGTGTATTCTTTTTCTTTACGTTTAGCTTTTTGACGTTCAGTTATGACATGCCCCGGATCAATGTTGTATGTGACTATTCCGTCAGCGCCATGTTCTATCATAAGTAATGGAGCTATTCTTTCGAACGCTGATTTTGTCATCGCATACCCAACTCCCCAACCGCCTGACCCTATTTTCCCTGGTGGGTTAGTAAATGCTGTTGCAGAGATCATATTTACGACCGTGGCTCCTCCTTGTTTGATGAATTCCGGAAGCAAGTGACGGATTAACGCTAGTTGGGCGAAGACATTCCCTTCAAATAATTGATTAACGTAGGTATCTTCAAGCTCTTCTATTGTCAGCATTGCTCCGGGCCCTTGGTAAATAGCATTATTTAAAAGAACGTCAATATGGCCAAAATGGGCGAGTGCACTATCTGCAGCTTGGAGAACAGATTTACGGTCTAGAAGATCCATATGGATAGGAAATCCTTCTTGCCCGGATTCGTTTATTTTTTCTACCGTTGAATCTAAACCTCCAGGAACAGGAGTTATCGCATCATCGAGAAAAGCTGTTCCGTCAACCATAGTTCGTGCGGAAACTGCCACGTCGTATCCAGCTTGAGCAAGCGATATAGCGCATGCTCGTCCAATACCTCGACTTGCTCCTGTCACAAAAGCGACTTTTCTTCTCTCCACCTTTTCTCCTTGGCCATGAAACTCTAGGGTAATGTTGTACTTGCTTTTATAGCTATCACAAAATCAGAAAATTATTGCATTGGAGTCCATTTTGACAACTTCTTTAGATTCGGATCTTTTTCTACCAGACCCTGAACCAACTGAGGTCGCATATACAGTCATCTCTGTCGATGATCACGTCGTTGAACCACCACATTTATTTGAAGAATATATGCAACCGCACTTACGTGCGCTTGGCCCACAACTAATTGAAACTGAACATGGTCATCAGATTTGGGAGTTCGAAGGAGCTACTTACAGTCAGGTGGGCATGAATGCTGTCGCTGGTCGAAAACCAGAAACAGTTAGCTTAGAACCATTTCGTTTTGATCAAATGCGGCCAGGTTGTTACGACATTGATGCTCGAATAAAAGACATGGACCTAGGTGGAATTTGGGCGATGTTGAATTTCCCGTCACAAATTACTGGCTTTTGTGGAACTGTTTTCGCAAAAGCTTCAAATCGAGACGTTGGAATTGATGCTGTAAGAGCGTGGAATGATTGGATGTTTACTGAATGGTATTCAAAATATCCTGATCGTGTTATCCCAGGAGGAATTACGTATCTAGGCGATAGTGACGAAGCTGTTCGAGAAATCCATCGAAATGCTGAGCGTGGTTTCGTTTCAGTAACTCTTCCGGAGATGCCTCATAACGTAGGATTTCCAAATTTATGGGAGAGGGAGTTTTGGGATCCTATTATTAGTGCGTGCGCAGAAACTGAAACCGTTATTTCTCTGCACGTTGGTAGTTCTGGTATGACGCCTTTTGCGCCAGGGGCGCCTGCACTTCAAATTGGGGCCACCCTATTCGGACAACTCTCCCTCGGAGCATGTGCTCACTGGTTATGGAGCGAATATCCTGTTCGTTTCCCTAATCTAAAAATCGCCATGTCTGAAGGGGGAATCGGTTGGGTTGCGATGCTTATTGACCGATTAGATAACATTATTGACCGTTCTGGCTATGGGTTAGGTTGGGATAATCGGCCAGCTGATGTGCTTCGACGTAATTTTTGGTTCTGCACTCTTGATGATCCATCAACAATAGATACGCGAGATGTAATCGGTGTTGAAAATATTTGTGTTGAAACTGACTACCCGCATGGAGATGGGACGTGGCCTAATACACAAAATGTGATTAGAGATGTCTGGGGACATATTCCTAATAAAGAAATTCGGATGATGTGTTCTGAAAACGCAGCAAAGTTGTATCGTCACCCGTTGCCAGATGTTATTCTTCCAGTTGGTTAATTCTTATGGCTTCTCAAACTCCTAATAATGTTCCAAGTATTGAAAATTGGAACCTGCTCCTTGATGGGAAAGTCGCAGTTATTACCGGTGGTGGAGAAGGAATAGGGCGTGGGATTAGTAAATTATTTGCAGAACATGGGGCAATAGTAGAAATAGCTGAAATCAATTCAGAGCTCGCTAGTTCGGTTGTAAATGAAATTACTGCAGCAGGAGGTAAAGCTCGTGCACATATTGTTGATGTAAGAAACGAAAAAGATGTTACTGAGCTCAAAAAGAATATTCTTGGTGTTCACGAGCAAGTTGATGTTCTTGTCAATAACGTCGGTGATTACAGGCCACTTGTGAGATTTATTGATTCATCTCCTGAATCATGGAAGAAAATGTACGACATTAACTTACATCATGTTTTTCTTGTTACACATGCTTTTTTGCCGTCAATGGTTGATGGGAATGGTGGTTCGATTATCAATATTCATTCTGTTGAGGCAATGCGGGCTTATCCTGGTGATCCAATTTATGGAGCGATGAAAGCTGCGGTGAGTCACTTCTCCACATGTCTTGCTTCTGGGTTTGGGAAAGATGGAGTACGTGTTAATGGAATAGGAGTTGATTTAACACAAACTCCTCAAGTTGATTACATCTCGGGGTATGAAGACGTCGACGACTTGTGGGAAGCGTGGGCTCCAATTGGCAGGCTTGGATGGCCTGAAGATCAAGCAAGAGTCGCTCTTTTCCTCGCAAGTGATTTATCCGCTTTTGTAACCGGTCATAATATTCCTGTTGATGGCGGTACACATGCTGGCGGAGGATGGTTTTTTTCACCAGAAGCGCAGCGTTTCGTGAATCGCCCAAAAACTCTTTAGTTACCCTGGAGCAGCGATGAGCCCTCCATCTATTTTAAGCACGGAACCTGTTGTGAAAGAACTAGCTTCGCTAGCAAAATAAAGTGCTGCTCCGACTATTTCACTTGGTTGGCCTCCTCTTTTCAATGGTAAAGCTTTTAACGAATCGTGAGTCGCTTCAGACCACGCATTACTAATATCAGTCAGAAAAGGTCCAGGCATGATGCAATTAACGCGTACCTTTGGGGCGTAAGCGCGAGAAAATGATTTCGTTAACGAATGCAAGCCAGCTTTAGCTGCTCCGTATGGTGCTTCGTGAGGGCTAGGTTGGGCTGCTGCTACAGAGCTTATATTTATTATTGAACCACCTCCATCTTTAACCATTTGTTCACCGAAGGTAGATGAAAGTCTGAAAGGGCCTCGCAAATTGACATTGAGCACTTTGTCAAAAAGTTCTTCAGAAACGCTAGTAAGCGATTCATAAAGAGGAGACATGCCAGCATTGTTAACTAAAACGTCGCATTTCCCGTATGTATCGTAAACAGTTTTAAAGAGAGCATCACATTGTTCCCAGTTACCTACATGACATTCCACGCCACGTGCTTGTACTCCAATTGATTCCGTTAAAAATGCAGCTAATGATTCACAATTTTCTTTTTTTCTGCTGGCAATAACTATGGTTGCACCGCATCTGGCAAATGCAAGAGCCATTTCTTTCCCTAAACCTCTGCTTCCGCCAGTAATTGTAATTACTTTCCCTTCAAGGTTCGTGAGGTCTCTTTCTGGAGTCACTATTAATCCCTAACCGGTATTTAATTGAGCGCCTACTCGAAGCGGTGAGACGTCAAGTGGGTGAAGCACCCCTGGATTGGATACACATACGGCCGGAATTGCATTTACGATCCGATTAGCGGCGGTTCCATTTCCTCCCCCTGCTGCTCCTCGTTCACCGTGCTCTTCACCATGAACCGTTACTTGAAGTGTAGGTTTTCCTGTAATTTGAACTTGATGTGATCCTTGACCAGTCGGAGGATAGGGCCAGTCAGGAGCACAATCATCATCAATACGGGTGATATGTTCCATTACGAGCATTTTTTTTCCATTTATTATTCCTTGTATTTCAAAACGCAGTGCCCCAATCGTACCTTTTTCAAATTCACCCATTCCATCAACATGAATTGTTTTTTCAAGAGGTCGTTTCTCAACTGAAGTTCTGATTTCTTCTAGTTCAACGCCTAGCCCATCAGCAAGTATGCGTATTTCAGGACCCCACACCATCTGGAGAGAGAAATCTAAAACCATCGGTGGTGTCTGGTCCATGGGCATTCCAAAGCCGACGAGATTTCGGACTGCATCAGGTTGATCATAGAGAGCATAGTTCATCATCTCTTGCGATCTAATTTCAGTTATATCCGCGCTTACTCCGCTTAGAAGAAGGGGAAGAATATCACAAGTCCAACCTGGGTCTATTCCTGATGCAAAGATGGACGCATTTCCTGATTCACATGCCTCGGCGAAACGGTCAGCGAGATCTTTGGGCATAGATGGTGGATGGTACATCGGGTAGAAGCTTGTAGTTACTACATTTATTCCTTGTTTAAGTAACGATTCGACTTCGTCGAGTGATTCCATAGGACGAAAATCAGCGTTTACGGTGTAGACCACTGCGTCAATATTTCCGGATAGCGCTTCTTGATGATTATCTGTTGCCGTAACTCCCAGAGTAGAAATACCAGCAAGTTCACCTGCATCTACTCCTATTTTTTCTGGATTATTTACTATTACCCCTACGAGGTTTAAGTCCTGATTGGCTGCGACTGACCGGATCGCTGGGCGACCCACATTACCAGTGCCCCAAACAACTACATTCTTCTTCATGGTTGCCCTTTCATGATTTTCAACTCTTACGTTATGTGAGATTCGTGTATCGGGCGAACTAGAAACAAAGTCTTATATTCGTATTAGTTGAATGTTTTGATTACTGTTATTAAGAGAAATACAAATATCAGTAAGAAAGTAGGGAAGATGCAAGGACTAATTCTTGAAGGAACGACTGAAGATAGTATTCGTTTATCAAATAATGTTGAACTTGTTGGGGATTTAGAACCACGACAAGTCCGGGTAGAAATACATGCTGCTGGAGTATGTGGTTCCGATTTGAGTTGCGTCCATGGAAAGTATTACATGCCCACCCCGCTTATCCCAGGTCACGAAGCAGCTGGGAAAGTCGTTGAGGTTGGGTCAGCTGTAACCTATTGCCAAACTGGTGATCACGTTATTCTGTCTACTTTTGGTAATTGTGGCCATTGCCCCGAATGTGAGGACGGACATCCTGGGAACTGCCGTAATGGAGGTATGGGTGGATTAAAGCAACCGTATATAGAGGGCGAACAGCCACTCTATAATTTTGCAAATATTGGGGCATTTGTTCAGGAAACAATCGTAAACGAGAATCAATGCATTCCTATCCCTAAAGAAGTTCCTCTTGCTTCAGCTTCACTTATAGGTTGTGGTGTTATTACTGGAACTGGAGCAGTTTTTAATCGTGCCAAAGTGCAAATTGGTGACACGGTTGTAGTTATTGGAGCAGGTGGTGTCGGATTAAATGTTATTCAAGCAGCTCATCTTGTCGGGGCAAGTCAAATCGTTGTGATTGATCGTGTTCCTGAAAAAGAACAGCTTGCTAAAGATTTTGGGGCGACTGATTTCATCGTTTCTGACAATGATGACTTTGATGCAGTTGCTGCAGTAAAAGAAGTTCTTCCTTTAGGAGCTCACCATGCATTTGAAGTTGTTGGCCATACCGGTCTTCTGAGTGATGCTATAAATATGACACGAGCAGGCGGTAATATCTGTGCTGTTGGGGTTCCAGACCTGACTGCAACTGTTACGTATGGGTTTCAAAGTCTTCATCAGAATAAACAATTGATGGGTATTCGGGCTGGCGGTGCAAAACCTAGAAAAGATTTTCCAATGCTTGCAGATTTGTACATTCGTGGGAAGCTAAAACTTGATGAAATGATTTCGAATACTGCAGGTTTAGATGGAATACAAGGAGCATTTGACGCTATGAAAACTGGTGTTGAAGCAAGAACTGTTCTTCTCCCCCATAGTTAATTTCTGAGCAAAAAGGTAGGGTTTTACTTATGTTTGACTATCTCATTACAGGTGGTGTCATTGTAGATGGAACGGGGAAGGATACTTTCCGTGGAGATCTTGCTATTGAAGGCAACCGAATTGCAGCTATTGGAGTAATAAACGGAGAAGCCAGAGAGGTAATAGACGCAACTGGTATGGTTATTTCTCCTGGTTTTGTTGATCCGCATACCCACTACGATGCACAACTTTTCTGGGATCCACGTGCTACCCCATCTAATTTACATGGAGTCACTAGCGCAGTTATGGGAAATTGTGGATTTACTTTAGCGCCAGTTAATAATGAGAACGATGCAGATTACCTAAGACGCATGATGGTGAAAGTCGAAGGTATGCCTCTCGAAGCTTTAGAAACTGGAGTGAGTTGGGACTGGAACAGTTACGGCGAATATCTTTCGAAGCTAGAAGGAAATGTCGGGTTAAATGTTGCAACAATGGTTGGTCATTGTGCCCTTCGTTTAGCAGTAATGGGCCCTGATGCTACTGAAAAAATTGCCACTCCAGAACAGGTACAGGAGATGCAGATGCTATTAGCAAAGTGCATTGAGGAAGGCGGGTTGGGATTTTCAACAACACGCGCTTTTACCCATAAAGATGGAGATGGTAATCCTGTCCCTTCAAGAGTTGCTTCAGAAGATGAACTCTTAGCCTTATGCGAAGTTGTATCTCAATATGAAGGCACAACATTGGAATGGGCAAGTGATGGGTGTTTGAATGGCTTCACTGATGATGAAGTAGAACTTATGGCAAATATGTCGCTACGTGGCCGACGACCGTTGAATTGGAATGTTTTAACTGTTGATTCAGCCCGACCAGATGATTACAAAAATCAGTTAAAGGCGTTAGACACGTGTACTGGGAAGGGAGCGAGAGTTGTTGCACTAACTATGCCTGTATTGGTTGGAATGAACATGAGTTTCTTGACCTATTGCGGATTAAATATGATGCCAGATTGGGGCCCGATTCTTGGCCTTCCCATTGAAGAAAGAATGGAAAGATTACGAGACCCTGAGACGAGACGCTTCATGGAAGAACGTGCGTCATCTCCAGATGCAGGTGTTTTCAGCAGATTAACTGGTTGGGGTCGTTACGTTATTGGAGACACCTATTCGCCTGAAAACGAAGGGTTAAAAGGAAGAACTGTTGGAGAAATCGCCCAAGAGAGAGGTGTTCGCGACTTTTATTGCTTATTAGATATTGTGCTGGCCGACGACCTTCAGACAGTTTTGTGGCCAGGGCCAACTGATGATGACCCAGCAAGCTGGCATATGCGAACTGAAGCTTGGAAACACCCCGATGTCATGATTGGTGGTTCAGATGCTGGTGCTCACTTAGACCGAATGTCTGGAGCTCCTTACACAACGAGTTGGTTACATGATTGTCTACACGGGAAATCATTGACGACACTTGAGGAAACAATTCATCATATAACACAGGTTCCTGCGGAATTATTTGGTTTACGTGACCGTGGAGTTCTTCGCGAAGGATGGTTTGCCGATATTGTTGTATTTGATCCGGATAAAATTAATGCCGGAGAGATTATTCTTTTAAATGATTTACCTGGTGGTGAAGGGCGACTCTATGCGGATGTAAAAGGAATGCATAGAGTTTTCGTTAATGGCGTTGTCACGGTGATGGATAACGAACCAACTGATAATTTGCCTGGGACTATTCTTAAAAGTGGGCAAGATACTTACACAGTAAAAATCCCAGCTGACGTTTAATTTTCAGTTATTTATCTTTCTAAAACGAAACAATAATTTAACTAGCTAGATATGAGTGAGGGATTCTCTATCAACGTGCATAAACTTCAAACTTACACTGTGCAGCTTCAACTTTGTACGTTGTATACGAAAACCCTCGCCGTACCACTTCGTGCGAGGGTTTTCACTTTTTAAGAACTGCTAATAGTCAACTTCTTTGGTAAACCTATCCTTACTGGAACACCTGGCGAGTACATGACATGAGGTTCTTCGAAAGGTTTAGGTAGACCAGCAGCTTCTACAAGATCGTCTTCTAGATGATGCAATTTTGCTTTATGTAATGGCCAAGGAGAGTGGTCTATAGGCGCCCATATAAATTTCTTTGTTGGAGATTGTGTAATTAAACCCCATCGTGCTGTCAAAAAACGTTCTAAGTTTCCATCTGTTTTCTCTTGTTTTTCAATAACGATATTTGATTGAGCATCTTGAGTAGGCCATCTTCGAATGGCTTTTGTAGTGACATAATTTCCGACGCTAGTATGACTAACTTTTCCATAGCAGTAAGGAATCTTGTAAACAGTTCTTGCAGTTATAGTCGGGATAATTTTATTGATGTCAAGTGAGAAAAACCATACACCCGACTTGTTTCCGTACTTTACATATGTCCTGACATTTACTTCAGGAAAAGATCCCACATGAGGTAATGGATGCATCATTGGGAATCCTAAATCCTCCATTTGGAAAGGAATTAAACCAACCCAAGCGTGGCCATCAAATGTTTCCACTTCAATTCCTTTAGGAAGTAACTTTGAAACAGTCTCTACTGGGTATCTCCAATGAAGAAAAACTATATCCATCCATTTTTGAACCATTACAGCCCTTTTTATATTGACGGGGCAGATGTTTGAAAGAAATTGTGTCATTTTTATACGATGATCAGTAACGCAATGAGTGAACGTAAAGACCAGCCGATTGTCCGAAACCAATTTGTTTTAACTAAAGCGTTAATAACTTCTGATGAATGACTACTAACGAGTACCGAGTGTTTCGGAACTTGAAGAAAAATCGTCGAAAGATGGACTTTAAGCAGAATTAACCCCCCGATGAGAGGAAGAAGTCTTCCGTTTACAGGGTCAAAGAAAAGCCATAACGTTGTTATCCCTTCTACCAACATTGGAGGACCCACTATCCAAGATGTTCTTTTCTGGTGTTCAGATGCGTAAATTCTTGATTCATTTTCACCTACCCTAAGAAAAAGAGGGTAATGAACGAGTTGTACGAACCAAATGACACCCGCCATAAAAACTGTTGCTATTAGATGAACATACGCGATTGCCACAATCTGTAATCTACCGAAATGATGATTTAGGTCGACAGTATGTGACGAATTTAACGACGAGTAAAAGCATAATTTCAGACAGTATGTCTTACATTTGAACTCAGCAATCAGAGAACAATGACACTTAAAAAACACGCACAGAAAACAACCATTCTTGTTATGGGTGATCAGATTAATAGGAGTATTTCTTCTCTTATCAACCAATCCCCCACAAACGCGCAAATTCTGATGGTTGAAATCGAAGATAAATTTAACAACAGCCAATGGCATATTCAAAAATCACATTTGGTTCTTTCTGCTATGAGACATTTTGCTGACGAACTTCGGCAAGAAGGCTTTGAAGTTGATTACAGGGTCTCAAAAAGTTTAGGTGAAGGGATTACTGGTCACTCTAAAGAATTTATGCCTGAAGAAATTATTCTAATGGAACCTATGAATTGGAATGGAAATAAAATTGCTGAACGTTTTGATCTTAAGATAATAAAAAATAATCAGTTTTTGTGTCACTATGAAGATTTTGCTGACTGGGTTAGTGATCGTAAGTCATTTAAAATGGAAGATTTTTACCGTTGGCAACGCAAACGGTTACAGATCTTAATGGATAATGATTCACCAATTGGAGGTAAATGGAATTTTGACCACGAGAACCGTGAACGACCTCCTCGAGATGGTCGAGAATGGCCAACGATTGAACTATTTACGCATGACGAAATTGATGAAGAAGTTCTAAGTAATTTAGATCATGCCTGGGGAGCGGTTCCTAAAGGCATCTGGCCAGTAACAAGAGAACAAGCCCTGATCCGATTGAATGAATTTATTTATGGAGCTTTACCAATATTTGGTCCTTACGAAGATGCGATGCTTAATAAAGAATGGAAATTAGCTCACTCAGTTCTTAGTTCTTCATTAAATATCGGATTATTACACCCAGCTGAAGTTGTAGCAGCAGCAGAAAGTGCTTATCAAAATGGGAACGCGCCTATTAACAGCGTCGAAGGTTTCATTAGACAAGTAATCGGGTGGCGAGAGTATGTTTGGGGTTTGTACTGGCTTTGGATGCCCGATTATAGAGATGTAAATTATTTAGAGGCTAGCCGTGAGATACCTCCAGCTTTTCTGAAAAAAGATGAAACAAAAATGGCGTGCGTAAGCGGTGCCATGGATCATTTATACGAGTATGCGTATACTCATCACATTGAAAGACTCATGATTTTTGGAAATCTTTCTTTAACTAGCGGATTAAATCCTCAAGGTGTAACAAATTGGATGTGGTCACATTTCATTGATGGCGCCGAGTGGGTCATGTTGCCAAATGTTTTAGGCATGGCAACTTACGCTGATGGTGGGCAAATGGCGACTAAGCCTTATGCATCTGGTGGAGCATACATAAATAGAATGAGCGATTATTGCTCAGATTGTATTTATGATCCGAAAAAACGCACTGGAGAAAACGCCTGCCCCTTTACTACTTTGTACTGGGATTTCTTAGCAAGGAACAGA
>NHFJ01000033.1 GCA_002172545.1 Fidelibacterota bacterium TMED108 | reverse complement strand
CAAGTCAGATGCTAGCGATTTAATTGGTAATCTAAAGAAAACCATTAATTCAAAGCGTAGAGGCAAAAAGTAGCATGAGGCGATTGGAATGATCAGATTTTTCGACTCTATTGTGGTAGGGGCCGGCCCAATTGGAGGGTACCTGTCGAAGAAATTGAATGATAATGGGCACAGTGTTCTACTACTCGAAGAACATGATGAAATCGGACGGCCATTCCAGTGCGCTGGACTGGTAAATCCAGCTGCAATGGAGACGATAGGCCTGGAATCTTCAATTCTGACTTCAATTTGGGGTGCTAATATTCACAGCCCTAATGGGAAAAGAGTATCAATAGGAGATCCAAAAGTACCTCGTACGTTTTCAGTATGCAGGAAGATTTTCGACGAAGCTGTTGTCATGCAATCAATAGCCACGGGAACAGAAATTATGCTATCCACAAAACCTGTCTCGGCATCAATCGAGAATGAATACGTCGAAGTCAATATCGATGGGCCCAACGGTTCAGAGACGGTACGCTGCAAGCTGCTATGCGGTGCCGATGGGGCCCATTCATGGGTCCGTCGCAAATTTAGAATGGGCAATCCCACAGAAACTATGATTGGTTTCCAGATCGAAGTAACGGGGTATTCTGGCGATGACGGGATGCTGGATATGTACACTGGAGAATCCATTGCTCCGGGTTTCTTCAGTTGGGCCATTCCAACGGGTGAGACTACAAGGCTAGGGACCTGGACAAAGGCTAATCTGATGGGCGGCACTTCTAGTGAGGAATTCATGAGTCGTTTGATCGAAGATAAAAATCTGAATTCACGATTCGCTGATTGCTCCGAAGTGGCCCGATTCTGCGGTCCGGTTCCAAGTGGAATTGTTCGAAGACCAATGCGCGAGCGTGTTGCACTATTCGGAGATGCAGCTGGCATATGCAAACCTACCACGGGCGGGGGAATCGGACCTGGTTTCAAACAAGTTGACATGCTAGTGCCACTACTAAGCAATGCCATTTCTGAGAATGACTTGAGTGAGGTTCGGATGAAAGCACTCTCATCAAAATTAAAACAAATGAAGAGGGATCAGAGAAAAAAGAGGGCTTTGAGGGATGCCTTTCTTACAGAGATGAATGACGCTGAACTAGAGGATATATTTTCAGTTTGGGCTAGGCCTGAAGTCACTGATCTAATCAATGAATTCGGCGATATTGAGAATCCTATTCCACTAGGAGTTAAGATGCTGAGAGAAGTCCCTGAATTTAGGAGGCTGGCAGGTAGGGCTGCAAAGGCCATTCTATGGAGCTAACGATGCGTCGTACAATTCAGAGAATCAGGTACCCCCCATTCGAACTAGGACATATGGAACCGTCAGAAGTTCCAATTTCTGAGGTCGAAGTAGAAGTCGGTGAAAATGTTGCAACTAATTTCACCATTGGTTCAAAAGATAGCTGGTTTGTTGAATGGGTAGATTCTAACGAAGATGACTCACAAAAATTTCAATTGCAATGCGAAATAGGTTTCAGTCCACCAACATTCCTCACGCGTACAAGACTTGGTTGGTTCATAAATCCGGATCCGCTTCACAATATCTCTAGAAGATTAATTATGCCAACTGTAATCCTCCTCATAGTATCATTATTTATCCACGCAATAGAGCCGGGACTAGTTGATCTCGGACTCATAGGTGGAGTTATTGCTGGCTCAGTATCGATCGGACCATTGGAATATCCCAGATTGCTATTCTATACTTTCCCACTTTTTCTTTTGCCTCTTCTATTTCGAACAATAGCAAATTTCCGCGATATGTCTAGGCAATCGATAATAAACGCTAAACCATACAAGGAGCCTACATTTTCTATAGTTGAAAGCAGGGATTCTCCAGAGGTAATGATAACCGAGTCAGATAATGAAATCTCACTTAAGAGATCGAGGATTCAGGTTGGTGTTGCTAGTCCAGAGAGAAGCACAGTACTGGCCTCACTAGGTAGGGATGAGTTTGGGCAGCCATCTCCCGGCATGTCTACAATTCTGCCCGAAAGAAGAGTGTCCTCTGGTGATGAGGTTGGCTCTGGAGTTGGTGAGGCTACTC
This sequence comes from Fidelibacterota bacterium TMED108, assembly GCA_002172545.1. Lineage (GTDB taxonomy): Bacteria > Fidelibacterota > Marinisomatia > Marinisomatales > TCS55 > TMED108. Next base: position 7,768 of record NHFJ01000033.1, on the reverse strand, counting down.
CGATGCAATCTGCCACAAAGAAGCCGGTAATCCTAGAACCACTCAGAATAATGAGTCGCTCAGAATGGGTCTCTGATNTATCTGTAGGCACCACCTTCAAACTAAACATGCCCGAAGAAAGCTGGCCTGGCACAATATACTCATCACTTATTGCTATACACTGGGAGATAGTAATAGAGTTCGAACAAAAAGACGGCAGGAGAATTTCCTGGGTATCGCCGGTTATTATGCCGCAATCTGATGTTACTACGGAGATCCCAGTAGCACCAGTTATCAGTGGTAGAGCTGAGCTATCCAACTTTTAGGGCCACTCGGTCCTGCTCAAGGACATTTAGAATATTATACTCAGAATCTCTTACTGCGGGAATAAAACCGCTTTGCAAAATCGCCCTCTCCAGCTCGTCCACAGATGCCATAGTCTTGGTAGTACCCGAAGCAGAAACGACGTTTTCCTCCATCATCGTAGAGCCTATGTCATCGGCTCCTGCTGACAATGCAATCTGGGCCACCTCTAGTCCCATTGTGGGCCATGATGATTGAATGTGATCGATATTATTCATGAATATTCTAGACACTGACACATGTCTGAGATATTCAACCGCACCGGCACCGAGACCAGTAGAGTTCCTACGAATGCCCATCTTTCCAAATGCATTGTTCTCTAGCATTACTGGCCAGGAAATGAATGAAGTGAAACCGGGATTGCCCTGTGCTACAGTCTCATTCTGAAGCGATCTGATCTTTTCCATGTGTTCTACCCGTTCTACATGACTTTCCCCAAATCCGAAAACATTGGTTGCAGAAGTAATCAGACCCAGGGTTTGAGCCTCACTCATCACCCTAAGCCAGTTATTTGAGGATCCCTTACGAGGAGAAATCCCACTTCTAACATTGTCAACAAGCATCTCTGCTCCACCACCAGGGAGGCCGTGCAATCCTGAGTCCCGGAATCTAGAGAGCACCTCCATTGTAGAAAGTCCCGAAACTTCAGAAATCCCCTCAATCTCTATTGGTGAGAAGCAATCGAGAGAAATTTTTGGATGCCTTCTAGACAATTCTTCCAGTAGGGCAGTATACCATTCAAATGGCAAGGAGGGGTTAACTCCCCCCTGCATCAGTATCCTGCTACCACCAACACTTTCCAATTCCACGATACGTTCGCTAATCTGATCAACTGTCTGGGTGTAGCTATCTTTGTGTCCAGGGGACCGATAAAATGAGCAGAAATGGCAGTTAATAGTGCAGACATTAGTGTAGTTGATGTTCCTATCAATCAGGTAAGTGACATAATTGCCGGGAACCTGGTTCTTCCTTCTCTCCATTGCTACAAACATCAACTCATTTAGCGGTGCATTGGAGTATATTTCTGCGGCATCATCAACTGACAACGCAGGTGGATCCATTTGTATTTGAGCTTCAAGTATTCCTCTCCAATCTGACATATCAAACACCAGTACCTACAATCGACTCGATTTCACTAATCTCCTTAGGGCATGAAGATGAAAGGACAACCGGGCCATCCTCGGTGACAAGAATATCATCTTCTATCCTGATCCCGATACCAGAATACCTCTCGGGGATTTCTATATCCTCTCTCCAGTCTGCAAAGTAGAGCCCGGGCTCAATAGTTAGCACCATTCCAGACTCCAATGAATCAGGGTTGCCCGGATCACCCTGGCGACCCCCGCCCACATCATGAACGTCTAGGCCTAGGAAGTGACCTGTTCCATGCATGAAGAAATTCCTGAAAGGACCATCCAGCTTTACATCGTCGCCAAGAGCTTCTTCCAGTCCGCAGTCGAGAATACCCAAGTCAATTAGTCCCTGGGCGATCACCTCTGATACAACACGATGCATCGCTGTCCAAGGTTTGCCCACACGACATTCTTCAATTCCCGCCTTCTCAGCTTTCAGTACCAACTCATAGATCTCCTTCTGGGCTTCTGTGAACCTTCCGTTAATCGGCCATGTCCTGGTTATATCTGAGGCATACCCATTGATTTCGCAGCCCGCATCTACCAGTACTAAATCGCCACCGATGACCTTGCAATCATTGGACTTGTAATGAAGAATTGTGGCATTACTCCCACCGCCTACAATAGAGGGGAAACTCCAGGTACTTTTTGATCTCATGAAGTGCCCTTCGACATAGGACTGTATTTCCCACTCGCCCATTCCCGGGGTAGCATTCTTCATGGCTAATTTGTGTGCAGTAGAAGCAATAGTAGCCGCCTCTTGCATATGCTTGATCTCATCCTGAGATTTGACCCTACGCATAGGGTCGAGGATCGTCCTCGGATCGGATAGGCCTTCAACTGCGTTGCAAATTTTATCCAATTCCTTTGAAATACCCAAGATAGTGTATACGTTATCGAATTGTCCGATTATTTGTGTAATCTCTGACTCAAAATCCTCTATCGATGAAGTAGTGTGTACGGGCCATGATTCAGCGCCTTCTATCCCAATCCGGATACCCTCCCAAATTTCTTTTGTTGTATCTCGTNGTGGAACGAATAATTTAGACTCGATAGTGCCATTTCTGTTGTGTGCTACGAAAACACCCTCATCCTCCTTCCAACCACACAAATAAAGCATGTAGGAATTAGGTCTGAAGGGGTATCCTACATCATTTGACCTTGTTTTCCTTTCGTTAGTGGGTATAATCACGATACTTGACGAAGGCAATTGTGAAAATAGCAACTCTTGCCTATCGAAATACTCGGATGTTACGAAAGGCAAGTCCATATACGGCCCTAATGATTCTTCCTTTTGGACTTGTGTACTAGGACCATTTTGGTATGTCGGACTCATTTGTCTGCTTGCGCATGTTTACAACAGAATATGAAAAGAATATTACAGATAGAATTAGCACAATTATCGATAGAGGTAACACAGAGTCCGTAGAACCATCTTTTACCAATACAGAAATCTGTGAAGATTCGGAGTCGTCGTCAATTACTTCAATGGTGAGGATGAAATCGCCATCAACCCCTTCCGGCCAGGAAAAATCTCTAGCTTCACCCTCGTAAGTAGGAATATTATTCACACGCCAAACGTATCTGAGATTGTCGGCATCATTTTGAGTATCAGTTGAACCAGAAGCGTCAATTATGCATGATCCTTCACGAAGAAGAGTAAACTGGCCATTATTCTCTATGGGCTCTCCATCTATTGTTAGTTTTACTAGGGGGGGGATATTTTGCACTTCTAGATAATCTACTGAAGTAGCAAGATTTCCAGCTTTATCTGATATTGTTAGTTTGATTTCATATGTCCCTGCATNTTCAGTACTAACAGAAAGAGTCCGCTCATCCAAACCNGCTAAAATAACAGTATCATTATCNATTGATGAATCTGTATTTACNACGGACCAGACATAAGTGAGTCCTTGTATCCCCCATGTTTCATCAAATGAAGAAGAACCATCGAAAATCGCATATCCAGAACCCTCAGCAACATTGTTTTNNCCCTCGATAATAACCACTGGTGGGCTATTATCGACCATGATGCTCATACAGTCATATGAGAACTGTTGATTTGTGGGATTAATCGCAAAAACACTAAGATCGTACCAACCATCAGTTAGATTTTCTGTCATAATTTCGTATGAAAACAATCCATCCGTAGCTGTGTTCGCTGATGGAATAAAATCTATTGATTCNTCGGGAACTCCAATATACACGTTTGAGCACTTGACATTCGTTGAATCCGCGATCNNGTATGATAAGTTAGGATTTTCTNAATCTATATCCATGGTTACGAATTGCAAGANNTGAGTTTTCCTGGACCACTGANATTCAGAGNCANATATGACGTGGATAATAGGGGGAAACTGGNNATTTGNGGGGGAATCCGGCGAGATGAACAATGTCNTAATTAGTGAAACTGTGTTACCANTCTCTTCTTGGNCGGTAATNTTGGCTATGCAAGAACAGTGGCCTATAGCNGCNGGNTTCACCTCTATGCCGAATGACCATTCCTTCCAACTAGCGACNGANTCGGAGAAGTTTGATTCAGAATATATTTCTAAATCCTCTGTAAAATCAATAAAGAATCTGGTTCCACTAGTATCCAGAAGTTCCCATGTTGCATAAGTTGGTAATTCCTCATTTTGTATCGTAATTGTAATTATCGAACTCTCGGTAATAACATCGCCATTTTCCAAATCTACGAAAATATTAGCTGGATAACTGTAGTCCGAATCCTCCGCAAGAGAAAGTGGTTGGAATAATGATACAGCGAATATAGAGGCGGTTACCAGGGCCAATAATGCTTGATTATTCACCCGATTCATAGTAGTCGCGCTATACCAACACTATTCAATGCCATTGGCAACTGCTCTATCTGTCGGAGATTCTCATCTGCCAGGACAATTCATCTANCCATAAGGCTAGAGTTGCTNGATCAATGTAGTCTCGCCCCGAGGTCGCCGACAGTACACAGTCACATGCAGCAGATGCCAATAATGCAGCGTCATAAAGGGACAATCCTGAACCTAATGCTGCTGCAAGTGATGCTGCCGCAGCATCATGCATGCCAATCTGCTGTTCTGCTGTTGGAGCCATGCAAGGCATGAATATGCTGCCTTGGTCGTTTTGATGAAGGTACATGCCATGAATTCCACCCAAGACTAAGATACCCTGCCATGAGTACTCTTCCAAGAGATATTTTGCCGCATCGTCGTCATTTAACCCAATCCTTCTTGCCAATAGTGACATCCCCCTCTTCTCGAATATCACAACCGTAGCCCCTCTACTCTTTTCCAATCCAGTAAGTTTAGGATCAACTATTGCAGGTATTCCTGAACTCTTGGCAGCCTTAATCAAAATCTGGGCCCCATCCTTTGTAACCACGCCCTTGTCATAGTCAGATATCACCAATGCACAACTGTCTGGAATATTTGCCAGTGCGGATTCTGTAAGTGATGATGATACACTTTCGTCTAGAATTTCATTGGGGCCCCTATCTGCCTGAAGTAGGATTTGTCTTCTATCTAGTAGACTTTCCCTGCTAGCAAAGAATCGAATTTTTGTCAAAGTTGGGCGATCTTTTACGCGCATTACATTATCTATTCTGATATCTTTAGATTTTAGTGAGGTGGTAATCGAGGACGCCTCGGCATCATCGCCTACTGCTGTATGGAATGATACATCTATTCCGAATGATGTAAGTCCGATTGCAATATGAGCTGAGGCACCAGGCGACTCATCTGATTCTGTAATCTTCAGTACTGGAACAGGTGCAGTGGAATTGAGATTGTTTGCAAATCCGTGATGATATCTGTCAAGCATCGTATCTCCAATCAGTGTTACCTTGGAGCCGTCTATTGATTCTAATAATGAAATCAGTCTTGCTAGGCTATCCAGTCTCAGAGCTTCTGAATCGTCGTCCATATATTGCCGAGAATGGATACACAGATGATATTTGGGGATAGCGTCTAATTTGTCCGCGTCTTCGATGCAACTATGGAGTACCGTGAAACTAGGATACTATACGACGATTCTTCTTACAGCAGGCTATGGGAGAAGTCAGCAATCGGCATACTTGCCGACGGACCCGGATTACTACTGACAGACTCGGAGGCAATATTCTGCAGGGAGCATCGGGGTGTTCAATTCAATGGTTTAAATGACCAACGGTCATATTCAACGTGGCTCACAGAGAGGATCGAAGTGAATCAAAATTTACTTTTAGAATCGGCGATCCTTGAAGCATTAAGAGTGCCTGGTAACAAAGTAGTATTATCAGAAAATTTCGATTCACTGAATCTCGGCAAGAGTCGTTCATGGGCAATGAGATGGTCATCCGATGGTCACCCGAAAAGGGGAGCACCCGCATCTGAGATTTTATGGTTTGAATCAAAAGATCTACTGAACGGAAAGCCAGAGGGTGGTGAAAGCATGCTGAAAGATCTACTACACTGGTGTGTGGAAGTAGAGGAAATGGGTAGAATACCGGAAGTTCTCATTATCGATGAAGAGCAGTCTGTTGTAACATATAGGCTCAGTGAGTCTAATCCCACAGGCGAAATGGATAAGCCGTCAAATGAAATTATTGATGAAATAACAGAAATGGAAAAAACTAGAATAGGCGGAAATCAGATATTCTTTCCCTCTGTATCAAAATGGCCACTCGATTCTATTGGAATACCGCTCCATGGGGGCCGTAAATTGGATCATATTGAGGCTGAGGTAATCGAGTCATATTTCGAAGGTGAAATATCAATATCTGCAAGTATTCTCCTTGACTTATGGATGAGGGGCTTGAATACCAGATCAGGATTCAAGTATGGCAGTACTTGGAGGTGCTATTCTGGCGGTGTAGGTGATGCCCATGCCCCTTGGCTCGTCGTCGATCCCACCAGCGAGGGACCTGAAAATTGGGCTGAAGCGTGTCTTTCTTCGAGGCTTGCTTCAGGCGTGAATAAACATTGGCTATACCCTATAATGGACACTGCCGGATGGAGGTATCTGCAGATTTCCAGACCCCCTTCAGACTCTCGTTGGAGCAACCCGAGGAGGATTTAGGGGTATTTTGGCGGTTATAATCTAATAATCAAAGCTTCCTAACATCATCAGACAATTTTCTACTACCAGTGGCTATTGAGAATGCTAGGAGAGCAAATACCGTTGAGATGGCATTGGAAGGAATTGCGAGCCAATTTAATGGTCCGAAGGGGAGCTCTCCCTCAGAGTTAAGGACAATAGGGATTCTTTGCTCGATATTGTTGGAGTCAACAATTACGAGCTCTCCACGGGCAATCATTCTGGGTTCGAGCAATCCAACGGGGTCAATAGCCAGAACAATTGGATCCCCTGGATAGTATGTACCAGTTGTAATGGAATCGGAAATTCTACCTGCAGGGCCATCTACAGAAATTGTGTAAACCCTGGGACCATCTCCTACAGCGTCTGGATGCAACTCAACTGTAGATGGCTCGTTCCAGGCAACAGTTGCCTCCAACATTTCGGTTTGTAATCTGTGGTTAACCATCCTCCAATCCAGTGAGACGTGTGTCATTGGCCTATCTAAGCAACCAATTGTGCCTGTAATAGTGCCTTCCTCAGAAGATGTTTGAGACAAGTTGAGAATCTCCACGATGTATTTGTTATCTGATTGTGAACGCACTTGAGCCTGGTTGGACAAATCCGTAACAAGATCGCACCCCAGATCGACGAGGACCTCAGCATGTGCAGTCTCATCTGGAAGCAATATGACTGGGTCACGTGGAAAGGTGATTGTTGAATCCGCGTCCCCTACAAAGTCATACTCTATTGTGGCAGACTCATCAGTATGTGAAGTCACAATAATAGTCCACGGAACTAGTCTGCCCCTATTGTCCCAGATTTGATTTCCCGTATGCCCAAAACGATCCCCCGTCGAGAAAGTATCGCCTGACGAGCCGTAATCCCTACCTCGGAGTAAAGCATCGTCCCCATCGGCTTCAACAATCTTTACCCAAGGTTTCGTTGGATCGGTATTAACGAGATTAGATTCAAAATCTCCGAATGCCAAATCTTGCTGTTCAACCAATATTCCATGGCCAGGAAGGCCCTTATCAAAACCTATATTCGATCTCAGAGTTACCCAAATGAACTCACCGGGAGCTATTCCAATCTTCAATGGAGACCCGCCTTGGGATATTGGCTGCAAGGTGAAGTTACCATCTAGATGGATATCTGTGGTGATGGGATCCATTGCACCAATTAACTCCAATGTAGAAGAAGATGGGAGTGAAGGCATGTCCCCATCTCCGATCCAATTTCCA
>NHFJ01000032.1 GCA_002172545.1 Fidelibacterota bacterium TMED108 | reverse complement strand
TGCCCAGAGNGAGCTGAATTGGCTAAAGTCGATTAAACCGAGGAAGCGACAGAGCCTGAANTTCAACCTGCAGTCTGCCGAGAAGAGCAGTCTGGATGTCCTCGANTTCCAGGATGCNAGTCTNTCATTCGATTCGCTGTCGAGGCCGATATTGNAGGNTGTCGAGGTCAGCGTAAGNAGNGGTCAGAAGATCGGCGTAATAGGGCCCAACGGTGCAGGGAAGACCACACTTCTACGACTTATCACGGGNGACCTCTTCCTAGACTCCGGGAAGGTAGANATCANCCCCGGAGTACANATCGGNTACTTCCACCAGGACCACAGGACACTGGACTTCGANCTGACGCCAATCGAAGAGGTNCGGAGACTCAAGCCGAGGATGGACTANGGCNANCTGCGGGCCCTGCTCGGACAGTTCCAGTTCACNAAGGATATGGTATCAACNCCACTAAGCAAGCTCAGTGGGGGTGAGAGGGCCAGGATNGCNCTCCTNNGGCTNCTGTTAGAGGAGAACAATATGCTGCTTCTCGACGAGCCCACCAACCACCTGGACACGGATGCGAAGGAGGCCCTTGAGATGGCGCTGAACGAGTTCGACGGGGGGATAATCACGGTCAGCCACGACCGATACTTCCTGGACAAGGTGTGCGACACCATCTGGGACCTACAGGGAGATGGAAGTATCGTAGTCTGGCCTGGCAACTATTCGGAGTACAAGAGNCGCTCCGTCTCCTCCACCAACAAACGCTAGTCGTCAGAGACTCCATTCAAGTAGAATGACTCCGAGGAGTGGGCATGCTTCGTCTGGTCTACTTCCCATCGCCCGGTAGGGCGGAGGCGATACGCATCGCCCTTTCTCTCTCGGGAACTGATTGGGAGGACGTATCGATCGACGGAGCCAGATTCCAGGCAATGAAGGAGGCCGGCGAGCTGCCATGGGGNATGGTCCCGATCCTNCAGACGCCCGAGGGGACAATCGCAGAGTCATCTGCTATTTTGCGATATGCAGGACNCTTGGCGGGAATGNTCCCNGAGGACCCATACCAATGCGCCAAGGCAGACGAGTTCATCGATGGCATGGAGCCATTGTCAAAAGCCCTCGANTCNACATTCGGNATCNCCGACTTAGATGAGAGGATAAGACTNAGGAAGGAGGTTTTCGGACCCAGCGGNAAGGGGTCCAGGAACCTNCTTCTTCTCCAGAGTAAGNTAGCCGAGTCGGAGACCGGATGGGCTGCTGGNACCGATGANATGAGCATNGCAGACCTGAAGCTTTTCACCGGNCTCTTCGGTCTTTTTTCCGGGAANTACGATGGAATTGAGGCTTCCATCGTACCCGAATATCCCGGNCTAATGNAGTACCATGGCAAGATGGCCAACGACTCCCGAATTCTAGCGCACTATGCCNANGTAGGAGTNGNCGANATTCGCTGGACCTTCCTCCCNGGGGCATTCGAGGGNCGGTGACTACGTGTTNGGGNCTTTGCTCGACTTTGCCCATAGCGAAGCNGTCGCATACATGGGNATGATNCTCATCCTNNGTGCTTTCTTCNTGGAGACCCGNGACATCCTGCACAGCAAGGCAGCACCCTACTTGGGGATGATGGCACTAGGCTCGGGNCTGTTAGCAATACGTGCCTATCTTATTGANGAATGGGCATTCTTCATCCTGGAGGTCGCATGGTTTGCAGCCGCGGCATTGGGGATGTGGTCGTTGTGGACNAAACTGGGCGAANAATGAAACTAGCCCTGCACGGCATACTGCTTAAGCAACTCCAAAGAGACAATCTGCAGTGTTTCTTCNTGNGTNGCTGAGATTACCACCGGACAAGCGGCCCCTTCATCGGCCGCATCCTGCCANGTCTGNGCGCAGACGCACCACCTATCGCCCGGAGAAAGGCCAGGGAAACCNTGCTCGGGAACCGGTGTAATCAGGTNGTTACCCTNGGAGCGTGCNAACTCCAGGAACTCNTCTGTCACNACGCAGCAAACCGTATGCAAGCCCCTGTCTCTCCTGTCNGTATTGCAACATCCGTCCCTGAACCAGCCAGTTAGGGGNTCATTCGAGCACTCCTCCAATTCCCCNCCTATGACATTGAATGACGGTAGCATCGAACCCGTCTCAGGAATTCAGTTGATTAAACCATCCTCTTCCCACTCAACGCTTATCCAATCAGAAAGATGGGGCATCACATCCTCTGACCTAGTTATTACTCCCATATGGCCTCCTGGGACATCGACGATTCGCGCATCTCCCAAGGAGCCAGTAACTATCCTGCAAGCTTCTATCTGATGGGGCGGTGACTCTGGGCTGAGCGTGATCAGGATCGGATGACCAATCCCTTCGTAGTAAGAGGGTGGCGTCCTGTCGTAACACAGCAATCTAACTTCACTGAGGATCTTCTCCCTCAACTCAAACCACATTTTTTTCCTTTCTCGTGGCATCCCATCCCAACTTCCTTCGGCGTTCCAATAGTCGACGAAGTCCCTGAGAAAATCTTCCGGTCCCAGATTCTCGGTGAAGAATGTCTCCACTACATCGCCAAATTCATTCCTCAAGTCATTACGTTCGGTGAATTGCAGGCATCCCCAGACAATTGGCTCATGGAATGCCATCTTCCTGATTTTGTGAGGGTGTTCCTTGGCGAGCCTAAGTGCGATGAAGCCGCCATAAGAGTGGCCAACTATGTCGATCTGCCCGCTCTCGGAAAGCAGGAGTTCCTCACACGCCATGTAGTCCAACCAAGAGTCGATTTCTCCGCCACCCTGCCAACTATCGGTGCCCGGATAGCAAAGGTAGTGCGGGCAAATAACCCTCCTCCCTTCCAGCAGAGGGAGTATCCCTCCCCACTGCCTGGAGTCAAGACCAGTGCTACACAGGAGCATCACCGTTGGCCCCGGGCCGTCTATTTCTTGGAAATGGAAACTATGGTCACTTACCTCTATGATAGGCATGTGCGTCATAATGGGGGGTGCTTTATGATGGAACCGTCCCTAGGCCGAATCCGTATAATCAAGAGCCCCCATATGATTTGCAAATTATGGAACACACACTGGCCATGCAAATCGTGGGGGCCGTATTGGTCCTCGTGGCAATAATGAAGAATAGAGATCCAATCGGTTTCAACAAGAGTATTTTTGGCGAAGTTGAGGGGGTAGAAGGGGGCCCGGCAGCGTCAATGAGGATGCTAATCGGCGGAGGTTTTGCGGGAATAGGAGCAATCAACCTTTACTGCAGCTTCAATGTAGAAGACGCAGAGGCAACAGAAGCAATTCTGTTAGGTACTGCAATAGGCTTGGCGCTAGTATTTGGAACGATCCTCGGAGCAAAATTCAGAGGCTATTTGGAACACATTCCAACACCGCCGATGGTGATTTTCCCAGGACTAATCGCAATATGCCTCTACTCAGCATTGATGTAATCGTCGCCATTAACCCAAGATTCCACTAAGGGGATTGTCTCTGAGCATTGAAGTCCTGCTGAATATGACGAATAGGATGAACAAGAAAACTACTAGCAACCTTCCTAGATTGATAATGGGCCGGATATCCATTAACCCGGCTATGGACAACTTCCCTATTAGGCATCCGAAATCAGAGATCATAATCAGCGCCTATTGGCCTCTGACATGCGATAACATCCACTGCATGGCAGATGGGTCGGAGTAGATGGGGAACCAGATGTAATGNCCCCCGTCGACCACCGGATGAAACTCTATCTCGGCACCCAAATCCGCTAGATTGGCCGCCATCTGTTCCGCCATTTCGAACGAGGAGGTATTGTCTTCGGTACCATGGCTCATCCAAATAGGAAGATGGGCTACGTCCTCAGCAAGTGAGAGATAAGAATACGGCTCATGGTGTGGGCTCAGGGGCATAATTGCTGCGAAGTATTCCGGCAAAGCAGCTGCTACAATGAAGGTGCCCCTCCCGCCCATGCTCAATCCGGTGAGATAGACACGGTCATCATCAACACTGAGNTGCGATTTCACATCCTCGAGTACATCCAATGCCTTCTTCGGATCCCAATCCAACTCGAGTTTTGACGGCCTGACTATGATGTACTTGTCATCTTCAGGAATATGGAAGTTGTTTGTTAGCATGTTGTTGAAGAAGACCGAGTCCTCGATTTGCCCATGAAGATAGAGAAACACTGGATATTCGTTACTGGCGTTATAACCCCCTGGAATCTTCACTGAGTAGGTATATCCACACATCCAATCTAAACGATAATCGACGACTACGTCCGAGTCGTTATCGAATTCTATCGAAGCGTAGGATACGTTGGTTAGCCCATCTATCGCAAGCCATTGGCCGTTTCTTATCTCAGGCCATTCCGACGGATTGCTAGTTTGATTGAGTCCCTCTGAGGCGATCTTACTGCATGGTGGTATGTTAATCGGCCCCGAGTCCCTCGTATCTACTTCCAGTCTTTCTTGGACATGGTTCTTATTATTCTCACAAGTATTCCCATTNTCATCTGAATTGGCCCCATCGGGACAAATTGTACCGTACCAAATAGTGCCACTCAAATCGGCGCCAGTCAGCGTGGCATTGGTCAGGTTGGCACCAGTCAGGTCGGCAGAATTCAGGTCGGCACCACTCAAATCGGCACCAGTCAGCGTGGCATAGGTCAGGTTGGCACCACTCAGGTCGGCAGAATTCAGATTGGCATCATGCAGGATCGCATATCTCAGATAGGCATATATCAGGTCGGCACCAGTTAGATTGGCATCATACAGGTTGGCACCAGGCAGGTAGGCACCANTCANNTNGGCACCAGTCAGGTTGGCACCATTCAGCCAGGCAACGTGGAGGCCGGCCTGTCTCAGGTCGGCACCAGTCAGGTCGGAACCAGTCAGCCAGGTATATCTCAGGTCGGCATATCTCAGGTCGGCTCCTTGCAGCATGGTATAATTCAAGTTAGCAGCTTTCAGATTGGCACCAGTCAGGTTCAGATTCGACATATTGGCATAACTTAGGTCTGCACCACGCAGGTCTGCANNNGCCNCTANACGAGTCTCGACTTGCTCGNTGTAAACCTCGGACACCTCGGCAGAGGATATCGTCACAGGGACGATCGGTCTGTCGTTATTGGTCTCCGTTCCCGATAAAGTCGTCACGTAGTCGCATCCTCCGACCACATCTCCGAATACGGTGTGAACGCCGTCCAGCCAATGAAGATGCAAGACATCGCCGGGAATCAAGAAGAATTGGGATCCGCCTGTGTTCGAACCTGCGTGAGCCATTGATATGGTGCAAGAGTAGTGACTCAATCTATTGTCGACTTCATCCGGAACCGTGTAATTCTCCTCTGAGCATTCTCCGATTGGAATAGGAACGCCATTGCACCACCCATACCAATTTGCAGCAAATCCCCCTGTGCCATCGCGATTCTCGAAATCCCCTCCTTGAATCATGAAGTCGTCGATAATTCGGTGGAAGTCTACGCCATCGTAGTTCCCCTTCAAGATATGGCTTCGGAAATTGTCAGCGTGGTTTGGGGCTGCAGTATGATTCAGCCTCAGCAGTATCTCGTAATTCTCTTCACCTTGTGAAACATCGAGTCTGGCATCGCTGTACATTACGTCATGGGTGACAATGATTGTGTCCCCTTTCTCGTCTTCTCCTGTCGCTTCATCGATTTCGCCAGTGCAACCGGATATCGACGAGGAGAGGAGAATGATGGACAGGAGGTAGGTGCTCTTCTTCATGTCCTTGCGGCGACAGGGGNGGAAATAAATGGACGCCATCATCATGGGCCTGTTCACTATCTCATTGACGCGATTTTATTAGTCCCGTCAACTTGATTGACACATCAGCAAAGGAGGGAGGATTATCTATGCGCAGTGTTGTTGAAATTGTTCCGACCCACATTGTCCGAGAGGGCGGGGGTTTCAAGGTACGCCGACCGTTCAGAATGGGGAGGGTCCTGAGTCCATTTTTGTTAATTGACGAAATGGGGCCCGTAGATTACGGCCCAGGAGAAGCCGTGGGGGCACCATGGCACCCTCATCGTGGATTCGAGACCGTTACTTACCTTCTTGAAGGGAGGATGAGGCACGAAGACAGCGAAGGAAACAGTGGTGAGTTGAATCCTGGAGATGTTCAGTGGATGACCGCTGGACGCGGAATAATCCACTGTGAAGAGCCGCATGAAGAATTCCTGAGGTCGGGCGGTAAGACACACGGGTTCCAAATCTGGGTCAATCTTCCTGCAGCAAACAAAATGATGAAGCCCAGGTATCAAGAAGTCCCCGCTTCAGAATCTCCTGTAATCGAACAAGATGGCGTATGGGCTCGGGTCATCGCCGGAGAATGCTTGGGAAAATCCTCCAATATCGACACAAAGATACCTATCACACTTATTCATGTCAAGATGGAGGAAGGTGCTCGCTTACTCCAACAAATTGAATCAAATCTTAATGCGATGATATATGTCTTCGGCGGAGGAATTCTAATTGAAAATAAGATTAGGGTGAAAACTCAACCACAGGCCTTCGGCCTAGGGGCCAAACAGAATATTCAGGATGGAGAGCTGGCAATTCTCTCCGATGGGGGGGAAATCGCCATAAAATCCAACTCAAATTCCGAATTCCTAATTCTCGCCGGACCCGAATTGAATGAGCCCATTGAGCGTTACGGGCCATTCGTGATGAATACCAGAGAAGAGATCCACCAAGCGTTCCTTGACTATCAAAACGGAACCCTTGCAAGTCAAGCATAGTAATCTAGCTCCAGAGGATGGGGCCCTAGATTCACCTGAGTGCAGCCTCAGAACAACCTTTTATGTCCTTAACGCCAATCTTGTTACCATGAACAAGAGGATTGTAGCACTTTTAGTATCCCTACTTCTACCGGGCTGCGTCTCCACAGAAAGCGAGCAGATGTTAGCCGACTCTGAGGGCAGTGGTGGAGAGTTACAGGGAATTAACATAGTCGCTGAGACACTCGGCAGAGAGATAGATCGTAACGAGACCTATGACTTGCTGCTGGAATCCGGCAACAACAGTACTCTGATTCTATGGGCTGCGGCTGGATGCCACGGGTGCCACCAGTGGACTCAGATGATCCGTGAGTGCATCGATAATGGCACCATTTCAGAGGAATCGAACATAGTCACAGTACACCGATATCCGAGTTTTGAGAAGAGATCCGCCGTAAACACGACCTATGGGAATTCGTCATCGGAATACTACAGTCCGTGGCCGGTCCTTGTGCCAGGGGAAGACGACACTGCATGGGATGCTACATCCGGTGAACGCAGTGACATCCCAATTACTGAAGCTTTCAACAACCCGGTAACGCCAACTCTTCAGATTATCGACGAAGGGGGCAATCTGATTTGGCAGAGTAGGACCTACTACCCGGACTACTCAGTTGTGGAAGAGATAGCGGGGGTGATGTCATAGCCGGTATCGATAGAAATAGTGAGAAGGCAGACTTGCTGTTGCTTCGAATCGAGTCTGAAGAGTACGTATTCGAGGAATGGGTACTCGACGAGGAAGGGCACAGGGACATAACCATCGAAGTACAGGGGTAGAAGCATGCGCATCGGAGACTTCCTCCTGTCTCCGAGGAGGGATCACAGGGGCTGGAATACTCCCAGTGAGGCATCTAGGATCCTACTTTTACTGACTCTGGGGGCGGTTTCCCTCTGGGCATGGCCAATCGCAGATGGAATCATTTTCGTATGGCTCTCGATGGTCCTACTGGTGTCCACCCCAATACTCTCCTTAGGATGGTGGATACTGTCTATCGCAGGCCAGTCCAGGAGGCCAAGAGACCTTACGCCAGCTTTAGGCAGGGAGGGTCCAGATCAGAATCAGCACGACCAAGACTAATCAATGAGTGAAAATATCTGCTCGACTGTCGTTCTGATTGCTTCCAAGACAAGTCCAGTTAGGATGGATACCGATGCAAGCAATGCCAGAAACTCATTCATATTGCTAATAATGTAGTCTCAGACATAAATGGTTGTTCTGATCATAATGTTCCCAGGGATTTCATGGATATCTAAAATCCAAGATCATCCAAATCTACCTGGCTGTTCATGTTGACTCTGACTGGGAATGCGAGACTCACACCGCCTTC